>NZ_CP022708.1:147500-747500 GCF_025340265.1 Novosphingobium sp. 9 | reverse complement strand
AGCTGTTCCACGAATTCCAGCCCATCGGCGGGCGTGGCGCCAAAGGCTTGCGCCCTGCGGTGCCGACGCCGGTGCCAATACCTGCGCCTGTCGCGGCCTGTGCCAGCGAGGGAGACAGTGCACCGGCAAGCCCCGGCACCAGTGCTGCCCCTGCCGATACGCCCAACATCGCACGACGCGACCATGCGCCTGCGGCCCGGTCCTGCGACCGGGTATCGTCGTTTGCCATGACGGCTCCCTTCCCGAAATTGCCCTCTTATTTGTAGGACAATATCGCGATCGTGCGGGAGATCAAGCGGGGAGTTCGCAGCCGGGATTTCCAGGCAGGCGATAGGGTGCTTCTGCGGGTGGCGAACCGGTCTCTATCCACCTCTACCCCCTCTTTAGCCCCCTTCTAGCCTGCCTTTACCCCACTCTAGACCAACCCTATCCCTGCAAAACTGCCTCGGTATCGCGCTCTGCGAGCTGAATCAGCTCGACCGTAGCGGCACGGGCCCTCGCGCCATCGCCTTCGACGATGGCCTCGAACAGGCGGCGGTGCTCCTCGATCGGATCGCGCGGACGCCCGGTCTTGCGGATCTTGAAGTGCGTGGTCCAGCGCACCGCCGCGCCGATGATCGCGGCCAGATTGATGATAAGATCGTTGTCGGTCGCTTCCAGAATCGCGGCGTGGAACTGCTGGTCCGCCATCTGTCCTTCGGCGCTCTGGAGCGAGTGCGCAGCCATCGTTTCAAGCGCATGGCCCATGACCGAGACTTGCGCCGCCGTTCGCTTCAGAGCCGCCAACTCGGCAGCGGCGGGCTCGACCATCAACCTCAGTTCAAACAGGTTTTTCACGAAACTGGCAGAGGGTTCACCCTCGAACATCCACTCCAGAACGTCCGGGTCCAGTGTGTTCCATTCGCGCCGGTCACGTACGCGGGTGCCCAACTTCGGCTTGCTCTCGACCAGTCCTTTCGCCGCCAGCATCCGCAGCGCCTCGCGCACCACCGAGCGCGATACGCCCTGCTGCTCTACGATCTCGAACTCACCGGGCAGCACGCTGCCGGGGGATAGACCCCGGTGACGATCGCCACGCCCAGCTTTCGCGATATCGTCGTATGCGCCGGCTGCCGCCGCTCCCGCGCTCCGCTCACATTCTTTGTCCCTGCAAATTGCTCATTCGTATTTGTCAGCCAAGTAAAGGTCAGTTTTTTAGCGCAGGCAACGGATTTCTGCGAATCCTTCCGGTTGATTTATCCCCTCGCCTCTATAATGTCCGACAAGAAATACATCGTCGGCAGGGCGATCACACAATAATCGGGGAGAACATCATGCGGACCCGCACCGCTGCGATTTCCATCATAGCGCTTTCCGGCGCCCTCGCCAGCGCGCTGAATGCAGCGCCACAGGACGGCCCTCGGGTCGAACCCGTCCAGATCGATCCCGCGCGCCCGAACTGGGAAAACCCGGCTATCCAGTCTCGCGGCAAGATGCCAGCTACAAGCACCGGATTTCCGTTCGAAAACCGCGAATTGGCGATTGCCGGAGATATGGGCGCCTCGAAGCGCTATCTCTCGCTGGACGGCACGTGGAAGTTCCACCTCTCTTTCGCCGATCACTTGCCGCAGGGTTTTGAGACACCCACCTTCGACACGTCGAACTGGAAGGATATTCCCGTTCCGGCCGACTGGCAGGCGCACGACTTCGACCAGCCGCGTTACAACAACATCACCTACCCTTTCCCCGCCGACCGCCCCCTGATCCCGCACGCGACCGATCCGGTTGGCTCCTACCGCCGCGAGGTGCAGGTTCCGGCCGACTGGCAGGGCCAGAATCTGGTCCTCCACATCGGCGCGGCAGGCTCTGCCTATTACGTGTGGGTCAATGGCGAAAAGGTCGGATTCTCCAAGGATTCCAAACTTCCGAGCGAATTCGATCTCACGCGTTTCCTGAAGCCCGGCGCCAGCAATACCATCGCCATCCAGGTGTTCCGCTGGTCGGACGGCAGCTATCTGGAAGATCAGGATTTCTGGCGCGTCTCCGGCATCGAGCGTTCGGTGTACCTCTTTGCCCGCCCGCAAACCCGGATCGACGACGTGTTCGTCCATGCGGGGCTCGATGAGAGCTACCGCAACGGCAAGCTTTCCGCCGATTTCGCCATCAGTCCCGGTACGGCAGCAACCGCCCGGATGGTGCTGCTCGATGCCGGCAAGCCCGTATTGACGCGGCAGACCGCGCTCAAGGCCTCGGGCACGTCCCGAGCCCTGACGCTGAGCGCAGACGTGCCCGGCGTGCGTGCGTGGTCGGCCGAGACGCCCAACCTTTACACGCTCGTCACCGAACTGCTGGATGCCAAAGGGCAGGTGCTTCAATCCACCTCGCGGGATGTGGGCTTCCGCAAGGTCGAGATCCTCAACGGCCTTGTCAGCGTGAACGGCAAGCCGATTACGATCCGCGGCGTCAACCGGCACGAGCATGATCCGGAGACCTTCCACGTCATCTCGCACGCGTCGATGGAGCGCGATATCCGCTTGATGAAACGGAACAATATCAATGCGATCCGCACATCGCACTATCCCAACGATCCGTACCTCTACACGCTGGCGGACCGTTACGGGCTCTATGTCATGGACGAGGCGAACATCGAGAGCCACGCCTACATGGACTATGCCAACAAGCATCCGGAAGAGCGCGCGAAGTATCAGGTCGGCTTCGATCCCGCCTGGCGCGAGGCGCACGTCAGCCGCGTTTCCAACATGATCGAGCGCGACAAGAACCACCCTTCGGTGATCTTCTGGTCGCTGGGGAACGAGGCGGGCATCGGCCCCAATTTCGAGGCTGCGGCCAAAGCCGCGAAAGCACGCGATCCGGACCGTCTTGTCAGCTATCTAGGCTGGGGCACCTGGGACGGGATCAGCGATCACCGCCCCAACTGGTATGCCGATATCTATGCGCCGATGTACGATCCAGCGGTGAAGATGGCCGATTACGCCACCAACTGGAATTTCAAACAGCCGATGATCCAGTGCGAATACGCACACATGATGGGCAATTCCGGCGGCGACCTGCAGGAATACTGGGATACCGTCCACGCGCACCCGGACAAACTGCAAGGCGGCTTCGTGTGGGACTGGGTGGACCAGTCGATGTATCGCTATACCAAGGACGGGCGGCGCTACTGGGGCGATGGCGGAGAATATGGTCCCAACCCCGGTGGCGATATCGAGTTCGGCGACGGCCTGCTCCAGTCCGACCGCACGCCCAACCCCGCGCTCTATGAATTGCGCAAGGTCTACGCTCCGGTCACGTTCGCCGGTTTCGATCCGGCTACCGGCAAGGCAAGCCTCACCAACCGGCAGGATTTCCTCGACACCTCGAACTTCGATTTCGAGTGGCAACTTGACGAGGATGGCGTGCGCATCGCCGGGGGGGCACTCAATGTCGCGCCTGTCGCCGCCCATGCCACGGGCGCGCTGTCGGTGCCGCTGGCCGGGATCGCGCGACGCGAAGGCCACGAGTATTTCGTCATGGTTCGCGCGAAGGCGAAAGCGGGCACCATTCCGCTGGTGAAGGCCGGAACCGTAGTGGGCTGGGAGCAGTTCGCGCTGGCGCCGCCCGCAGACCATCTTGCTGCACCCGCAGCGGGTTCGGTCACGCTGGCGACCGTAAAAGGCGATCTCACGCTGTCGGCCCAGGGAACGACGCTTTCCATCGACCGCGCTACCGGGCTGGTCGAGAGTTACACGGCCAATGGCGCGACACTGCTTTCCGGCGGCGCTCCCAACTTCTGGCGCGCCGTCACGGACAACGACATCGGCATCAGCACGGACAAGCAACTTGCGGTCTGGAAGACGCTGAGCAGCACACGCAAGGTGCGCAGCGTCACCAGTCGAAGGCTTGCCGACGGTCGCGGCGAGATCGCCGTCGCCTACGATCTGGGGCCGGGGAAGCGCGCTTCACCACGACCTACACGATGGCCGGCGACGGCTCGGTGGACGTGGCGGGCACGCTGGAGCCGATCGCCAAGGACCTGCCGCCGCCGTTCCGCGTCGGCCTGTGGTTCGACATGCCGCAGGATTACCGCAATCTTGAATGGTACGGGCGCGGACCGCATGAAAGCTATGTCGATCGCAAGACCTCGGCCCCGATCGGCCTGTGGCGCGGGGCACTGGCGGATCAGGCCCACGACTATATCCGCCCGCAGGAAACCGGCAACAAGGTGGATGTGCGCTGGATGGAAGTCGGCACAACGGCGGCATCAAACGCGAGAGGCGTGCGGATCGAGGGCGACCATCCGCTGATGATGAACGCGCTCGCGTTCCCCTATTCCGACCTGTTTCGCCGCACGCCGGGCACCTGGAAGTCGACCGATATCGTGCCGCATGGCAATGGCTCGCTGCTGATCGACAGCGCGCAGTGGGGCGTGGGCGGCGACACACAGTGGAGCGAGTTCGGCAAGCCGCTGGAGAAATATCGCACCAAGGCCGAGCCGACCGAAGTGCATTTCCGCCTGACGCCATATCAAGGCGCGGGCACGACGCCCGACAAGGCTCTCGACGCGCGCGAAACCGGCGCGGAAAGCGAGAACGACTGAACGACAAGGAGCGCCACAGGGTTCACCTGCGGCGCTCCCTTTTCGGTCATTTGACGATCTGAACCGTCACCATCAGGGACCCACCTTCGGGCGGCAGGATCAGGCCGAACGCGGTTTCATCGCCATTGAGCGTGCGCTCGACGATCCACTGGCCATCCTTGAAATGCCCCTGCTCGACATGGACGAGTTCGACGTGCCCGGCAGTGCCCAGCTTGGGCGCAAACATCAGGTTCGCAGAAGCCCCCGCCAGCAGAAACTTGTCCGGCGCCGCCTGGACAACGATGACCCGGCCCGAAAGATCGGCATTGCCTTGCCCGCGCGGACCACCGTAGCCATCGCGCACCGGCCCGAAACGGGCCACGGCATCGTAGCCATCGAAATCCATAGGCACGTTGGCCATGCCGTCTTCCTCGATGGCGGCACGCACATGCCCCGCATCGCGCAACGGTAGCAGGAACGGTGCCGCCTCACGCAGCAGGCCATAGTCGAGCGCGATCGGCTCGACTTTCGGGGTACTTCCATCAAGCCCGAAACTCTCGTCGATCCCGAACTTGGAAATACCAACCGCATACGGACGTGAAAGCGTCCAGAACGCATGCCGTGCATGCGCCATCGTCGCGCCGGTTTCAGGGACATACAGCGGGTTGCCGGGAATGTCGTAAGCCTCGGCGATTTCGGTGTAGGGCGCTACATTGGTATCGTAGTTATCGACGCCGACCACATCGATGGCGGGGGCGAGCGCCTTCCATTGCGGCAAGAGCCAGGACACCGCGCCGCCGCTGGGACTGCTGTCTCCGGGATGCAGCAGGCCGGGTTGCTGGCGCGGCCAGACATTGACGTAAAGCGGCAGGTCGTACGCCTTGCGTCCTGCGGCCGCGACGGCACCGATATAGCGCGCGGTATAATAGGCCATGAAGGCTTCCGGCGCCCGCTCGGCATAGACGCTGCTCCACGAGCCTTGCGATGCCCGCTGCGATGGCTCCTGCGATGCCGTTGTCATCGCAGCGGGCACCGTACCCTCGAAGAGAGCTTGTGCGGCAGGTGAATGGTCTCGATCGGCTCCCAGCGTGCCGGCCTCGTTCTCTACCTGCACCATCACCACCGTACGCTGGCGTGCATCCACCGCCTTGAGGTGCCCCATCAAGGCCGCGAATGCCTTTGCATCGGCCTGTTCGCTTTCCTCGCTGATCGGGGAAAGCGCATCGATAGCGTATCCGTCGGCATCGACCACGCGCGGGAAACGAACGGTATCGCGCTTCACCCAGGCCGGGACATAGGACATCTTCGCATTCTTCCATGTGCCGAACCAGAGGAACGCCACGCGGACTTTCTGTGCGCGGGCCTCCGCTATCATCGCGTCGACGACCGAGAAATCGAAATGCCCCTCTTCAGGCTCGATAGTGTCCCAACCGATAGGCGCCATCACGGTGTTCGCGCCACTACGCGCAATGGCAGGTGCAAGCGCGTGGAACTGCGCGGGAAATCCGCTGGAGTTATTGAGCTGGATGCCAAGGACCAGGAACGGCTTGCCATCCACGGTAAAGCGCGGCTTTCCTGAAGGCGTAGCGACGAACCTGCTATCAGGCTGCGCCACCTGAGCCTGCGCGGCTTCCAACGACAAACTGCCCGCTGCGAGCAACAAGGCGATGCGAGTACGCAATATAGACATAGATCCAGACCTCTCCCGATAGCCACAAACGTTGGCGGCCCTTGATTTGTCTTACTAGTTGCAGCCGAGTGCACGATTCGCAAGATGGCTTGCGTTGCAAGAGCAACGTTGCATCGTAACATAATGACAACAAAACGCTTGAAATTCGTGATTTAGCGCCGTCGCGCCGATGTATCCGTACACATAAGCAACGATCTGGAAATATCCTACTTGTCTGACAAGATAAGCGATACTAATCTCGACGACAACGAATCAGGCCGGCAAATTCGGTCGTACGGGAGAGAGGTCTATGGTAAGGCGCTGCAATCGCTTTCTTTTTGGTGTGTCTACGCTCGCGGCTAGTGCAGCGGCGTTCGGCGTCCCGGTTATGGCGCAGACACAAGCACCGAGCACGGCATCCCCGACTGTAACCGGTGCTGCCAGCACACTGGCACCAGATACATCCGCGCCTTCGTCCGCAGACGAGATTATCGTTACCGGCGTTCGCGCCAGCCTCCAGAGCGCTCAATCGAACAAGCGCAATTCGCAGCAGATCGTGGACTCTGTCGAGGCGCAGGATATCGGCAAGCTGCCTGATGCTAATACCGTCGAGGCGCTTCAGCGTATCCCCGGCGTGCAGATCCAGCGGCGCTACGGAGAAGGCGGCACCGATTTCGACCATCGCACCGAGCCTGCGATTACTGTGCGTGGCCTCACCGAGGTCAGCAACTTCATCGATGGCCGCTCAGCGATTTCGGCTTCGGGCGGACGCACGCTCGATCTCGAAGCCCTGCCGCCGACCATGCTGTCCGGCATCGACGTCTTCAAGAACCCCCCGGCGGACACCATCGAAGGCGATATCGCTGGCGTAGCGAACGTGCGCACGCGCCTGCCGTTCGACTCTCCCGGCCAGGTCATCAGCACGACCTTCAAGGGCGATTACTATGACCGCGCGGACAAGTTCGGCGGCTCGGCATCCGGCCTCTACAGCAACCGCTTCGACACCAATATCGGTGAAATCGGTATCCTGCTGAACGCCAGCTACTCCAAGAGTTCCTACCGGCAGGACGCCATTCTCATCGGGCAGTATGCGCCAATCCCCGCAGGCGTCACGATCCCCGGTGCTCCGGCGAATGCGCAGGTTCCGGTGGGTGAGCAGATTTACGACGACGGCGGCAATCGCAAGCGTCTGGGCGTTGCCGGTGCACTGCAGTGGCAGGCAACACCTGACCTGCTGTTCACCGCGCAGGCGCTATATTCGCGGTATAACTTCTACCGTCAGGGCAAGTACTACTACTTCAACAACAACGGCAATGTCGACGCGGACGGCAATCCGATTTCCACCCCCCTGGACGGCGCGGATTTCACGTTCGACAAGAATGGCTATGCAACCTCCGGCACGCTTGCCAACCAGGTTTTCGAATCCGCGCGCTACGATCAGGATTTGACCGACACGACCGGCAATTACACTTTCAATGTGCAGTGGAAGGTCAGCGACAAGCTGAAGATGACCTTCGATGCCCAGTACCTGAAGTCGAGCTACGATGCCGATCGCAACGGCTTCGTGATTTCCGAGTACGACAAGAAGGGCGAGACGCCTTACGATGCGCTTCACCAGAATACGGTGACGTTCGACCTGCGCGGAAAATATCCAACCTGGAACGTAGCCGATCCGGCCGCACTGGCCGACCCTTCGAACTACGCCTTCACCTATATGGCCGACGCGCTTCAGCGCAACGATGCCGATCAGCTCGCGCTGCGCTATGACCTCGAATACGATGCCGACGGCGGCTTCCTCCAAAAGCTGCGCGGCGGCGTGCGCTATTCGGACAGCACAATCGACCTGCGCGGCACCTGGAATGCCTTCTGCCTCATTCCCACCGGTGCCGACCCGTCCTGCGCTGCGCCCAACGGCACCACCTTCATTCCGGTCTCGGAACACCCCGAACTCGTCATGTCCGGTCCGTCGAGCAATTTCTTCGACGGCAACACGCTGGCGGGTGGAATCCTCTATCCCAACTTCGAATCCGGCTCCAGCCTGTGGGACAGCATCACCAAGACCGAAGCCCTGTTCAACACCAGCCCGAAGAACTACTTCGCGCCGTCCGATCTCAACCACCAGTCTGAACGAACATGGGCAGGCTACGTCATGGCGGATTATGGCTCGACGCTGTTTGGCCTCGATTTCGACGGTACGGCAGGGCTGCGCCTCGTAAACACCAGCACCGGGTCGGCCGGAACGATCTTCAACTCCGACGGCACGACCGAGCCGCTGACCGTTGATCGCAGCTATACGAAGCTGTTGCCCAGCTTCAACCTGCGTGCCCACCTGACCAATCAGTTGCAGGCCCGTTTCGCCTTCTCCAAATCGTTCGCCCGTCCGAATTTCGATGTCATGTCGACCAACGTGACCCTCAATCCCAATACCGAATCCCAGCTGGACGCCGATGGTCGCCCCACGGGCTCTTCGGGCAACCCCTATCTCCATCCGATCACCTCGACCAACTTCGATGCGACCGTGGAGTGGTATTTCGCGCGCACGGGCTCGTTGACCGGTGGCCTGTTCTACAAGCGGGTAGACGGCTTCCTTGCCAGCGGCACGGTTCAGCGTGACTATGGCGGGGTGACGTATGACATTGCCACCACGGAAAATTCCGGCAAGGGAACGATCAAGGGTTTCGAAGTCGCCTATCAGCAATTCTTCGACTTCCTGCCGGGCCTGCTCAGCGGCCTTGGCGTACAGGCTAACTATACTTTCGTGGACAGCAACGTCACCAATCCCTTCGCCACGGTGGGCAGTGACATTCCCGAGCAGGTGCCGCTCGAAAAGCTCTCCAAGCACAGCTACAATCTTGTCGGCCTGTACGAGAAGGGGCCCGTCACGGCACGTGTCGCCTGGAGCTGGCGCGGGAAATATCTCGATACGACTTATGGCAGCGGCGCCAACGGCATTCCCCAGTATCAGGCACCCTATGCCTCGCTGGATGCCTCGGTCAGCTTCGATGTGACCAAGCAAGTCTCAATCTCGTTCGATGCGGTCAACCTCCTGAACCGCATGAACATGACCTACATCGGCACACCGAGCCAACCGCTGCAATATACCCTGAACGACCGCCGGTTCGGTTTCTCGATCCGCGCGACCTACTGAACCCTCCCTGCGCCGGAGCATGTCTGATACATGCTCCGGCGTCCTTTTGGGGCAGGGTTCAAGGTATGGGAAATCGCATGATTGCACCGGACGAAACGCGGCCCACTTGTTGGGAAGAGAGCCCGATGGCGATCTTCGATCGGGCTACCGGCCAGCCTGGCAGACTAATTGAACATGCCGCACGCAGCCGGTTCGAGAGCGCTGCCAGTCTCGGCAGCGGCTATCCTGGGCACTTTGCACCACTTCCCATGGATTATATCATGTCGATGGTGGAACGGCTGATTCCGGTCATCTCGGAACGCTTCCGCACAGGGCCGATACGCCCCGGACGCGTACGGGGAAACTTCTCACTTCTGACGACATCGTGCTCAGAACTCAATGTCTTACAAAGGATACCTCACGTTGATTCTGCCGATCCCATGCAGTTCGCTGTGGTGCATTACC
This sequence comes from Novosphingobium sp. 9, assembly GCF_025340265.1. Classification (NCBI taxonomy): domain Bacteria; kingdom Pseudomonadati; phylum Pseudomonadota; class Alphaproteobacteria; order Sphingomonadales; family Sphingomonadaceae; genus Novosphingobium; species Novosphingobium sp. 9. The sequence goes on along the minus strand of NZ_CP022708.1, from coordinate 737,684 downwards.
TGTGTACCAGCGAGCACGGTGGCACCGGCTTTTTCCGCCATCGCTCGACGGGATACGAAATTCTGACCCCCGAGCGTGTGCCGCACTACAATGCCGTGCTCGACAGCGAGCTGGCACAAGACGCCATCTCTGCTGCCTATGTCGCTGCGGATGACGCGCTGTTTGCACTGACGACCTCCTGCGAGGCCATGATGGACCGTTTGATAGTGTACCGCTCAGCCAGGCTTCATGGTGCGCTGGCGCAAGCGCCGAGTCAGGATGCTTTGGATCCGAGGAAAGGTCGTCTGACCGCCAATCTTTTCCTGCACTGCATTCAGCGAGATTAAATTTCGATTTATCAGACATATGTATTATATATCTAAAGTTACCTCTAAGATTTTACTTGAAGTGCTTGCCCATGAAACGCTCTTAATTCGGAACTCAAATCCAGCGGCGCCACTTGAACCACAGCCATGGCAGCACGCCTGACAGCACACACAGCGCAAGCGCAAAAGGATAGCCCCATGGCCATGCCAGTTCGGGCATAACCTTGAAATTCATGCCATATATGCCCACCACCAAGACCGGGGGCACGCCTATTACCGAGGCTACCGTCAGCACTTTAACGACACTGTTCTGTTCGATCCCGATCAGACTGGTGGCCGCGTCCAGCAGAAATTGAACGCGCCCCGAGAGACTGGTCTCGAACTCATCGAGAGAGGCGATATCGTGGGCAATCGAGCGGAACCGGGCCTGTGTGCGATCATCGCCATGCGCCTTGCAATGCTCTTCCACAAAACTTGCCATACGACCGACTGAAAGGAACATGTAGCGCACCCGTGACGAACGATCCGCGGCACGGCCCAGCTTGATAATAGTGCGCCGCAGAATCGCCGTTTTAGGGTCCAGCCCCCGGTGCTCTAGATCGGTATAGAAGATTGTGCGCGAAATCGACGCTGCCATTTCCGACACGTTCTCGATCTGGTCTGCCGCGCGATCAACGATCTCTTCAAGCAACAGCACCAGAACCATGCGCGGCGTGAGATCCTTCTCGTCCTGCATCCGTTTTACCGCCGCATCGAAAGTGTCCAAACGGGTATAGCGCACCGTCACCAACACTTCAGGCGTCAGGATGAAACCCGCAGGAGCGGTCTCCCAGTGCTCATTCTTGCCTACATCAGCGCCTCGAGCAAAGATCGGCGCGGTCATCGACACTGTCTCACCGTCTGAATGCAGACGGCTGGAGGATTCGATCTCCCGCAGAGCCGACAGCGCCGGAATGGTGATCCCGTAACGCGCTTCGACGCGGCGCACTTCCGCGTCGTCGGGTTCGCACAGGTCAATCCACAGTCCTCCGAAATCGGTGCCGGGCAGGAGCATGGAGGTCAGCATGATGAAGCGCTCTCGAGAATTGCAAGGCAATGGAAACGCGCGAGACTTCTTCCGGCTGCGCTATGCCTTCCGAGATGGATCACGCCATCGCGATGGAACGCTTCAAGACTGAACAGCGCGTCTATCAAGACTGTGGAGCGGCGTGCAAAATTGCCCCCCATCATCTCATCATGAGAAGCGCCGCCGTTTAGGTTCCGGACTGCGGGTAGAGGGATGGTGGTTGTGGAGACGATTACGAGGATCCGTCGGGAGCACCGGGCCGGGAAGGCTATCAAGGCGATCGCGCGGGATTTGCGGCTGTCGCGTAACACGGTGCGTAAAGCGGTCCGAGAAAACGATCACCTCGTCGCCAGGCTTCGCAAGATTACTGCCTGAAACGGCTCCAAATTCTCGGCACCGGGCCCACGACCTTACGGTCGGGGGCCTGGCAACCGTCTTTCCAGCGCTCAGACGCGTGCGGCCTCCCGCCAGCGAGCATAATCCATCGCGCGAAGATCGCTCAGCAGGTCGGGACCGGAAGGCTGCCAGCCCAGCACATCGCGAGTCCACGCACTGGAGGCCGGCATGTCGAGGCCTGCGAACATGCCCATCCATCCAAAGTGTGCAGGGGCGTCATCGGCGGCGATCGGAACGGCAGGAATACCCAGTCCCTCGGCCAGCACTTCGGCAATGGCTTTGGCGCTGACACCCTCCTCGGCAACGGCGTGCCAGCGCGCGCCGGCCTGATGATGCTCCAGTGCAAGGCGATAGAGCTTCGCCACATCGGCGACAGGCGCGGCAGGCCAGCGGTTCGCACCGTCACCGACGTAACCGGACACGCCCTTGTCGACGGCGATCGCCAGCAGCGGCGAGATCAGGCCCTGCCGCTCGGTATCGTGGACTTGCGGCAAGCGCACGACAGCCACCGAAACGCCCTTCTCGGCCAGTTCCATTCCGGCGCGCTCCGAGGCAGAGCGGGGATTGGGATGCTCCCAGTCAACCACGTCCTCGCGCGAGGGCTGTCCCGGTTTTGTGCCCCCATACCGGTGCCCGAAGTAATGAGAAGCGGTTTGTCAGTTCCCACCAGCGCATTGCCCATGGCATGGATGACGGATGCATCTTTCTGGCAGTTCTCGACAAACCGGGAAAAATCATGATCGAAAGCGGTATGAATGACGGCATCGGCCATGGCAGCGCCCGCCGCCAGCGTCTCAGGCTGCTCCAGCGTACCGCGATGGGGAATGGCCCCGACATCGCGCAGTTGCACCTCGCCGGTGTCAGAACGCGTCAGGCCAATCACCTCATGCCCTGCCGCAATCAGTTCTGGGACGATGCGCGAACCGATGAAGCCGGTCGCGCCAGTCAGAAAGACACGCATGGATAACTCCTTTAGAGAGAGGACGAAATTATTGCCCTCTCGAAATACTCCGTATCTTTATCCATTTAAATGCGTGAGATTATCCCGGTAAACAGATCAACAGGCTAGGGTCAGCCCCTATTACTCACACCGTCGAGGGCAGGCTTTCCCGGAAGGCCTGATAGGCCTTCGGTGGCCGGATACATAGGCGATCACGCACCGCCTCCAGCGGCTCGGCTAGCAGCGCCTCGTAATCTTCGCCCAGCAGCCAGACAGCTCGTTTGCCGTGGCGATAGCCCTCCCAGATCGCGCGGACTGCGGGTTTCCCGCCCGGAGTACGACCTGCCTTGAACGCGCTTGCGAGCGCGATTACGGCCCAGCCCAGCCCGCCGGTCTGGGCGTAGGAGAAGGCCACGAGGCAGGCTTCTCCGGCGGGCTCGTCGGCTCGATAACCGGTTAAGATGTGCCAGATATCATGGACATCACGGGTTCGTCTGCCAAACCAGGCGTAGGGATGCATCGCGTCACGTCCAGCATCGTCCTGTCTGCTGATATCGGCCAGCCCTTGCGCGGAATAGCCGGTTTCCTGCAGAAAGTCGGCATAGGCCGCGCCCAAACTTCCCGGCATGAAACTGTTCCGGAAAACCGGATCGGCGAAGCGCTCGGCCAATTCCACGCGCTGATAAGCGATGAGGCCCCCACGTTCGGTTTGCAACAACCGCTCGTATCCCCTCTTTGCCGTCCCGGCGTTGAGCGCACGCATGATGCGGAAGACCTGCGCGGTATCGTTGGCATCGCGCATAAGCTTGCGGACGGCGGCAAAAGCGCTGCGCCAGTCCTTGCGTGGTCGTAGATCGAACGATGCCGCTGCCGTTGTCATGACCATGCTCAAATCCTTTCCGTACATGCCTTCCGATGCGATCCCGATCCGGTCACGCTCGACAGATCCAAATATATGAGCAATACTCACATTTTGAAACTCGCGTTCGGAAAGCAGGATGAGACCGGAAAATTCTCTGATTAATCAGCATGATAGGAAGCGCGTGCCCAGACAGGAGCGGGCGCACGGCAAGGTCCAACTCATATTGGAGGCCGCGATGCTCCTGCTCGACGACGGAGGGCTGGGAGCGCTGACTACGAATGCCATCGCGCGCAAGGCAGGGGTGAGCATCGGGACCCTCTACCAGTATTTTCCGGACAAGGGCGCGGTGCTGGATGCCCTGGCCGAACGTGAGCGGGAAGCACTGGGAAAGCGGGTCATGGCTGCGCTGTCCGACCCGGCGCCGCAGCCACCTGAAGCAAGAGCACTAGGGATCATCCGCGCCGTGACAGCGAGCTACGGTGAGCGTCGACGCGTTCATAAAATCATTATAGAACATTCGCTTGCATCGAACACAAAAGGCGTTTCACCGCTGGTCGAGCAGGTGATCGCGATGCTGGCGCACCCCGATCTGCCGGTTCCGCAGATCAGCGAGGCCGAGGCTTTCGTCCGTGCCCATGCCTTTGCCGGAGTGATGCGCGCCATGCTGTTGCGCGACCCCGAAAATGCCCTTCCCCAGAGCGAGATCGAGGCTGTGCTGGCTCGCCTTATGACCACCCTTTAACCGCCTATCAGTTTGCGTGCCTTCGCCGCGTTTCCCAGCCTTTTTTCGCGGCTTCCGAACGACTTGCACGGCTCCGGGCAGCGGCGCCGCGCTGAGCGCCCCGCCGGGCGGAGGCATGACTTTCGGGATGGCCGCGCCCTGAGCCGGACTTGTTGCCGCCGCCTGAATCCTTGTTCACCGTCGCCCAGGCGCGCGCCTCTGCCTCTTCGTGCGCAACGCCGCGCGCTTCGTAGCTGTCCGCGATATGCGCCGCCTTGCGCTTCTGCTTGTCGGTATAGCTCGACTTGTCACCGCGTGGCATGAGAACCCTCCGTTTTCTGCGGATTTTTAACGGAAACGTCGCACTGCGAACCCCGTTCCGCGCGTTCGGGGCTGAAACAGGCTAGAAAGGGGTAAAGGGGGGCTAAGGACAGGCTAGAGGGGGCTAAGCAGGGCTAACGCGACCCTTTGCGACAAAAAAGGTCCGCCTTTCGGCTTGTCGCAAAGAAATGATACATTATATCACGACCACCTTGCCGCTTCCGGACCGCCAGACCCTTTTCGCATGACCGTTCCCCTGCCCTATCTCCTCGCGCTTGGAGCCGGTCTCGCGACTCTTGCAGGCGGCCTGCTCGCCATGCGTCTGCAAGCGCAGCGCCAGATCGTTGCCGCACTGACCGGCGGCTTCGTCGTTGGCCTGGCGCTGTTCGATCTTCTGCCCGAAGCCATGGGCCATGCCAGTTTCGCACCGGCGATCGTGCTGGCCATCGGTGCAGTCGGTTTTGCGCTTTACGCACTGGCCCATCGTTTGCCTGCGACCCGGCAACTGGGAACCGCGACGCTGCTGATCCACAGCCTGATGGACGGGCTCGGCATCGGGCTGGCCTTTCATCTCGACCATGCAACCGGCTGGCTGGTGGCTGCCGCTGTGCTGGCGCACGACATGGCCGACGGCGCCAACATCGTGGCGCTGGTATCCGAACGCACGCGTCGTCGCACCGCGCTGCTCGTTCTGGGAGCCGATGCGCTGGCACCGCTGCTGGGCGTCGGGATCGCGCAGATGCTGCGGGTCGACCACAGCGAGTTCGCGCTGGCGCTGGCGCTGTTCGCAGGCGGCTTCCTCTACCTTGGCCTGTGCGAGCTTGTCCCGCGCGGCCTGACCGGGCGGTTCACGCGCTGGCAGGGCCTGAGCGCGAGCGTGACGGGCATTGCCGTCATGGCCTGCGTAATCCGCTTCGCGCACTGATCCGGCTGCTGTTCCCGAAAATACGTGCGCGCGGTTGCATTCTGGCAACACGGATCGGCTGACCGCCGGATTTCCTGCCGCCTTAGGATGGTTACATGCACAGTAACGCAATTCGGTCAATAAACTGACCACAGAGCGTCATGAATCGGCCTTAGCGGGCGCTGCCAACGATCACTCGCATCGTTTGCAAAGCACTCTCAGGGATTCTCGATCATGATGGGTTCGCGCCGTTTCCTTTCCACGCTGTCGCTGGGCGCATTGGCGACTGCCACGCTCGCCGCCGCTTCGCCCGCTCTTGCTGCGGACGATAACGCCGCTGCCGCCACCGCGGCTGCTCCTGCCACCGATGCTGGCGCCGATGACGCAGGTGAAGCGAATGCCATCGTCGTGACCTCTGCCAAGACCACGCGTTCGGCCACCGAGCTTTCGGGTGTGGAAATCCAGAAGATCCTGCCCGGCGTCTCGGCCTTCGGCGCGATCCAGACGCTGCCCGGCGTGATGTACCAGACGGCCGATCCGTGGGGCAACAACGAGCAGGACATGTCGCTCTACATCCACGGCTTCGCGATCAGCCAGCTTGGATATACCTTGGACGGCCTGCCGCTGGGAGACCTTGCCTACGGCAACATCACCGGCATTTCGCCGCAGCGCGCGGTGATCTCGGAAAACATCGGCAATGTCGTGGTCGCCACCGGTGCGGGCGACCTTGGCATTCCCTCGCTCAACAACCTGGGCGGCGCGATCGAACTGTCCTCGTCCGACCCGCTCAAGCGCCGGGGCCTTCAGCTGGCGCAGACCGTGGGCAGCTACGGCACCTCGCGCAGCTATGGCCGTTATGACTTCGGCTCGTTCGGGTCTGACGGCGGTTCGAGCGCCTATGTCTCGCTCGCCCGCCAGCGCGCCCGTGCGTGGGACTACAACGGCGTTCAGGGCGGCTACCAGCTCAACGCCAAGTACGTTCACGAGAACGACGCCGGCAAGCTGACCGCGTTCTTCGACTATTCGGACAAGCAGGAGCCGAACGAGGACGCCACGACGATCTACGTCAACCCGACGACCGCTGCACAGGCCTACCAGCCCTACACCCGCCCGTTCACCTATCCGAACTGGTCGGAAGCGCTCTCCTACGTCGATGCCAACGGCAACACCCCGGCAGCCGAAGGCAGCAACTATCGCAACTACTTCTCGGCAGCGCTGCGCACCGACTATCTCGGCTACATCAAGTACGACGCCAACGTCACCGACAACATCAGCTGGTCGAACCAGGCGTACTATCACCACAACGACGGTCAGGGCGTGGTTGCCGGGCCGCTCGGCCAGTCGCTTTCGGTGGCGCAGGCCTATTTCCCGAATGACTCGATCAGCGAACTGGTCGCCGATACCGGCGGCAGCGGCTATATCACCCGCGTGACCCAGTATCGCATCGACCGGGAAGGTATCGTCTCGACGCTGAAGGCGAACGTGGCCAACCACCACATCGAGTTCGGCGCGTGGTACGAGCACAACAGCGGCGCCAACTGGCGCAACTGGTACGCGCTGGACGTCAACAACCCGACCGATCCCTATCACTGGCAGCACAACCCGCTGTTCACGCAGTACAGCTTCCAGTACCGCACCGATGCGCTGCAGCTGCACCTGCAGGACGAATGGGACGTCAACAGCAAGCTGACCGTGCAGGGCGGCGTGAAGTCCAGCCTCGTCTACGCCAAGGGCTGGTATCCCACGCAGCCGGTCGCCGGGTCCTATTCCGGCATGGTCGGCGCGCTGCCTTCGGGCAGCATCACCACCAGCAACTGGTTCCTGCCCGCGATCGGCGCGAAGTACGACTTCAACGGTCACGAGCAGCTTTACTTCAACGTCCAGAAGAACCTGCGCAACTTCGGCACCGCGCCGTGGAGCACCGGCAGCCAGGCGGCGTTCGACTACTTCAAGGAGAGCGGCAAGCCGGAAACCTCGTGGACTTATGAAGTGGGTCTGCGCAGCCACCACGTGTTCCCCGGCTCGTTCATCTCCTCGCTCGATGCCCAGGTGAACTACTACCACGTCGACTTCTCGAACCGTCTGCTGGCAGTCAGCACCACGGTCGGCGGCCTTGGCGGCAGCTCGATCACCGGCGGCACCACCTCGCTGTTCAACGTCGGCAGCGTGACCACCAACGGCGCGGACGCCGCGGTCACGCTGGGTATCGGTGGCATCTTCTCGGTCTACGAGGGCCTGTCGTACAACAACTCCAAGTACGATGACGATTACTCGAACGGCACCACCACTTATGCCACGGCGGGCAAGCAGGTTCCGGGCAGCCCCAAGTGGATGAGCAAGACGGTGGTCTCGGCCAATATCGGGCCGTTCCAGGCGCAATACACCGGCATGTACATCGGCAAGCGCTATGCCACCTATACCGACGACGGTTCGGTGGGTTCGTACTTCATGTCGAACGGGCGCGTCGCGGTGGACCTGCCCGCCAGCCTCGTGCACTTGCAGAAGGCCTCGCTGGCGCTGAACGTCACCAACATCTTCGACGTCAAGGGCGCCTCGACGATCTCGATCAGCCAGCCTAGCTCTGTCTACGCGGTCTATCCGATCGCACCGCGCCAGTGGTTCCTGACGCTTTCGGTGGGGCTGTAAGCATGACGAGCGAGACGACTGAAACCAACCTCTCCCGGCGCGGCCTGATCCGCGCCGGAGCCGGCGTCGCCCTCACCGGGCGGCGCTTGGCGCTGCGGGCCCCGTACTCGCGGCGAGCAAGGCGGCGGCGGCAAAGAAGAAACCGCTCGTCATCGGCCATCGCGGCTGCTCGGCGCTGCGGCCCGAGCATACGCTGGGCTCCTATGCCAAGGCGATCCAGCAGGGCGCGGACTTCGTCGAGCCCGATCTTGTCTCGACCAGGGACGGCGCGCTGATCGCCCGGCATGAGAACAACATCGCCGAGACCACCAACGTCGCTGATCATCCCGAGTTCGCCGACCGCCGCACCACCAAGGTCGTCGACGGACAGAAGATCACCGGCTGGTTTACCGAGGACTTCACCCTCGCCGAGATCAAGACGCTGCGGGCGATCGAGCGGCTCGGGAACTTCCGCCCGGAAAGCAACAGCTACTCGGGCCAGTTCCAGCTGCTGACGCTGGAAGAGATCGCCGATTTCGTGGCCGCCGAAAGCGCGGCGCGCGGCCGCACGATCGGCCTCATCCCCGAGATCAAGCACTCGACCTACTTCGCGAAGATCGGTCTGCCGCAGGAACAGCGCTTTCTCGACCGGGTGGCGGCGAGCCACTACCTCTCGACCGCGCCAGTGATCGTGCAGAGCTTCGAGGTGGGCAACCTCAAGTGGCTGCGCCCGCGCATCGGCGCCTACAGCAAGCTGCAACTGCTCCAGCTGACGGTGCCGCTGGACATGCGTCCGGCAGACGTGGTGGCCACAGGTGGCACGCTGACGTTCAACCAGATGCAGACGCCTGCGGGGCTTGCCGAGATGAAGACTTATGCCGACTGGGTTGCCCCGGTCCTGCAGGGGATCATCCCGTTCGGCGATATCACCGGCAAGATGGGGCCGCTCGGCAAGCCGACCTCGCTGGTGCGCGATGCCCATGCGGCGGGTCTGCTCGTCTCGACCTGGACGGTGCGCCCGGAGAACAAGTTCCTGCCCACCGACTTTCAGGGCCCCGGCGGCGATGCCGCGCGGCAGGACAAGGCGACCGTCGCGTTCATGCGCCGCCTGATCGCGACCGGCATTGATTCGTTCTTCACCGACGATCCCGGTCTTGGCCGTCAGGCCGTGGACGGGATGGCGTAAGCATAGAGAAAACCCCGGCCGGATTAGCATCCGGCCGGGGTTTTCGCTGATCAGAAGTCCAGCTTTGCGGTCACGCGGATGTCGCGGCCCGAAAGCGGGGCGTAGTCCTTGAGGAACGAGGCGGCGCGGCGGGCGACGACATCGAAGATGTTGTTCGCCGAGACCACGAAGCTGAGCGGGCGCTCCTTGCCCCACGGACGGATCGTCGCCGAGGCATTGACCATCGTGTAGCCGGGCGTCGTCGTCTCGAACTCGGAGGTGCGGTCCTGCTTCCAGGCATGTTCCACCTCGCCGCGCACGTCGACCATCGGGGTCTGCACGGTGAGGCCGCCCAGCACGCGCAAGGGCGGGATGCGCGGCGCAGGGCCGACGCCGACCACTTCGGCATGAACCCAGTCACCCAGCGCATCGCCGACGATCTTCGCCTGCCCGATGCTCGCCAGCGTCAGCGAGCCCTGCGCCTCGAAGCCATAGTAGCGCGCATCGGCCTGATGGAAGGCATAGACGGGCAGACCGTCCTCGATTGCGCCGGTCAGATCCTCGTAGATGAAGTTCGAGAACCAGGTGTGGTAGGCCGAGGCTTCGAAAGTATAGCCCTCGCCCTGCCCGCGCAGCGTCGCCTCGACGCTGACCGCGCGCTCCAGCTTGAAGTCGGGATCGCCGACCTCATAGGCTTCGGTCCCGGCATGCGGGCCATTGGCGAACAGCTCTTCCGCCGCCGGGGCACGCTCGGTGCGCGAGACGTTGAGGCCGACGCGCCAGTTGTCCGAAAGACCATAGGACGCGCCGAGCGAGCCCGAGAAGGCATCGAAGCTGCGCGAGCCGGAGAAGAACTGGTCCGACTGCTCCGCACTGGGGCTTGCCGAGAGGAACGTGTGCTCGATCCGGGCACCGGCCTCGATCTTCAGCGCGCCGTAGTCCAGCTCCTGCAGGGTGAACAGGCCGTACTGTTCGGTCGCGTTCTTGGGCAGGAAGGCTTCCTCGCCCACCACGTTGAAATCGCGGGTGAACATCTGGACGCCCGTAACACCGCGCCAGACGCCATGCCTGGTCTGGGCGAGTTCGAGGCGCCCTTCCATGCCCTTGCTGTAGAACGCGGTGCCGACTTCCCCGCTCTCTTCCAGCTCGAAGTGGTGGTAATCGGCATAGCCCAGACGCAGCGTCACCTTGTCGATCACGCTGCCGCCCGCATTGATCTCGGCGCGGGCATCGACGCGATCCTGCACGAGGCTGAGGCGCGGCGCTTCCTGTTCGGCGCCCGGCTCGGTCGCAAAGCGGATCGGCACGCCATAGAGGCTGTCGTAGTGGCCATAGGACACCCCGAACGAGCCGCTGTCACCGATATAGGCAAGGCCTGCGCCTGCGGTCCAGGTCTTGGCCTGCGAGTTGGGCAGCTTGCCCTTCACTGCCGCATTGGCGGCGAAATCGATCGGCTCCTCACCCTCTTCCGCGTCTTCTGCGGGAAGCTGGGCGGAGGCCAGCGCCTGCGCGCGCAATGCCGGGGTCAGCGCATGGCCGCCAATGCGCATGTCGTCGCTCTTGAGATAGCTGCCGTCGGCATGGAGCACCCAGTGCCTGTCCAGCGGCACATCGACCGAGCCTGCGACCGAACGCTCCTTCGCCGCCGAGCCGTAGCCCGCCAGCGCCGAGACGTGGTAGGGCTCGTCCGGCACGTCGCGCGGGATACGGCGGTCGATCACATTGACCACGCCGCCGATCGCGGACGAACCATAGAGCAGCGACTGCGGCCCGCGCAGCACTTCGATCCGCTCGGCCAGCAGCGGGTTCACCACCGTCGCATGGTCGACCGAGGTGTTCGACACGTCGATCGAGCCGATCCCGTCGCTCAGCACGCGCACGCGCTCGCCCTGAAGGCCGCGCAACACCGGACGCGAGGCGCTGGGCCGAACGAGGTGGCGGAAACGCCTGCCTCGTGCGCCAGCGTCTCGCCGATAGACGGACGCACCGCGCGGGTCAGCGCCTCGCCCTGAAGCACCGCGACGCCCGAAAGCGTATCCTGACGCCGCATCGGCAGCACCCCCGTCACGATGATGTCGTCACCCGGACGCCGATGGTAGCTGTCCTGATCCTCTGCCTGAACTGCCGAAGATGCGGCAGCCGCATCCTCGGCATGGCCCACCGTGGGCAACCATGCCGCCAGCGTGCATCCGGCCAGCGCCGCCGCCCTGACCGAAACCCTCATCTGTCGCACCCGACTATTCCTCCTTTAGAGCTGTAATGATACAACGTATCGTTGTCGCAATACCCCTCTAGCGCCTCAAAACGATTGACGCAATGCTATGTGATAACGTAACAATCCAGCAACGATGAGCCTCACCCGATTCACCATGCCTTCTGCCGGAACGGCAGCGCATCCCCTTTGGGTGAACGCGCTGTAGCGTCTGTGCGTCTGGTATGGCTGCTGGTGCTGCTGATCGTGGCGCAGAGCCTGATGGTGCAGGCCCATGCCATCGCCCATCTGCCGCCGCCGCAACTACCGGCACCTGTTTTGGGCCCGGCGCTGGAGGGACACAAAGTCTCCCACGCCGCGCCTATCCTCACGCACCGCCATCCGGGCGACGGCGACGATCCCGCGCAATGCCCGCTTTGCCGCGAGGAGGCCCTTTCGGGCCATTACCTCGCGCCCGAGCCCTTCGAGTTCGCACCTCTCCAGCCGGATCACGTCGCACCCTCCCCGGTGTTGCGCCCTGTCGGTCACGCCCAGACCGCCCCTGCGCGCTCGCGCATCCGGGGGCCGCCTGCCTCCTCCCGGACCTGACCTTTTTGACTGATACCGGCCCCACGGTTTCGGGGCCGAACCGGCGTTGCGAGACACACCGAAATACGCAGCGCCCAAGGTTCACGGAGTTACATGATGCGTACCGTTCTTCTCTCCGGCGTGGCGCTCGCCGCCGCCCTTACCCCTGCGCTGGCGCTGGCCCAGCAGACGACTGCAACGACTGCTGCGGGCAGCACCGCCCCCACTGCGGGCAGCACCGCAAAGTCTGCCGCCACGACCAACACCATCGTCGTCACCGCCTCGCCGTTCAATGCCGACATCAACGATACCCCCGCGATCGCGACCAAGATCGACCGCGACACCGTGCTGATGGCGGGCGGCGCCAGCATCGCGGATTCGCTCGCCAACGTGCCGGGCATCTCGGCCACCGGCTTTGCCACCGGCGCCAGCCGCCCGATCATCCGCGGCATGGATTCGACCCGCGTACGCATCCTTGAGGACGGTTCGAGCAGTTCCGACGTGTCCGACATCGGCCCCGACCACGGCGTGCCGATCGACCCGCTGGCAGCGCAGGATATCGAGGTCGTGCGCGGCGCGGGCACCCTGCGCTATGGCAGCCAGGCCATCGGCGGCGTCGTCAACGTGCTCAACAACCGCGTGCCGATGAAGCTGCCTGCCGAGACGATCTCGGGCGAACTCAACGGCAGTTACGGCACCAATGCCGATACCGCAGAGACCTCAGGGCTGGTCGATGCCAAGGTGGGCGACTTCGCGCTCCACGCCGATGCCTTCTATCGCCACGCGGGCGATTACGACACGCCGGACGGCACGCAGGACAACTCGTGGGATCACGCGCACGGCGGCTCGCTGGGCGGCTCCTACTTCTTCGGTGACAGCCACATCGGCGCCGCGGTCGTGCAGTACAATGCCGACTACGGCATCCCCAGCGACACCACGCATATCGTGATGAAGCAGACCAAGTACATCAGCCGCGACAGCATCGATCTCGGCTCGGGCCTGCTCCAGACGCTGACGTTCGACGGCTCCTATGCGAACTACCAGCACAAGGAAGTCGAGCCCGACGGCACCGTCGACACGACCTTCCACAACAAGGAGTTCGACGGCCACGCGGAACTGAAGCTGGGCGCCATCGGCCCGCTTTCGAACACCGCGATCGGCGGCGAGTACACCCATCGCGACTTCTCCGCCGTGGGCGACGATGCCTCGTATCTCTATCCCACCACCACCGAGAGCGAGGCGGGCTACATCTTCACCGAGATGCCGCTGACCGACAGCCTCAAGCTGCAGGGCAGTGGCCGCATCGAGCATGTGACGGTGGACGGCACGCCTGCCAGCAACGTTCCCACCAACACGAGCTTCACGCCTGTCAGCGGCGCCATCGGCGCGCTGTGGACCGCCAGCAACGCTGTGAAGCTGGGCCTGACGTTCTCCAGCACCGGGCGTGCTCCCGCGCAGACCGAGCTGTTCGCACGCGGCGGCCATGACGGCCCGAACACGTACGAGACCGGCGATCCCACGCTCAAGATCGAGCGCGCGAATTCGCTCGAAGCCAGCCTGCGCATCAATTCGGGCGCCTTCCACTTCGAGGGCAGCGTCTACTCCACCTGGTTCCACAACTTCATCTACGGCGACCTGACGGGCCGCATGTGCGACGATGACGGCGTGTGCTCGGTTGGTGGCGACGGCGATCTCAAGGAGCTGTTCTACCGCCAGCAGGATGCGCACTTCCGCGGTGTCGAGGGGCAGGCGAGCTACGATCTGGTGTCCACCGATCAGGGCACCTTCACGCTCAAGGCCATGGGCGACTATGTGCGCGCCACGCTGGACGACGGCAGCAACGTACCCCGCATCCCCCCGTTCCGCGTGGGCGGCGGCGTCGACTTCAAGAGCAAGAAGTTCGATATGGGCATGATGCTGAAGTACGTCGGCCGTCAGGACGACTTCGGCGATTATGATACGGCCACCGGCAGCTACTACGACCTTGGCATGCAGGTCGCCTGGCGTCCGTTCACCCAGCACCCGAACGTCGAGTTCGCGATCGTGGGCCAGAACCTGACCGACGACGTGCAGCGCGATGCCGCCGCGCTCAACAAGGACGAGGTCGAGGCCCCCGGTCGCAACGTGCGCTTCGTGACGCGCATCGCACTGCCGTAACCTATTACCCGCTCTTACCGGCACCGCGACGGTTTTTTGATCCGTCGCGGTGCCATTCTTGCCTCGCAAGCTCCGTTCCGGGGGCATCGGCGATACCCTGCCTCTGGAACCGCCCCTATGCTGCATCGCAACGAATGGTCATTCGGGCCATCACTGGCGTCGTTGCTGGCGTCTGAAGGGGGCTCTCTCGAATGCTGCGCGGTCGTCTTCCGCTTCGATCCTCGCTTTTCGCTGCGCTGTTCGGCCTGATCGCGACGGTCGCCTGCGCGCAGGACCGGATGGAAAGCACTGCCGGAGAAGCGGCATCGCAGGAGGATAAGCCGCCCATCGAGGAGCGGTTGCCCGGCGTGCGGCATGGGCCGCCCTCGAAGATCGACCTCTCGATGTGGAAGATCACCCTGCCCGTCAACGAAGCGGGCGAGGTCAGCGGCGAACATGATGCGGTAGAACTCTACCGCCTGACCGGGCTTTCCGTGCCGCCATGGTTCGAGGCGGCGCGCAATTCCATCGCGTTCACCGTTCCCGTCGAGGGCGCGATGACCAGGGGCACCAAATACCCCCGCTCCGAACTGCGCGAGATGGACGGGGCCGGGCACGAATACGCATGGACCGTGGCAGATGCGGGCCGCTTCTCTGCGCGCGTGCAGGTGGATGAACTGCCCGACACATCGCTCGACGCCTCCGATACTTCCGGGGACGATGCCAATGACGATGACAGCGACAAGAACGAGACGGACAAGCCGAAGGACGCCCGCCCCGCCCGCGTGGTGATCGGCCAGATCCACGGCCCGAAGGACGAGCTTTGCCGCCTGTATTACTCGCAGGACGGATCGCTGTTCTTCGTCGATGACAAGGCGGGTGAGGATCGCGAGGAAACGGTGTTCAAGCTGACGGCAAAGGATGGTTCGGAGCCGGATATTCCGCTCGGCAAGCCCTTCACCTATACCATCGATGCAAATGCCGAGCGGCTGCAGGTACGGGTGCGGTACAAGGGCATCGAATATGCCGGCAGCGATCCGATCGGGCCGTTCTGGCCGGGCAAGGCGCTCTACTTCAAGGCGGGCGCCTATCTTCAGGTGACGCGGCCCGGTGCGAAAGCAGGCACCATCGGCACCGGCCGCGCCCGCGTGACGTTTCTGGCTCTGTCACGGCCCGCCCACGATGTCGTACATCCCTACCGGGATGATCGTGATCAGGACTGAGCTTCCCTGAGCTTCGGCGGGCCTGCTGGAGTCTGGCCTTGGTGGGTGAGAGCGCGCCCTCACCCAAGACCGCCAGTTTCGTGGACGCTCTGGAGCTATTCCATCAGGTGAAATCACCTGTTGCTCCGAAAACCGCCCTAAGCAGCTGCGCTGAAGCGCGCCTCGGTGTGACGCGAGACGCTGATCAGGCCGATCAGGCTGAGCACGGCGGCAAGGCAGATGTACATGCCGACATAGAGCACGCCGCCTCGCGACACGAGGCTTTGCGCGATCGCCGGCGCGAAGCCGCCGCCGAGGATGCCACCGACATTGAACGCGATCGACGAGCCGGTGTAGCGCACCCGTGCGCCGAACAGTTGCGGCAGCAACGAGGCCAGCGGTCCGTAGACGAAACCCATCACGAAAAGCCCCAGCGACAGGAACACCGCGATCACGGTCAGCGAACTGGTCGCGAACATCGGGCCCATCAGCAGGCCGACGATCACCGATCCGGCGCTGCCGCCGATCAGCACCGCGCGCGAACTCCAGCGGTCCGCCGCATAGCCTGCCAGCACGATACCCACCGCCATGAACAGGATCGCAAAAAGCTGCACGCCCAGGAAGGCCTGCTGGCCGATCCCCAGCGTCTTGGTGCCATAGCCCAGCGCGAAAGCCGTGGTGAGGTAGTAGATCGCAAAGCACACGATCACGGCGCAGGTGCCGGCCAGCGTCTCACGCAGGTGCGTGCGGAACAGCTCGAAGATCGGGATGCCGCGCGAATGTTCTTCGGCTTCGATCCGGGCAAGGCCCGGCGTATCGACCAGACGGAAGCGGATCCACAGGCCAAGCCCCACCAGCACCGAACTGAGCAGGAAGGGAATGCGCCAGCCCCAGGCCACGAACTGGTCCTTGCCCAGCAAGCTGCCCAGCACGAGGAACAGGCCATTGGCGGCGAGGAAACCCACCGGTGCGCCAAGCTGCGGGAACATCCCGAAGCGCGCCCGCCAGCCCGGCGGCGCGCTTTCGACCGCCAGCAGCGCCGCGCCGCCCCACTCACCGCCGAGCCCCAGGCCTTGCGAGAAGCGCATCAGGCACAGCAGGAACGGGGCCAGCCATCCAGCGGAGGCATATGTCGGCAGCACGCCGATCAGCACGGTCGCGCCGCCCATCAGCAGCAGCGAGGCAACCAGCGTGGACTTGCGTCCTACGCGGTCGCCGAAATGCCCGAACAGCGTGGCGCCAAGCGGGCGCGCAAGGAATGCGACGCCAAAGCTGGCATAAGCTGCAAGCTGCTGGGCAGACGGCGAATCCACCGGAAAGAACAGCGGCCCGAACACGAGCGCTGCCGCCGTCGCGTAGACATAGAAGTCGTAGAACTCGACCGCCGTGCCCACCAGACTGGCGGTGAGAATCTTTGCGTTGCGGCGATATTCGCCGCCGCCCCGGTTCGCCGGTTCCGCTCCTGCCGAACCTGCGCTGATTGCCGTCACTGAACCATACCCTTATCGAAAATTACGAATCGTAGCCCTTTAGAGCAATTTGCCCGCCCCCACATCCGTCTTTAAGGTGCAGTTGCAATCTTTGCATTCAGAGCTCTTGCAAGCCTCCTGATCGAAGCGATTGAACCCCTGCCCTTTCACCCGCTAAGTCCTGCTCCGATGACGATCAGCCTGACAATTCCCGAGACCCCCGGTGATGCCGAGCGCGACGCTGTGCTCGCGCCGTTGCGGTCCTACAATCTGGCACACGGCGGCGATCCACGGCTTCGCCCGGTTGCCATTTTATTGACCGACGAACATGGCAACCATGTCGGCGGATTGTGGGGCAAGTGCTCCTACGACTGGCTCTTCGTCGAACTGCTGGCCGTGCCCGAAGCCCTGCGTGGCGGCGGTTATGGCTCGAAACTGATTGTCGAGGCCGAGCGGATTGCCCGCGAACACGGCTGCATCGGGCTCTGGCTCGATACGTATGAATTTCAGGCGCGCGCTTTTTACGAAAAACTGGGTTTCGACGTGTTCGGCACGCTGGAGGATCATCCCGTCGGCCAGCGCCGTTACTTTCTGCGCAAGCGCTTTACGGCAGCCAAAGACGATACCTCAGCAGCCTGACAAAAGGCACCAGCGCATCAGGCAATCTGTTCCAGAAGGCCTGCAAGTCCCGTCAGATCGTCGGCGAATTTCGTCTCCTCGCGTCGGCCTGCCTCACCATCGAGACGCAACAGATAGCTGGGATGGATCGTCTGCCACAGCACGCTGCCGTCAGGCAGGGTTGAAGCCCCGCCTCGCTCCCGTGCAACGCTGGGCGTTCGCCCCGTAAGCGCGCGTCCGGCGGACGCTCCGAGCGGCAGAATCACGCGTGGGCGCACCAGCGTGCGCTCCGCATCGAGCCACCAGCGGCATGTATCGATCTCGCCCGCTGTCGGGTTCTGGTGCAACCGGCGCTTGCCGTGGGGCTGCGGCGTGAACTTGAAGTGCTTGACCGCATTGGTTACATAGGCCTGCGAGCGAGCGATCCCGGCCGCTGCAAGCATCTGGTCCAGCACCTGCCCGGCTGGCCCCACGAAAGCCCGACCAGACGCCTCTTCGGTATCGCCGGGCTGTTCGCCCACAATCATCAGCGATGCCTCCGGTGGCCCTTCGCCCATTACCGCGCGCGTTCCGTTGCAGCCGATGGCACAGCGCCGACAGGCCGCAATGCCCGTTGCCACGGCATCCAGACTGTCGGGCAGGCGCAGAGTGTCGAACCGGCTGCTCCCGGCATCGATCATCGCTGCCTCGCGAGCCTGCGCCCCAGCAATCATCTGCCCGATCTCGCGCGCTTCGGGCATATTTTTCCAATATCGGCGCGGCATCTCCCGCAGCATGGTGCCGATCTTGAGCCGCGCCGGATTGAAGATAGAGCGGTAGTAGCCGAGCCACAGATCCTCGGTAGCGTCTTCTGATGGGGCATCGTTCCGGGTCGCGCCGGGCCCTTCATGGAGCGCATGGCCATTCCAGTGCAGCGACAGGCGGGGGGTCAGGATCGACCAGCGCTGGCTGGCAAAGCGCCCCGCGAAAAAGGCAAGGTTTGCCCGCTCCACATAGTGCTCCGGCTCGAACCAGGCGACATAACGGTCTTCGCCATCCTCTTCGCGAAGCGTCCTGAACCGCACGAATGCGCGCATCTTGTGGATTTCCCGGCGCACCTGCCGTGCCAGTCCGAGCGCTCTTGCGACCTGTGGATCGGCGGCATCGTCGATCAATCGTGGCTCATCCTGCAAACGCCAGAGCAGGCGATAGAGCAGATCGAAGCGTGCAGGGTCGACATGGAGGATTGCGCTCTGCGCCATCTCGATAAACAGACGGCTTGCCCGCACCGATCGTAGAGCGCGGACCTCATGCAGACCTTCCTGCATCTGCGCGAACAGATCCCCGTTCGTCCCGGACAGACGCCAGGCGATCCGATCCGGCGCGATACGCGCTTCGGCCAGTCGTCGGGCGGTGACTCGCCAGGTCTCGAAATCGTCCGGTGCCGCCAGTTCGATCGCGATCACCCGAACAGTTCCATCTGCCGGGGCGGCGCGAGGCGCGCGCGCAAGTCGTCGCGATCCGTCAACGTTACCGGTCGCCAGTCCAGCGTGACGACGAAAGGGCGCAGCTTGCGCCAGCCGCCCGCCAGCCGCCTTACATCCTCCAGCCGTATCTGGCGCTGGCGTCGCAGGACGATCAGCGCATCCACTGCCTTGGTCCCCAGCCCCGGCACCCGCAGCATATCCTCGCGCGGGGCACGGTTGAGATCGACCGGAAAGCGTTCGCGAAACCGCAGTGCCCACGCCAGCTTGGGGTCGATATCGAGAGGCAGCATCCCGCCGGGATCGGCGGCGCTGCCCACCTCCTCCGGCGTAAAGCCGTAGAAGCGGATCAACCAGTCGGACTGGTACAGCCGGTGCTCGCGCAACAGGGGCGGACGCTGGAGCGGCAGTACCGCGCTGGCATCGGGGATCGGGCTGAACGCCGAATAATAGACGCGGCGCAGACCGAAGCGGTCATAGAGCGAGGAAGCGCGCGACACGATCTGCACATCGCTGGCGCCGTCGGCCCCGACGATCATCTGTGTGGACTGCCCCGCCGGCGCGAAGGCAGGCGCATGGCGGAACCGGCGCAGGCTGTCCTTCGCCTCGACGATGGCCTGCGAGACCCCCTTCATCGCGCCTTCGATCTGCGGTGCCTTCTTGTCAGGCGCCAGACGCGCAAGCCCGGCTTCCGTCGGCAGTTCGACATTGATCGAAACCCGGTCGGCCCAGCGTCCGGCTTCGGCGATCAAGTCCGGATCGGCCTCCGGTATGGTCTTGAGATGAATGTATCCGCGAAAATCATGCACGGTGCGCAGGGTCCGGGCGACCTCGACAATCTGTTCCATCGTGTGATTGGACGATTTGACGATGCCCGAGGACAGAAACAGGCCCTCGATGTAGTTGCGACGATAGAAGCGCAGCGTCAGATCCACCACTTCTGCCGGCGTGAAACGCGCGCGCCTGACGTTCGAACTCTTGCGGTTAATGCAGTAATGACAATCGAACACGCAGTGGTTGGTCAGCAGAACCTTCAGCAGCGAAATGCAGCGGCCATCGGGCGCATAGGCATGGCAGATACCCATTCCTTCCGTGGAACCCAGCCCTTTGCCATCGCGACTGTCGCGGCGAGCGGTGCCCGAAGAAGCGCAGGAGGCATCGTACTTGGCGGCGTCCGCCAGGATTGCGAGTCGGTCAAGCAGGTCGTCACGAGACATATGTTCTTCATATGTTCCAATTCATGGCACTGCAAGTCAGCATGGCTGGGCCGGAAAACGGCAGCGGTCACGCAGCGATCGGGATCGGCGGGGCGGCACATTGCGCGGCCAGAAGCTCGCGTAGCCAGCGCGAACCTGAATCGCGCAGACTGCGCTCGTGCCACAGCACCCGGTACGCAAGCTCTCCCATCGCGTCGGGCGCCGGTCTTG
This sequence comes from Novosphingobium sp. 9, assembly GCF_025340265.1. Classification (NCBI taxonomy): domain Bacteria; kingdom Pseudomonadati; phylum Pseudomonadota; class Alphaproteobacteria; order Sphingomonadales; family Sphingomonadaceae; genus Novosphingobium; species Novosphingobium sp. 9. The sequence goes on along the minus strand of NZ_CP022708.1, from coordinate 717,285 downwards.
TCACAAGGTCATCGGCCATCACGCTTTCCATCAACAGACGCGAAGGAACGACCATCACCAGGTCCGCGGCCCGGAGAAGCCCCGCCGCCTGGCCGAAATAGGGAATACTCGCCGCAACGCGGCGCAGTTCAGCCATGCCCGCAAATCGCCGCTCCACCCGATCGAACGCAGCTTCGCTGACGGTCAGCGCGAGATGGGGATACGCGAACAGTTCCTCCAGCAACACCGCACCCGCCTGCGGACCTGCCAACGGATGGTCCTTTCGCGTCACGCAGACGAAACGGTCCTCGAACAACGGCAGGGCATGCAATTGGGCAGGGTCGTGATCCAGGCCCGAAATCGCCAGATCGATCTCACCGTTGGCCAGCCCCCGATGCGCGGCGTGACTGAGCGGGACGACATCGATGGCGATGCCCGGCGCCTCATCCCGCAGCCGGGCCATGGCGGGGATCAGGACCGCCATCACCCCGAAGTCTGTCGAAGCGATACGGAAACGGCGCTGTGCCCGCGCGGGGTCGAACGCCGGTTCGGCAAGCAGCGTCGATGTGCTGACCATCCATTCGGACAGTCGTTCGACCAGTTCATCACCCCGCCGGGTGCGCGCCATGCTGGTGCCCGAACGAACCAGCAGCGGATCGCCCAGAGCCTCGCGCAACCGGGACAATGCCCGGCTGACGCTGGGCTGGCTCATACCCAGCTTCAGCGCCGCCGTCCCGACATTGCGGGTCTGCAGCACAACGGCCAGCACAAGCAGCAGATTGGGCGGTAAATGCATAACACCGTCGCATTATCGATACTGAGAGGTATTCGCGATAATATTTATGCGACAAATCATTGCTGACATTGTTCGTCCGCTCCTGCCGTTTCCGCAAACCTGTCTGTCAAACCGGAACCGGCAGGAGCATCATCACGTGGCAGCTCAATCCACGTCGCAGGAGAGCGCGCCCTCATGTGCAGCGACATTCCGCAGCGTTCGTACAAGCGAAATGCGGAACATGTCGCCATGCCCCGCGCCGGCACATTGCGCGAAGCCGACATCCTGGCCCGAGGCGCGGAGGCGCTCGGCCAGATCGCGGGCCGCATTGGGCGGGACCGAGGTTCGCATCGGATTGACGCGCGGCGGCCTACCGGGGCGCGGCCCCATCTCGTTGGTGCCGACCATGATCGAGATGTGCCGGGGCGGCCCTTGGCGATGCGCGGCGAAGGCTTGCGCCGTGCGCAGGCCAGAGCCGTAGTTCCACCATAGCGCCGGGTCCGCCGCCGCGAACGACTGGAAGCCGGAATGGCGCAAGGTCGCGGCATAGACCACGAACAGCCCGCCATAGGAATGGCCCCAGAGCGTCTGGCGGTGACGGTCTACCCGCACCAGACGCGCCACCTGCGGCCTGATGCTTTTGCGGAGCAGGTGGAGGAAGTCCGCCGCGCCGCCGCCCGGCCTGTTCTGATCGTCGGTGACGTCAGGCTTGCTTGGATCGGGCGGCGTATAGTCATAGGCGCGCGCCTTCACGTCGAAGCGTGGCTGACCGACATAACCGATGGTGACGAGCACGGGCGGATCGCCGCCTGCATCGAGGCGCTTGAGCAGATCCTCGCTCAAGGCCTCGATCGCCGCGCCGCCATCGAGCATATAGACGGCAGGATAGCCTCGCAGCGGCGCCGGGCGCTTGGGAATGCCCACCTCGATATCGTAGTGCCGCTTGCCGTCCTGCGAGGGGACGGTGAAATGCTCGAAGCGGTAGACGGCAGAGCCCGCCTCCACCACGGTCGGCCCGGTCTGTGCCGTGAGGCGCGGCTGCGCCCCGGCGGCGCAGGCGGCAAGGGCCGCTGCGATGCCGAGGCTGGCGATCAGATATTTAGAAGTCCGCATTGATGCCCATCCAGATCCGGCGACCGTCGCCCTGCATGTTGTAGTCCGCCACATCAAGGCGCTTGTCGGTAATGTTGTAGAGGCCCAGCTTCAGCGTCACGTCCTGACGCAGGCGATAGCTGCCGCCGATATCCGCCTGGAAGTACGAAGGGTACAGGCGCCCCACCAGCGTCGTGCCGCTGTAGATCGGCTTGCCGTTGGTGCCCACGCGCGATCCGGCGTTCACCTCGTCGCCGCGATAGGTCAGCGAGGTCCACAGCGATACGCGGCTCGACAGGTCGTAGTCGGCGCGCGCATTGGCCATGTGCTTGGGCGTCTGGGTCAGCGGGAAGCCTGCATAAGTGCCGGTCTTCTGCTTGGAATCGGTATAGGTATACCCCGCCTTGAACGAGAGGTTCGCCAGCGGCTTCCAGCGCGCGGTGAACTCGAAGCCCTGCATCCGCGCCTTGCCGACGTTGTAATTGTAATAGAGCGCGTAATTGGTGTCCTCGCTCCAGCGCGCGACATTGCCATCCGCGTCGTACACCACCGCACTTTCGATCTTGTTGCGGAAGTTGGTGCGGAACACCGTGCCGCCGACCGACAGTGCCGGAGAAGGATGATAGAGCACGTTCAACTCGTAGTTGGTGCTCGTCTCGGGCTTGATGTTGGGATCGCTGATGATGACGCCACAGGTTCCGGTCGGGCCATAGGTGCAGCCCGAACCGCCGGTGGTATAGGCATAGCCCGGCGCGATCACGCGGACTTCCGGGGCACGGAAGCCGGTCGAAACGCCGCCCTTGACGGTCAACGCCGGAAGCACGTCCCACACCGCATAGAGGCGCGGGGTCCAGTGGCCGCCGTAGATCTGGTGATCGTCGAAACGAAGCCCGCCGGTCAGCGCGAAGGTCTTTGCCAGCTGCCACTCATCCTCGACGAACAGCGCGCGCTGCCACACCGCAAAGTGATGCTCCACATTGTCGCGCAGACCGGGGTTGATGTCGGTCAGGCGGTTCCAGATGTACTGGCCGCCGAAGGCCAGATGATGGTCGCCCAGCGGCGTCCCCAACAGCGGCACGTTGAACAGCGCGTTGGCGACCGTGTTGGTGATGCGCGGATTACGCACGGCTTGCGTGAACCCGCCGTCGCCATCGGCGGTATAGCTGCGGTAATGGCTGCTCTCGCGCATCACCGAAAGCGCGCTGGTGCCCCAGTCCCAATCGCCGTTCCAGCGGATCGAGCCTTCGTTGCGGCGGGTCACGTTGTAGTTGCTGGTGCCGGTTGCAGCGAGCGTATCACCGGCGCTGGCGATGCGCTTGACGCGGGTGGTGTTGCCCTCGATCACGATGTCCTGCCCCGGCGCGGGCTTCCAGCCAAGCCGCGCGGTCAGGTTATAGTCGCGCCCGCCGTAATTGCCGCCAACGATATCGTCCTGGCTGCGATGATAGATGCGGCCCCAGGTCTGGAGGCCCAAGGTATCGCCGACGATCGGCCCGGCGAGGTAGTACTGTCCCTGCCACCAGTCACCGCTCGATCCGTGCTGTTGCAGAACATAGTCGGCGCCGATCGAACCGCCCCAGTGATCGGGCACGGTGCGGGTGATGATGTTGATGACGCCGCCGATCGCGTCGGAACCGTAGAGCGTGGACATCGGCCCGCGCACCACCTCGATCCGCTCGATCGCGGCGGCGGGTGGGGTGAAGCTCTGCTCGTAACCACCGGTGCCGTTGGTGCGGGTGTCGCGCGTGGACTGGCGGATGCCGTCGACCATCAGCAGCGTGTACTCACCCGGCATGCCGCGAATGTAGATATCGCGCGTGTTCGAGTTGCCGGTAATGTTGATCCCCTCCACGTCGCGCAGGGCGTCGGTGAGATCGGCCATCGGGCGCTTGGCCAGCAGGTCCGCCGTGATGACCGAGATCGAGGCAGGCGCCTCGATGACGCTCTGCTCGCGGGTCGATGCGGTGACGACGATGTCGCTGGTCGTGGATTTATCCTGCGTTTCTGAATCGCTCTGCGCGACGGCCGGTGTAGCCAGCGCAAGAGTAATCGCCAGCGACGACAGGCTTGCAGAAATCAGGATAGGTCGCTTGTGCATATGGGCCCCCAATGCAGTCTGTTGACGAGAGGCGGCCACCTAACAGCGCACTTTCAGTATTGCAAGCGCGTCGCAATATCATTATTTGGACTATCAATGCACCGAAACGCAAGTTGATCGGCATCGCCCTTTCAACGATGCGGAGCGCTGAAAGACACAGAATAGGACTTCTGCACCGGCAGGTTGAAATCAGCACCTGCCAAGGGACAGAACCCATCAACGGCGGTTACGCAGTGCCGATCTCAGCAAGGCACCGTCACGCCCTACACACCGCCCGGAACAGGAGCGCCGTGACGGTACTTGGGGCGACGGAAGAACAGCAGAACCGGTTTCTCGATAGCATGGTAGGCAACAAGCCCCAGCGTCACGCCCGCCGCGACATGCAGCACAAGGGCCACGCCTGTATGCAGATGCAGCCGATCCGCGACCTTGAGCGTCACGGAAAGTGCCAGTGTATGCCACAGGTAAATTGAATAGCTGGCATCTCCCAGCATTCGCCCCGCAGGCACGTCCCTCACCAGAAGGCCCCGCGCTCCATGGCCAGCACGGCTGCGACCAGCAACCATGCAGAGGGGCCATACACGGCCACATCGCTGGCCTGCGGCCACACTTCGGGAATGGCTACGGCAAACACGACCGCCAGCACGATCAACCCGGTCGCAACCCTGCCATCCTTCAGCCAGCCCCGGCTCCAGCCTTCCGACAGCCAAAGCCCCGCCACGAACTCCAGCATGTGCGCGTTGGTCAGGAAGCGCATCATCACATTGTCTTGCGGCACCCACACATGCAGACTTGCCAGACTGCAGAGCAACACGGTCAGGCTTGCCAGTTGCCATTTGCGCGGCAGGAAGAGCGTGGCGGCGAACAACAGGTAGAACGCCATTTCGTATTCCAGCGTCCATCCCGGCACCAGCAGGGGCCATACCTGTCCATTGCTCGGCGAAATCGCCGGTATCAACAGATAGGACGCGGTGACATGCCACAACGTCAGGCGCATCGCCGGGAACAGTCCCAGCAACGCCCCTGCCAGCATCACGCTGGTCACGATCCAGTAGCATGGCAGGATGCGCTGGAGCCGGTCGCGGATGAAGGCGCCAGGCCGACTGGCTTCGTCGGTGATCGCCCACATCAGAAAGCCGCTGAGCACGAAGAACAGGTCGACACCCGCTTTCCCGACCCTGAAATCCCCGCCCGAGCGCTCAACGGCGTGGTAGACAACCACTCCCAGAGCAGCGACGCCTCGCAGATACTGCAGGCCGACAAGTCGTGATTGCGCCATGGGCCGAGCATAGGTGCGTTGCAGCAAAAGGACGATGCCTTGCGCTTCCATACATCGCGGCTCAGCCCTAGTTCATCGAAAAGCCGGGTTTATCCTCATTGCCAGAGGATCACCGCGAATGCTGCACGGCACAACGTTACGCGCCGGATGGACGCTTGCCTGTTTCATGCGGTTACTATGAAGTTCTCCTTATGGATGCCCCCGCCTTTCAGTTCGCCCTTCCGCGCATACCGCAGCCAGCGCTTCCGCATCACTCGCCAGGGACGGTTTCGCGGTGGTCCGCGATGTTCTGACGGTTGAGGATATCCGCGAAGCCGAAACGCTGCTGGACACGCTGCTGTCGCGCTTCGACACGCTTGTCGAACGTCGCCCCGGCCAGCGGCGACTTGCTCGCGACATGACCGCAAGCGAAAGTTCCAGCGGGTCGGACCAGCCTGAAATACTTTATGCCGCCTCGCTCAGTCCGGAACTGGCGGATACGGCGCTGTTTCGCAAATGCGCCGCCTTTGCCTCCGCGATCAGCGGGAACGTCACCCGCTCCTTCGATCACATGATCGTCAAGCAGGCGTGGAACCAGTCCGAAACGCCATGGCATCAGGATGCCGTGCTGGCAGGGCTCGGCGGACTGTCGCGCGTGTTGCAGAAGGAGCGGCTTCACTTCTGGGTGCCGCTGCAGGATGTGGACGAGCGTAACGGGTGCATGGAGTTCATTCCCGGTAGCCACAAGGTGCCGCTGCAACCCCATGAGCGGTTCTTGCGCGCCGACGGCGATTACGGCCTCGCAACGCGCCCATCGGACGGGGCGAACCCCGTTGCCTGCCCGATACCGACGGGCGGGTTCACGATCCATACCCCGCGCACGCTGCATTACACCGGTCGCAACGCCACGAGCCAGCCTCGCAAGGCATGGATCATCCATTTCAGCCGCTTCGGCCAGTTCGAGATCGCCCTGAAGCGACTGTTCGGCCGGGCACCGGCGCCGCTTGGCGCGCCATCTTTGGGAACTTCCTGATGCGCATTGTCTATTACAAGGATGAGGTCGGCAATTTCGGCGACGACCTCAATGAACTGATCTGGCCGCGTCTGCTGCCGCAAGATGTACGCGATACGCCTGATACGGTGATGGTCGGGATTGGCAGCCTGTTGGATCAGGCCCGTTTCCGCGATGTCGAGACTGCGGGCAAGCGTGTCTTCGTGATGGGATCGGGCGCGGCCTACGGCGCCTTGCCGCAGGGCCATGAGGGCTGGACCTACCATGCCGTGCGCGGCGCGCTCACTGCCGAACTCGTTGGTCGTCCGCAAGCGGCCGTAACCGACGGTGCCATTCTTCTGGCAAAGCTGCCGGACCTTGTGCCCGAAGCGCCGAAGCGCGACGAGATCCTGTTCATGCCGCACCATCGCACGTGCGTGAACAGCCGCTGGCCAGAGGCCGCCGCACGTGCGGGCATGACCTTCGTCGATCCGCAATGGGCGCCTGATCGCATCCTTGCCGCTTATGGCCGCGCCAGACTGGTCGTTACCGAAGCGATGCATGGCGCAATCGTCGCCGACACGCTGCGCATTCCGTGGATACCGGTGATGATCTCGCCAGAGGTAAGCGTATTCAAGTGGCGCGACTGGGCATCGTCTCTGAACCTCGATTACCACCCCGTCGCCTTGCCGCCGACCGCGCGGCTTGAGGCGTTCCGCTACGATCGCATCACCCGCCTGACCAAGGCCAGCGGCAGGACGGTCGCGCATACCGGCGCAGCAGCCCTCGACGATGCCGCACTGATCGCCGATTTCCGCCAGCGTTTCCACGAGGAGCCCGAGGTGATCGACGCGGTCGCCGCGCCGAGCGGCGTCAAGGCATTGCTCAAGGCCGCTGCCACCCGCTTCGACGGTCGCCGTCTGGCTCAGGCGGCGCAGGAACTGCGCAAGGTCGCAACGGGACGCACCTACCTCAGCGAAGATGCGCCGTTCCAGGATCGCCTTGGCGGCATGGAGCGCGCCGTCGAACGCCTGATCTTGGACGTGCGAGCAGGCTGAAGCGCTGACGACCGGCTGTCAGTCAACAGCCGGTCGTCGAGCCTCCAGTCCGTGCATCTCACCCCCGACGGACAGCCTTGCGCGCAATCTCGACGATCCGGCGCAACTGCGCGCGTCCCGTCGGGAACAGGGTCAGTGCGGCACCGAACACCACGTAAGCGAGTATGCCCGCCAGCGCCAGCATCGGCAGGCTGGTCCAGTCGATCCGCTGCGCGAGCACCGCCAGGACACCGCCGCAGATGGCCGTCGCCGCGATCAGCGGTGTCATCAAGCGCACGGCATCCCGGCGATTGACCGGGCCGCAGCGCGTGACGGCCCACCACATGACCGGGATCTGCACCAGCCCGCTCGATATTGCCGCAGACATCGCCACACCCTTGGGGCCCCAGAAAATGCCGATCAGGTAGCCGACCACGATCACCACGGAACCCAGCCCACCCCATTTGAGCTGCTCGGCCGCACGCCCCTGGCTGATGAACAGCCACGATGCCGCCTGCCGCAGTTGCAGCGTCAGCGCAGCAACGCCCAGCCAGGCGAAGATCGGCGCGGAGGCCGCCCAGCGCGCGCCCAGCAGGACCTCGATGATCGGCCCGGCAAACACGATCGCACACAGGATGCCCGGTGTCGTGAGACTGAGAATCCCGCCCAGCAGGGCAAGGTAGGCGCCGCGATATTCGCGTTCGTCCTCGTTCAGGCGCGAAAGCAGCGGCACGGCCACGCGCGCGGCAGGTGCGGTCATCTGCCAGAGCGGCTGGAACATCAGCTTGTACGCGCGGTCGTAGATACCCAAAGGCCCGGCACCGAAGCGCGCGCCGATCAGGATATTGTCGAGATTGGTAATCAGGTAGCCCAGCAGGTTGTAGCCGGTCACGGTTCCGCCAAAGCGCAGCAGATGCATCGCCTCGCGCGCGATACCGGGACGTGAGGGCCACCAGCGCGAAAAGCCCCAGGCCATCGCCAGCGTCGCGACGCCGTTGACGATCTGCATCAGCACCAGCGACCAGTAACCCAGTCCGAGCAGGGCGCCTGTCAGCCCCGCAACGACACCTGCGGTCAGCGCCCCCACCTCGATCATCGCGATCGCGCCAAAGCGCATCCGGCGATTGAGAATGGCCAGATGCTGGGCCGCAAGGCTGGACAGCAGCAACGCCACCGCCATCGTCGCCATGATCGGCTGCACCGCCGGCGTATGATAGAATATCGCCGCCAGCGGGGAGAGAACAACCGTCAGCACCGCAAGCCCGGTGCCGATCAGCACATTGAGCCAGAACAGGCTCGACAGTTCGGTCTGATTGATGGTCGGACGCTGCACCGTTGCCGCAGAGAGGCCGAGATCGGTCAGCAGCAGCGCCGCCGTCACCAGCGGACCGACCATGGCCAGCAGGCCGAAGTCGGTCGGGAGCAGCAGCCGGGCAAGCGCCACTTGCGACCCGAACTGGAGCACGAACTTGGTGCCCTGCCCGGCCAGCGTCCACGCCGCGCCCATCGCCGATCGGCGCTTGAGTTGCCCCGCATCGGCTTCCGGCGTGAAGCCGCCGCCAAGTTCGTCAGGCGTCGCCACTCCTGTCGCGACTGTGCCGCTCGCTGCCGGGCTATTTGTCATTGCGCCGTCCGTCACTGCAGAAGCCTCTGCCATTACGAGACTGCTCCCTTGTAGCCGCCGCGCAAGGCCTTGCGCAGGATGATCGGCAGTTGCCGCGCGCTTTCCTGTGCCACCAACGATACGCTGTCGGCGCTGGCGAAAAGATAGCCGAGCGCAGCGCCGGGCCTGCGCGCCTTCAACTCGTCGGTAAAGCCGCGATAGTAGTAGCACCGCTCGACATTGCGCAGATGCCGCCGCAGCAGCGAGGCGAACTGCGCATCGCCCGACGCGCGCGCATCGGCCAGCAAACGCCGCTGGCGCTGGCGCAAACGGTCGAGATCGCCGGTGGTCTGAACACTGGTCAGCGAATTGGCCCGGACGAGATAGCGATACATCGGTTCGGGATGCAGCCACCAGACGGCACCGGCACGCAACATCTCCACATAGAGCGCAAAGTCTTCCGCAAACCGGACCTGTTCGTCGTAGCGCAACCCGTGCTGGAGCAGAAAGTCGCGCCGCATCAGCGGCTTGAGAAAGCCGTAATTGGTGCGCGGCGCCTCGGGCGAGGAAATGTTGCGGGCGATGAACTCGGGCAGATCGATCGCGCGCGGGGCGGGCAGGAAGCCGGGCGGAAGCATCGTCGCCTCTTCGCCGCTGTCCTCGTCCGCCAGCACGAGATTGTCCGCAACCATGTCCGCATGCTGCGCGTCGCCCAGTGCGACAAGCGTGGCAAGTCGCGCCGGCAGGAATGTATCGTCTGCGTCCAGCAAGGCGATCCATCGCCCGCTGGCGGCAGCGATACCGGCATTGCGCGCCACCGAAGGGCCACCGTTGCGCGCAAGGGCGATCAGCCGGACACGGGTGTCGCCTGCGGCGATTCGCTCGACGATGGCGACGGTGTCGTCGGTAGAACGATCATCCACCACGATGACTTCCATCGTACAGCCGTTTTGCTGCGTTGCGGAAGCGATGGTAGCCTCGATATACTGTGCGGCGTTATAGGCCGGAACGATGACGCTGACCTCGATCATGCGGCTCCTCGGTCATAATCGGAAAATCGGACCGCAGCCACGAAGGGAGCCGCATGCCCAAGCCCGAAATTACCGTTATTGTACCTGCTTACAATGCCGCCGGGCTCATCCTGCCTTGCCTGCAGTCCATCGTGGCCCAGACCCGAAAGGACTGGCAGGCGATCGTGATCGACGACGGCTCGACCGACGGCACCGCCGCCGAAGCGGCATCGCTTTGCGATCCCCGCATTACGCTGGTGCAGCAAGCCAATGCGGGGGTCTCCAGCGCCCGCAACAAGGGGCTGGAAATGGCGGCCGGCGAACATGTGATGTTCCTCGACGGTGACGACCTGCTGCATCCCGCTGCCCTGGAAAGGCTGCTGGCCGGACTGGAAAAGCGCCCGCAGGCGGTGGCCGCCTTCGGCACCTTCCGCAAGATCCTGCCCAGCGGCGCGCCTTATCCGGGCGAAAAGCCGCTTGCCCGCCACAGCTATCCGGACGGCGATGTGCTGGAACCGATGCTGCGCGGCAACTTTCTCGCCAACGGCGGCCACGTGCTGATCCGCACAGATGTCGCGCGCCGCATCGGCGGTTTCGATGGGAGCATCCGCCTCAGCGAGGATTGGGAGTTCTGGTGCCGCCTTGCAGCAGAGGGCGCATTCACCTTCATCGGCCGCGAGCCCGAAGTGTTTTCCCTGCGCGTGCGGCCCGGCAGTTCGTCAGGCGGACTGTCCGTCGACTGGGCCAATCACGAGCCCTGCCTGGCTGCCATCACCGGCAACGACACGATCCGCGCACGCTTCGATCCCGCTACGTGGCAACGCATAACGCGTGCCATGCGCGCGGCGAGCCTGTGGGAGTGCGGACGCGTGAATTTCACCATGCGCCGCTTTGCCCCGGCGAACCGGATGATGCTGGCGGCCTTGCGCCTTGAACCTACACCCAAGCGACTGGTGATGTTCGCGGCAGCCATGGTCCAGCGCAGCACCGGTCGTGCACTGCTGTCGCGCCTGCGCTTTCGCGACAGCGATCTGGTGGCAGACGCAGTCGCCTGACGGGCTGCACCCTTATCAATCGATTAACCAGTAAAGCGTATTGCCCGCCTCACCCCATCTGGACCAAAGAGGTGATCTGTGGCATTTTTGTGGTGGGAGATCGTACCTGAAACGCTGACGGAATACTGGTAAAATGAATAGAGAACCTCCGGACCTGAACGACGGGCCGCCGATTTCAGGCACTCCGTCACCTGGGTCCGTCCAGCCTCGACCGTCATCGCCCCGCACCGAAGGCATCCATCCGCTTGGCGCAGCACCGCCATCTGCCATGCCCCCTCAACCCATCGAAGGGCGACGGATCAACCTGTTCGCGTGGGGCGCGGTGTGCGTGATCGGTGCGGCGATGTGGGCGCTGCTCTTCAAACTTCTGTAAGCGGCGGATCGCCCGGACGGGCGGACCAGATACACAGCAGGAAAAGCAGCACCAGCATCGGCGTGAACAGCAGATATCCGCCGCCGACAATGAACGTCACCACTGCCAGAACCGACAGGATGGCCAGTTCGCGACGCCACAGCGTGCCCGCGAGCATCGTCATGAACAGGGTAATCCCGACAAGCCCGTAGTCGATCATCAGCTTGGCGATCGAGTTGCCGGTCCCCTCCATGTGATAGATATAGCGCTCGGTCGCGCCCGGTCCCCATCCGATCAGGAACCGGGCTTCCTGCCCGAGTTCCGCCAGAGGCAGGAACGGCCCGATGAAACGGGCATAGCCGCTGGAGCCGGAATAGCTCAGTTCGTCGGTTCGGCTCAGCAGCGAGCCTACCGCGTCGGGAAAGGCCATCGCCGCCAGCACCAGTCCGATTGCCGCAGCGATGATGAGCCCGGCGACCCTGCCGAAATTTCGCGCTGACATGCAGGCATAGAAGGGGATCGCCAGCAGCAGCGTCAGCGCGCCCGTCCCCGAAAACGTCAGCAGGTAGGCGAGAAGATAGAGCGGCAGCCACTTCGCCCGGCCCAGCACGAAATAATCCAGCACCACCGCGATCGCCAGCGTTTGCGAGAAGATGCTCGGCTCCAGCAGGAAGAAGCCGTTGGAGCGCAGAATGGTGGAGCCGTAGTGCAGGATCGGATTGAAGTTGAATTGCGATTCCACCAGCACCGGCTTCAGTGGCGGGATCGCCAGCATGAAGGAAAAGATGCGCAGGCCTGCAAACTGGATCACCCATTGGACGATCCCTGCCACCGACAGGAAACGGACGTAAGCCAGAAACAGCGGCAGGACCGTTTCCCGATCGAAGCGCGCACTGGGACCGACGATAGTAAAACCGTATGTCACCAGAATGGCGACGAGGGACGGCAAACTGACGCCGAAACGGGCGTCCGGCACGGTAATCGCGATCAGCGTGGCGATCAGTGTCCATGCCGTGAACAGCAGGAACAGCGCGGTGCCGCGGGCGCGCAACTCGGCCTGCCCGGTCGCCAGTGCCCAGCCCAGAAGCCCGGCGAACAGCGGCAGGCTGACAAACAGGGCAGCACTGCCCGCGATGACACCGAAACGCTGCAGGATGAGGCAGGCGATCAGCGCGCCATGCACGAACAGCCGGCTTCGCCGAGCGTCGTCCGGCAGAATTGACGCGGTCGGGGATACGGCCAAAGACCCTGTCGGATACGCCGGAATGGCCACAGCCTCGCTCATTTGCTCACTCCGCCGCGCATACCGCGCGCAGCATGGCGCAACGGATTGCAAGCGACCGGAAAATTTCTATCCCCGATAGACGAAAGGCGCCGGTCGTGCGCCGAGCGGGAGAGGAACCTTGCGCGCGACGGCTTTCCGGTCACGTCGCGATGCCTCGATCCTGCTCGACCGGAACGGAGAGCCTGATGCGCCGTATCGCTTTGACATTCGCTTGTGCCACCGCCTGTACCGCCATTGCCCTGACCGCCAGCGCACCTGCGTTCGCCAACCCGCTGATGTTCGTCTACAAGGGCGCCGGATGTGACGGCAAAGGCCGCCTGCCCCGCTATCAGGGCGTGATGGGTCGTCATCTGGACGGTGTGAACGATTTTCTCTCGGCCGAAAGCTGGCAACAGATGCGCTCCGGTGCCCAGTGGGCGGTGGGCTGTTGGCAGAACAGTGGCTACCGGCTCTCGCTTGGCGTGCCGCTGATCGTCAAGGGCGGATCGCTGAGCGCCGCCGCCGCCGGTGAATATGATGACGAGTTCCGCAACATCGGCACTCTGCTGGTGGCGAAAGGACAGGCCAACGCCGTGATCCGGCTGGGCTGGGAATTCAACGGCAACTGGTATCCCTGGTCCGCCAACAAGGATCCGGTCAGCTTCGTCGGTGCGTTCCGCCATGTGGTAGGGGTCTTGCGCGCCACGCCCGGCCAGAAGTTCCGCATCGTATGGAACCCGGCCTCGGGCGTGGGCGATGTCGCTGCCGACAAGCTGTGGCCGGGCGATGCCTATGTCGATATGGTCGGCCTGGACGTCTACAATCAGAGCTGGCGTCCGCAGGACATCGTCCCCTCGATCCGCTGGCAGGGACATCTCACCGGAAACTACGGCTTGAACTGGGCGGCCAAGTTCGCCGCCGCCCATCGCAAGCCGCTGGTCGTGCCCGAATGGGCCACGGGCACCCGTCCCGACGGCCATGGCTGGGGCGATGATCCCCTCTTCATTCACAATATGGCCGCCTGGATGCGCGCCCACAATGTCGCCTACGAAGGCTATTGGGACTTCACCGCCTCCGACTATGACGGCACCATGTCGGCAGGCAAGTTCCCCAAGACGCTGGCCGCCTACAAGGCCGAATTCGGCGGCAAGTGATGCCGCCTGCGGAGTATTCCGCAGATCAGGCATAGTAATCGCCGTAGCTCATGTGATCGCGATCGACATCGCCGTGCCCGAAGGCTGACAGGCTCGGCATGTCGACGCGAGTGGCCACCACGCCCAGCGGCTCGATATCAAGCAGACGCATCCGCTTCAGAGCCGCCTCCACGCTCTGACGCGGTGTGCTGTTCCAGCGCAGCGTCAACAGCACGTCATCGACCTGACGCAGCAGCAGTCGGGTGTCGGAAACGGCCAGCACCGGCGCGCAGTCGAACACCACAAGGTCGTACTGCTCGGCCTTCGCCGCCGCGATCAGCGCGGAGATATGGGCAGGCGTGAAGAGATCCTGACGCTGCGCTTCGCCATCAGAGTGAACGCCCAGCACCATCATCCCCGTAGCCTCGTCCCGGATCACGGCATCCGCCAGCCCGATTTCACCACGAAGCACCTGCGCCGTGCCAACGGTGGGCGCGAAGCCGAGCGCGCCCGCAACCGCCGGCTTGCGCATATCGGCATCCACCAGCAGGGTCCGGCTCCCGCCCAGCGCAGCGGTACGCGCGAGCGAGGTCGCGAAGGTGGTCTTGCCTTCGGCCGGACGTGCCGACGTGATGCCGACGGTGGTCATGCTGCGTCCGTCCTTGTGGATCAGCAGATGGCGCACCGAACGCAGCTGCTCGGCATAGAGCGAATTGGGGCGCTCGATCGGGAAATCGACCGGCGCGATCAGCTTGTCCGCCCCCTGCGCGATCGAAGTGGTCTCGGGCATATTGGCGATATGCGGCAGACCGAACTCACGCTCGATATCGGCCGAAGAGACCAGCTTGCGATCGAACGCCTCGGCGATCCACACCGCCGCACTTGCCATGATAGCGCCCAGTGCAAGGCCGATCAGCAGGATCAGCGGCTTGTTCGGTGAACTGGGGCGCAGCGGCAGAACCGCAGGCGAGAAGATGCGGGCGTCCTCATCCGCGACCAGTGCCTGGCTGCTGATCGAGTTCTTGCGCTGGAGCAGGGTATTGTAGGTGTCGCGCAGGCCATCGGCCTTGCGCTGCAACTGGCCCAGTTCGACGGAGGCCTTGGTATCGCCCTCCAGCGTCGCCGTGGCGCGTGCGACCGTGCCATTGGCTTCCGCAGCATTGGCGTCGGCGATACGGGCATTGGCGCGCAGGTTCTGCATCTGGCGGCTCGTCTCGGCAGAGATCGCCTTGTCGAGTGCGTCGAGCTGCTCTTTCGTGCGGATCATGTCCGGGTGATCGGGCTGATAGCGGCTGGCCATGTCGTTGTAAGTGGCGGCGAGCTGCGCGCGCTGGTCGCGAAGCTGCTGGATGACGGGCGACTGGAGCACCGCGCCCACACCACCCGCCCCGCCTCGCGCGGACTGTCCGCTGGCGGTCGCGAGTTTGGCGCGAGCGTCCGCCGCCGTGGCAGACGCAGCGGCGGCCTGCTGCTTGTAGAGCGACAGCTCCTGCTGGGTGAATGTAGTGTTCTGTCCCGCGCCTTGACCGCCCGTACCGCTGCTGTCGAACAGGTTGTGCTGGGCGCGGTAGTCCGCAACGGTGGCATCGGCCTGCTCAAGCTGGACGCGCAAGTTGTCCAGTTCGTTGCCCAGCCCGCGATCGACCTGTTCCACCGCCTCGCGCCGCGAGTCCCGCTTCACGGCGAGATACTGATGACCGACCTGATCGGCGATCGCCTTGGACAGCGCCGGATCGGGCGAGGTGTACGAGATGACGACGACGTTCGACTGCCCCGGACGCACGATCTTGAGATTGCCGACGACCATCGCCGTGGCGGCAGCCTCGCGCGAAGACGGCGTCAACTTCGATAGCGGGCCTGCAAAGGCCGGATTATCCACCAGATCCAGCGCCCGCACCGTTCCTTGCGCCACGGCAGTGGAACGCATGATCTCGATTTCGGTATCGGCGGCATTGTCCGAGGTCGACAGGCCCGGCAGGACTTCCTTGTCCTTCTCAGACACGTTCAACTCGCGCGAGTTGACGACCATGTTGGCACTGGCGGTATAAAGCTTGGGGCGAGTGAAGCCATAAGCGGCGACCAGCAGCACCACGACCACGAAATAGATCAGCGCAAGCCAGCGCCGGCGGCGCAGCGCCGCCATGGCACGGCGCACGCCATCCATCGGGTCGCGCAGCAGCGCACCTCGCATCGGCTTGGCGTCCTGCGGGACAGTGGCGCGGTGTCGGGTGGCGTCGTTCATGGCGTTCACCTTCTCAATGTCAGGCTGATGGTCACGCGATCGTCCTGATACGCGCGATAACGGTCGGCACCGTTGGAGGTCTGGTCGAGCCGCGCATAGCCGAGTTGCAGCGTGGCATAGCGATTGATGCGATACAGGGCGTTGGCCTGCGCGATGAAGCGGCCGTCACGCCGGTCGAGGTTGCTGTAGTCGTTCACCTGATACCCCGCCGAGAGCGAGAAGATCAGCTGACGCAACCACTCATGATCGACGCGCAGGGTCGCCTGGCTGGACAGATAGCCGCCCGAGGTCGGGATGCCGGAATCGAGCACGGCGCGATTGGCCTTGAGCGTGATCGTGGTCAGCTGCGTCGGGAAGTATTGCAGGCTGACGTTGAAGTCTGCGCCCTTGATGTTCTTGTAATAGGGCAGGCGGAAGTTCTGGTAGATATACCCTGCGCTGATGCTGCCGCGCACGAGCGCCGTCGGCTCGAACGTCACACCGGCGAGCGCTTCGTAGCCCTGTGAATCGCGCGAGGGTGTCTCCTCGGTCGAGACCGGGAAGCGCCGGGTGTTGTAGTCCAGGCTCGCGAACCAGGCGAGCGATGGCGTCTGTGCGTAGGATACGCGCATGCCGACCCGGTAGCTGGTGTTGTCGCTGGTTCGCTGATCGACCACCTCGCCATCCGCGAGTGTCCCGTTGTTCCAGCCAAAGTGCGCAAATTTGCCCGTAGCCGAAACGCGCAACTGGTCGAAATCGTGGCTGATGCCGATCGCGGCGGACTGCTCGGCATAGGACAGCGGCTTGACCGTCTGGGTATAGAGATCTTCCGCCAGTCGCGACTGGTGATCGCTTTCGGCCCGCACTGCCGCGCGCACCTGCGTTGCGTGATCGAGCTGGAACAGACCAGAAGCCGTTACCGAATAATCATCGGTGTTCTCGGTCGAATGATCGAGATAACGGTTGAACGTGCCTGCGGCCTTCAGCGAGAAATTATTCAGCAGGTTCTGGTTGTGCAGTTCCAGCGAGGGCGTGAGCTCCAGAATCGCGTCAGCTTCGGCGCCCTGTTCGGTGCCGTAGATGTTGTCGTCATACGCCGTCGAGATGCCGACCGAAGGCGCTAGGCGCAGCGATCCGACCGGAATATCTGCCGGTTCGTATCCAGGCTGCACCCGCTCGAACACGGCGGTATAGCGCTTGTCGATCTGCGGTGTTTCATCCGGGAGCAACGGGGTCTGGTCGGCCCGCGCAAGCGCAGGCCAGCAGACCGCGCCGCCGATCAGCCCGCAATGGGCAAGGACCGTCAGCCGGTTCAGGAAGTTGCGTGACACCGGCGACCTAGAAATTCCGTTCCCGCACCCGGATCGTATCGCCCGGCTGGACGGGCAGATCGGCGGTCAAAGGCTCGCGTTCCTCGGCTGCCTCACCGGGATGGCGGATCATCACGACCTTCTCGTTCGCGCGATAGGTGAACCCGCCGGCGGTGGCGATCGCCCCCAGCGCGGTCATGCCCGACTGGTAGGGGAACTGGCCTGCCTTCATGACCTCGCCCAGCACGTAGATCGGGCGCGGCGCAACCAGATCGACGGCAAGATGCACGCTCTTGTAGTAATGCGTGGTCAGTGCCTGCGTGAGTTGCGTGGCGACGTCGTTCACGGTCATGCCTGAACGTGGAATGCGCCGACCATCGGGAACGAGATGTCACCGTTGGTGTTGACAATATATTCGGCGCTGAGATTGGGCTCACCGTAGACGTTGATCCGCAGGTGATCGTCAGGCGCCAACTTGTAGACGTAAGGCGCCGCCGCCTGTGCGCCGGGCGGTGTCCTGGCAATGTCGGCTGCGCATCCACCCAACAGCGCCAATGCGCTGAAAGCGAGGATCCCTCTGGCAAGCTTCATTCCGGCTCCTCGTAGTTTCGCGTAGATCGGGCCACGGAAACGGTTTGCGATGCGGCAGGTTGCATCGCGAACACTCTTTCTGTGAAAATTCGACGTAAAAATCCGGCGCCCCACGCCAGATGCATGGTCGCCGCAGCAGGTGCGGCAAGCAGCGTGGAGAAAGAACGCGTCTGCAGGGCCATCGCTGCCGCCGCGCCAAACAGCAGCAGCGCATAGACCAGCGCCACGCTTAGCAACGGTGTCCAGACCAACGCACCTGCCATACTGGCGCAGATCGCCAGCAGAACGACCGGCGGCAACATCTGGCGCAGTTTCAGCTTTTCACCGTGCTTGAGCACGGTTCGCGCCCGGCCTGAGCCATAACGAAAATACTGGCGCGCCAGCGCTCGCACCGTCTTTCTGGGATAATAGATGACCGGAATCGTCGTATCGAGCCAGATACGCCCGCCGCGCTGGCGGATCCGGGCATCGAGTTCGGCATCCTCGTTTGCCTCGAAACTCGTATCGTAGCCGCCGACCTGCTCGAAGATCGCGCGACGGAACGCGGCGTGGTGCCCATGATCGACGAAGCGCGATGCTCCGCCCATGCGATGCGCCGACCCGCCTGTTCCGATACGGCTGTTCTGCGCCGCCGCCGTCGCGCGCTGGAACGGCGTTACACCGCGCGTGGTCAGACGCACCACCACCGTATCGGCCTCGTGCCGCTCCAGCGAAGCGAGCAAACGCGTCACATAATCCTGCGGGTAATCCGCATGGGCATCGACGCGCACGATCACATCCCATCGCGGGTTCGCCAGAGCTACCGCACGGTTGACCCCGGCAGACTGGATACGGTCAGGGTTGTCGACGAGCTGCACGCGAGGCTCTTCGCGCGCGATGCGTTCGACGATAGCGCGGGTGCCATCGGTACTGCCGCCATCGGCCACGAGAATGCCGCCGACAGCGTCCAGCGGCTCGGCCAGAAATTGCGCGAGCAGACCCTCGATATGATCGCGCTCGTTCAGGGTCGGGATAACGACGACGGCGGTCATAAGGGCGTCCTGTCAGGGTCAAGCGCTTCGACAAAGCGGGAGGCAGACACATCGAGCGCGCTTTCCTGCAGGCGCTGCGCACTTTGCACCCGGAACGCCATGTTGCAGGCGAGCACCCGGTCCATGGCGGAAGCCAGATCGTCTGCCGCGAAGTCCATACGGCAGGCATCCGGCAGATAATCGCGAAAGACATCGATATCCGATGCCAGGATCGGCACGCCGTAGGTCATCGCCTCCAGCATCACCAGCGGCACACCTTCCCAACGCGAGGGCATCAGCATCAGATCGGCGGCAGCAAGCACCGAATGCGGGTTGTCGGTCCAGGTCAGACCCCGAATATCGACGCGTCCTGCAAGCTCCACCGCCAGCTCCCGGCATGCCTCGTCGGCCTCGCCCGCCCCGACGAACAGGAACGTCCAGTCGCCCAGCATAGCAGCCTGTCTACGCAAGGCATCGAAGAGGGTATCCAACCCTTCTGCCGCGTCTCCAGCCGTCCCAGGAACAGGGCGACACGAGCATCCCTGGCAAGCCCCAGCGCCTCGCGCGCCGCATCTCGTGAAGGGCGAGCCGGCGGCGTGACCACGTTGTCGGCCACCACGACCGGTGCACGTCCGCCTGCCGCACGGACCTGCTCGGCTACCGCCCTGCCCGGCACGATAAAGCGATCGGGCCGGCGATAGAGCGAGCGACGCACCCAGTCTCCGGGAAAACCGCTACGCCCCATTTCCCGCATCCGGTGCGCCATGGGCACATAGCTCACCACAAAGCTTTCCGGCGGCGCGGCGAGCAGAGGCACCGCGCAGTTCTCGATCCGCCCCTGCAACAACAGCGTGGTCGTCGGTTGCACCTCGTCATAGACCTGACGAACCGCTGCGGCATAATCGGCCCGGAAACGAGCCAGATACGGCTCGGCGCGCTGCTTGGCGAAGCGCCAGCCCTGAACCCGGAACCGGCTGGATGCAAAGGGCGCCATTCGGGCTGCCAGTTTGCCGTTGGCGGCAGGATGCCGCATCGTGATGCGCTCATATCCGCCTTGCGCGACGATCGCGGGGAGAAAGCGCAGGAACATCTCCTCATGCCCGCCGAAATCGGGACTATCCTGCAAGATCAGCAAACTGCGTGTCATATCGATACCGCGTGGCGTCGCTCTGCGATCGCCTCCTCGTAGACATGGCGGGTCATCGCGCCGATCTCTTCCCATCCGGGTATGGAGGCACCGACGCGCGGCGTTGGCTTGCGTCCGATGGAGCGCACGATAGCGCCGGCCAGCGCGCCCAGATCGTCCGGTTCCACCAGCTCGCCGCTGGTCTCGCCAATCATCGAGCGGAACGCGCCAAGGTCACTGGCAATCAACCAGCGGTTGAGATCTGCCACCATGTGCAGCACCCCGCTGGCATCGATCGTTCGATAGGGAAAGACGAAGGCATCGGCGCTGCGCAGCAAGGCCGCCATATCCTCTTCGGAAAGCCGCCCGGCTCTCAACGAAAAGGCATTGCCAAGATTCAGTTCGCGGGCGCGCTCAAGGATCGGCTCGATCGGCATCTGCGCTTCGCCGGCGACGATTATCTCAAGCCGCGCCCGCACCGCCGGATCGATCATCCCCAGCGCTTCCACCAGGCGATCCGCGCCCTTGTAGGGCTGCAGGCGGCCGAACAGCACCACGCGCCAGCGCCCATCGTCAGGGCGAACCTCCATACCGCGTGCGCTCAACGACAGCGGCCCATGGGGCACCACATGGATACGGTGCGGCGCGATCCCGCGCGCCAGCAAGGCTTCCCTGCCCTTTTCGGTATGGACGATCAGGCGGTCAGCCTCTTCCAGGACGGCGGCATAGCCATTGCCCTGAACGCCGACCGACTTGCCATTGAACGGCTGAATGTCATGCGCCGTCATGACGACCGGCCGCTCGCGCCGGATACGACGCATCACCCTGACATCCAGCAGAGGCAGCACCGCCCACTGGACATGCACCAGATCGAAGCGATCGGCCTCGCGCGCGAACCGGCGCAAGCCCGAGACATGCTCCAGTCCCTTGACCAGCTTCCACGCAGACCCGGCCCGCCGTGCAGGACCATCCGTCAACGGATAGAAGAACGAGAGCTTGTCGGCAGCCGCCAGCAGATCCTCCTCCATCGGTCGAAGACGGCGGGTGGCCCACACCGGACGCACGCCGTTCTCGATCAGCCCACGCGAAAGCGCAGCGTCGTAGGGAGCGGTGAACAGGGACGGATCGAGCTGCAGTACATCGATCACCTTGCGGCGATCGTCGACGGGCTTTGGCATCGCGATACTCAGAACGTGCCCCGGCTTACCAGAACGGCAGGAATGGTACGCACCATGATCGAGATATCGCCGCCCACGGTACGCGTCCGGCAATAGAGCGTGTCCATCGCGACACGACGCCGATACCCGATGTCGTTGCGCCCGCTCACTTGCCACAGCCCGGTAATACCCGGCCGCACGGCACAATAGAACTGCATGTAACGGCCATAACGCGCGGCCTCGGCGGGCACGATGGGACGTGGACCGACAAGGCTCATATGACCCCAGATCACGTTCAGCAGCTGGGGCAGTTCATCGAGGCTCGACTTGCGCAGGAACTGACCGAGCGGCGTGATCCGCGGATCGTTGCGCAACTTCTGATCGACTTCCCACTCGCGGCGTGCGGCGGCATCCGTTTCCAGAAGCTTTCGCAACCGCACATCGGAATCACGGACCATGGTGCGCAGCTTGAGGCATGGAAAAAGCGCGCCACCACGGCCAATCCGATAGTGAACAAAAATCGGCCAACCACGGTCCTGAATGCTGATGGCGATGCACATCAGAAGCAAAACCGGAACGACAAACATAAATGCCACAAAAGCAATAATTACGTCCATCAATCTAGACAAATTATTATCAACAGTTTGAAGCGAAATCATTTCCGTTCCAGGATTTTTATTTGATTGACCTGAATTTTGACGAATAAATGCGTTGGAATAGCGATCGTCGAATTTTTCCATGGAGGTTCCCTTCCATGTCAGGTGAATGTGCGACGCCGTGTAATGTTTCAAAATTACGCACACTTGCCTAGACGCGCAGGGCTCGCCCGGCCTTGCGATGAAGGCATTTCGCCGCAAGTGCGAAAAGAATGCTCACAAGAGTAACATGAACAGATTGTAAAGATTCCGCCAACGCCAATGTTCTGAATCGCGCTTTTGCGTACCTTGCAGCAGTTCTGCATATAATATGTATCGATATCAGGCTCACTTCGTCGGACTTCCCGGCGCAACAGGCCGGCACTCTTGTCTGGAAATGCCCTTCCGCTGCCTTGCTACACTGCCAGTCGCACCGATCGGTCCAGTCAACGCGGAGTTCTTGCCGCACTGCAATAAATGGCAGCACATATCCGCATCCATCGGCACCTCTTTACCAGGTGCCAACATTCCCGTTTGTCATTCGAGAGTTGCCGTGACCAACGCAAAACTCCCCGTTCTCGTTACCGGCGGCGCCGGATATATCGGCAGCCATGCCGTGTTGGCATTGCTTGATGCCGGTTGGCCGGTCAGCGTGATCGACGATCTTTCCACCGGCTTTCGTTTCGCCGTTCCCGAAGATGTCCCTTTCTATGAAGGCGATATCGAGGACACCGATCTTCTGATGCGGATATTTGCCGAGCAGGGCATTGGCGCCATCATGCATTTTGCCGGATCGATCATCGTCCCGGAATCGGTCGAGAATCCGCTGAAGTATTATCACAACAATACGGCAAAGAGCCGCACGCTGATCGGTGCGGCAGTCGCCGCCGGCGTGTCGCACTTTATTTTCAGTTCCACCGCCGCGGCATACGGCATCCCCGACACATCGCCCATTCGCGAGGACAGTCCGAAAGCGCCGATCAACCCTTACGGCATGTCGAAACTGATGACCGAGACGATGCTGGCAGACGTGGCAAGGGCCCATCCGTTCAACGCCGGTGTCCTGCGATACTTCAATGTGGCAGGCGCCGATCCGGCAGCGCGCACCGGACAATCGACCGCAGGCGCCACGCACCTTATCAAGGTCGCGGTCGAGGCGGCTCTGGGCAAGCGCAGCCACGTCTCGGTATTCGGAACCGACTTCGACACTCCCGACGGCACCGGTGTCCGCGATTACATTCACGTCTCCGACCTTGCCGCCGCACACGTCCTGACGCTGGAAGCGCTGATCGCCGATCCCACCCGATCGCGCACCATGAACTGCGGCTATGGTCGCGGCTTTTCGGTTCTGGAGGTGCTCGATGCCGTCGATCAGGTCACCGGCAAGACTTTGGAGCGCCGCCTCGAAGGTCGCCGTGCCGGCGATCCGGATTCGCTGATTTCGGATACCGGCCTGATACGCAGCACGCTTTCCTGGACGCCCCGCCACGACGATCTGGCGACGATTGTCACCCATGCCCTGGCGTGGGAACGCAGGCTCTCCGACCTTCGCGACCGACCTGCCGTAGCTGCGTGATGCCGCAGCAGCCGACGCGATCGTCTCTGAAGCGACAGATGCGGCGGAACGCTCGACGCAAGAGACGAGAACCAGTGACGCAAGGCCAATCTACGGAACCTGTCGCAAGAGGATCACGTTGACCCCATGACTCTCAAAAAACCGAGCAAGGACAAGCTGCGAATGACACCCAGCGCGAAGCCCGATCAGACGCGAGCGCGGAATCAGGCCATTTCCCCGGATGCCTTGCGCACGATCATGGCATCCTGGGAAACACACCGCGTCGAAATCAAGCGAGCCTGTCAGCGGGTACTCAATTTGCGCGGCTAGAGCATTTTCCAATCAGGCCGAATCGCCTGTTGGAAAAATGCGACAAATCAGAAACTTGGATCGATTGGATTCGGTGTAACCGGGTCAGAAATCGCAATAAGCGCGCGACAAACACCGCCCGGCTCAGCCTTCCAGCACTTCACCGATCTCGACCACGCGCTTCTCGCGTGCGCTCAATTCCGCCGCCGCACCGATCGCCACGGCCATCAGACCGTCGCGCGCCGTTACCTGCACTTCGCCCTCACCGCGCACCGCGCGCGCGAAGGCTTCATGCTGATAAAATGTCGCGCCGTGGTGCGAGCCTGCATCCATTGCCGCCTGATCGACCGCGACGTGCCAGCGCTCCACCGCCTTCGGTCCCGGCCAGGGCACGCGCGGCGACCAGACCAGATCGCCCGGCGGGATCAGCACATCGAGCCGCCCCTTGTCGCCGGTCGCGCTGATCTCCTCCTGGTTCTCCGCCCCTTCCGCGAACATGCACAGATCGAGCAGCGCGCGGCTGCCATCGGCGAAGTCAACGGTCGTGAAGCTGTTGTCGATGATGTCGGGCTGGCGGCCGTCGTAGCGCTCTTCGATATGGTTCACGTCCATCGCGCCCGAGCAGTAGACGCGCACCGGCTCCGAGCGGGTGATAAGGCGCATCAGGTCGAAGAAGTGACAACATTTCTCCACCATGGTGCCCCCGGTGTTGGCCGAAAAGCGGTTCCAGTCGCGCACCTTGACGAGGAACGGGAAACGGTGCTCACGGATCGAGAGCATGTGCAGGCGTCCGACCTTGCCGCCATGGACTTCCTCGATGAAGGCCTTGGCGGGCGGCATGAAGCGATATTCCATGCCGGTCCAGAACGCCGCCTTGCGCGCCTCGGCACGCTCGACCACCCAGCGGGCGTCCTCCATGGTGGTGCAGAGCGGCTTTTCGCACAGGATCGCGACGTCGCTGTCGAGCAGCGGCTCCAGCACCTTGCGATGGGTGAAATTGGGCGAGACGACAACTACGGCATCGAGCCCGGCGTTGGCGATCATGCTGGCGCTGTCCGCGTATTCGGTCACGCCTTCGCCCGCCGAGCCCAGCGCATCGCGCGCCCAGCCGAGCGACACCGGCTCCGGGTCGGCAATGGCAACTATCTGCGCACCTTCGAGAATCTTGAGGTTGTGGATGTGCTCCACGCCCATCATGCCCGTGCCGACGATCCCGTAACGCAGTGTCTCTACCATTTCACAACTCCCTGTGCCATGTGGTCGCCCATGACGACGCCCGACACGACATCCGATATGCGTTTGCGCCTATCGACCGATCCCGTATCGCTCGGCAAGAGCGGAATTTCCGTTTTCCCGATTGCCTGGGGCATGTGGCGGCTCGCCCGCGCCGACGGCAACGACGATATCGGCGCGATCATCGCCCGGATCGAAGCCGCGCTGGAAGCAGGGATCACCCTGTTCGATACTGCCGACATCTACGGCTGCGATGCCGCGCTCGGCTTCGGCGGCGCCGAACTGCTGCTGGGCAAGGCACTGGCCGCGCGACCCGATCTGCGCGAGAAGATGGTGATCGCCACCAAGGGCGGCATCGTGCTGGGCGTTCCCTATAATTCCAGCCCTGCCTACCTGAACAGCGCCCTCGACATTTCGCTCGAACGCCTTGGCCTGCCGTCAGTCGAACTTTACCAGATCCACCGCCGCGATTTCCTGACCCACCCTCGCGATGTTGCCGAGACCCTGACCGCCATGGTCGAGAGCGGCAAGGTGAAGGCCATCGGCGTATCCAACTACAGCCCCGCCGAATTCGACGCGTTGCAGGCCTTCCTGCCCTTCCCCATCGTCTCGACCCAGCCCGAGTTCTCCGCCGCCCGCATCGCGCCGCTGTATGACGGTACGCTGGATCAGGCGATGGCGCGCGAGGCTGCGGTGCTGGCATGGTCGCCACTGGGCGGTGGCCGTCTGGTCTCCGGTTCGAACGATCCGGTCGCCAAGCTGCTCGCGGCACAAGGCGCGAAGTTCGGCACCGATGCCGCCTCCGCCGCGCTGTCGTGGATCATGACGCATCCCTCGCGCGCGATCCCCATCGTCGGCTCGCAGACGCCCGAGCGCATTCTTGCCTCGCGCGATGCGCTGAAGGTCGAATGGACCGCCAGCGAATGGTACGCGGTGCTCGCCGCCTCGCGCGGGGAACCGCTGCCGTGAGCGCGCTGCCCCCATGTGAGGTCAGCTGGTTTTCGGCGCTGTGTGACGACGATTACGAGTTCCTCGGCCAGCCCGACCCGATGCTGCGCTCCAGCTGGGAGCATTGCCGCAACATCGTAACGACCGCCGAGGAAGGCGGTTTCGACAACGTGCTGCTGCCTTCGGGCTATGCGCTCGGCATCGACACCACCGCTTTCGCTGCCGCCATCGCCACGCAGGTCCGTCGCATCAAGCTGCTGATAGCCGTGCGCATCGGCGAGCTGTGGCCGGCCCAGCTCGCGCGCCAGATCGCAACGATCGACCAGATCCTCGGCGCAGGCACCGCAGGCCGACGCCTGAACATCAACGTGATCTCCAGCGAAATGCCGGGAGAGACGCTGGATGGGGCTGCACGTTACGAGCGCACGACCGAGGCCATCGAGATCCTGCGCACGCTGCTTTCGGGCCAGCCGTTGGATCATCAGGGGCGCTTCTGGAACATGAAGCTCGATCCGCCGCGCATGATCGCGCCCGGATCGACCTGTCCGCCGCTCTACTTCGGCGGTCTGTCCGAACCCGCACGCGAAGTTGCGGCCAAGGGCTGCGATGTGTTCCTGATGTGGCCCGATCGCATGGAGGCGGTGAAGGAAACCATCGCCGACATGCGCGCCCGCGCTGCGAAATATGGCCGCACCCTGCGTTTCGGCTATCGCGTCCATGTGATCGTGCGCGAGACCGAGGCCGAGGCCCGCACTGCCGCGAACCGCCTGCTCTCGCGCCTCGATGCCGCCGAGGGCGCCGCGATCCGCGCCAAGTCGCTCGATTCGCAGTCGGTTGGCGTCAAGGCGCAGGCCGCCTTGCGCGAAACCGCCAGCGACGATGGCTATGCCGAGGACAACCTGTGGACCGGCATCGGCCGTGCCCGTTCGGGTTGCGGCGCCGCGATCGTCGGCGATCCCGATCAGGTGCTCGCCAAGTTGCAGGCCTATCGCGAGGCAGGCATCGAGGCGTTCATCCTCTCTGGCTATCCCCATGCGGCCGAAGCGGACCTGTTCGCCCGCCACGTTCTGCCGCATATCGACCATGGCCCGCTCGGCGGTTTCGCCTGATTTCGTCTTCCTCCCGGCCCGGACATCACGTTCCGGCCGGGAGGAAGACAAATTGACCCCGCCAAATCAGTAGAAAAACTTTGTTGGTGGCAGCGATACCCTACGCCTACGCTAGGGTTTGATGACGACCGCCATTCCGACCCCGTTGCCTGACGCAGAGGCGCAAAGCCCGCGAACGGCCAGCCTGCTCTCCCCGGCCCATCGCCGGTTCCTGTTCGCGCTGGCGCTGACGGCGGGCATTCTCAATCTGGTGGATCGCCAGATCATCGCCGTTCTCAAGCCCACTATCGCCGCCGACCTGCACTGGAGCGACGACGATTACGGCACGCTCGCAGCCTGGTTTCAGGGCGCGGCTGCCTTCGGATTCCTGGGCGCTGGCTGGCTGGTAGACCGCCTGGGCCTGCGCCGCGCCAATGCGCTGGGCGTTACCGTCTGGTCGCTCGCGGCGATGGCGCATGGCTGGGCCAGCGGCTTTCGCGAGTTCATCGCCTGTCGCATCGCGCTTGGCGCAAGCGAGGCGATGGGAACGCCTGCGGGCATCAAGACCGTCGCGCTGATCTTTCCACCCGAAAAGCGCACGACCGGCTTTGGCCTTTTCAATGCCATCAACAGCCTTGGCGCGATCCTGACGCCGCTGGGTATCCCGCTGGCCGCTGCCCTGTGGGGCTGGCGCTCCACGTTCGTCATCGCAGGCGGCATCGGCCTTGTCTGGGGGCTGGTCTGGATGCTGGGCACGCGCGGCGTATCCTTCGGCGATACGCGCAAGGCTACCGGTAATACCCAACCCATTTCCGGCATCCTGCGCGAACGCCGGACCTGGACCGTCGCTCTCGCCAAGGTGCTGTCCGATGCCACCTGGTGGCTGATGCTGTTCTGGATGCCGGACTATTTCAACCGCGCTTTCGGCCTTTCCGGCGTGGCGCTCGGCGTACCGCTGGCCATTGCCTATCTCGGCTCGGCCACGGGTTCGCTGGTTTCGGGCTACGTCTCCAGCCATCTGCTTGCCAAGGGCTGGAGCGTGAACCGCACGCGCAAGACAGTGATGCTGATCTCTGCCCTCTGTGTCCTTCCCGTGCCGCTGGCGCTTCACGCCTCGAGCTACGGCATCGCAGTCGGACTGATGGCGCTGACTCTCGCCGGGCATCAGGGTTTCTCAACCAGTCTGTTCGCCCTGATCGCCGACGTGACGCCCGCCACCAAGGTCGGCCGCGTGACCGGCTTCGGCTCGTTCTGCGGCAATCTTGGCGGTATGGCGATCAGCAAGATCGCAGGGCTCGTGCTTGCCGCAGGGCTTGGATACGCGCCGCTTTTCGGCTTTGCTGCGGTGTCCTACCTGCTGGCACTGGGCTGGATCCAGCTGATGATGCCGCGCATCCGCCTCGCCGAAGACTGAGCCCGCGCAACACGAACCGTGCTCAGGGCAAGCCGGACCGCAAGCCGCAATAGATTTTCTATCTTTGTCTACTTAATCACTTAGGTATTGTCGGCACACATCAGGGAGATGCTTTCAATGACCGATAACACCCGCCCGCTTGCCCGCACGCTGTTGCTGCTGGGCGCTGCGATTGCGCCGCTGGCACTGGCGACACCCGCTCTGGCGGACGATGCCGCAGCGCAGGGCGAGCAGCCGAGCGCCGGCGTGAATGACAATGGCGAGATCATCGTCACCTCGCGCTATCGCAACGAGACGCTGCAGAACGTCCCCATCGCCATCAGCGCGGTGAGCGGCCAAACGCTGAACGACCGCCAGATCAACAACGTGCAGGATCTCAGCGCGATCGTGCCCTCGGTCTCGTTCCGCGATGGTGCCTCGAACAAGGACCGCACGATCTTCATCCGCGGCGTCGGCACGATCAGCACGTCGCCGGGCGTCGAATCCTCGGTATCGACCGTGGTGGACGGTGTCGTGCTCACCCGCCCCGGACAGGCGACGCTCGATGTCGGCGAGGTGGAGCGCATCGAGGTGCTGCGCGGACCGCAGGGCACGCTGTTCGGCAAGAACGCCTCGGCAGGTGTCGTCAACATCGTCACCGCCGGTCCGAGCGAGCAATTCCATGCCTACGCCGAGGGCACGGCGACGACCGACCAGGAATATCGCCTGAAGGCAGGCGTCACCGGCGGCATCGCGCCGGGCATTACCGCACGCATCGACGGCCTCTATGCCAACTATCGCGGCAATGTGCGCAACCTGACGAACGGCGATCACGTCAACGGTTACGAGCGTTACGGCGCGCGCGGCAAGATCGAGGCCAAGCCCACCGATAACCTGACGCTGACGCTGGCTGGCGACTATCTGCACTCGCACGACACCACCTCGAACGGTGTCTACCAGAGCGTCAGCCAGATCGCCTACCCGACCGGCACCGTCACCACCTCCGCCGGTCTCGCCAGCGTTCTGGCCGCCGAAGGCATTACGCCGGGCACGGACAACCGCGACGCGGCGACCGACTTCAACACCAACGTCACCGACAAGAACTATGGCGGCTCGCTGACGGCGGTGCTGAATCTTGGCCAGTATACCGTGACCTCGATCACCGCCTATCGCGAGTGGAAGAACCGCCAGCATCAGGACTACGACGGGCTTGCCACGCTGACCGCCGCCTTTCCCGAAGGCGAGGATCTGGGCACCGTCAACATGCACCAGTTCTCGCAGGAACTGCGGCTCGCCTCCCCAAGGGCGGCCTGATCGACTACGTGGTCGGCGCCTATTACCTCCACGCCAAGACCGACGAGGTCTATACCCGCGATCTGACCCGCCTGATTTCAGGCGCGGAGAGCGACGTCGAGGGCGTGGCGCATTACGGCGTGACCAACAACAATTATGCGCTGTTCGGTGAGGCGAACATCAACTTCACCTCGCGCTTCCGGGCGATCGCGGGTTATCGCAGCACCTGGGACGACCTCAGCTACTACCACTTGCGCACATCGACCAACGACCCGGACAATACTGGCTCAAGCGCCTACGACGTCTCGGGCATCCGCGCCTATCACCAGTCTTCCGGCTCGACGACCAGCCACGGCAACTCGTGGCGCGTGGGCCTGCAATACGATGTCGCGCCCACGCTTCAGACCTATTTCACGTGGTCGCGCGGCTACAAGGGACCGGCCTACAACGCCTATTTCAATATGCGCTCGCTGAACGCGACGACACCGCTGGATGAAGAAGCGCTCAAGCCCGAAACCTCGAACTCGTTCGAGGGCGGCATCAAGGGTTCCGCGCTCGATCACAAAATCACCTTCGCGCTGGCGATCTATCACACGCGCTTCCAGAACTATCAGGCCAACTACAACGACGTGGTGGGCGGCGCACAGGTCACGCGCCTGATCAACGCAGGCACCGTGCAGACCAAGGGCGTCGAGTTGGACTTCGGCCTCCACCCGATCCCCGGCCTCTCGCTGAACACCTCGCTCGCCTATACCGACGCCACGGTCATCCACTTCAACTGCCCGGTCGGCGCACCGAGCAGCTGCAATATCGACGGCGAGCCACTGCCCTACGCGCCCAAGTGGAAGCTCTACGAAAGCGCCTCCTATCGCTTTGCGCTGAGCGACAGCCTCGATCTGGAACTGCAGAGCGATGTCTCGCTCCAGAGCCAGACGCAGTTCCAGCTGACCGAGACGCCGGGCACGATCCAGCCGTCCTATGCCATCTGGAACGGCAGCGCCGCACTGCTCGGCGCGGATGATGGCTGGCAGTTGCGGTTCTTCGTCAAGAACATCCTGAACCAGCACTATTCGAGCTATCTGGCCAACGGCACCTATGCCGGTATCGTGCGCTACGTCCCGCGCGACGACCAGCGCTATGCAGGCGTGATGCTGCGCAAGGACTTCTGATCCTTGTGCAACAGGTGGAGTGCGACGCAAGACCGGACCCCTTGCCTCGCACTCCGCCACTTGCCTGCCTCGATATTTTGCACGTAAGTTCAAGGCTATGACCGTGAACATACAGAGCGACGCCCCATCGGACCACACGCTGCCGGTCGCCGTGATCGGCGGAGGGTTCACCGGTACGCTGGTTGCCGTGAACCTGCTGCGCAACGGCGTCGATGTCGTGCTGATCGAACGCAGCGAGCCGCAGCTGGGGCGCGGCCTTGCCTTCGGAACGCCTCGGGCCGAGCACCTGCTCAATGTCCGCGCCGCCAACATGGGCGCGTTTCCCGACGATCCGCGCCATTTCCTCAAGTGGATGAACCCCGCAGACGAGGATGAGGCCAACCGCTTCGTGCCCCGCAGGCTCTATGGCGCCTATCTGCGCGACCTGCTCGACGAGGCAGCCGCCAGACACTCGCCCCGCCTGCGGATCGTGCGTGGTGAGGCCTGCGACGTGCGCTTCACCGACTGTGACGTGGCCGTCACCATGACCGATGGTTCGACCGAAAAAGCCCGCAGCCTCGTGCTCGCGCTCGGCAATTTCCCGCCGGTCGCGCACCCGGCGCTGAGCGCCCTGCCGCCCGCGCTCTATACGCGCGATCCGTGGCAGGCGGGGGCGTTGGAAGGTATCGACAAGCTCGATCATGTCCTGCTCGTCGGCACGGGCCTTACCGCTGCGGACATGGTGCTGTCGCTGGACAATGCCGGTTTCAAGGGACGGATCACCCTGCTCTCGCGCAGAGGTCTGCGCCCGCATGCCCACGCCGAACTTGGGCCTGCCGTGTCGCCCGTACCCGAACCGCAGGCGCGTGGTTCGGCGCTTCTGCACGCGGTCCGGGCGCGCGCGAAGGAAGTAGATTGGCGCGCCGCCGTGGACGAATTGCGCCCCTTCACGCAGAACCTCTGGCGGCGCCACGACGTGGCTGCGCAGCGTCGTTTCCTGCGGCACCTGCGCCCCTACTGGGACATTCATCGCCACCGGCTTGCCCCGCAAGTCGCGCGACGGCTGCACGAACTGGAGAACGAAGGGCGGCTCATCTATGCCGCAGGCAAGCTTGCGGGATCTGCTGAAGGCGATGGCCAAGCGCATATCTCGTACCGCCCGCGCGGCGAGACGGACCTGCACGAAATCACGGTCGATCGCGTGCTGAACTGCGCAGGGCCAGACAGCGATGTGACGCAGTGCGCAGTTCCCATTGTGCGTACTCTCCTGACGCAAGGGCTGCTGCGGCCTGACACGCATCGCCTCGGCATTGACATCGACCAGCTCGGCCGCGTCCGCGATGCAGGCGGCAGGGTCAATCCCAGGCTGTTCGCCGCCGGACCTCCGACCAAGGGCGAGGCCTGGGAGATCATCGCCGTCCCGGACATCCGGCGTCAGGCCTGGGACATCGCCCGTTACCTTGCAGATGCTCACTGGGTCGGCGGCGAGGGACTATAAAAGAAGGGCGCAGTCCGCTGGGATGACCGCGCCCTTCCCCCATTTGTGGGGCTCGTTACGGCAAGGCGGCATGATGCTGACCTTATCGCGCCCCTGCCGTTCCCGAGCCCCACGCACGGCGCAACGTCAGAAAGCCGCAGTCAGCGAGGCTACGACCGCGCCATCCGCAATCGATCCGGTGCCATCCTGCCCCTTGCTGAAATTGGGCTGGAGAAGCGCGGCATCGGCGTGGCTGATGCTGGTATCGACGTAGGACACGTTCAGCGTGAGGTTGTGCCAGGTGGCGTCCATACCCAGCGACCAGTCCCAGTAATTGCCAGTCGGCGTCACGCTGGTTCCGTTCGGGCCGAGGCCCGGATTGCCGCTGGAGTGGCCCAGGTGTGCCTTGGCCGTGAGCGGTGTACCTGCGATGGCGAAAGCCCCGTCACCCCAGACGTACAGGTTGTCCTGCTTCTGCCCCCGGCTGTTCGGTGCGTTGGAGACGTTTGCCAGCGCATACTGCCTGGGCGCATAGGCGACGCCTGCGGTCAGCGAGGCACGGCCTGCATTACCCGAAAGCTTGACGTAAGGCTCTGCGAAATCGGAATTGTCGGCACCGCCCGGATAGACATACCAGGTCAGCCCCACGTCCAGTGCAGTGTGCTCGCTCAGCTTCGTCTTGTAGCCGCCGATCAGATCGAGTTCCATGTTTGCCCCGCCGAACGTGCCCCAGCCCGAAAGGTTGGAAGCCCAGGTGCCGACATAGACGCCGCTCTTGTGACTGATCGTCAGGCCGCCCTGTACCGCCATGTCCTTGTCCGACTGTGAAACGCCGCGAAAGCGATAGTCGGAGGTGAGCGCTACCGATCCCGATACCGTGATATCGGGCGTGGCCTGCTCCTGCGGCTGACTGTCCTGAGCGTAAGCAGCACTCAAAGGTGCAATACCGGCAATCAGGACAGCAAGCGTAGCGATGGTCTTCATGCATTCCTCACAAGAAATATGCCCAGTTATTCCGAACGATTCGAGGAGGCTGAATTAGATCCCATCGCCATTTGATAGCGAGACTGTAAAACACGACATGAAATAGAAATTACATATATTTTCGGATGGTATCTGCAGGATGCGGAAGCGGATGCACATTGCTTGCCGTCGGGTGCGGCTCCATCACGGCTGGCTCCAGAAATTCAACCGACCATCGTCCGGGAACATGGACTTGCTTCCAGAGCGCGGGACCGACGAAAAGCAGACCGCTTCCGATAACCAGAAGCAGGACCAGCAGCGCGCACAGGCCCAGTTCCCCCATGGTGGCCTGAGCCGGGGCATGGGCATGAACATGCCGATAGAGGATCGTTCCGGTGCCGCAGGCAAGGACAAGCACGATCAGGCCTCCGGCGCGAACGCCGACCTGAGCCAAGCGGGTCTGATACCAATACGCCATAATGCCTCCCTTCTGGAAGGCACTCCACTTACGCACACGCGCATAGCAATTCGAGACGGGAACCCGCCCACCCGCGTTGAGATCGCATAGGATTCAGCGATTTTGCGCGAGACGTTGCGTCCAGCCCATGCCGCCAACGTCAGCTGCCGGACATCTCCGCCGGGATGCGCAAGCGATACCCGATCCCCACCTCGTTGGTGATGATCTGTGGGCGCTGCGGGTCGGTCTCCAGCTTCTGACGCAAGGTCCGCACCAGCACGCGCAGATACTCGACATGCCGTTCGTGCTCGGAAGGCCAGACATGCGCCATGATCTGGGTATGCGTGATGACGCGCCCAGGATGCTGGGCCAGCTGTTCCACGACGGCGTATTCCTTGGGCGTGAGATGGACCTCCTCGCCTGCCTTGGTGATCCGCCGCTCGATCAGATCGATCGACACGTCCCCCACCGTCACGGCAGCCGCGACCCCGCCGCGCGTCACCCGATTGCGCAGGGCCACACGCACACGCGCAAGCAGTTCATCGGTATCGAAAGGTTTCGTCAGATAGTCGTCCGCACCAAGATCGAGCGCAACCACCTTCTCATCGGTCGCCTCTCGTGCCGAGACGATGATGAGCGTGGCGTCGCTGTCCTTCTTGATCAGCGGCACCAGTTCCAGCCCGTCGCGGTCGGGCAGACCAAGATCCAGAAGCACCACATCGGGCCGCTCCTGACGCAACTGGTCAAGGGTATCGCGTGCATTCCCGGCTTCCACGACGGCATAGTCTCCGCGTGTCAGCGCGGCCTGTATCAGGCGGCGGATATGAACCTCGTCATCGACGACAAGCACCTTGTGGCGCAATTTCATGCCATGTCCTCATTGTCCGGGTGCCGGATGATCAGCGCCTCGGGGATACGAATGGTGAAACAGGCGCCGCGTGTATCTTCGGCGACACCTGCCTTGTTGGACGCCTCCACCGCAAGCCCCATCGCTTCGGCAAAGCCCTTCACGATAGCGAGTCCGAGCCCGGTGCCGTGCCGCGCGCGGTCGGACCCTTCGAGCCGCGTGAAGGTTTCGAACACGCGTTTTTCCTGTCCGGGGGGAATACCCGGCCCCTGATCGATCACCGACAGGAGCAAGGCGTCATAGGCGCGGGTACAGCGCACCAGAATGGGCGTGCCCGGATCGCCATAGCGCCCGGCATTGTCCAGCAGGTTGATCAGGCAATGGTGCAGCAGCACGGGATCGAGACGTACCAGCGGAATGTCCGGGGCGATTTCCAGATCGATCCGCCGGTCCTGCAACGCTGTCCGGGTATCCTGCACGGCGCCTGCCACCGCATCGAACAGATCGGTCGCTTCGGGACGCATCGGCAGCGCGCCTGCCTCAACCCGCGCCATATCGAGCAGGTTGGCGACAAACCGGTTGAGCCGCTGCGCCTCGGCATCGATCGTTTCGACAAGCTCCTCGGAGGGGTGCCTGCGCATTTCCTTCGCGGCGGACAGGATCGTGGTGAGCGGTGTCCGCAGGTCATGGCTGACCGAGGAAAGCAGCGCCGAACGCAACCGGTCGCGCTCGCCAACTGCCTGCGTCTTCAGGTTTTCCTCTTCCAGCGCCATCCGGTCAAACGCGATGGAAGCCTGATCGATCAGGCTCATCAGCAGCGGCACCTCGTCCGAGCGCAGCGGATTGCCCGCATTCTCGCGCGAGATACCAAGGACGCCCAGCACGCCACGTCCCGAGGCGAGCGATGCGCCAAGAGGATGGAACAGCCAGTCCGAAGCGGTCAGAGTCGCCGAGCCGCGTCCGGCGGGCTGTTCGTTGTCGATGGCCCACTGGGCAGCGGCCAGTTCGATCTGGTCGAGCCGGTCCTCGGGCGGCCAGGCGGCGCTCAGTTGCGGGCCGTTCGGCGAGGGTTGCAGCAGCACGGCCCGCACGTTGAGCAGGCGCGCAACCTCGCTGCAGATCGCCTGCATCAGTTCGTCGCGTGTCGTGGCAGTCGTCAACTGGCGCGAAAATCCGGCCAGCGCAGCATTCTGGCGCGCGCTCGACCCGGCAAGATCGGCCTGCGCCCGTACCCTTGCCGCGAACTGGCTGGTCACGATGGCCACGCCCAGCAGCACGAGGATCGAGATCACGTTCTCGGGATTGGAAACGGTCAGCGTGCCGGTGGGCGGCAGGAAGAAGAAGTTGTAGGCAAGGCTGGAGGCGACACCGGCGAACAGGCCCGCCCGCAACGAGAACGAGGCCGCCGCGAACATCACCGGGACCAGATAGAGCAAGGCGATGTTGCCAAGGTTGATGGCCTCCAGCAGCGCCCGGCCCAGCACGGTCATCGCCACCACCATCAGCAATGACCACAGGTAGTGCTGCGGGGCACCCCAGTTGCTCCGCCGCCTTTCCCGTTCCGGCTTGCGACCCGAAGCGGAGGGCGTCTGGTTGTCGGACGGCAGGACGTGGACCGCCACTTGCCCCACGGTGCGCACCAGCCTGTCCACCACCGAGCCGTGCCGGGCCTCGAACCACCACGAGCGCGTCGACTTGCCGATGACGATCTGCGTCGCACGGGCATCGCGCGCGTAGCCGCTCAGCCCTTCGACGACGCTGGCCGCCGGGATGCTGGCGGTCGATGCGCCCAGACGGGAGGCCAGCGCCAGCGTCTCGGCCAGCTGATGCCGTTCGGTATCGGTCAGCGTTTGATCGCGCTGTGTCTCGATATGTACGGCCGTCCAAGGTGCCCGCAGCGCATCGGCCATGCGTTTGCCCGCCCGCACGAGGCCCGCCGCATGCGGCTGTTCGCTGATCGCGACGACGATCCGCTCGCCTATCGCAAAATTGCCCGCCAGCGCGTTGGCCCGCACATGCTCCAGCATCTGCGCATCGACAGCCTGCGCGGCGCGGCGCAACGCCAGTTCGCGAAGCGCGGTGAGGTTGGTCTTGGAAAAGAAATGCCCCAGCGCCCGCGTGGCCTCGTGGGGGACATAGACCTTGCCGTCCTTCAGCCGCTCGATCAGTTCGTCGGGCGGAATGTCGACGACTTCTATCTCGGCCAGTTCGAGGATCGAATCCGGCACTGTTTCACGCACCCGCACACGGGTGAACGAAGCGACGACATCGTTCAGGCTCTCTACGTGCTGGATATTGAGCGTGGAATAGACGTCGATCCCGGCATCGAGCAGTTCCTCGACATCCTGATAGCGCTTGGGATGGCGGCTGCCGGGGGCATTGGTGTGCGCCAGCTCGTCCACCAGCGCCAGCTGGGGATGCCGCGCGAGGATGGCGTCGATGTCCATCTCGCCCAGGCTGTGCCCGGCGTGATCGACGGTACGGCGCGGAATGATCTCGTGCCCGTGGACCAGTGCTTCGGTCTCGCGGCGGCCATGGGTTTCGACTACGCCCACCACCACATCGACACCGCTCTCCCGGCGCTGGCGACCTTCGGTGAGCATTTCCCACGTCTTGCCGACGCCCGGCGCAGCACCGAGGAAGATCTTCAGACGGCCTTTGCCCTCCTGCGCGGCGGCGCGCAGGAGGGCTTCGGGCGATGGGCGATCAGGATCGGTCGGACGGTCGTTCACGGGGCTGGTGTAGCGTGAAGTGCATCCAGCCGTCGATTGAGTTCGAACACGTTCACCCGCCGCTCGCCAATGAAGCCGAGGAACGGTTCCTCGATGCTCCGGGTGATGAGCATCTGGACCGCCTGCGGGCTGATCCCGCGCACCCGTGCCACGCGATCGGCCTGATAATACGCGGCCTCGGGCGTGATATCGGGATCGAGGCCCGAGCCGGACGTCGTCACCAGATCGGCGGGGATCGCCTTTCCGGGCTGCGCGGCTTCCATCCTGGCGACGTCGCCCTGCACGCGATCATGCAGCGCTTTCGAGGCCGGGCCGAGGTTCGAGCCGGACGAGGCGAGGCCGTCGTAACCCTTTCCTGCCGCCGAAGGCCGGGTGTTGAAGTAGCGGCCCGAGGTGAAGGCCTGACCGATCACGGTCGAGCCGATCACCTTGCCATCCTCCTTCACCAGACTGCCGTTGGCCTGCGCCGGGAACAGCGTCTGACCGATGCCGGTCATCGCCAGCGGATAGGCGATGCCCAGCAGTACGGCGAACAGGCCGGTCATGACGAATGCGGGGCGCAGCGATGTGGTT
This sequence comes from Novosphingobium sp. 9, assembly GCF_025340265.1. Classification (NCBI taxonomy): domain Bacteria; kingdom Pseudomonadati; phylum Pseudomonadota; class Alphaproteobacteria; order Sphingomonadales; family Sphingomonadaceae; genus Novosphingobium; species Novosphingobium sp. 9. The sequence continues at coordinate 679,572 of NZ_CP022708.1, read as the reverse complement.
ATGTCGTTGGTCATGTTGCCGCCTCCTCAGGCGAGACCCAGGCCGCCCACGGCCAGGTCGATGAGCTTGATGCCGATGAACGGCGCGATCAGGCCGCCAAGGCCGTAGACCGCCAAGTTGCGGGCGAGCAGCGGGCCTGCTCCCATCGGCTTGTAGGCCACGCCCTTGAGCGCCAGCGGCACCAGACAGGGAATGATCAGCGCGTTGAAGATGATCGCCGAAAGGATCGCGCTCTGCGGGCTGGTGAGGTGCATGACGTTCAGCACGGTCAGGCCCGGATAGAGCGCCACGAACATCGCGGGGATGATCGCGAAGTACTTGGCCACGTCGTTGGCGACCGAGAAGGTCGTCAGCGCGCCGCGTGTCATGAGCAACTGCTTGCCCAGACCGACGACCTCGATCAGCTTGGTCGGATCGCTGTCGAGATCGACCATGTTGCCCGCCTCGCGCGCCGCCTGCGTGCCGGTGTTCATGGCGACGCCGACGTCGGCCTGTGCCAGTGCAGGGGCATCGTTGGTGCCATCGCCGCACATCGCGACGAGGCGACCGCCCTGCTGTTCCTTGCGGATCAGCGCCAGCTTGTCCTCGGGCGTGGCTTCGGCGAGGAAGTCGTCGACACCTGATTCCGCCGCGATGGAGGCTGCGGTCAGCGGGTTGTCGCCGGTGATCATCACCGTGCGGATGCCCATGGCGCGCAGTTCACCGAAGCGCTCGCGGATGCCAGCCTTGACGATATCCTTGAGGAAGATCGCACCCAGCAGGCGGCCATCGACCGCAACGGCGAGCGGCGTGCCGCCCATACGGCCGATCTCGTCGGTGATACGGCGCAGTTCGGTGGCCGAAGCCGTCGTTCCCGCGCCCGGATTGGCCTTGAGGATCGCCTGCACGGCGCCCTTCTGGATCACCCGGCCACCGGTATTGACGCCCGAGATACGGGTCTGCGCGGTGAACGGAATGACCTCCGCGCCTTCGGGCAGCGCCGTGGCGGTCTGCCCGAACTTCTCGCGGGCGAGGACCACGATGGATCGACCTTCCGGCGTCTCGTCGGCAAGGCTGGCGATCAGCGCGGCTTCGGCCAGTTCGTGTGGCGTGACGCCCGAGACCGGACGAAACTCGGTCGCCTGACGGTCTCCCACGGTGATCGTGCCGGTCTTGTCGAGGAGCAGCACGTCGACATCACCCGCAGCCTCCACCGCGCGGCCGGACTTGGCCAGCACGTTGAAGCGCACGAGGCGGTCCATCCCGGCGATACCGATGGCCGAGAGCAGCGCGGCGATGGTCGTGGGGATCAGCGTGATGAGCAGCGCGGCCAGGATCGCCACCGGCACCGAACCGCCGGCATAGCTGGCAAAGCCCGGAATGGTGGCGACCGCGATCAGAAAGATGATCGTCAGGCCAACCAGCAGCAGGGTGAGCGCGATCTCGTTCGGGGTCTTCTGGCGCTCTGCCCCTTCGACCAGCGCGATCATCCGGTCGAGGAAGCCCTGCCCCGGATTGACGGTGACTGCTACGCGGATCTCGTCCGAGATCACGCGGGTGCCCGCCGTCACCGCCGAGCGGTCACCGCCCGCCTCGCGGATGACGGGTGCCGATTCACCGGTGATCGCAGCCTCGTTGACCGAGGCGACACCCCAGACGACTTCGCCGTCCGACGGGATCAGATCGCCGGTCTGCACCAGCACCACATCCCCCTTCCTGAGCGCGCTGGCGGGCACTTCCTCGAACCTGCCGCTATCGCCCTTGAGGCGCTTGGCGGTGAGTTCGGCCTTGGTGGCACGCAAGGACGCGGCCTGTGCCTTGCCGCGACCTTCGGCGATGGCTTCGGCGAAGGTGCCGAACAGCACCGTCAACCACAGCCACACGACGAGTTGCAGCTTGAAGCCGACGGTCAGGCCATCGTGGCCGACCACCAGCAGCACCGTCAGCAACAGCGCGACGACGGCTGTCGTGAACATCACCGGGTTGCGGATCAGTTCGCGGGGTTGAGTTTGCGGAAGGCATCCCCGATCGCCGGAACGATCAGGTCTGCGGTGAACAGAGATTTATTCTCGGACCGAGCCATTGGGTGATCCTCAGAAAAGCTGGCCATGGATCATCGCGAGATGATCGGCGATGGGGCCAAGGGCGAGGCTGGGCAGGAAGGTCAGGCCGCCGACGATCAGCACGATGCCGATCAGCAGGCCCGTCCACAGCAGACCCGTGGTGGGGAAGCTGCCTGCGGTCTCGGGGGTGTACTTCTTGGCGGCAAGACTGCCCGCGATCGCCAGCATCGGGATGATGACGAAGAAGCGGCCAAGCCACATGGCAACGCCCAGCATGCCGTTGTAATACGGCGTGCCTGCGGTCAGCCCTGCGAAGGCCGAACCGTTGTTGCCCACGGCACTGGTGAAGCCATAGAGGATCTCGGAGAAGCCGTGCGGGCCCTTGTTGAGCGGGCCTGCAAGGCCTGCTGCCAGCACCGAGGAGATCGCGGTTCCGCCCAGGATGATCAGCGGCAGCACCGCGATCGCCAGAACGGCCAGCTTCACCTCGCGGCTCTCGATCTTCTTGCCGACGTACTCGGGCGTGCGGCCCACCATCAGGCCCGCCACAAAGACGGCCAGGATCGCGAACAGCAGGAAACCGTAGATACCTGCGCCCACGCCGCCGACGACCACTTCGCCCAGCTGGATGTTGAACAGCGGGATCATGCCGCCCAGCGCGGTGAAGCTGTCATGCATGGCATTGACCGCCCGCACGAAGCCGCCGTGGTGATGACCGAGAACAGCGCACTGGCGACGATGCCGAAGCGCACTTCCTTGCCTTCCATATTACCCCCGGCAACGCCAAGGTGGTGAAGGATCGGATTGCCCGCCGCTTCCTGCGAATAGACGACCAGAACGCCGACGAGGAAGATCGTCATCATCGCCGCCAGGATCGCCCAGCCCTGACGCGGGTTGCCCACGGCCTTGCCGAAGCACCAGGTCAGACCCGTGCCGATCCAGAAGATCGACAGCATCTGCACAAGGTTGGTCATCGCCGTCGGGTTCTCGAAAGGATGCGCGGAGTTGGCGTTGAAGAAGCCGCCACCGTTGGTGCCCAGCATCTTGATCGCCTCCTGCGAAGCGACCGGCCCCAGCGCCAGCGTCTGCTTGACGCCTTCCAGCGTCGAGACGTCCACCGAAGCGGCCAGCGTCTGCGGCACGCCGCTGGCAATCAGGTAGACACCATAGACCACGCAGATCGGCAGCAGCAGATAGAGCGTGATGCGCGTGATATCGGCCCAGAAGTTGCCGATACCCGTGGCGCTGCGACGCGCGAAGCCGCGGAAGAACGCGAAGGCCAGCGCAATGCCGGTCGCCGCGGACAGGAAGTTGTGCAGCGTGAGGGCGAGCATCTGCGAAAGGTTGCTCATCGCCGCCTCGCCTGAATACCACTGCCAGTTGGTGTTGGTGGTGAAGCTGACGGCGGTGTTGAACGCGCCGTCAGCACCGATCCCGGCATAGCCAAGGCCGTTGAGCGGCAGCGCGCCTTGCGCGCGCAGCAGGACATAGGTCAGCAGCAGTGCGACCGCGCTGAACACCAGCATATGGACCGCATAGCGCTTCCACGACTGGTCCTCGGCCGGGTCGATCCCCGCCAGCTTGTAGAACCCGCGCTCCACCGGCCCCAGCACCACATGCAGCGGCGTGCGGCGGCCTTCGTACAGCGCGTGGAGCCACAGCCCCATCGGCTTGGTGATCGCCAGCAGCACGCCGACGAAGACTGCAATCAGCAGCCATCCCTGTAAGGTCATCGGGTGTGCTCCCTCAGAACCGTTCGGGCCGTGCGAGCACGGCGACGAGATAGACGAGAAGGCCGAGCGCGGTCAGTCCCGCCAGCCACAGATCGATGGTCATGGTCGCTGCCCCCTCACGCCTTGTTGCACAGCGCGACGTAGCCAAGGCTCGCCACCAGCAACACGAGGGTCAGGCCAATCCAGAGGATGTCCTGCATGGGTAATGCTCCTGAACCGCTGCACCGCAAACAGACGCGGCGCACGGCGGGTTCAGCAGAGCCATTAGGATCAGGTATCGTTGAAATGCGAGACAGGCAAAACCCGGCCCGCATAGTATTTGCATATGATCGGGAGAATTATCCCAGTCAAAGTGCCGCGCGGCGTGGACAGAACCGGGGGCCTTGCCGGAGTCCGATACCGAAGGGCGATACCGGGCCTGTCGCAAGGAACATGCACCCGATATCGCCGCTCACTATGGGTGGTGCGTTGTCAGAACTGTACGCCGCGCGTCAGTCCGCCATCGACCAGCAGATCGGTTCCGGTGGTGAAGCTAGCCGCAGAACTCGCGAGAAACGCAACGGCGTTGGCCACTTCCTGCGGCGTCGCCATCCGGCCGAGCGGGTTCTGTGCCATGCACTGCGCGAAAACCTCCGGCGTTTCGCGCTCGATCTTGCCCCATACGCCGTCGCTGAAATAGACATTCCCCGGCGACACGGTGTTGACGCGAATACCATCGGGCGCGTGCCGAACCGAAAGCGTCTTGCCGTAGTGGATGAGCGCTGCCTTGAGCACACCGTAAGGCTCGGCGAACATGTCCACCTCGCGCCCCGATACGCTCGAAATCAGCACCACCGAAGCCGCATCGGACGCCTTGAGAAACGGCAGCGCTGCCGTGACCATCGACACGCTGCCGAGCAGGTCGGTCTCGAACGCGCGGCGCCAGGTATCGAGATCGCCGCCGCCTGCCAAAGCGCTGACATTGGGCACGACAATATCGATACCGCCCATCGCCTCACCTGCAGCGGCGACCCAGGCGCGCATCGCCTCGGCATCGGTCACATCCACCACCGCGCCGCTGGCACGCCCCGCCAGCGCCTGCTCTGCAGCGGCGATACCCGCCGCATCGCGCGCACAGAAGGATACGGCCGCACCCTCTGCCAGAAACGTCTCGACGATAGCGCGGCCAATCCCGCGTGACCCGCCGCTGACGATCACTTTCCTGTCCTCGAGTCCGAGATCCATGATGAGAGCCTTCCTTCACTGGTTTGAAAGAGAACGAGAAATCCGCTCGCCATGCCGGCGTGGCAAACACACGCCGCGCGCAGGGCAGCAGACATTCCAACGCACCCTGCGCACGACCGCAAAAGCGCAAGCGTGCTGTCTGTGCCCCCGCGAGGGGGAGCAACAAGCCATCATGACGAACATGAAAACTTATCGTGTAAGGTGAATTATTCTCATCTCGCTGTCGCAATCGGGCCCAAACGCGATTAGCATCGACCACCGGGCACAATCACAGGGGCAACAACCATGCGACGCATATCGATCGGTGCGCTGCCGGTCTTCGAGGCCGCAGCGCGCCATCTCTCCTTCAAGGAGGCCGCGCGCGAACTGCATCTCTCGCCCAGCGCGGTCAGCCACGCGATCACCAGACTGGAGCGCGATATCGGCACTCTGCTGTTCGATCGCAGCCGCAGCACCTTGCGCCTCACGCCCGACGGCACGCTGTTCGCACGACCGGTGGCCGAGGCGCTGGGGCTTGTGCGCGGCGCGATGGACAGCATCTCGCAGCGCCAGTCGCTTGTCCTCAGGCTGCACTCGTCGCCCAGCTTTGCGGCGCAATGGCTCGCCCCGCGCCTCAACCAGTTCCTGGCCGACAATCCCGGTTTCGAAGTGACGATATCTGCCGATCCGGAGGCCGTTCGCTTCTCGCAGGATACGTATGATGTCGATATCGTCTATGGTCTGGACGAGGCAGAAGGGCTGGTGGTCCACTCCCTCGGCACCGCCGAGTTGCAACCGATGTGCACCCCGGAGATGGCCCGCAAGCTGACCACGCCGGAAGACCTTCACCACGTGCCGCTGATCCGCAGTATGATCAAGACGGTGAACTGGGCGGACTGGTTCCGGGCCAACGGCACAGCCGCGCCTCCGCCTCCCGCCATTCGCTTCGACCGCAGCTTCATGGCCATCGCCGCTGCCGTGGACGGTCTGGGCGTATGCCTCGAAACGGTCCAGCTGGCCGAGCGCGAACTGGCAAGCGGGCGGCTGGTCTGCCCGTTTGCCGATCGCACCGTCGCGCTGCACGAGGCGAACCATTTCCTGGTCTATCCGCAGCGCAACGAGCACAGGCCGGTGGTCCGGGCATTCCGTAACTGGCTGCTGACGACACTGGGGCAACAACAGCCCGAGGCGATCGAGGAAACGCGGGAACCGGCCTGACGCAGAGGGCCTTGCGGCTACATTATACCTCGGAATGACTCCGCCTGTCCGCCGCGTATCGGTCTGCCTCAGCCCGCTCTTGCAGGGCATCGCGCTCGAACCTGCGAAATGCGGACACTGCACCGAAAAAAGCGCCGCCGTCGCCCGCGGGGGAGACGATGCCTTCCGCAAGGGCATGAAGCCCCAGCGAACGCTTCGCCAGATCGTCCAGCTCGAACATCAGCGTCCCAAGCGAGCGGGCGAGGCGATCCAGACGCCAGACAACGATCTCGTCACCGGGCTGCGCATAATCGAGCATCTCTCGGTACGCAGGCTTCAGAACCGCCGAGCCGGAGACCCCGCGATCCTGCCAGATCCGCACGGCTCCTGCGTCCTGCAGCGCTGCAAGTTGCGTGTCGTGATGCGTTTCGCTCTCGCTGACGCGCACGTACCCGAGTTTCATCGTCGCCCCATTTCCTGCCCATCGCATCGGCGATGCGCCCTTGCGCCTTTAGCGATACGCGCCACAAACGCGAGCGCGTATCGCCCGGCCCGGCCGCGAGGTTCAGGATATCAGGGGAAACCGGCGCGTCGATCAGGCGGTGTAACGCTCCTTGCCATCGACCAGCGTGCGCAGGATTTCGATATCCGGGATCGCGTTCGGCTCGGTCTCGAACGGATCGGCGCCCAGCACGGTAAGATCGGCGATGAAACCGGGTGCGATGCGGCCGTGATCGCGCTCCTGAAAGCCGGCGAAGGCATTGTTGCGGGTATAGCAGGTCAGCGCCTGTTCGACCGAGATCTTCTGGTCCGGCAGCCACCCTTGCGGGTTCTTCCCGTCGATCGTCTCGCGCGTGACAGCCGCATAGATCCCCTGACGCGCATCGAGCGGAGCCACCGGCCAATCCGAACCGAACGTCACGGTCGCCCCCGTCTCCAGCAGCGAGCCGAAAGCATAGGTCCGCTCCAGCCGTTCTTCCCCGATCCGATCGACGGCCCAGCGACCATCGTCGATAGCGTGATAAGGCTGGACCGAAGCAATGACTTTCTGCGCGGCGAAACGCGGCAGCGCCGCAGCGGTCAGGTGCTGGGCGTGTTCGATACGCCCGCGCCGGTCACGCGGGCCGTTACGCGCCTCGGTCTCGGCGAAGACGTCGAGCGCAAGGTCGTTGGCGGCATCGCCGATGGCATGGATCGCCACTTGCAGACCGGCCTTGTCCGCGCCGAAAACCTGCGCCCGAAGCTCGTCAGGCTGCGTCACCCAGTTGCCGTAGACGCCCGGTGCATCAGTGTAGGGCTGGTGGAAGCGCGCCGTGCGCGAGCCCAGCGAACCGTCGGCCAGCGCCTTGACCGCACCCCAGCGCACCCATTCATCGCCCTTGCCTTCCTTGGCGATGATCGCGGCAAGCTTTTCCCAGTCGCGCGCCGGGACCATGCACAGGAAGCGCAGGTCCGTCTCCCCCTTGGCTCGCACGCGCCGAGCCGTATCGAACGTCACCCAATCGAACGGCTCGGGCGTGTGGACCTGCGTGAAACCGCGGGCCAGAGCCCAGCTTATCCCTTCGCGCATCGTCGCATCGCGTTCGGCATCGGTCGGCTGCGGAATCACCCGCTCCACCAGTTGCTTGGCATTGTCCTTGAGAATGCCGTTCGGTTCACCCGAGGCATCGCGCCCGATCTCGCCGCCAGGAACATCGGGGGTATTGCGGGTGATCCCGGCAAGCCGCAGCGCCGCCGAATTGCACAGATACATGTGCAGGTCGGTGCGTGGGACCGCCACCGGCGTATCTCCCGTCGCGGCATCGATCCAGCTCTTGTCCGGCAACCCGCCGCCCAGGCGCTGCTCGTCCCAGCTGCCGCCCAGAATCCACTTGCCCGGCCTCTCGTGCGCCACCTTGCCAAGCCGCGAAACGAAATCCGCACGATCCTTCGACGACAGCAGATCGGGCTGCGACAGCGTGGTCGAGGCGATCATGAAATGCGTGTGGTTGTCGATGAAACCGGGGCTGACGAAAGCACCCTGCAGATCGACGACGCGCGTGCCCTTGCCGATCGCGGCCCGCACCGCATCCTGCCCCAGTGCGACAATGCGGTTGCCGGCAAGACCGATCGCATCGGTACGCGGCTGAAGCGGATTGGCCGTCCAGACCCTGGCATTGATATAGGCCACGTCCAGAACGCGCTCGGCCGCCAGCGCACGACCGGCCGCAGCCCATGCGGCATTGGACATGGCTGCCGCCGTTCCCGCCAGCAGCCCCGTCCCTGCGAGCATCCTGCGCCTGTCGATCATGTCCATGTCCTTCGTTCGGCCTTGATTGAATGCGCAGGACAATGGCCCCCTCATCGGCCCCTTGAAAGTACCAGTTTCATCATGCCAGGGGGGCCAGACTGGACCTGTCCTCATTTTCAACTTGGTACTTGCGACCGAAGCCGTCTGCCCTGAGTACCGGGCCAATGGGGCACGCTTTCGATCTGTTCGACCACACCGACATCCGCGATCTGATCGCGCAATATCCGCTCGCGTGGATCACCAGTGCCGATGGCGAGGCCAGCGTGCTACCCCTGCTGGGCGAATACGACGATGCCGGACAACTGGTCAGCCTGCTTGGCCACGTCGCCCGTCGCAATCCGCTGCATGCAGCGCTGGTGCGAGACTCTTCGGCAAGAATCCTGATCAACGGCCCCTCCGGTTACGTCTCACCCTCGCACGCCGAGCGACGCAACTGGGCACCGACCTGGAACTTCGCGCATCTGGTTTTGCAGGCCGAAATCAGCTTCCTGCCCGATGAAACGCACACCGCGCTGTCCGCACTGGTCACCGCCATGGAAGGCGATGGCTGGTCGAGCGCCGAACTCGGCCCCCGTTACGACGGCATGGCCCAGCAGGTGATCGCCTTTCGCGCGCGCGTCACCGGGCTGACCGGCCGCTTCAAGCTGGGGCAGGACGAGGACGATCAGGTTTTCTCCGCGATCCTGCGCAATCACCCGGATACCGCTCTGACCGGCTGGATGCGCCGCTTTGCCGCAGACCGAGAGGCAGGCGCCGTGCCACCAGACGGCACTGGCCCTTGCCAAGGCCATGACATTGGCCACAGGGTAGACCAATGCTGCGCCCCTGGAAAATCACGCTGGGCCGGATCGATCCTGCCCGTTCGACCCCGCTCTATCTGCAGATCGCCCATGCGATCGTCCACGAGATCGAGCGCGGCCGCCTTGCTGCGGAAACGTTCCTTCCCAGCAGCCGGCAGCTCGCCGATATTCTGGGCGTCAACCGCAAGACCGTGGTCCTCGCCTACGAAGACCTGATCGCGCAAGGGTGGCTGGAATCGCGGGGCACGCGCGGCACGGTCGTTGCCCGCGAGATGGCCGGGTTGCGCCGCCCGGAACAGCCTCCCGTCCCGCAGGCCGGCCCGGTCCGCCCCGACTACTTCGTCCACCAGCCGCCTGCCCGCCCGCTGGCCATGCCGAGCGGGGGCGGCATCAAGATCAACGAAGGCTCGCCGGACGGACGCCTGTTTTCCACCGACGTTCTGGCCCGAGCACTGCGCAGCGCAGTCCTGCGCGGCACGCGCGACAACGGGTTGCTCTATCGCGACCCGCGCGGATCGCCGCGTCTGCGCGAGGAAATCGCGACGATGCTGCGGGGTGAGCGGGGCCTCAACGTCGAGGCCGAGAACATCTGCATCACGCGCGGCAGCCAGAACGCGATCTTCCTTGCCGCGCAGGCACTGCTCTCACCGGGCGATACGGTAATCGTCGAGGAACTGACCTACGAGCCTGCCGTCGCCGCCTTCACCGCGCTCGGCGCGCGCGTCGTCGGCGTTCCGCTGACCGAGCATGGCATCGACACCCGCGCGGTCGAAGCCGCCTGCCGCGCGCACCGTGTCCGCGCGATCTTCCTGACGCCCCATCACCAGTTCCCGACGACGATCGCACTGCGCCCAGAAGGTCGCCTGCGCCTGCTGGAACTGGCACGGCAGTTCCGCTTCGCGGTGATCGAGGACGACTACGACCACGAGTTCCATTTCGAGACCCAACCGCTGCTGCCGATGGCCAGTTACGCGCTGGACCGCGTGATCTATGTCGGATCGCTGTCCAAGCTGCTGCTGCCTGCACTCCGGGTGGGCTATGTCGCCGCGCCCGCATCGGTCATCGATGCCATTGCCCATGGGGTGTCGCTGACCGACGGCATGGGTAACAGCCTGATCGAGGAAGCGGTTGTCGAACTGATCAGTGACGGCGAATTGCGCCGGCATGCAAGGCGCGCGACGCAGATCTATGCAGAGCGCCGCCTCGCCTTTGCCGACCTGCTGCGGTCCGAACTGGGCGGCCATGTCGATTTTCGCGTGCCTGACGGCGGCCTCGCCTTCTGGCTGCGCTTTCCCGATGGCCACCTGCTGGACCGGATCGAGGCCAATGCGGCCATGCACAAGCTGACGCTGGCACCATCGGCATCGTTCATCGCCCGGCCCGGCGCCGAGCGTGGTCTGCGCATCGGCTTCGGCAGTTTCACGCCCCCCGAAGCGCAAGCGGCGGTCGAAGCGCTCGCACGGGCCGGAGGGTTGGGACGCTGAACCGGGCAAGCGGGTCCAGTCATTCGACCAGAACAGGCAATGCTGGACCACTTGGCCCCCTTGCCATTGTCAGACTGGATGTTTTTACCAGACCAACTTCCTAGGAACCTGCCACTACCGAAACTGACGTCGGCAAGACCGGCAGCAGCAGCCCGCAAGAGGCATCAGGGGGAATACAGGGTTCAACATTGGGGGGAAGACCGGCGCCCGCGCGTCGGCACCCGCTCGCTATCAGGGGTGGTCAATGATCAGTCGTTATCTCAACAGCACGGGCCTTGCCGGCCATGCCGCGCTCAGCCTCGCGTTTCTGGCAGGCGCGCTTGCCGCGACACCGGCCTCGGCGCAGACAGCCAGCGATAGTGCGGCGGCCAAGGCCACAGCCGATGCGCAGGACCCCAACGCCATCGTCGTCACCGCCACCAAGCGCAACGAGACGATCCAGTCGGTGCCGCTGGCGATCAGCGCGGTCACGCAGGCACAGTTCCTCAAATCCGGCGCGCAGAGCCTTTCGGACTACATCACCCGCCTGCCCGGCGTGCAATTCAATGACTACCAGCCCGGCATCTCCGAAGTGGTGATCCGCGGCATTTCGACCACGACCTACCACGATCAGGGACAGCCGACCGTCGGTTACTACCTGAACCAGATCCCGCTGACCGAGCCCGGCTTCCCGATCGCCCTACCCGATGTCGATACCTTCGATCTTGAGCGCGTCGAGGTTCTGCGCGGTCCGCAGGGCACGCTGTTCGGCGCCTCGACGCTGGGCGGCCTGGTGAACTACGTCGTCAACACGGCCGATGCGTCCAAGTACGATGCCGCCGCCGAAGGCCTGATCGGCACTACCAAGCACAACAACGGCAATGTGAACTACGCGATCAAGGGCATGATCAACGTGCCGGTGATCAAGGACACGCTGGCCGTGCGCCTGATGGCCTTCCAGCGCTACGATTCGGGCTATATCGATAACGTGGACGCGGGCGTGAAGGCCGCCAACGACCTGACCACGCGCGGCTATCGCGGCTCGGTGGTGTTCACCCCGGCGCCCGACACCAAGATCAGCTACCTGATCATGCACCAGGAAACCTCGCTGGCAGACCAGACCTATGCCAATGCCGGATCACTGTCGAAGACGGGCATCTACACGCTGGAGCCGCAGCATACCAACATCCAGATCCACAGCCTGCGTCTGGATCAGGGGCTGGGTGACTTCGCGGACCTGACCGTGATCGGCGCGCTCGACAAGAAGTCGAACGATTACGTCTATTCTTACGCCGCCGCGCTGCCTCTGGCAGACACGACGCACGCCGTCGGCAATGCCAAGGGCCTCATCCGCTCGATCGAGGCGCGTCTTACCTCGAAGGGTAACGGCCCGCTCAGCTGGATGATCGGCACGTCCTACATGGTCTCCAAGCGCCATACCAACGACTACGAATACCAGGCCGGAGCCGAGGACTTCGTCAATGCGAACCCGGATCTGTACGATGGCATCTCGGGTTCGGTGATCGCACCGGGCGACCAGATCTATGGCTACTATACCACGCAGACGGCCAAGGACTTCGGCATCTTCGGCGAAGTTTCCTATGCCTTCCTGCCCAGCCTCAAGCTGACACTGGGCGGACGCTACTACAACACCAGCATCAATGCCGGTGTCACCAATGCGCCGGGCACCACGTATGCCGATGTCGATGCCGGGTATGCGACCTACACCGCGACGACATCGAGCTTCAGCGTCAACCAGAAGGAAGACGGTTTTACTCCCAAGGTGACGCTGAGCTACCGCCCCGACCAGCATCTCATGGTCTATGCCACCTACTCGCAGGGTTTCCGCGTCGGCGGTGCGAACCCGAACGCGGCGATCCTCACCACGCTGCCGCGCTCCTATGGCAGCGACAAGGTCTACAACTACGAGATCGGTGCACGCGGGACGTTGCTGGGCGGACGCCTGACCACGGACCTCACCCTGTTCCGGATGGACTGGAAGAACATGCAGGTGCGCGAGTTCTACACCAGCTCGCCCTATTACTCCTACGTGATCAATGCCGGCGGCGCCCGCAGTCAGGGCGTCGAGTTCGCCGCCTCGCTGCAGGCATTGCCCCAGCTGGCGCTCAGCACCTCGGTTACCTATGACGATGCCAAGGTGACGACTTTCGTGCCTTACGACTTTGCCGCCAACGGCCTTGGCGGCTATGCGGCAGGCACGCGACTTCCCGGCTCCTCGCCGTGGATGGTGGCGAACACCGTCACGGTCACGCCGATGGGCGTCAAGGGGCCGCTGCGGATCGAACTTGCGCACCGGTACGAATCGAAGGCGCCGACCACCTTCGACCAACTCTACTATCGCGGCGGCTTCAACCAGTTCGACCTGCGCGCGGCCTACCAGTTCCCGGCAGGCTTCACGCTGACGGCATTTGCCAACAACATCTTCAACAAATACGCTATTCTCGACGAGCCTTTCGCGCCTTACGCCTCCATCCTGCGCCCGCGCACGATCGGGCTGCGGCTCGACTGGTCGATGTAACCCCGGATGCCGGGTGACGTGTCTTGCGTCACCCGACATCAGCGTCACCCGGCGCCCTCGATAGCCGCTATCCGGCGCGTTTTACGCCCACCGCGACAGGAAATACCCGACATCATGTTCCCGCGCTCCGTCCTTTCGCTCGCGCTGTGCAGCGCTGCTCTCACGCTGGCGGCTGTTCCGGCACTGGCTGACACCGCACCATCGGGTGTCTCGACGAGCCCTGTACCCGTCGCCAAGGGCGGACCGATCATGCCTGCCGATATCATGGGCCTGTCCGACATGCGGCAGGTGGTGATGTCGCCCGACGGTCGCACCGTGCTGTTCACCGTCACCCAGCAGATGGCCACGTTCAATTCGCCGCACCAGACGATATGGCAGGTGCCCAGCGACGGCAGCGCCAGACCGTCACGGCTGGCCGTCAGCGCGGGCGTGAACCGCGATCCCAAATGGTCCCCCGATGGTCGCTGGATCGCCTTCGCCTCGAACCGGGCCAACCCGCTGACCGGCAAGAACGACAACCGTTTCACGTTCACGACCGACGTTCCCGGCACCCGCGCTGCTACTGGTGAAGGCGCCGATACGATGCAGGTCTGGATCATGCCGTCAAGCGGAGGAGAGGCCATTCCGCTCACCGCCATGAAAGCAGGCGTCGGCGACTTCGCCTTCTCGCCCGACGGCAGGAGCCTGGCCTTCATCGCCACCGATCCCGATACGTCTGCGCAGGAAAGCGACCGCGCAGCCGGTCGCGACGAAATCGTACTCGACAAGGACGGGTCCTTCGGGCGCCTGTGGATTCTCGACCTTGCCACCCATGCCGCGCGCCGCGTGTCCCCCGCCGATGCCAACGTGACTGCCTTTGCCTGGTCGCCGAAGGGGGACCACATCGCACTTCGGGTGATCGACCACACGGACATCAACACCTATTTCTATCATGGGCGCATCGCGCTGCTCGATCCGGCCAGCGGCAAGCTGGGCCCCGCGCTGATCGAAAATACGGCGGGACCGATCCTGTGGTCGCCCGATGGCGGCAAGATCCTGTCTTCCATCATTCACCCGCCGCAGTTCATCGGCCTTGGCCTGCGTGTCCACGACCTTGCCACGGGGCAGACCACGGCCCTTGCCGAAGACTATCCGGGCCTGTTCGAGAACCTCGTCTGGGCGCCCGACAGCCGCTCGATCCTCGCCAACGTCTTCGTCAACACCCGCTCGCGACTGGTCCGCATCGGGCTGGGTGGCAAGGTCTCCCCGCTGCTCGACCTCGACGGCGAAGCCTTCGACATGGCGACCGGCCCCGACGGCAAGCGCATTGCCGTGGCCATGACCAGCCCCGATCGCCCCGCCGACGTCTGGAGCGCAGCGGACATCACCGCCGCGCATCCCGCAGCGCGCCCGATCAGCGAGGTCAATCCGCAGGTCGCGGACTGGAAGAAGCCGCAAGTCCGCGAGATTTCCTGGCCCAGCAGCCGCGATGGCCGGACCATCTACGGCGTGCTCGTCACCCCGCCGGGCTACCGCGAAGGCACCCCGCTGCCGACGGTCGTCCAGATTCACGGCGGCCCGGAATGGGCGTGGTGGAGCGGCTGGATGGGCAGCTGGCACGAATGGGCAGGCATGCTGGCCACCCATGGCTACGCCGTGCTTCTGCCCAATATCCGGGGATCGGACGGACAGGGCACGGCCTTTGCGCGCGCGGTCGGCAACGACTGGGGCGGGGCCGACTATCAGGATCTGCTCGACGGGCTCGACATGCTGGAGAAGCAGCACATCGCCGATCCAGCCCGGCTCGGCATCGGCGGCTGGAGCTATGGCGGCTTCATGTCGGCATGGGCCGTTACCCATTCCGACCGCTTCAAGGCCGCGGTCATCGGCGCGGCCCCTGTCGATATGAGTATCATGGCGCGTGCCACCGACACGCCGGACTTCACCACCGGCTACTTCGGGGAGCCGCAGGCGAACCTTGCCAGCCTCGATGCGCATTCCTCGCTGCGTCTGCTCGACAAGGTGCATACCCCGGTTCTCATCATGGACGGAGCTGCCGATACCCGCGTGCCGCCGACGATGGCGCTGGCCTTCTACCGGGGCCTGCGTCTGCAGGGCAAGCCCGCCGAGATGGTGCTCTATCCGCGTGAACCGCACTGGATGCACGAGCCTGCGCATCAGCTCGATGTGCAGCAGCGCGTACTGGCCTTCTTCGACGCGCATCTTCGATCCGGCCAGTGAGCTGCCAGCTCGATCCCGAGATCGCCGCTTTCGTTGATCGCCTGCAGGCTGACTGGGCGCGCTTTCCCCCGCTCGAAGAGATGAGCCTCGACGATGCTCGCGCGGCAGCGGAAATCGTGCGTGCGCCGCTGCGGCAGGGCGGGCCGGAAATGGCCGAGACGCGCGAGATCAGGCTCGACCTTGCACCCGGTCCCTTGCGCATCAGGCTCTACCGCCCCGCCGGGATCGCCGACGGAAACGCGCCCGTGCTGGTCTACCTGCACGGCGGCGGTTTCGTCTATTTCAGCATAGACACGCACGACCGGCTGATGCGCGAATATGCGCAAAGCGCAGGCTGCGCGGTGCTGGGCGTCGACTATCCGCTGGCGCCCGAGCATCGCTATCCGGTCGCGCTCGACCGGCTCGAAGCGCTGATCGACTGGCTGGGCGACCATGCCAGCGATCTAGGCCTCGCCCCTGCCCGGATCGCCCTGGGCGGCGATTCCGCCGGAGCCAATCTCGCGCTGGCCGCACTGCTGCGCCTTCGGGCGCGCGGACAGGCGCAACGCATCCGCGCGCTCGTCGCCAACTACCCCGCTTTCGGTCCCGAAGTGTCCGACGCGGCCGAGGCGGCATTCGGCGGTCCCGGCGCTATCCTGAACCGGCAGGAAATGGCCTACTATTTCCGCCAGTACACCGGGACCGGGGCGACGCCTGCCGATCCGGGGGCCTGCCCCGCGCTGGAGACCGAGCTGGCCGGACTACCGCCGATCCTGCTGATCGCTGCCGAGTGCGACGTGCTATGCGAGCAGGCCGAAACCATGGCCGCACGCATGGAAGCCGCCGGAACGCCTGCCACCTTGCGTATCTATCCAGGCACCACCCATAGCTTCCTGGAGGCCATGGCCAGCGCCGCCGTTGCACGGCGCGCCATCGCCGATACCGCGATATGGCTGAAGGCGCGATGGGCGTGACCTCGAAGCGCGGCCCCCAGGGGCTTGCGAACCGGAAACGATAGCCCGTCAGGCCATGGGCACGACGTGGGATCGAGCTGCATCATGCCGCCGACGAATGTCGTTCGCCAACGCCTGCCCCTCGTCATAAAGAGCCGCCTCGTTCAGCAGCGTGCAGGCAAAGCCGTTCACGACACGGCGCCCATCGACCCATACCGAATGAACACCGCGCCCGTCGGCCGACCAGACCAGCTGGTTGACCGGGTCATTGACCGGCTGCCATTCCGGACGACGGATATCGTGCGCGACGATATCCGCCTTCATTCCCGGAACCAGCGCGCCCACCTCGCCTGCAAGCCCTGCCGCCTTTGCCCCGCCCAGCGTCGCCATGGCCAGCACCTCCTGCGCAGGAAACAGGCTGCGATCCTCGCGCGCATCCTTGAACAGCCCGGCCATCAGCGTCATCACCCGCATCATGTCGTGATTGTCCGCCCCGTCGGTGCCCAGTGCGATGTTCACACCTGCCCTTGCCATCTCGGGAAACAGACCATGGCGCGTGGTGCCGTAGCCGCAGCGGATCGCCGCTCCGGGGCAATGGGTGACACTGGCACCACTGGCGGCGACCAGCGCAACCTCGTCACTGTCCACGTGAACCATATGTACAAGGTTGACCGCAGGCGACAGGACACCCAGTTGCGCCAGATGCGCGATGGGCCTGCGTCCACTATGGGCGAGATACCAAGCCGCATCGTCGCCGACCGGGCTCATGTGCGCGCAGATGCCGGTACGCGTTTTCTGCGCCATGGTCGCTGCAGCCTGCCACAGGGCATCGGTCGCGGTCATGTGACCGATCAGGTTGGGCCAGGCCACGATACGCCGGCCATCGTCGGGATGGCGGGCAAGATCGGCGGCAAGGGCCTCGACAGCAGCACCGGTCAGCGCCGCACCATCGGCGCCCGGCTCCCAGACGCGATCCTCGCTCCAGCGCCCTAACCGCGCACGGATGCCGCTGGGCGCGATCGCCTCTGCCACCTCGTCCAGCGCCAGGATCGTTCCGGCCTCCAGAAACGTCGTCGTCCCGGTACGCAGCATCGCGGCCACCGCCAGCTGTGCGCCGACCGCCTGTTCGCGCGCGGTCATGCTCTTGTAGAGCGGGATCACCCACTCACCAAGCTCCTCCTCGAACGGAAGCGCCTCGGGAATCAGTCCGCGGATCAGCGTCTCGGTGATATGGACATGGCCATTGACGAAGCCCGGCGTCAGTACGAACCCGCGTCCGTCGATCACCTCTCTGGCGGCGATGCCCGACAGGTCCGCCAGCGCGCCGACCCCAACGATGCGGTCGCCGGCAAAGGCGACCGCTCCGTTGCGGATGACGCGGCGTTCGTCATCCAGCGTGATGATCGTCGCCCCTGCGATCAGGGTATCGGCCTGCACCGGCATGGTCAGCCGATCAGCGCAGCAACAGAAGGCGCAGATGTGCGGATGCCGACGTTATACAGGCACCTCTCCCTTGACCTGGATACGAAAGCCCGAACGGACTTGCGGGAAGTAATCCCAGATCGCCATGTGCTGACCGCAGCGGTTGTCCCAGATCGCGATGGCATGCGGACTCCAGGTAAAGCGGCACTGGAACATCGGGTTCTGTGCATGATCGTAGAGAAACGAGAGCAGCGCCTCGCTCTCGCGCACCGGCAGACCCTCGATCCGGGTGGTATAGCCGCGATTGACGTAAAGCGCCTTGCGGCCCGTGACCGGATGCGTGCGCGCGATCGGGTGAGAGGTGCAGGGCAGTTCCATGTCCCTGGGCACGATGCCGCCGAACGCCTTGGCGCCGTCATGCACCGCGCGAAGGCCATCGAGCATCGCCTTCATCCGGTCGGACAGCGCATCCCAGGCTGCATACATGTTCGAGAACACGGTATCGCCGCCCACCGGCGGGATCGTGTGCAGATAGAGTAGCGACCCCATCGGCGGCGCCGGATCGCAGCTCATGTCCGAATGCCAGTCCTCGCCTGCGACATATTTGGAGGTTTCGTCGGCGTGCATCCTGGTGATCTCGTCGAAACCGGGCACTCGCCAGGGCTTGGTGCTGGGCGCGACATGCGCTTCGCCAAAGACGGCGGCAAGCCGACGATGCGCCTCGAAGTCTAGCGGCTGATCGCGCAGGAAGATCGCGAGGTGATCGGCCAGCGCCATGCGCAACTCGTCCGCCACATCCTCCCCGAAAGGCTGGGTCAGATCGACGCCGCCCACATAGGCGCCGATCGTCGGGTTGAGCGGCTGTACATCGAGCAGCCGGTACTTGCCGGTAGAATCAGTCCTGTCCTGAACCGCGATTGTCATCGCTGTCTCCTTGTCTGTCCGGTCGATGATTGCACCGAATTTTTGTTGATGCAATTTGTAATGCATATATCATTGCACTTTACATAGAATGTCAGGACTGGAGCACGCCATGACCGTCTCTTTCCCCGAAACCGCGCTGCGCGCCGCCGATGCCGCGACCCGCAATGACATCGACGAATCCTTCGGTCTTCCCGGTGCATTCTACGGCTCCGATTTTTTCGCGCTTGAGCGTGAGCGCCTTTTTCCTTCGAGCTGGTGCGCAGTGACCAATGCCAGCCTGCTGCCCGAGCCGGGCGATGCGATGCCGGTAGACCTCGCCGGATGGCCGATCCTGCTGACCCACGGGAAGGACGGCGAGATCCGCGCGTTCCACAATGTCTGCCGCCATCGCGGAATCAGGCTGGTGAAAGACTGCACCCATGCCGCGCGGCTGACCTGCCCATGGCACGCCTGGACCTATTCGCTGGAGGGCGACCTCTTGGCCATGCCCGAGATCGGCGGCGAGAAGATCAACCAGGCGCCCGGTTTCGACAAGGCGGCGCTGGGTCTGAAACCGATCAGCGTGGGCCGCTGGCTCGATCTGGTGTTCGTCAATATCGATGGCACCGCACCGCCCTTCGCCGAATGGATCGCCCCGCTGGAGGCATTGCTCGCGAACTACGATCTGTCCGGCCTGCGCCATGCGGAGCGACTGCAGGACACCTATCAGGCGAACTGGAAAATCGCGATGGAGGCGGGGATCGAGGACTATCACCTGCCGTTCGGCCACCCGCAACTGGAAGCGCACCTGTTCCGCAACACCACCGCCTGCGTCCACCGCCCGGTCTATACCGGCGGCTATGTCGACGTGCGCGCCGCCCACACCGAGGATGCCGATGCGCGTGCCTGGACCGCGCGCCTGCCCGACCTGAAGACGCGCGATGGCAAGCCGCTGCCGCTGCTCTATTCGCTCACCCTGTTTCCCACCGCGACGGTGCTGGTCACCGCCGACCATGTGATGCTCGGCACGCTGCTGCCCGACGGGCCGGAGCGCACGAGGATGGACATCAGCCTCTATTACGATGGCGAAGCCGCGCACGACCCGGCGCTTGCCGAGGCCCGGCAAGGCAATCTCGATATGTGGCTGGGCGTCATTCCGCAGGACAAGCCGTTCATGGAAGCCGCGCAGGCCACCGTCGCCACGCGCGATCTGGCCGGGATCGCCACACGGCTGTCCCCCTACTGGGAAGGCGGCGTCCACGGGTTCCAGCAGATGGTGGTCGATGCAGTCGGCCCCGGCGCGGCCGACTGAAGCCTCAGCGCGAAGACATAACGTCCCTGATGATTACAACCATATAGGTTATTAACAATGGTAATCCGCCTGTCCTGATACGCAGCCAACGCAAGACCCGCTGAACTTCCCCCGGCGTAAGTCGGTACTCACCTGCAGAGGAATCCGGCTGCCCGCATCCTGCGCACCAGTTCGTCAGCCGACGGGCAAATCTCCGAGTAGCGCCTCGATAGCCGTACGCTCCGGCACCGACTGCCCCTCGCCCGCCAGCATCGAGATCGCCGCATTCGCGAAGCGCAGCGCGGCTTCCGGGCCAATTCCCTGATCGACGCAGGCCGCCACCACGCCGCAGAAGCACTCCGCCGACAGGGCTTCAGACGCCCCCTCCGACGCAGCCGTGGCAAAGGCAGCAGACTGCATCCACCTTTCCGCCCAGATGGCAATCGCGCCTTGGGCTTCCAGCATGACGACGGCCGCCTGATTGGGCCGGGTCAGCACCTTGCGCACGACCAGCATGTCCTCGATCGAACACGGCGCGCGTTCAAGCTCGAAGAAGGTCGCGAAATCGGACTGCGTGAAGATCAGCATGTCCGACAGGGCGAACAGGGCGACCGCATCGGCGCGATCCGCTTCCGAAATAACCGGCCCGGCATACAGGATCTTGCGCAAGGCCGCCGCCTCAGGGCTGGCGAACAGCGCCGCAATTCGGTCGGTCCCGCTGTCCAGCGAGGCCAGCACGACGCGCACGTCAGTCTGTATCTCATCCGTAGAGGTTAACGCCACACCTGCAGCGGCGAGCGCGCCTGCGCAGCCCTCACCCGCCGCTTCTCCGGCGAACAGCGTGGCTGACCCGAAACGGACCGAAGCAAGCGCCGTTTCCGCACCCTCGCCCGCAGCGCCATCGCCGCGCGCCCCCAGTACCAGCACGCTCATATTGTCGGCCTCCGCATCAGTAGGGCCGATCGCCCTTCACCCACATGCGATGCATCTCGCGGATGTAGCGGGTGTCGTCGAACAGGGTGCCGGTGTGCAGCGTGCAGCGGTTGTCCCACACCAGTACGTCGCCCACCTGCCACTTGTGCCGGTAGACGAAGCGCTCCTGCGTGACCCATTCGATCAGTTCGTCGATCAGCGGCTCGCTGTCGGCTGTGGACCAGCCCACGAAGCCCGGCGTCAGGCTGGAAACCCACAGCGCCTTGCGGCCATCGGGGGTGGGTGCGGACCAGCGGGTGGACCACATCTGGATTGGCGCGCAGCACTTCGGGCGGCACGGCCTTGCGCCCTTCGGTACGGGCGTTGACCAGATATTCGAAGCTGTGGATCTGCTTGAGGCGCGCCAGCTCAGCCTGCCGCTCGGGCGGCAGCGCCGCATAGGCCGCCACCTGATCGGCCAGCAGGGTGTCGCTACCTTCGGGCGGCACGATGATCGCATGCAGCATCGTGCACATCGTCGGCTCGGCCGTATAGTTGAGATCGGTGTGCCAGCCGATACCGTCGTTGTGCGCGCCGACCGGACGTCCGTCCTCCACCCGGTTCGACAGCACGTAGATATCCGGGTGATCGGGCAGCGTGAAGTCCTGCAGGGTGTGCCCTTCCAAAGGCCCGAAAGCCCTGGCGAAGCGCTCGAAGGCGGGTGGGTTCATCTCCTGCCCGCGCAGCACGATCGCGCCGGTACGGTGGAATTCGGCGACCACCGCCGCCAGCGTCGCGGCATCCGCCGTGGCCAGATCGACTCCGACGATCTCGCTGCCGAAACCGAGTTTGAGCGGAGCGGTATCCAGCGTTAAAGTCGTCATCGCGCGTCTCCCGGACCGGTCTTGCCGAGCAGCGACCAGTCGTATTTGAGATTGAGGTGCGAACCGTCGCAGAACGGCTTGGTCCTGGAATAGCCACAGCCGCAGATCGCCTGAAAACCCGGCTCTTCCACCATGAACGGCGTGACCTTGCGTCCCGCATCCGCCGCTTCCGCCTCTGTGACAAGGCGCGAGCCTTCGCGGCCGCCCTGTCGCCACAGGTAGGTTTCGCCCGGCTGAAGATCGACGAAATAGGGCTGGCTCGCCGTCCCGTCCGGCCAGCGCTTCTTCACCCAGCCTTCCGAATAGGGGCTGGCCATGTTCAGCTTCAGCTCAATCGCACTGAACAGCCACTTGCCGCCTTCTTTGCGGAAGCGAAAGTCGTAGGTTCCGCCGATCCAGTAGGCCTCGGCCTCGCCGCTGTGTTCGTTGGGCAATGTCGCCGCTTCCCACAGATAGCAGAAGCCGGCTGCCTCATCCCCCGACTTGTCGAAGGTGATCTGCACCGAGATCATGTTGTGGAGCGACCACCAGATCTTCTCGCCCGCAACCGCCTTGAGACCCAGCGCACAACCATCGCCGCCGCCATGAAAGGTGCCGAAGCCCTTGCAGGTCCATGTCGCATCGTCGGTGAACAGCGGGCGCAGCAGCACCGGATCGTTACCGACATCGCAGGAGCGCGCGTAAGTCGTAACCAGATCGGTGATTTCATCCTTGGCGGACAGCCTTGCAACCTCACTACGCAAAGCCGCGAGTTCTGCCGCCAAATCCGCAAGACCGGGCATCGTATCCGTGCTCATCGCGCGATCACTCCGCGGCTTCGGCGTGCGGGACGAGGCTGGCGGCATAGCGCTTGTAGCGCTTGACCAGCCAGTTGTTCATCTGCGCCAGCGTCTTCTCGTTCGGCGACCAGCGGGTGCGCGGCGCGACGCGGGATTTCAGGCCCTTGTGAGTCTTGATGTTGGCCACGGTATCCTGCTCGTTGAACACCGCCACGCCATCGATCGTGCCCTTGAGCAGCAGATCGGCGGTCGGGATCGACAGGTTGTCCCAGCTGGTCAGGACGCCCACGCGCAAGGTGATGTCGCCCGCGGCCTGCGGCAGGATGACGTAATAGAACACCACGTCCGCCTGCGCCCCCAGGAACAGGTTGGGCATGACACCTGCGAACACCACCCGGCTGCGCTCTTCCTCCGTCAGATCGGGCAGTGCCGGGAACAGCGCCTTGCCGGCAATGTTGAAGCCACCGTCGATATGGGTGAACTGCACCTCGCGGTAGATCGCGGCATCGTCCTGATCGTTCCACTCGGTGAAGCGCACATTGCTGGAGGGCGCGAAATCGTGAATGCCGGTATGCAGGTAATGCGTGTGATAGGGCTCCAGCGCATTTTCCTGCATGAACTTCCAGTTCCACGGATTTCCCGCCCATTCGACCGGCTTGATCGAGGCGAGGTCTTCCATCCGGTGGTTTTCGAGCAGCTTGGTCAGCCCCTGCAGACGCGGCGCCAGTGCCTCGGCCTCGCCATCGAAATTGACGAAGATGAAGCCATTCCAGATCGTCGAGCGGAACGTGGGCAGACAGGCGGTGCGCTTGAGATCCTCGAACGGCAAGGTGCCATCCATCTCGGGCGCAGCGGTCAACGTGCCTTCCAGATCGTAGGACCAGCCATGGAAGGGGCAGGTGAAGCTGCGGGCGTTGCCGCTCGCCTCGCCCAGCAGGTGCCCGCGATGGCGGCACACCGAGGAAAGCACGCGAACTTCGCTGTCCTTGCCACGCACCACCAGCAACGGCTCGCCGACGATTTCCAGCGTGAAGTAGTCTCCCACATCGGGAATTGCGCCCACATGGCCTACTGCCACCCATTCGCGGTCGTAGACGGCGCGCTTCTCGAACTCGAACCAGCTTTCCGAAGTGTAGCATTCGGGCGGCAGGCTCATCGCCTGCGACACATCGCCCTGACTGGCATCGAGTTGCGCCAGCAGCGAGATCACTTCGTCATCCAGCACCATATCGGGAAGTGCGGCTCGTTTCACTTGCGCCATGTCCTGTACCCCAAAATTCAAGAATGCATTTTTCATTGCATATTGCATTGCGTTCTACACTATCATAGCCACACCGCAATCGACAAAATTGATCGGCCAGCGCACATGATCTTTCTCTGCAAGACTTCCGATGTCCCCACTGGCAAGGCCAAACGCATTGCCCGTGGCCGCAAACCCGCAGTGGCCGTGTTCGAGGTCGACGGCACATTTCATGCCACGGCCGACCAGTGCACCCACGGCACGGCCCTGCTCTCGCGCGGGAGAATCGAGGATGGACGGATCATCTGTCCGCTGCACTTCGGCAGCTTCGATCTCATGACCGGTGCAGTGGCCAGCCTCCCCTGCGAAGAGCCGCTCGCCGTCTACGCGGTCGAGATACAGGGTGACGACATCTACGCCGACGTTCCCGAATAACGCTCCGCGCGCGGGAAGGCAGGCAGCAGCAGCACGATTACCAACGCCAGCGCCATCAGGCCCGCCACGGCGTAAAGCCCCGGCGCATAGAACCCGAAGCGATCATAGGCTCCGTTGAGCAACAGGGGTGAAATCGCGTTGCTCACCATCGCACCGGCATAGGCGATTCCGGCAATCGCCCCCATCTCGCGCAAGCCGAAATAGCGTGCGAGCAGATAAGGCAGCACGCTGAACTCCGTACCCAGACCGATGCCCGTCAACGCCGCGCCGACCAGCGCCGGAATAACGGTATGAGCGTGGGCAAGCAGGAGCAGGCCACAGATGGCACCGGCATAGAACAACGCCACTCGCCGCGGTCGCCCCGCACCGTCAAGCATATGCCCGGCCAGCGGCTCCAGCCCGACGCATACCAGCGCGAACACGGTTACGATCCCGGTGGCCGCCGCAACCGGGATACCCTGGGTCGTCAGTACCGTGACAGTGTTGGCAAAGACCCCGGTGAGCGCGCCGCCGCCGATCGGTACCGCGGCAAAGATCGCCCAGAACAACGGGCTGCGCATGGCCTCGGCAAAGCGCGCACCGGCAAGGGCTTCGGGTTTTTCTCCCCCACTTTGCGCGACAGGCGGCGAGCGCAGGGTTGTCGCCAGAATTGGCAGCCCCACCAGCAGCATTGCCCCGCCTATTGCGGCGAAACTCAGCCGCCAGCCAAGCTCCACTGCCATCAGTCCCGTGAGACCCGGCATGATCATGCCTCCAAGGCCGTTGCCAATGCCGCCGACCAGCCCCAGCCAGAAACCACGACGCTCGCGAAACCATTCCGATACGAGTTTCGCCAGAACCATCGTGCTGGCCAGCGTGCCGACAATACCTGCCAGTGCAAAAAGGGCATAGAACATCGGCGCCCAGGCCGGGGCTGCCGACACCGCCAGCAGGGTCAACCCAAGTGCGGCAAAGCCGGTCAGCAAAGTGCGGCGAGTGCCGAAGCGGTCTGCGATCCATCCGGCAATCGGACACATCGCGGCCTGCGCCAGCGAAAGCGTGGTAAAGGCAACCGCCACGGACGTGCGGCTCCAGTGCAAGTCCTGCGCGATCGGCACGAGCAACACGCCCAGCGGTATCGCGACTTGCGACGTGACGCCCAGAAAATTGCCCAGTGTCGCACCGAACAGCAATCCGGTGCGCCCGGCGCCAGAATCGCGATCCTCGCTTGAAGAGGTCACGGACAGATGATCGACCATGGCAGCGTTAGACATCCACGTTCTCCTCATAGGCAGTGAGACAGTGCGCAAAGTTCGCGCTGTCGCTGATCAGCGCGGCATGGCGCCCCAGCGCGGCCAGCGCCGCGTCATGATCGGCGGCACTGCCTGCGGCGCAGGCATCGGCCAGAACGATCACATCGTAATCTCGAAGGAATGCGGCACGGGCGGTGGAATCAACGCAGCAGTCCGTGCTGACGCCGCAGATCACGACAACCTGCGCGCCCTGACGACGAAGCCAGGCATCGAGTGCGGTCTCAAGGAATGCATCGTAGCGCGTCTTGACGATTTCATGCTCGCCAGGCGAAGGCGATACCCCCCAGTAGTCCGCACCATGCGTACCGACACGACACAATGCCGCTCCGCCGGAGCGCCCTTGCCGATCCAGATGCCGCAACATCGCGGGAGAATCCGTCTCCGCAGAGGTTTCAAGGCGCACGAAACATATCGGCATGCCGACGCTGCGCGCCACATGCAGATTGCGCTGCATCGCCGCGATCGCCTGCGGCATGGCAGTGACGTCTGCGCCCGCATTGGCGCAAAATCCATGCGGTGCGACGAAGTCAACCTGCACATCGATCACCAGCAAGGCGCAACGTCGAGGATCCAGCGCGGGCAGCGGAGAAACCGGCGGGTCAGATGTCATATATCAACGCCTCCTGTTGCAGATCCTGATGGAAGCCCCGCAATCGCCGGTCCGCGAGAACAGGAACGGCCGCCGCATTCCTGCGGCGGCCGTCCAGTTCTCCGGTGTCGAGAAGCACCCGGAAAACTGTTGTCAGAACTTGAAGCCGATTGTCGCGATGAACTGGCGCGGCGGGATATACGTGCTGAAAGTCTGGTGCGTCACACCGTAAGGATCAGTGAAGCGCGACGAGATACCGTTGACATTGAAGAGATTGGTCAGGGTTGCCGATACCCACAGACCGGTATCCTTCAACGCATAGCGCGCGAACAGGTTGACGGTCTGGTAGCTTGGGGTCTTGATTTCCCCAAAGATGTCGGAGTTGTACTTGCCGCGGTAGGTATACTGCGCGCGCAGCAACAGCTGTCCGGGGCCGACATCGCCGTTCCATTCGGCCGATCCGCTGCCTGTGACCGCCGGCATCGTCGGCACGTCGTTGCCCTTGACGTCCTGATATGCCCCGAGGCGCGTCAGGTAGGCGGCATAGTAGTTGCTGTAGAAACCGGAGGTCCCGCCATAACCCGCAGCGGTCTGCGCAGCGCTGGACGCAATGCCGCTCAACGCCTCGTAGTTGTCCGAGAACGTGCCGTGCTCAAGCGCAAGATTGCCGTTCAGCGTGAGGTGCGGCGTGACATCATAGTTCGCCTCGAACTCGGCGCCATAGATGTGCGCCATCGGCACATTGCTGATACCATAGGCGAACAACACCGGATCATCGTTGATGAACTGCATGTTCTTGTAGAGGTAGTAGAACGCGGAGGCATTGAGCGTCAGCTTGTTGCCGAAGAAGCGGTTCTTGGAGCCGATTTCGAAGCTGTCGACCACTTCGTTCTTGATCGTGCCCTGTACGCCGTCGGGATTGCCAAGTGTTACGTAAGAACCGTTGACCGCTGCATTGCTGTTGACGCCACCTGGCTTGTAACCGCGCGTGTAGCTGACGTAGACCATGTTTTCGGGCGTGATCTGATAATCCAGCGCGGCCTTCCAAGTCATCTGGCCACCACCATGCGTGACCGTTGGCGCGGGCTGGAGATAGGCACCCGAGGTCTGATCGGTAGCACCGCCGTTAAGCGTGTCGCTCATGCCGCTGTACTTGTCATGGTTGTAGCGCACACCGGCGGTGAACGAGAGCAGGTCCGTCAGCTTGTAAGTACCCTGACCGTAAAAGGCATAGGACTCACGCGTGACCTGCGAATTCTCGCCATAGTAAACCGTCTGGACGGCAGGATCGTCCCATGCGGTATCGGCAGGCAGCGCCGTTGCCTGCGGGTTGTAGGCATCGCTATCCGGATTGCCACTGAATTCGTTGATGTACGTCTTGTTGACCGAGTGCAGATAGACGCCGCCCAGAATCCACTTGAAGGGCCCCTTGGTGTCGGAGGCGATATTGTACTCCTGAGTCCAGGAGGTCGCCTTCTGCTGCCACAAGCCGATATGATCGTAGGTGGCGCCGCCGCTCGCAGCGCCCGCATCCGCGAGATAAAGCTCCTCGTCCAGACCATCCCCGTCCCACGACTGGTTGGACTTCAGCTTCTGGTAGCTGGTCGTCGACGTGAACGTAACGCCGGGCATGTTGTACTTGATCACGCCGTAATAGAGCTGTGTACGAACATAGTTTCGACCGGGATAATCCTGCGTCACCTCGCGGGCATCGGGATCGGGATCGAGGACGTTCTTCTGCTCCGGCGCGTGATCGTTACCGCGATACTGGATCGTGCTCAGCAGGACGCTGACGTCACTGGTCGGCGTCCACTTGATCGAAGCCTTGCCCGTCAGATGATTGGCATTGCTCAGAGAATAGCTCGAATTGCCGGGCACCTGCGTCGCGTGGGCGTAACCATCGTGCTTTTCGTAGGACACGGCACCGCGCACCGCCAGCGTGTCCGTAATCGGCACGTTGAGCATGGCGTCGGACTTGATGTAGTTGTAGTTGCCGTAGCCGACATCGGCTGAACCGGAAACCGCATCCGTCGTCGGCTGGTTCGACACCACGTTGATGGTGCCGCCCGTGGAACCCTGACCGTACATCGTACCTTGCGGGCCACGCAGGACCTCGACCTGGCCAACGTCGATGAACGCGGCGTTCGCGGCGATCGAATTGAAAATGTAGACGCCATCGATGTGGTAGGACACGCCGGATTGGGTCTGCGGATTTTCCGGCGTGCCAAGGCCGATACCGCGAATGGCGATATTGCGCTCGCCGGCATTGGAACTCGCCACCACAAGCCCCGGAACCTGACCGTTCAGGCCACCGATTTCCGTGATGTTGTTCTTGGCCAGCGTGTCCGCGCTGACGGCCGTGACCGACAACGTTGCCTTTTGCAGCGTGGTATGCGTGCGCTCGGCCGAAACGATGATCTCTCCGGCAGGGGCGGAAGATGCGGCGGCACCGGCTGCTGCCGTTGCGGCGTCAGTCGTCGTGTCCGCATCGCTGGCGTATGCGGCAACCGGCAGTCCTGCTGCCAGAAGGGCCAGCATGGAAACACCCGTGGATGCCAGAATTCGAGCTCTCGTGATCACATCAATCCCCATCGTTCAGGCACGCTGCTGTGATGCGCGCGCATCCACCACCTTTGCTTCAGCGTCATCCCCGTCAGGCGCGTCGCGCCATACCCAAGTTGCACCGTCTTGTCCCAGAGCCGTAACCGGTCTGACCGCGTGCCGTTCAGTAGTCCCTGAATATTTTGTTTTTTCACCATGCGATTCGCATGGTGTTTTCAAATTCAATATGCATTTTCATCGCAAGCAGGAAAGCGAAAAACGTCTGCCTCACTCACCTCGCACCAAGGAGGTTTCACGATTCAGCACGGTAGCGCACGCGGTTTCTGCCGACGTGCGTCGTCAATCAAAAAACGGGACTGCCGACGCTAAGAATCCATCGAGAGGCCGCGTTCAGGAACACTTGAGCACCAGCTCAGGCCATAGATGCGCCCAGGGACGCGCCCGCTCGAAGGCCGCGGAGGTCCCCAACACGGCGCCATCTGCAAGATGCCGCCCCACGATCTGCAAACCCACCGGCAGGCCCGAAGCGGTAAAACCTGCAGGCACGCTGGCGGCGGGTTGCCCACTCCAGTTGAAGGGGTAGGTAAACGGCGACGCGTTTGCCTGCTCGACAGGCACGTCCCCGATAGCATCGGGATTGAAATGCGCCATATCGAAAGGCGGAGACGATACCGTGGGGGTCAGCAACAGATCATACTCCTGCATGAAGCTGGCCAACTGATTGCAAACGCGCTGACGCCCCATCGCCGCGTCCGTGAACTCTTCTGCACTCCACTTACGCTCCAGCATCATGACAAGGCCCGGCAGTTCGATCAGACCGGCTTCCAGAAGGTCCCTCATCCCGCGCAAATCACTGTCACGCATGATGATCGTGAGGAAAAGGTCGAACATATCCTTGAACGGTGGCGTATCTTCCACAAGTTCGGCGCCCAGTTCGCCGGCCAGTGCCTGCGCCGCATCGCGCGTGATCGCGACGACCTCGGGGTCCACCACGGAGAACCCGAAATCGGGAGTATAGGCGATACGCAGCTTGCCGAGCGGCCGCCGCGGCGCTTCAAGCCAGTCGACATCCCCCGCCGGCAGCGAATGCCAGTCGCGTCCGTCCGCCCCCGCGATGACCGACATCAGCAGTGCCGCATCCTCCACGGTCCGGGTCAGCGGACCGATATGCTCAACGCTTTCCCAGCTGCTGATCCCCGGATGGCGCGGATCGCGACAGCCCGGCCATGCCGGCACCCGGCCGAACGAAGGCTTGAAACCGAATAGCCCGCAATAGCTTGCCGGGCCGCGAATCGAACCGCCGCCATCGCTGCCGATCGACAGCGAGCCGATTCCCGCTGCCACGGCCGCTGCGCTGCCTGCACTGGAACCGCCCGGCGTCTTTGTTACATCCCAAGGGTTTACTGTCGTGGGAAATACCGCGTTCTTGCCGGCACCGGCATAGCCGAACTCCGGCGTATTCGTTTTGCCGATCACGATAGCCCCGGCTTTGCGCACACGTTCGACACACACATCATCGGCATCCGGCACAAAGCCGGCGTAGGCCCGCGAACCGCTTACCGTCGGCATGTCGGCGGTACAGATCAGATCCTTGATGGAAATCGGCACACCATGCAGCGGCCCCAGCGGCTCGCCGCGCCGGACAGCGTCCTCGGCAGCCAGCGCCGCTGCCCGCGCGCGTGCAGTGTCGAGATGACAAAACGCATGCAGGACGGGTTCGAGTGCCTCGGCGCGCGCGAGCACCGCCTCCATGACTTCGACCGGCGAAACGGCACGCGTGCGGATCAGGTCCGCCTGATCCACCGCAGGCAACAACGACAGATCGCCGGAACTGGCCTCGGCGACAGAGAGACGATCGGTCAAATGCAACTCCTCCAGCATCATGCAGTCGGTAGAGCCCGCCTCGTTCCGCACGACAAAATGCGGCCATGCCGGACGCAGACAGCATTCTCGGAGGAATATCGCGCTGGCGTCAATATGAATTTAATGAAGATTCAAACTTGCACTTTGCACGGCATATTTACGCAAGCTCGTGAAGCCCTGATAACACCTGAGGCCCTTGCTCCATA
Organism: Novosphingobium sp. 9; assembly: GCF_025340265.1. NCBI lineage: Bacteria > Pseudomonadati > Pseudomonadota > Alphaproteobacteria > Sphingomonadales > Sphingomonadaceae > Novosphingobium > Novosphingobium sp. 9. Next base: position 648,775 of record NZ_CP022708.1, on the reverse strand, counting down.
CAAGTGTAATCGTTCACCCCGCCTTGCGAGCATTGGCAGACGCCGCCTTGGCCGCCGCCCTTGGCTTGCGCATGACCTTGGGCGCTTCTGCCTGCGGGGAAACAACTTCGCGGGAATCGCCTGCGCGGTCGCTCGGGCGATCGCCCTGCAGCACCCGCATGACGGAAATGGATCTCGTTCCCTGCTCGTAGAAACCGCAAATCCGCCACATCGTCTTGATGGCTGCCGCGAGTTCGCCTTCACTCTGGAGGCTCGATCCCAGGGCATCGAGCAGAACGTCTTTACGAACCTTGGCGTACCTGTCGGTAATTTCCATCCCTCGCGCCGTCACCTGATAGGTGGTCTGGCGCAGCGGTCCGGCTCCTTTTTCGATCAGCCCTGCCTTTTCGAGCTTCCGCAATCCATAAAGGATATTCGAGCTGTCATCGCGATTGAGATAGCGCCCGATGTCGGCAGCGCTCTTGGGCTCTTCGTTCATACGGATCAGTTGCAGCACCGACACGTCAGACTGCGCCAGATATTCGCCGCTGACAAACTCGTGGACCGCAGATGACCAGCGCGAGAATGCTTCAGAGATATGATGAAGCGCAAACTCGAACTCATGAAATTCAACGGCAGCCTCATCCGGAGAGAGGTGCGAATGCAGCAGGGCATCGCGCTCGCGCGCTTCAAGGTTATCTGCACCTGCCATCTTTCAATCCTTCACCCGCATTGTACCATGCAAATTCAATTTCCAATCAGCAGGACTAGGCGCAAACGCGTGCCAGTTCAATGCTGCGCAGAGTCACGGCGATGACGCACTCCGCAGCCCCGGCCTGTCTACGCTAAGTGCCTCGCAGCAAGCCATTCGCGCTCGCAAAAAGGGCGTGATCTGCGGCAAATACGATTTTCACACAGCCATACGGCCCCGGCCATCGGATGCCTTGACGACACCCGATGGAACCCGGCCACTCTCTGGCCGCACCCGGTATTATGCCCCTACGATGCGAGTTCAGGATTAATTCGCGTTTGTCACCGCAACGACCGAGAAGGCGGCACTCGACACCGTATTGATGAACTTCTGCAGGTCCACCGCCGGAGCATTCGATACGAAGATGACGTCGTGATCCTGAATGGTGAAATCCTGCGCCAGGAACAGGCTGCGCGCCTGCCCCATGTCGAGGCGGTAGATGACCGGAATCTTGCCCTCACGCGTGCGTTTCGCGCTTTGTGCGACAGCCGGATCGAGCGCCGCCGGATCCTCCAGCCGGAAAATGAAGACGCCATGCACATTGGCCTGCTGGTCGACCAGGCCGCCGACCCGGCCCAACGCCTGGGCAAGCGTCAGACCGCCGCCTTCGAACGGCACTTCGGAACTCTTTGCGACCGCCCCCAGCGCGGTGAAGCTGTAAGGCTGGAACATCGCGGTAATAACATCATTGGGCTGAATGATGATGTTCTGGGAAGGGTCGCGGATGATCGCTTCCAGCGGCATTCGCGCCACCTTGCCGTCGCGCGCGATCTGGATGGTGGTCTTGCCTACCGGTTGACGGGGCCCTCCGGTGCTGGCGACAATATCCAGCAGACGTTCGCCGCGTGCGGTCAGGGGAACGCGCTTGCTGACGCCGACCTCGCCCAGGATCGTCGCGGTCTGCGCCTCATTTGACACGATGCGCACGACCACTTGCGGATCATGGGCCTTTCCGGCCAACCGCGAAACAATCGTATGCTCCACCTGTTCCGGCGTGCGGCCGGCCACCGCGACCTGACCGACGAAGGGCACGGTTATGGTGCCATCCTCGCCGACCACCTGCTGCGGGATCGTAGCGCCTTGCGAGACCGACATGCCCGTTTCCACGTGCGCACTGCCGAACAGTACGGCAGGCGGTGCCTCCCATACGCCGATGTCGAGGACATCGCCTGTGCCGATCACCGTCCCGACCGGCACCCCCTTGCCGAAGATGTCGGAAAAGTGCTGCGACTGCGCATAATGCTGCATACGCGCGATCGCATCATCGCTGAGGTTGATGATCTGGATGTCTCCGCTGGCGTAAGACTGCTGACCGGCAGCCTTTACCGCCCCGGTCGTCGGCCCGGACCGGCCGAAACCGACGCAACCGGCCAAAGCCGCTAGACACAGGGCCATGGCGACCTGACGCCCGATCATCAGGGACGCCGCACGGCGGGACTTGGCAACGGGTATCACAGAAACCTCCGGTACATTTCATCGAGACGGGCGCGATAGGCCTCGGGCGAGAACAACTCGGCCTGCGCCAGACCTTTACGGCTAAGCTCAGCCCGCAGATCCGCATCGCCGCACAAGGTGCGGATACCACTGCAGATCGCAGTCGGGTCATAAGGATCCACGGTTAGTGCGGCATCGCCAACGATTTCCGGCAACGAGGCCGTATTCGAACATAGCACGGGCGTCCCCAGCACCATCGCTTCCAGCGCGGGCAGGCCAAAGCCTTCGTAAAGCGAGGGGAACAGAACGCCACGCGCACCACGGATCAGGGTGACAAGCATGGAGAAGGGGACATAGGGCAATTGCACCACGCGCTTGCGGGCCTTCTTGCCCACTTCGCCCTCCTGCTGAAGAACTTTAAGCTCCTGCTCGGATTTCCAGGCCTGCGCACCTATGATCAACAGCGGTACATCGACCTGGCTGGCCAGATAGGCTTCCAGGAGGCGGCCAATATTCTTCTTGGGTTCGATCGAGCCCCAGAACAGCAGGTAATCCTTGTACCCGAGGTTGGCGTATCCTTCCACCTCACGGGCAACCTGTTCATCCGGCTTGTCACGCAGCGAAGCAGGGATATCGACCGATTGGTAGGTATTGGTGATGCGCTCGGGGCAATGCCTGCCACCTCCACAAGATCGCGCTTGGAGCATTCCGATACGGTAACGAAATGATCGGCGGTGCGGTCCAGCTCGCGGATCAGCTTCAGGTACGCCCGCTTGTTGTCCAGCGTGGTGTAAGGCAGGCGCAGCGGCACCATATCGTGCAGCGTATAGAGGTTTGGGCGGCCCGGCACGCGAATGGGCAGCGGATAGGTCCAGTGCGCCAGATCCGGCATTTCCGGCGGCGTCACCGACGCCAGCTTACCCCACAATTTGAAGCCGCTCTGCGCCCTTCGGAACACATCGGGCGCATTGAACATCCGATCGAAGTGCGGCAGTTTCGATGAGAAGGCGCGCGTAACCACCTTGCCCGTTACCGGAACGGTCTGCGCGGTCTGCCCGAACGGACGCTTCACGGCGTGATAGCATTGCTGAAGGACGTTCCCCAGCTTGCCCGGCTGCCTGTGCGCATCGGTATCGAAGAACGACACCTCACGCAGCAGCGCATCGCGCGACATGCTGGAGCGGCTGCCGTACAGCACGGCCACGTCATGGCCGATCGCGCCGATCTCCTTGCTCAGATTGCGGGCATATGTGGCCACGCCTGTCCCCTTCTGAAGGCTCAGGTTGTAGCCGTCGATCAGAATGGTCCGGTTAGTTGCAGTCATGTAAGGGGTTCCGGCAATCTTGTCTGTCGCACCGCCATCTGGGTGAAAGGCCAGTCCTCGAAGGCACCGGCCGCCGTCAGCCGCCGCCAGGCGTCCTGCATGCCGGAAATGCCTGCCGCGACCTGCGCCATGCGTTCTGCATCTGTTGTCGCCAGCGCAATCACGCAGATCGCGCGAATCCAGTCGACATCGGCCGGATCACGAACGGCAGCCTCGCCAGTATCGGGTCGTTCCTCCATCACAGGTCCGTTGGCCTGCTGGAAACGCGGGTCTCGCACCATCGCCGCCAGCAGATGATCGAGCGTGGGATGATCCCGCAATAGACGCGCAGCATCTTCGTCGCCGATCGGCGAGAGATGCCACGCTATCCGGGCAAACAGTTCGAGGTCAGGCCGACCAGGTGCCTGCCTTGGCACATCGCCCTTGCGATAGCGGCCGGGCGGACAGGCATCGAGATCCATGCCCTGACGCGCGACAACGAAGGCAAGATGCTCTTCGACATCCTGCACCGGCTCTCCCAGCGCGCAGGCGGTGCGATAGGCGATCTCCGCCCGTTCGAACAGATCGCGCTCCTTGCTGACGTGGCCGAGTTGCACCCAGTAGGAACGTTGGTAGGGGTGGAGCGTCAGGCCCGCGGCATAACGCTCGTCCGCTTCTTCCCACGCCTTGGCGTCGCGGCGCCAGTCGCCTTCCATGACCAGCGCGCGGAAACGATCGTCCTGCAGCGCGCGATGCTGCGCCACTTCGATCATCGCATTGCGATTGGGCGTGATGGCAAGGCTCTTGACCGGGTCCGTGCTGGTGACGGCCTCCATGTCTGCCGGAGACATTCCTGCGGGCGCAGGACGCGGCGCCCGGTTGGACAGGCCGATCTTTTCGCGAAAATCGCTGTAGGCGTCCTCGAAGTCGTCATATAGGTCCAGCCGTCCGCCATGCAGCACGGCAAAGCGGTTGCAATGGTCACGCACGTAAGCGGCATCGTGCGAGATGATGATCATCGCGCGGTCGCCCCGCTTGCCAAACAATTCCTGATTGCAGCGGTCGTGGAACCGCGCATCGCCCACCGCGCCGATTTCGTCGATCAGGAAACAGTCGAACTCGATGATCATCGAAATGGCAAAGGCAAGACGCGCACGCATACCGGAGGAATAGGTCCGCACCGGTTCGCGCAGATAGGCGCCCAGCTCCGAAAAATCCTGCACGAATGCCAGATTGCGTTCAAAGTCCTGCGCATAGATGTGGCTGATAAAGCGAATGTTGTCGACGCCCGTCAGCATCGTCTGGAAGGCGCCGCCGAAAGCCAGCGGCCAGGACACCGACATCGTCCGCTCGATCCGCCCGGCCGTAGGCTTCTCGGCGCCACTGATCAGGCGCAGCATCGTCGACTTGCCGGCACCATTCCGGCCCAGCACGCCAAGGCGCTCGCCCTTGTGCATTTCGAAGCCGATATTATCGAGCACAACGTTCTGTCCGAACCGGGTCCGGTACACCTTGCGCACATCGGTAAGGCGGATCATTCGGGAACCACCCTGCCCGACACCCAGCGCACAGCCAGCAGCCCGGTCAGCGTCAGCACCAGACTGAAAGGGATGACATAGGCCAGATCGTAGTGCGCATGGGCACGCATCCCGAAATAACCTTCGCGTACGATTTCAGTCCCATGGACCATTGGCACATACAGAACGTAATCCTGTGCGACCTTGGGCAAGGCATCGACCATGAACGCCGCGCCGGACATCGGAAACAACAGGTACGAGAACGGATGCCACAACTTGTCGACGAGTTCACTCTCATGCGACAGAGCGCCCAGCGTGATCGCCAGCGCCCCGCCGAACCACGCGATCAACAGCCATCCGCCGGCCACTTCCAGCACGTTCTCAGGCGGCTTGAGCCAGCCGATCGCGATGAAGAACACACTTAGCGTGGCGAACGAGATCGTCGCCCCGCCGAACTCCAGCAAGACGCGCGCAAGATAGATGTCGAACACCCGGATATTGCGGTGGTACAACAGCGGCAGGTTGCTCCACAGCGCACCGATGCATCGTCCGGGCATATTGCGCCACAACAACACGCTCGAATAGCCGGTCAGGGCAAAGGCCACGATCGGAAGGTCGCTGCCGTGGACCGATTTCGTCGCTGTCCAGAGCGCCGTGACGCCCAGCGTATAAAGCATCGGCTCCACGAACAGCCAGAGAAAGCCGATGTTATGCCGCCCATAGCGCGTCAGCATCTCGCGGATCAGCAACGCCCCCAGCACCCGCCGCTGGATACGCAGGCTCTGCGAAAGCGGCGGACTGGTCTGGCTGTCGGGCGATGCCGGCAAAGACTGCTCCATGGTGTCGGCCATCAGTCACGATGCTCGCGAATGCCGATGAGCAGGGTCGAAAGCACGCCCCAGGCGATCAGGCCCAGCAGCAGCGTGGCAAAGATGCCGCCGATCCGCCGGGGCTCCATGGCATAATCAGGTGTACTCGGATCGGCGATACGCTGCACATAGGCGCGCTTGCGCTCTGCATCGGTCCGCGCATCCTGCAAAGATGCCAGCGCCGTCGCCAGCTGCTTGCCGGCAATCTCGGTATCGAGTTCCAGCTCCTGATAGCGCGCCGAAGCCGACGAGAGCGACTTGCGTCCCCCTGCGATACCTGCAGTCTGGGCATCGATCTCCTGCTGCAATTTGTTCGCCTGCGTCCGCAGATAGGGGATCTGCGAGGCCTGCGGCGTGTAACTGGTCAGCTGGCTGAGCTGCGTCTGCACCGAGATCAGTTCATCCTGCAGCTTGGAGATCATCTGCAGGCGCACGGTCGCTTCCTTTTCGGGATCGATCACGCCTTCACGATCGCGATAGTCCGCCAGCGCCCTGGCCGCGCCGCGCGCACGGTCCTGTGCCTGGTTCACTTCGGCCTGGGCCGAGGCCACCGCGTCCTGACGCGCACGATCCGACATGCGGTTCACCAGTGCTTCCGAGCGCTCGAGCAGCCGCTCGTTGATATCATGCGCCTGCTTGGCCCCGTAGGCCCGCACCGTCAGATAGAGAACCTGCGTCGTCGTCTCGTCCTCGACCTTCACATGGTTCAGGAAATAGTCGTAGAAGTGTTCGCGATCACGCTTGCCACCGGCACCGAAACGATCGAACCAGAAAATCGAGGGCGCCGTGTAGGCCCGCGTCAGCAGCCCATCGCTATCCGCTTCCTTGAGCGCCAGACGCGAGCTGAGATATTCCTCGACCGCGTTGCCTTCCTCGCTCGCCCCGCTCAGGCCGCCGCCGCTCAGCATCAGCCCTAGCGGAGACATGCTGCTCTTGTTGGAGCCACGCACCACAAACCGGGATTCCGAGACGTAGACGTCGCTGGCGAAGATGCCGAAGTACAGGATGGCCACAACCGTCGGGATAACAACGGTAATCAGAAAGAGCGGGCCGAGAGACTTGAGGCGCAAAATAAGACGGTCCAGCACGGTATCCTTCATCGTCAAGCCGGGTTGCGGGTGATCGTTGTCATCACCGTCAGGTTTGCGCGTTTGCGCAGAAACGAAAGTGTTCATCCGGCGCTCACTCCGCCGGAACGAGCGCAGGACGCAATGCGTCCGGGGAGCCAGTCGAAGCGCGGAATTCCGACATCGGATGCAACTGGGGAAGCCATTCCTCCAGATGTTCGAAATGTCGGTCCCACGTCGGCGCCCGGAACCGATGCATCGCCGCCCGCTGTCGGTCGAACTCCGGCGCACCGGGCGCAAAACGGGCAATGGCGGCCTGCCAGACAGCGGCATTGTCTGTCGGCAAAAATGTCGGAATACCTTGTCCCACTTCACGCAGGCACGGCAGATCGCTGGCGATCACCGGAACGCCTGCGTGCAACGCCTCGACCATGGGCAAGCCATAACCTTCGGCCAGGGTTGGCATCACCACTGCGCGGGCGCCTGCCAGCAACCGAGCCACCCCGGCATCGTCATGCCGCTGGTACATGGTCACATGCCCACGCAACGCCAGATCACTATCCAGACGCCTGCGCACGGGCTCCGATCCATAGCCCCACTGACCTACGATCACCAGTCGCGGCGCCGCACTGCCCAACCGGGCGACGAGACCACTCCACACATCAAGGAGCAGGCGATGGTTCTTACGGCTCTCGATCGTGCCCAGACACACGAAATAACCGCCGGGCTCTCCATTGGGGACTCGGGGAGTCATCGCGTTTCCGGCAATGGGTGCAACCAGCAGCGGCGGCACCGGCAATCGCTGGGAACGAGCAAAAGCCTTCAGATCCTGCGCGACGGCAGCCGTGCTGACCACGATCCCGGACCCATGCTGAAGTGCGCCGAGCACGCGCCCGCGATGGCGCCGGACCGCATGCGCACTGCAATGCTCGCCGTGGGTAATGGGAATAAGGTCGTGCAACAAGTAAGCGCTGCGCAGACCCGCCATCCGGATCCACCGCTGGTGGCTTTCCAGATCGAAATCGGTGTGATTGACGTTCAGATATGTCGCACCACGCAGGGCTGCAGCAGGACTGCCTGTCATCAGCGCGCGCGCGGTGAGAGCCGTCACCTGCCGGCGAAAGCTTTCATCGCGTCCGAGCAGGAGGTCGAAAAGATCATCGGAATGGCGGCGATCCAGCACACGGACGAAGCCCCGGTGCTGGACCACGGCCTGAGCACGGGCCGCAAACCGGCGCAGATAGGCATAGGCGACACGGTCGATCCCCGTCGACAGGCGCCGCGACCAGCTGCGCGCGACCAGTCGCGTGACATCCAGCAACAAGGGGCGTTCGGCTATCATCGCCCGCCTCAAATATCCGCCGACCACGGCATCGACGATGACGCGACCGCTTTGCGTCCTCCGACAGGCGGCACGGCACTCGACTGAGGCGCGGTCTCGTAAATTTCCGGCAACTCGCGATGCACCACCCGCTCGGCCAGAGCATGCATCCGGGCATCGTCTACATCGATCCACCAGGCACTGCCGATGTCCATGGTCGCGGCCCGCCCGCGATTTGCCAGAACCTGCATACCGTCGGAAAGGCTACCGCCCTGCCCCGCTGCGATCGCCTCGCGAATGGCCTGTGCCAGTTCAGGAGTAGCCAGGAACGCGCCGCAATCGACGGCATCGAACACCGCGATCGTCTTGCCGATCTCGCGAATTGCGCTATCCTTGCCGGTCCGCACCCAAGTGGCATCTTCGGGATCGACAAGTTCGTGATCCGTCCGGCGGTCGATCGCCAACGTCACGCCCCGATCGCTTCCCCCTGATCGGCAAGGCGCGCCAGAATGGTGCCCGAGAAGATATGATCGGCCATCATCAGCAGATAATCGCCCTCGATCGCCTCGGCACCGGCCAGCACGGACCAGCCGTTCGGCTGCGACCAGTCGCCGACGCGCCGAACATCGGCTCGAACACCCGCGCGAGCCGCAATGTCCGGCAGCGCCGCCTCGACACGGGGTGCTTCGTGCCCCGTCACCACGACGACGCGCTCAACACCAGCCGATGCGGCCTGCCGAATGCCCAATTCGATAAGAGCGATACCCGCGATCGGCGTGAGCGGTTTGGACGGTCCAAGCTGACGCAACCGGCTGCCGTAACCGGCAGCCAGAATCAACGCGTCCTTGGGCGCTTTGGACCGGCCGCACCGCGCCGACGCGGTGACAGCGGCGAGGCTCATCCGGCCGCCCGCATCTGCCCGTCAAGGTAGCTGTCGAGCATGCGCATCGCAGTTTCGTCAGGGAACTGCTGCGGCGGGTGCTTGCAGAAACTCGCCGATGGCGGGATCAGTGCACCGCTTTCCCCTCGCTCCAGCGCGACCTTGCAGCAACGGATCGCATCCATCACGCAAGCCGCCGCATTGGGGCTGTCTTCGACGGAAAGGCGCAGCTCGAGGTTCATCGGCACATCGCCCCACTGCACGCCTTCCATGCGAAGGAAACATATCTTGTTATCCTTCTGCCACGGCACATATTCGGACGGGCCGATGAGAATGTTCTCCTCCGCGAGGCGTTGTGCCAGAGCGGCCTGAACCGCTTCGGTCTTCGATTCCTTCTTGCTCGAAAGGCGTTCGCGATCGAGCATGTTCATGAAGTCGGTGTTGCCGCCGGTGTTGAGCTGATACGTCCGTTCGGTGGTGACGCCACGAACGGTAAACAGGCTGGACAGCGTGCGATGGACGATGGTCGCGCCGACCTGAGCCTTGATGTCATCGCCGACGATCGGCAGGCGCTTTTCACGGAAACGCGCTTCCCACATCGGATCACTGGCGATGAACACGGGAATGCAATTGACCACGCCAACGCCTGCCTCAAGCGCGCATTCCATGTAGAACTCGGTCGCCTTCTGCGATCCGACCGGGAGGAAATTGACGAGAATATCCGCGCGCGAGGCACGCAGGGCAGCAACGATATCGTCCTTGGACGCTTCAGCGTCCTGCGAAACGATGAAGCCACGCTCTCCCACACCCGTCATGTGGCGAGCGACACCGTCAAGCACCACGCCCTTCATCACCTTGACACCGGTCGCAGGGACATCGCGATGGAACACGGTGGTATTATTGGGAGCAGAAAAAATGGCATCAGCAATATCAAGGCCGACCTTGCGGTCATCGACATCCACACCCATCACGAATTGAACGTCGGACACGCCATACCCGCCGATCTTTTCATGGATAACGCCACGGCTGGATTGGGTTGCAGCATAATAAGCAACCCCCTGTATAAGCGAACTCGCGCAATTACCCAAGCCTACTACGGCGACCTTTATTACTGTCATTTCAGACTTTACTCCAAATCAGATCGCAACTAATTCCTGAATCGCACCATCACCGCAGATGTCAGTGCAAAACGAACCTTGGTTCACATCACTTAAAGCCTGAATTCAACCATCATTCCTGCCCTGCGCCTGCTCGCAAAGGACTTCGCGAGCGAAACCCTCATCCACACAGACAGTTGCACATGAGGGAACAGGAAGCGCCATGGAATCAAACAAAATGCGACGAACCGAGATCATTATGCCTTCACATGCTGGAACAGATAGCCATCTGCGCCGTCCAAAAGCAATTGCCTGAGACGATCTCATCCGTGTTTCAGATTTATTTCAAATTCTAACAAGAATTTAGATTGAGAAATTTTGGCGAACATCTCAATAAAATCATATAAAATTGATACGCAATTATCCTTATTATCGTATCGCGATGAATTAATTTTAATCCTAGTCGGAATGCCCATACGCGCCTATGCGCGCCCCTTTCGAAGGCCGCCTGATGAATACCGTGTGCATCGACTCCCGCTATATTGCGGATCGCCCCAGCGGCATCGGCGAGGTAGTCCAGGGGCTGATCGACTTCGTCCCGGCACTGGCGCCGGACACGCATTTCGTTCTCCTGCGCAACCCCAGGCGACGAACGCCTCTCTGCACGGCAGACAACGTCACCGAAATCATCGTCCCACAGGCAGCCAATGGCCCGTCGACCATGTGGTGGCTCCCGCAGGCCGTCGATCTTTCCCGGATCGATCTGTTCCATGCTCCAGCCAACATCATGCCTGCACGCCTGGCGATGCCCTGCGTGACAACCATTCACGACGTCATGTGGCTGACAAATCCGGCGTGGTGCCGATCTGGCACGCGAGGCCTGATCGATCGCGCCTTTTATAGCCATGGCATCCGTCGCGCATTGAAGTCAGCGGCAGCCATCACCACCGTCAGTGCCGCCAGCGCAGCAGAGATCGCGCGGATTTCACCTTCTGCCGCCGCCCGCACGTTCATCACGCCGTCAGGTGTCTCTGCGCGCTTTCGCCCAACCCCCGGATCATACGAAAGACTGGCATCGCTCGGACTGCCGCCATCCCGGCGCTATGTCCTGACGGTCGGCCAGTATGCGCCCTACAAGAACCATGAAGGCGCTATCCGCGCTTTCGCGTTGGCCTGCGCGGACATGCCCGATATCGACCTGATCCTCGTCCAGCGCATGGGACGACGCGCGCAGGCCCTCCTTGTCCTCGCAAACGAGCTCGGACTGCAAGGCCGCGTGCGCCTGCTGCAAGGGGTCGCGATGGACGACCTCATTGCCCTCTACTGCAATGCCCAAGCCCTGCTGCATCCCTCGTTCTGCGAAGGCTTCGGCAATCCGCTGGTCGAAGCGATGGCCTGCGGCTGTCCCGTCGTGACCAGCGACGTGTCGGCCATGCCCGAAGTGACCGGGGGCGCAGCTCTGACAGCTTCGCCATATGATCCTTCGGCGCTGGGCATCCAACTGCGCCGAACTCTTACGGATGCCCGCCTGGCAGACACTATGAGGCAACGTGGCTTTGCGCGTGCTGCCCGGCTCAACTGGCAGCAGTTCGCCGCAGGGCATCTGGAGGTCTATCGACGCGTGCTGGCGAATGCCTGAACAATGCTTGTCGCGACCGCACGCTCGGCAACGGGAACCCGCACCCACGACCATGCAAGAACGATGTTGAGGATCACGGCTTCGTAGAGGAAATACCACAAGGGCGAGCCCGCGAGCATCGAAAGCCCCAGGCCAATCGTGCGATAGTTTGCCCCCAGAAGCGGCGAGCGTGGCAGCAGCGTTGCGGCATTGGCCCGCACGATCTGCCTCGCCCGCGACAAGCTAGCCGGATCGGTGCCGACTTCGGCCAGCACCGTATCGAGCGAACGCTCTTTCGGCGCCGTGGCGTCTGCCAGCGCCAGATAAGCCCTGCTCAATCCTCCGACCATTCCGGTTGGCGTTGTGCCCGCGCCGTCCTGCCGGGAATGGCGCAGCCACGGCACGCCGTAAGCCCACCACTGATATTCGCGACGTTGCGCTTCATAGCGGTTTGCCTGAACGATCCGGCTCCCTCCGGCCGCAATCGTCGGCAACCACGCCAGCACGCCGATGAAGTGCTGCAACTGGAAGCCCAGCAACAGATACAGAACCAGATGGCTGGCATAATCGCAAATGCCATCGACCAACTCACCGCGCGGGCTGGAGCGGCCGGTAAGTCTGGCCAGATCGCCGTCCGCCCCATCGACCACATGCCAGGTCATATGCAGCAGCAGCCCCAGAAGTGCGCCGAACGGCCAGCTCAGGCCGATATAGGACAAACCTGCCATGACAACGATGGCCGCTCCGGCCACGGAAACCGCATTCGGCGTGATCGGCGTGGCCGACAGGGATATCGCCAGACGCCATGCCAGCGGATGGTACAGCCAACGGTTCAATCCGTCCTGCAATTCGCGCGGGCGCGATGGCGATACCGGCGATGCCGTGCCAGCGTGCCGACGTTGTACGCTCATCGTTCTTGCCTACTTGTCAACGTGTTCTGCCCAACAGCCTTGGCCATCCCGCTCAGGCGACTTATACGCATCCGCTCTGCCGCGAAAAGCGCTTCACCGGAAATTCGGAGTCCTCACATCGTGTCTAGTCTGGTGATCGCCTTTCCCTCGGCCAGATCAGCCGCCGTTCTCGTGGCAGGAATACCTGCCGCCGCCCGCGCGCTGTTGCAAGCCGTTCGTGAAACCGATGCGCCTTTCACGTCCTGCATTTTCATTACGCCGGACTTATGGGAACCCGGCAGCTTCTGCCGCGCCGAATGGGCAAGGCTGACGCCCGGTATCACTTGCAGCGTAGCGGCCGAGGCACCGAACCTGCCGGACGCCACCGCGCCTGTTCACAATGGCACAACCCTTGTCCTACACGCCGCATCGCTTTCTCCAGAGCAGATCTTGCGCGATGCGGACGAGAAGCAGCAACTTCGCGCGCTTCGGCTCGCCGGCCGAAGCATACTGGCCGCCACGACCAAACCCGGTGACGGCGTGGTCTCACGCTATTTCAACCGTCCGATCTCGCAGGCGATCTCGGGCCGGTTACTGGCTATTGCTGGTATTACCCCAAATCATGCAAGCGTGGGCACAGCGCTTCTCGGGATCATGATGGCCGCCAGCCTTTTGCTCGGCGGACCTTCCGGCCTGATCGCAGGCGCGCTGCTGTTCCAGGCAGCGTCGATCTTCGATGGCGTGGATGGCGAAATTGCCCGCGCGACCTTCCGCACATCCGCGAAAGGCGCCATGATCGACAGCCTGATCGACGCCGTAACTAACCTGGCCTTCATCGGCGGCGTCACGGCCAATCTCGCGCTTGCAGGCGAAGGAGCGGCAGCCATCGCCGGCGCCTCCGGTCTCGCCATGCTCGCAACAGGCCTTCTTGCCATCGGGCTGCGGTCAGCCCGGCAAGGTGGACCGTTCACCTTCGACGTGATCAAGCATCATGCACGGCGCAAGCCCTCGTTCCTGATGCAGTGCCTTATCTGGCTGACGATGCGCGATTTCATTGCGGCGCTGGCATGCGTCCTGATCCTTGCCGGGTTTGCCCGATATGCCCTGGCAGGCTTCGCCGTCGGCGCAGCCTTGTGGCTGATGTACACGCTATCCGTTCTTGTGCGGACAAGGGCGGTTCCAGTGTCGAGCTAACATCCTGCCCTTAGGAAAAATGGTGCAACATCGATCTGCGCACGGATGACGTTGCACCACCATGGCTGTCACTTTTCGAGCGTAACCCGCTTGGCATCGGTATTGATCGAGGGGAACGGAAGATAAGATACGCGCAGACGTTGCAGCAGCGACAGCTCATGCTCTCCCGCCGGATACCCCCCGGATAGGCAACGCTGATCGTCGCGGCCGCCCCAAACGGCCAGCGTCTGTCATAGGCAGTTTCCATTTCGTCCAGCGTCAGCGGCCCCGGCCCACCTTCACCGCAGAACTCGTCGAAGGTCACGCCACCGCGATCGATCGCCACGCCATCCACCGAGACGGCCAGCTCCTCGATCATCGAAAGTCCGAGGCCACGATAATAGCCCAGCTTGGTCTCGAAGGCGAAGCCGGTCGGTGCCTCGACCGGACCGACGTTACGAAGCGAAGTCTCGTCAATCAGATACTTGTCGAACATCTCGCGACCTCCAGTTCTGCTTCGGCCTTGGCGATCAGGCGCTTGAACATCTCATGCTGGCGACGGACCTGCTCGCGACTGTCGACTTCCATCACATCCTGAATCCAGCGATTGCCTTCGTATTCGCTAGAAAGCGTGCCTTCCCAGCCGCACTTCACCAGTTCAGGGATCACTTCATCGTAAGCAATCGCGGGATCGGTATAATCCTCGTTCATTTCGTAGAACTTGGCCTGGATATGGCGGAAGTACGGCGCGTAGTCCTTGAGACGCTTCGGATTGGCGTAGGGTGCATGGCGCAGGGTTTCCGCCATCGCGATTTCCGCCTTGTTGCCGCCCATCTTCACCGCGACTTCGTAGATCGTGTATTCGCACATGATCTTCTGTTCATGCTGATCGACGATGAACTGGGTGATCTCGGGCCGCGCGCCCTGGCGCTCGAAACGGGCGCGGAAGGCGGGCGGATAGTGCTTCATGAACACGCCCATGTCCGGCAGGATACCGAGGTGCTTCGTGGCCAGGCGATCGGCGACGTCGATCGTGCGCAGTATCCAGGCGTGCTCCAGATGCCAGGGCGCATGGACCTCCACACCCATGTGAACATCCATCTTCTCAGCATAAGGCACGCATTTTTCGAGGATATCCGGACGCACGAAGATCAGCACGCGCATGTTGCGGATGCCGAGGCGGTTGCACAGCGTAAGATCGCGCTTGATGCTTTCCACCTGCTCCTCGTCCGACAGAAGCTCGCCCTTACGCAGCTTGGTGTCGAGGAACATGTCATAGCAGGTGAAGTGCGCCCCATGCCGGTCCAGCATGTCGCGCCATTCGCCGATCTGCGCATCGCTGACATACGGGAACGTGGGCATGTTCTGCTCAGGCAGAATCTCGATTCCCTGCGCACCGAGCGTTGCGGCAAAGGCGATGACGTCCTCCACGGACATCTTGCCCAGGAACATCTCTTCCTGAAAACTGTAGAGGCTGACGCCTCGCTGGATTTTGGACACGGGCATCAGGTCTCCGGTTGCGTGCGGGGCAGTGCAAGACTGCGAAAATGTATCGGGAATAGAGGGTTGTGACTATCTGCAGGAAGATCGCTCGCCTGTGCCTCGACTGCCGCCTCGCTGCGCGGCAGTTCGAAAGGCAAACGTCCTTGCGGCGGCACGCGGCCTGCAAGCGCCGCGAAAAGCGCCTCGTCGCAGGCCCCGAAGTCGACCACAAGCGCGGTCGAGAGCGACACCAGCGGGGTCAGGACCGCCGGACGATCCAGATAGACATCGACGATGACCGGCAGCTTGCCCGCATGCGCGCGCAGCCAAACGAGGTCCGGATCGGAGGCCGGAAACGCCAGCGAACCTTCGTGCTGCATCGCCCCGAAGAAATAACCGCGATGCAGATTCTGATGCGGCGCGCTCATCCTGACAATCGCGAAGTCGGCTTTTTCCGGCGCGGCGACCACCGTGAACCCGGCGGTGCGTGCCGCTTGCGGATCTACCCCGCGCAGATACACGCGCGCACCGCGCGCAAACGGAATGGCCCTGGCGCTCTTCAGCACCACCATCGCCTGAGCCTGCGCCGTCAACCCCGCTTCGCGATCCGCTGCCGCCCCCACATCGCGCGCTGCGGCTTCGGGCGACACGAACGGATGCTCGAACAGCCCGAGGCGGAACGTCTGGGTAAGTATCCGCAGCACCGCCTCGTCGATCCGGGCCTGCGACACCAGCCCGGCCCTGACCGCAGCGACGATCGGCGCGGGATCGCTCTCGCCGCCGAACTGGTCGACCCCAGCGTTGATCGCACGGGCATAGCGCTGCGGACGGGTCAGCCCTTCCACGCCCCAGGGCATGGCGATCCCCTCGAAACCGGGGCGCTGCCCGGCTGGAACACCATCCCGGCATACCGCCGTGCAATCCGCCGTCACTGCCCAGTCGGACAGGACGATGCCCTGATAGTGATAACGCCCGCGCAGCAGATCATGGATCATCGGCGCGCTGAAGGCGGCCCCGGTCGGTCCCGCAGGCTTGCCATCGATAGTCAGCTTCGCGAACACCGAATAGCTGGGCATCACCGCTGCCGGTTGGACTGCGAAGGCTGCCGCGAAGGGCTTGAGGTGCAGCGGCAGTGCCTGCGTTCGCAGCGCGGAAAAGCGACCGTAATAGTTGTGCGAGTCCCAGCCGTCCTGCGCCGCGCCATAGCCGACCCAGTGCTTGACGACGGCAGCGATACCGTCCGGCGTCACACCGTACCGGCTACCCTGCGCCCCCTCGACATAGGCCGCCACCAGCGGGCCGACACTTGCCGGATCTTCTCCGAAAGTGCCGTCGATACGCGGCCAGCGCGGCTCGGTGGCAAGGTCGGCCTGCGGCCCCAGCGAGATGGTGAAGCCGACCGCGCGATAGTCGCGCCGAACAATATCGGCGAAACGATACACCAGCGCAGGATCGCCGATGGCACCGAGCCCGGTGGGATCGGGCCACTGGCTGAAGCCTGCCGTGGCGACACTGGCGCCCACGGTCTTGTGATAGCCATGGCGCGGATCGGTGGCGAGCGTTGCCGGGATGCCGAGGCGCCCCTGTTCGGCCACGTCCTGCACCGCATTGGCGGCGCGGGCGAGATCGGCGGGCGCAAGCGTCAGCATCGAACTGAACGCCGTGACATGGCTTTCCAGCGCCAGCCTCCGCACCTGCGCCGGATCGTATCCATGCGCCGGTTGACCGAACGGCGCATCGGCAAAGGCGATCGGCAGAACCATCTGCCCGGCCTTTTCCTCCAGCGTCATGCGCGCAAGGAGATCCTGAGCGCGCACTTTTGGCGACAGCCGCCAGTCCTCGTATCGGTCGAGACGACCGTTCCGGTTCAGATCGCGGAAGCGCAGGCCATCCACGGTCAATACCGGTACACCATGCGAGGCAATCTCGGGCTGCCGGTAAGACTGGCCCGGCGCATCCGCCCAGCCCGTCCCTGCCGTCATCAGGGCCATCGACACCATGACGGCAAGCGGAGCCAGCATCCGCGCCGGGACATGCTGCCCTGCGATCCGTCGCTGTTCCCGCCTGTCGATCATGATGCCTGGCCCCCTGACCTTAGAAGTCGAAACCGAGCTGGACGCCGATTGTCCGCACCGAATTATAGCCGAAGGTCTGAAGATAGCTCGACTTGCCAGCGGCCTGATCGCCCGATTCCAGATCGATGGAGTTGGGCATCAGCTTGTTCGTGCAATTCTTGCAGAACACCGAGAACTTCCAGTGATCTCCCCGAACGCCGATGCTTGCACCGAAGATGTCCACCGCGTCCAGCATCGCGCCCGGTGCATGGTTGACGAGATAGTAGATCGACGAACGGTGATACCAGTCGCCCGCAACGAAGGCGGTCAGATCGCCGCCGACCGGGTGTTCATAACGTGCGCCCAGCGTCGAGGTGAACTTGGGCGAGGATGGCGCGGTCATGCCCTTGGCATTGAACGTGCCATCGCTGGAGCAGCCCCCCTGCCCGGCATAGCACTGCACACCGGGAAAATCTCCGAACTTGGCATCGAGCAGTGTGGCATTACCGTGCAGTGTCAGCCCCTCGAAAGGCTTGGCCGTCACATCCACTTCCACGCCCTTGCTCGTAAGGCTGGCCGCATTGCTGATAAGGAAAGTTCGCAGGGTCGAATCGAAGGACTGCGACTGGTAGTTCCGGAATTTTGTATGGAACGCCGACAGATCGATGACGAGGTGTCGGTTCAGGAAGCTGCCTTTGAAACCGACTTCCAGCGTATGGGAAGTTTCCGGTTTGATGCGGAGGTCCGCATCCGCGACAGGCGCGGTATCGTTGAAGCCCGGCCCCTTGTAGCCGCGCGCGTATGAAGCATAGAGCATCGTATCGCGGGTGAAGTTATACTGCGCACCGCCGCGCCAGCTGAAATCGGTGTGCGCATAGGACTGGTCGAACGTGCCCGTGATCGCCAGCGGCACGAAATAGCTGAGCTGGTTCTGCGCAAGATCAATGCTGATCTTGTCATGCGTCACGCGGCCTCCGGCGATCAGCTTGAGCTTGTCGGTCAGTTCATAAGTCAATTGACCGAAAGCCGCATAGCTATCGGTATCGAGCGTATAGTCCTTGTCGATGCCAAGGAAATAGTCGTTCGAGGAGGTACACGGCGCGCTCACGTCGGCACCCACGCAAAAGGGATAGGTCGGCAAGAGGAACGAGGGCACGAAATTGCTGCCCGCGATATTGAGGTACGTGTTCAGCGTCGAGTGGAACCAGAACAGGCCCATTTGTCCGCTCAGTCGATTGCCCGCGGGCAAGGCCAGACGCAGTTCATTCGAGTACTGGTTATAGCTGGAGATGTTATGATTGACGTTGGCGCCGTCCTGACCCGTGGAATCGGCATCGATCTGCTGGTCCAGATCATAGAACCGCCAGGCGAAGATATTGCTCAGCTCCATGCCGTTGCCGAGAACATAAGCGACTTTTGCCTGCGCACCGCCATTCTTCAGATCGCGATATTCCGGCGCATCCGAGGCATGAACCAGGTTCTTGTCGCTCGGCACGACACCATCTGCCGCCAGCGGCGCGGCATCGATGCTGCCATCGGCAAGTTCACGATAGGTTGAGTCATAATAGCCGGAAATACCATGGGATTCCGCGTAGTCGCCCTGAAGCCGGATAGTCAGCGCGTCGGTTGGTTCCCACAGGTACTTGGCCCGTACGCCGTACTGGCGCAGCGCCCCGTCATAGCGGTTGCCGATGCCGCCCACATGCTGGGTCAACGGGTCCTGATAGGAATAGACCCCGGCGATGCGCAGCGCCGAATTCTCCGAGACCGGGATGTTCAGCGCGGACCGGGCGATCACGCCCTGGCCATCGCTACCGGGACGCGGGCGGCTGTCGCCTTCCAGATCGAACGAGCCGCCGAACTTGCCGAGCACCGGATCGGTGCTGCGGATGTTGACGAGACCCGCCGAGGCGTTCTTGCCGAACAGCAGGCCCTGCGGTCCGTTCAGCACCTCGACCTGCGAAATGTCGAAGAAGATCGGCGAACTGGCGAGCGGGCGGCCGATGTTCACTTCGTCGATCGCGGTGGCGACGCTGGAATCGATCGTTCCTGCGAAGGCCAGCGTGCCAATACCGCGAATGGTGAAGGTATTGTCCTTGCCCAGCTGCATGCTGGGTGCCGCCAGCGTCAACTGGCTGGCATCGTTGAGGCCACGATCCTTGAGCGCATCGGCGCTGATGGCCGTGACGCTGACCGGCACGTCCTGCAAGCGCTCTGAACGGCGCTGCGCGGTCACGACGATGTCGGCGATACCAGTGTTCTCGTCGGCACTGGGCGTTGCCGAAGGTGCAGCCTGCTGCGCCATCGCGCCGGAAGCAAAGCCGAGCGCTGCCGCGCTGATCGACGTCAAGAATGCAATTCGTGCGAGGCGCATATCCCAATCTCCCAATTCGGCCGCGGCCCTTCATGTGGCCGATCGGTCCGCTGCGCTTGTCGTTGAGCGATGTACGCCGCAGCGCCATCACCATCGATGCTTGTGCTAGACCATAGTCGCAGGATTTCAGAAATTGATTGTTTTGATCCGATCAAATCCGAAAAATCTATCATCAATGTCATCAGCAATTTGGATCGATGACGATTGAAGCAATAGATTTTCAAAATTTCGAGCGCATAGTATTGAGTTCATGCAAGCCCATGAAAAGGGAAGCGGGAGAGCACAGGCGCCATGTTCAAGGCCAGATCACCAATAGCCATCACAACCAAGTCGGAACGCATCGCATGAAGCGGCTGCGCATGGGCCTTGTCGGCGGCGGGCCCGGTGCCTTCATCGGCCCGGTTCACCGTATCGCCGCCGAACTGGATGGCGAGATCGAACTGGTCGCGGGAGCCTTCAGTTCCGACCCGGAGCGTTCGCGCCAGGCAGGCGAGATTTACGGTATCGCGCCTGAACGCGCCTATGCCTCCTATGCCGAGATGTTCGCTGCCGAACGCCAGCGCGAAGACGGCATCGATTTCGTGACGATCGCCACGCCCAATCACACCCACTTGCCCATCGCCCGCGCGGCGCTGGAAGCCGGGATCGCGGTGATGAGCGACAAGCCCGCCACCGCTACGCTCGACGAAGCGCTTGCGCTGGCAGACGTGGTGGACGAGGCCAACGCGCCCTACGCGCTGAGCTATACCTACTCGGGCTATCCGATGGTCCGGCAGGCGCGCGAGATGATCGCTGCCGGGGCGATCGGCCCGGTCCGAAAGGTCGTTGCCGAATACCTTCAGGGCTGGCTGGCCGAACCGATCGAGATGGACGGCAACAAGCAGGCCGGCTGGCGCACGCAACCCGGCAAGTCCGGGCTTGGCGGCGCGATCGGCGACATCGGTGTCCACGCCTTCCACCTTGCCGAGTTCGTCACCGGGCTTGAGGTGCGCACGCTCTGCGCCGATCTCGCCGCCGTGGTCGAAGGACGCGCGCTGGATGACGATGCCTCGGTGCTCCTGCGCTTCGATAACGGCGCACGCGGCGTTCTGCTCGCCAGTCAAGTGGCCGTGGGTGAGGCCAACGGGCTGTCCTTGCGGATCTACGGCACGCACGGTGCGCTGATCTGGCGGCAGGAGAGCCCCAACCGGCTGGAGTATCGCCATCTCGACGGGCGCTGCGAAATCCTCACGACCGGGCTCGGCCACCTCTCTCCGCTGGCCACGGCGGCAACGCGCCTGCCCGCCGGACACCCCGAAGGCTATCTCGAAGCCTTCGCCAACCTCTATCGCGATTTCGCGCAGCGTCTGCGCGGCGAAGGCAGCGATATCCTGCCCGGCATCGCGGACGGCGTACGTTCGATGCGCTTCGTCGAGCGCGCGGTCATCGCCAGTCGCGACGGGCTCGGGTGGGTTGCCCTGCACGAGCATGACAAGGAGTGCGTGGCATGAAGACGATCAAGGGCCCTGCCATTTTCCTCGCGCAGTTCATGGGCGCAGAGGCTCCGTTCGACACGCTGGAGAACCTCGCGCGCTGGGCGGCCTCGCTCGGCTACGAGGGCATTCAGGTGCCCTGCGATCCGCGCCTGATCGATCTGGAGCAGGCCGCCGCCTCGCAAGGCTATTGCGAAGACCTGCTGGGCCGCGTGCGCGAATGCGGCGTCGAGATCACCGAACTTTCCACGCACCTGCAAGGCCAGCTCGTGGCGGTCCACCCTGCTTACGACAGCCTGTTCGATGCCTTCGCCGCGCCTGAGGTTCGCGACAATCCCAGGGCGCGCACCGAATGGGCGATCCGGCAAGTCACGCTGGCGGCACAGGCCAGCGCCCGCCTTGGCCTCACCGCCCATGCGACCTTTTCCGGCGCGCTGGCATGGCCATACGTCTACCCCTGGCCGCAGCGTCCGGCGGGTCTGGTCGAGGAAGCCTTCGCCGAACTCGCGCGCCGCTGGACGCCGATCCTGCATGCCTTCGAGGATGCCGGGGTCGACTGCGCCTATGAACTCCATCCCGGCGAGGACCTGCACGACGGCGTGACCTTCGAGCGGTTCCTTGAGGCGACCGGCAATCTGTCGCGCACGGCGATCCTCTACGATCCCAGCCACTTTGTGCTTCAGCACCTCGACTATCTGCGCTTCATCGACATCTATCACGAGCGCATCCGCTGCTTCCACGTCAAGGATGCCGAACTGCGTTACGATGGACGTTCGGGCGTCTACGGCGGCTATCAGGGCTGGGTAGACCGCCCCGGCCGCTTCCGTTCGCTGGGCGACGGGCAGGTCGATTTCGCGGCGATCTTCTCGAAGATGGCGCAATACGATTTTCCCGGCTGGGCCGTGCTCGAATGGGAATGCGCGCTCAAGCACCCCGAGCAGGGCGCTGCCGAGGGAGCCCCGTTCATCCGCGACCATATCATCCGCGTCACCGAACGCGCTTTCGACGACTTCGCCGCCAGCGGCATCGATGCTGCCGCCAACCGCCGCCTGCTG
Source organism: Novosphingobium sp. 9 (assembly GCF_025340265.1). Lineage (NCBI taxonomy): Bacteria > Pseudomonadati > Pseudomonadota > Alphaproteobacteria > Sphingomonadales > Sphingomonadaceae > Novosphingobium > Novosphingobium sp. 9. The sequence goes on along the minus strand of NZ_CP022708.1, from coordinate 626,439 downwards.
GGGCTGGACGCATGAGCCGCCCCGCAGCCGCCATCGGGAACCCTGCCGCCATGGCCACCACCGCTTTCCCCGCCGCACAGCCTGACGCCATCCGTGGCGAGACCGGCAAGGGCCTGACACTGATCTTCGCGCAAGTCCTGCCGGTCATGGCGATCGTCTCGCTGTTCCCGGCGATCCCGCGCCTGTTCGCACACTTCGGGCCGCACCCGCATGCCGGGCTGCTGGTGCCGATGATCGTGACGATCCCCTCGCTGTGCGTGGCGATCTTCGCGCCGCTCGCGGGGTGGGCCGCCGATCGTTTTGGCCGCCGCCCCACCTTCGTCGGCGCGATGGGCCTGTACGTGCTGACAGGCCTTGCGCCGCTGGTACTCGACAACCTCTACCTGATCGTGCTGAGCCGCGCGCTGCTGGGCATGGCCGAGGCCGCGATCATCACCATCTCCAGCGCACTGATCGGCGATTACTTCGGCGAGCGGCGCTATCGCTGGGTAACGTGGGTGGGTGTATCCACCTCCATCGCCGGGACGCTGCTGATCGCGGCAGGCGGTGCGCTGGCGGACCTTAGCTGGCGCGGACCTTTCGCAATCTACGCCCTCGCCATCCCGGCCTTCCTGCTGGCGCTGGTGTTCATAGAAGAGCCTGCACGCCAGTCCGCCGACCCCGCCGGTCCGCGCCTTGGCTTTCCGTGGAAGGCGGCCTCCATCATCGGTGCGATCACCATCGTCACCTCCGTGCTCTATTACGTGGAGCCGCTGCACGTCGCGACCGTGCTGACCGACAAGGGTGCAGGGTCCGCCACGCGGGTCGGACTGATCCAGTCCGTCACCAGCCTCGGCTACATTCTGGGCGCCATCCTCTATCGCCGGATGCATGCGCGCTCGATCGGGCAACTGCTGGGCCTTGCCGGGCTGCTGATCGGTGCAGGCGTGCTGGTGATCGCGCTGTCCCCCACCTGGCACGGCGTCGCCGTAGGGGCAGCGATCCAGCAACTGGGCGGCGGCATGGTGATCCCCTCGCTGCTCGCCTGGGGGCAGGCACTTCTGCCCATCGAGCAGCGCGGGCGCGGCATGGGCATCTGGGCGACCGCCTTCTTCGCCGGGTTGTTCGTCTGCCCGCCGTTGGTGAGCGCTGGCGCTTCGATGCTCGGCGGCCTGCAACCCTCGCTACTGCTGTTCGGTGCGCTGACGCTGGTTCTGGCGCTCGTCCCTCCCTTCCTGTTTGGCCGCGCAAGCCGCGCCGCCGCCTGATCGAAAAGACCGACCTTCCATGACCGATACCCTGCAGGACTACGATTACATCGTGATCGGCGCCGGTTCGTCCGGCTGTACGCTGGCCGAACGGCTCAGCGCCGATGGCCGCTCCAGCGTGCTGCTGATCGAGGCCGGCGGCGACAACGAGACCGAACTCGTCAACATGCCGCGCGCCTTCATGAAGATGTTCGGCAACCCCACACACTTCTGGCACTTCCCGGTGAAGGAACAGCCGGGCCGTCCTGCCGGGGAAGTCTGGCCCTATGGGCGCGGCCTTGGCGGATCGAGTTCGACCAACGGCACCTGGTATCTGCGCGGCATGCCCGCCGATTACGATGGCTGGGCCGCGCAGGGCATGACCGAATGGCGCTGGTCCGAGATCGAGCGCTGCTTCAAGGCGATGGAGAGCTATCGCGGCGACGGGGCCGATGCCTCGCGCGGTCGCGACGGGCCCTTGCAGGTCACGCAGTTGCCCTATCGCTCCCCCGCGATTGCCGCGACGGTGGAAGCCGGGGTCGAGATGGGCCTGCCCCGGCTTGCCGACATCAACACGCCGGGCACTACCGGTATCGGCTATACGCAGGCGACGGTCAGCCGGAAGGGCCGCCGCGCGTCGAGCTATCAGGCCTTCCTGAAGCCCGCGATGGGCCGCCCGAACCTGACCGTCCTCACCGATACGCTGGTCGAACGCGTGCTGCTGGCCGGCAGCCGCGTTACCGGTGTGGCCGTGCGCGATGCTGCCGGGAACCGGCGCACCATCGGCGTAAATCGCGAGGCGGTGCTCTCGGCAGGCGCCTTGCAGAGCCCCAAGCTGCTGCAACTCTCAGGCATCGGCCCGCGCGAGGTGCTGGAGCGCGCCGGTGTGCCCGTGCTGCACGAGGCTCCAAGCGTCGGGCGCAATCTGGCCGATCATGCGATGTTCTCGATGTCGTGGCGGCTGCACAACGATCCGGGCGCCAACCGCGAGTTCTCGGGCTGGCGGCTGATGACGCATGTCCTGCGCTATTACCTGACCCGCAAGGGCCTGATGGCCTATACCTCGCCCGAAGTGACCGCGCTGCTCTCGCTCCATTCCGCGCCGGACTGGCCCGACGTGCAGTTCGGCATCGGTCCGTTCTCGATGCGATCGAGCGAAGAGATCAAGGCCGATCCGGGACGCGGCGCGCTGGAAGACAAGCCGGGCATCACCGTCAACGCGATCTCGCTGCGCCCCAAAAGCCGGGGCAGCGTGGCGATCCGCTCCGCCGATGTGGCGGACGGGATCGATCTCGATGCAAACTGGTGGGGCGATCCTGCCGACAAGGCTTTCATGATCGAGATGGTCCGCCTCGTGCGCCGCTTCATGGCCAGCCCTGCCCTCTCGCGCTTCGTGGGCGAGGAAGTGGTGCCGGGCGCCGCTGTCGAAAGCGACCAGGAGATCGGCAGCGTGCTCGAATGGCTCACCAGCCCCGGCGTCCATGCCACCGGCACTTGCCGCATGGGTACGCCCGAGGATGGCCCTGAGAGCGGCGTTGTCGATTCACGGCTGCGCGTCCACGGTATCGAGGGCCTGCGCGTGGTCGACTGTTCGGTCATGCCGGTGCCGCCTGCGGGCAACACCAACGGCCCCGCGATGGTGATCGGCTGGCGCGCTGCCGAACTGATGCTTGAGGACCGCGACTGAAACAGTCTTACGAGACGCGGGACAGGGGATAACGATCCATGCTATCGATCCATCAAACAGGATATGATCGGTAGAGAGGATAGACTGTAGTGCGTTTCAAGGGTCTCGATCTCAATCTGCTGGGCGCGTTCGACGTGCTGCTGGAAACCCGCAGCGTGTCGCATGCTGCCCGACAGATGAACCTCAGCCAGCCTGCGATGAGCGCCGCGCTGATGCGCCTGCGCGAGTTTTTCGACGACGAGTTGCTCGTCGTGCAGGGCAAGCGCATGTATCCTACCGCCTACGCCGAGGCGCTGGTGCCGCAGGTGCGCGAATGCCTGCGCTCGGTCGAGGCGATGCTGGTCACGGCCAGCCGCTTCGATCCGGCGACGACGCACCGCACCTTCCGGCTGGTGGTATCGGACTATGTGGTGACGGCGGTGATCGCGCCGGTGCTCCAGCAGCTCTCCAGCATTGCTCCCAACATCCGCATCGAACTGACGCTGCCCAGCGATGCCGCGCAGGCCGATTTCCGCGAAGGGCGCGCGGATATCTTCGTCGCGCCAGAGCAGTTCGTGGTGGCCGAACATCCCAGCGACCTGTTCTTCGAGGAACGCCATGTCGTCGTCGGCTGGCGCGAGAACCCGGTGTTCGAGCCCGTGCTGGATCGCAAGGCCTTCCTCGCCGCAGGGCATGTCGCCGTACGTATCGGCGGACGACGCGATTTCGCCTTCGCCGACCGCCAGCTCAACCAGATGGGCCTCGAACGCCGGATCGAGATCGAGACGCCTTCGTTCACGACCGTCCCTTGGCTGCTGGCAGGCACGCCGCGCCTCGCGCTGATGCAGGAGCGCCTCGCCCGGCGCATGGTCGAGAGTTTCCCGCTGCGCTGGGCCCAGATCCCTTTCGCCTTTGCGCCGATGCGCGAGATGATCCAGTTCCACCGCAGCCGCGCGTCCGACGAGGGCCTGCAATGGCTGCTGTCGAAGCTGCGCGAAGCCGCCTCACAAGCGCATAGAAATGACGAATAGATATCGATAAAAACAATCGAATTTATGCATGAACATAACCCGCTATGGTCCCTGAAGAATAAAGGACACGGCGGGAGACGGACTTGAACGGACTCGACATTCTTGTCGTCGGTGGCGGCATTGGCGGCCTCTCGGCGGCGATAGCGCTGCGACGCAGCGGGCACACGGTCACGGTGATCGAGAAGGACCCTGAATGGTCCGTCTACGGCGTCGGCATCATCCAGCAGTCGAACGTGGTGCGCGCGATGGAACAACTGGGCGTGCTCGATGCCTTCCTCGATGCCGCCAGCGGTTTCGACGCGGTGGAGATATACATTCCCGATGGCACGATGGTGGCCCGCGTCCCCTCGCCCGCGCTGGTCGAAGGCAAGCCCGCCAATGTCGGCATCGGTCGCCGCGCACTGCAAAAGGTACTGGGCGACAGCGCGAAGGGTCTGGGCGCACAAATCCGCCTTGGCGTGACGGCGGAGGGCTTCGAGGACGATGGCGCAGGCGTGAGCGTCCGCTTTTCCGACGGCCAGGAACAGCGCTTCGACATCGTGATCGGCGCCGATGGCGTCTATTCGCAGACCCGCACGATGATCCTGCCCGATGCCGAACGCCCGGAGTTCACCGGCCAGTCGGTATGGCGCTACAACTTCCCGCGCCCCAAAGGCATGGACGCGCTGCAAGTCTTCAACGGGCCGACCGGGTTGGGCCTTGTGCCGATCAGCCCGGAGACGATGTACATGTTCGTCACCACGCGCGAACCGGACAATCCCTGGTATCCGCTCGATGGCATCGCCGGGGTGATGCGCGGCAAGCTGGCCCACACCGCCCCGCAGATCCGCGCACTGGCCGAGCAGATCACCGACGATGCCGCTGTCGTCTACCGTCCCCTCGAAGGGGTGATGGTGCATGGCGCCTGGCATGCGGGCCGCGTCGTCCTGCTGGGCGATGCCGTCCATGCGACCACCCCGCATCTGGGACAGGGCGCGGGCATGGCGGTGGAGGACGCGCTCGTGCTGGCGGAGGAACTGGCGCGCCATGAAACACCCGAATCCGCGTTCACCGCCTATCGCGCGCGCCGCTACGAACGCTGCCGCTACATCGTCGAAAGCTCGCTCGCCATCTGCCACGGCCAGATCGGCAAGGGCCCGCCGGTCGACAACCACAAGGCCACTGCGGAAATGTTCGCGGTCGTCTCGCAGCCCATCTGACACATTCGCCCGAAAGGCACCGAACATGACCGATACCAGCCGAGTGACCGAAATCCGCTACGTCGGATACGCTGTGCAGGATTTCGAGGCCGAACGCGCGTTCTACAGGGACGACTGGGGCCTGACGGAAGTCGACGCGACCAACGACATGGCGTGGTTCAAGACGCAGGGGCATGACGAGCATCACGTGGTGCGCCTCCACAAGGCCGAGGTGAACCACGTCGAGGTGATCGCCTTCGCCGCCGACAGCGCCGCCGATGTCGATACGCTGCACGAAAAGGTGCAGGCCGCCGGCTGCAAGGTGATCTTCGCGCCGCGCGATCTCGATGCGCCGGGCGGCGGCTACGGCTTCCGCTTCTTCTCGCCCGATGGCCTGCCCTTCGAGATTTCGGCTGGCGTCGAAGCGTTGGACAAGCGCGAGATGGCGCGCTGGGAAGGCGTTCCTGTAAAGATCAGCCACATCGTCCTGCACTCCCCCGATCATCCGGCGATGGTGCGCTTCTTCACCGATGTGCTGGGCTTCCGGGTCAGTGACTGGCTGGGCGATTTCATGTGCTTCCTGCGCTGCAATTCCGCGCATCACCGCGTTGCCATCCTGCCCGGACCGCCGTGCCTCAATCATGTCGCCTACGACATGCTGACCGTGGACGACATGTTCCGGGGCGCCAGCCGCCTCAAGAAGCGCGGCACCGATATCCGCTGGGGACCGGGGCGGCATACGGCGGGCAACAACACCTTCAGCTATTTCGTGACGCCGGGCGGCTTCGTGGTCGAATACAGCGCGGAACTGGAGGAAGTCGATTTCGAGCTGCACGAGGACAAGGTCCACGTGCCCGCCCCCACGGTGATGGACCAGTGGGGCATCGGCGTCGGCGGCCCGCAGACGATGCCCCACCCCGCACCCGACGCAAAGCTGTTCCAGCCGGCCGAGGTCTGATTTCCCATGGCACTCTTCGAGTATTTCCCGAACTATATCTGGAACCTGTCGGTCGCGATCGCGATGGAATCGGGCGCGCAACTTGGCGAGATCGTCGACATGTGCCAGCCGATCCGTGAGGCCGCGAACAACGGCGCCGATGCCGGGACGCCGCAGTTCATGAAGGCCTGGGCAGCGATGGGCGACAAGCTGCTCGCACTGGCCGCAGAGGATGAGGCGAAGGGCCGCACGTTCTCCGCCTCGAACAAGCTGGAGCGCGCCTCGCTCTATCTCATCACCGCCGAACGCATGCAGGGCCATGGCCACCCGGTCGTCAGGAAACCTATGCGAAGGCGCGCGAGGCGTTCGACCGGTCGACCGTGCTCGGCGCGATCAATCGCGAGCGGGTGGAAATCCCGCTCGACACCGGCACCATGCCCGCGCTGTTCACCCGCGCGCCGGGTGAGGGGCGCAAGCCGGTGGTGGTGTTCTGCAACGGCCTCGATAGCTGCAAGGAACTGCTCTACTGGACCCGCCTGCCGCAGGAACTGGCGCGGCGCGGCATTTCGACCCTGTGCGTCGATCAGCCCGGCTCGGGCGAGGCACTGCGCCTGCAGGGGCTGCCCGTCGATCCCCATGCGGAACACTGGGCCAGCAAGGCGGTCGACTGGCTGGAGGCGCAGGACGAGGTCGATCCCAAGGCCATCGGCATGACCGGCATCTCGCTCGGCGGGCACTTCGCGCCGCGCGCGGTCGCCTACGAGCCGCGCTTTGCCAGCGGCGCGGTCTGGGGCGCCAACCACAACTGGCGCGAAGTGCAGGACAAGCGCATGGCGCGCGAGGGCGAAAACCCCGTCCCCCATTACTGGGCGCACGTCCACTGGGCCTTTGGCGCCAGCGATCAGGCGGACTTCTTGGCCAAATCGGAAGCGATGAACCTCAACGGTCACATGGATGGCATCAAGGTGCCCTTCCTTGTCACCCACGGCGCCAATGATCGCCAGATCAGCGTGGGCTATGCCGACGATCTGTTCGATCAGTTGGTGAACTCGCCCCGCCGCGAAAAAGTGATCTTCACCCCGCGCGAAGGCGGCGTCGAACATGTCGGCGCCGACAACATGGCCTATGGCCGCGACCTGATCGCGGACTGGTTTGCCGAGACCCTGGGAGGAACCACCGCATGACTCGCCGTTTCATCGACCTCTCGATCACCTTGTGCAACGACGTGGTGAGCGACCCGCCGTTCCTGCGGCCCGAGATCACCTACCAGAACCACATGGACACCGCGCCCGAGCTGGACATGTTCTTCCCCGGCGTCACGGCCGCGGATACGCCCGATGGCGCCGGGTTCGCGGCCTCCGAATGGGTGAAGCTGACCACCCACAACGGCACGCACCTCGATGCGCCCTATCACTACCATCCGACGATGAACGGCCAGGACGGCGAGCCCGAGCGCTCGATCACCATCGACGAAGTGCCGCTCGAATGGTGCTTCCAGCCCGGCGTGAAGCTGGATTTCCGGCACTTTCCCGATGGCTATGTCGTGACCGCGCAGGACGTGGAAGACGAGCTGGCGCGGATCGGCCACGATCTCCAGCCGCTCGACATCGTTCTGGTGAACACGGCGGCGGGGAAGGCCTTGGGACGCCCCGATTTCGTCAATGTCGGCTGCGGCATGGGCTATGAGGCGACGATGTACCTGACGACGCGCGGCGTGCGCGTCACCGGCACCGATGCCTGGTCGTGGGACGCGCCCTTCGCGCATACCGCGCAGAAGGTGAAGGACACCGGCGACACCTCGCTGATATGGGAAGGTCACAAGGCGGGTCGCGACATCGGCTATTGCCACCTCGAAAAGATGCACAATCTGGAAGCCCTGCCGCCGCACGGGTTCATCGTCTCGTGCTTCCCGCACAAGATCAAGGGCGCCTCGGCCGGGTGGACCCGCGCCGTCGCCATCCTTGAGGACGCCTGAGCCGATGCGCCTTGCGACCTTGCGCAACGGACGGCCAGACGGGCAACTGGTGGCCGTCTCGCAGGACGGCGCGCGCTGCCTGCCGCTGGCCGATGGCACGCTGCTGGGCGCGGTCGAGCAATGGGCGATCACCGCCCCGCGCCTCGGCGAACTGGCTGACAGGCTGGAGAGCGGCGAAGGCGATCCGCTCGATCCGGCCCTCCTGATGGCGCCGCTGCCGCGCACTTGGCAGTGGCTAGACGGGTCGGCCTATCCGCAGCATGGCGAACTGATGCAGCGCGCCTTCGGCCTGCCGCCGATCGATAGCGAACGCCCGCTGATGTATCAGGGCCTGTCCGACCGGTTCTACGGCCCGAACGATCCCATCCCCTTCCCCTCGGAAGACGACGGCATCGATTTCGAAGGCGAGTTCGGCGTGATCGTCGATGCCGTGCGGATGGGCACCTCCGCTGCCGAGGCGCTCGATCACATTCGCCTGATCGTCCAGATCAACGACTGGTCGCTGCGCACGATCGCGCCCATCGAGATGAAGACCGGCTTCGGCTGGGTACAGGCCAAGCCGCCCTGCTCGATGGCGCCCTTTGCCGTGACACCCGACATGCTGGGCAAAAACTGGCGCGACGGGCGCGTTCACGGTCGCCTCGCCTCGTGGATCGACGGCGAACGCTTTGGCGATGTGCCCTCCGGCCCGGAGATGGCCTTCGGCTTTCACGAATTGATCGCCCACGCCGCCCGCACGCGCGATCTGGTGGCCGGCACGGTCATCGGCTCCGGCACGGTTTCCTCGCGCGACTATGCCAGCGTCGGCTCCTCCTGCCTGTCCGAACGACGCGCGATTGACGTAATCGAGGCGCGCCAACCGACGCCTTTCCTGCATTTCGGCCAACAGGTGAAAATGACAGGCATCGTGTCCGATACCATGCCCTTCGGCATCATCGAGCAGGTCGTCATGGCCACAGGCGCTGCTGCCTGAACGATCGGGGCGTCAGGCGAATAGAACCACACGACACCTGTTCCCGCCCTGCCGATCACGCACCCGCGCGCGCCGCGATCCTGCGCCTCCATCGCGAACGGCCCGGCCCTTTGCCTTCAGGCTATACCCTTGCGAACCGTTTCGGGGTGGCCTTCCCTGCCTGCGTCAAGATGATGGCCTGTCTGCTTCAGGCGCGGGATGTCACAGGCGAGTGAAGGCTGATACGAGGATGCTCCATATCTCCGATCGCAAGTCCATTCCTTTCCTCGCGGCCTCTCGTCTCATATTGTCGGCCGATCCGCGCGATGGGCTTCGGACGCGCAACTAGGACCTCGTGTTGAACCCTTCTTTCGGCCTCACTGCCCTGTTCCGCAATATCGGCCTCGGTCTGGGCCTGACGGCCTTGAGCGGACTACCCGCTCAGGCCCAGCAGGCCAAGGATGCGCCGATGACGCCGCAGGCAAGGGCTTTCCTGCGCGAAGTCGCCGATGGTGCCGGGCCCAGCCACGTCGTCGCCATGGGGCAATATATCCTTGTCGTCGATCCCTGGAACCGCGAGATCCGCCGCTATGAAGCCGAGGCGCTCGACCGGCCACCGGCCATCTGCCTTATGCCCGACAGCTTCGAGCCGGGGCGAACCGTCTATACCGCCACGGGCGCCCGCCTGATCGCCGAGCCCTATGGCCCCGACGAAAAAGGCGGATACGATCTGCGCGAGCGACGCGCGATGACGATCACCCGGACCGCCGTCGCCGCGATGCCGATCGTCGGCCCCTGCCGCTTCGCCATGGGGCCGGTACATCCTCTCGCGGATACGCCGCCCGCCATCCGGTCCGGCAAGGCCTCCACCCCCGACGCGTTCTGGCCACTGCCCGGCGGACGCCGCGCGCACGTGCCTGCGCACGATGGGCACGAGGTTTTCGCCGTTCGCTTTGTCGGGCAGCTTGGGCAGGGTCGCACATTGCTGTGGTGGAGCGAGATCGCGCGGGCGGGGCCTCAAGGCGAGGCCGTTGCTGCTACGGATGGACGCCTGATGGTTACGCAATACGTCGGGGTATTCGCGCCCGATGGCGGCACCCCGACACAGACCGTGCGCATCGATGTCGCCGACGTGCCCGCCTTGCGTCCCGACCGCTCGATCCCGGTCACGACGCTGCTCAAGAAGCCGGGGCTGGACTATATCGCCGGCGCCATTGGCCCGCGCGGCGATGCGATCTGGATCGCCACGGCAGACCATAGCGCGCCCGGACGCGGGCACTTCGAGTTGCAGCGCTACGACCTCGCCGATCTGGGGGACGCCCGCCAGGGCCGCATCGCGCTGGTCGATGGCCATCACGCCACCGACCCGCTCGATGTCGATCGCAACGATCCCGCCCCCGGCAACGCCCCCGAAGAAGCCGACGTTGCCGCACCGCACGCCACCCCGTCGTTGGCTACGACGAGGCCCGCAAGACGCTCGAAGCGCAGATCGCGTTTCGCTGGCACTATCCCGAAGGCGCCGACAACCGCCCCTGCGAAGGCCGCAGCAAGTGCCGGATCGGCGCCGACGCCAGCGGTGCGCTCGGCACTGGTCCCGATTTCCCGGTCCTTGTGCGCGACGGCCCCAATCCCGATGGCGGGGCGCATTGGGTGCGCCCGCGGCAACTGGTCGACCTGCTGCCCGGCGCCCAGCTCCGGTCCGTCCCCTATTCTATCGGCGGGCAGGATCTGGCCGACAGCTTTGCGAAGCGTCTTGCCGGTTATGCTCCGGGCGCAACGGGAACGCCGCCACCCATCGGCCATATCGGCGAAGGGCTCGAATGGCGGCAGCCGGAAAGCGCCGGCGGCTGGAAGGAGAACACTGCGAACTACCCGCTCGGCATAGACTGCTCGGCGCTGGTCGCGCGAGTGTTCAACCTTCGCATCCGCTCGACCGGAGCCATGGTCCGCCCGCGCACGGTGAAGGCGCGCGACGGCGGCACTTATGCCGTGCCGACCGGCCCCGACCATGCCTGCCCCAGCCCGGTGCGCACCATCAACGACCTGCGCCCCGGCGACATCCTGCTGCGCGACGGGCACGTGGTGATCTTCAACGGCTTCACCACCGTCGCACGCGCGACGAACCGCTCACGCACAATGACGGTGTTCGAGGCGACGTCGCGTTGCGGCGCGGTTTGCGAAAGCACCTACGATCCGACCTATTTCGCCGGATGGTGGATGCTGCGGCTGGATACCGACGGCACCGGCGCCAACTGCCCGGAGTGGCTGGAAGACCGGGTTCCCCGGATCGGGCGCGAGCTTCGATAGAACCTCGCAAGGACGCCCCGGTCAGTTCGAGCCTGCCCTCGCATCCGCCCCCTTTGCATCGACCGCGCCCGCCACACCGCACTGGTGATCGAGCAGGATTTCCGATGCGCCCCGGTTGCCGTGGTCAGGGTCCGCCCGCGCGGCCAGCAGCAGGAAGCCGGGGCGCCCTGCAAAGTCCGCACCGGTCAGCAACACCGTCCAGGCCTTCATCTCGCCTTGCGGAACATGAAAGCCGGTACGGACCAGCTCGAAGGGGTTCGCCGATACAGTCTCATCGCCGCCGACACGCCGGACATAAAAGCTGCGCCCTTCGAGGCTCACCGTCCGGTGCGACCAGCTGTCGCCCACGACCGGGACGAGATCGTGCAGCGCATCGCGCACGTCCCGGCGCATGCAATCCACATGAAGATGCAGCAAGTCCTGACTGCGACCATATTGCGAGTTCACCGCGATCCCGATCTCGTCTCGCTGCAACGCCCGCCCCGCCCTCGCTTCCACAAGATGGCGCGCCTTCCAGGCGGGCGTGAAATAGTCCGCTGCGCCCGGTCCCGTTACGCGCGGGTCCTCGATCCCGGAGATCAGGATCGTCGGCATCACCAGGTACTGGGCGATGCCGGCGCGATCCTTCAACACCGCATAACCGCGAGTGCGTCCTCCGGCGAGCGAGACCGCCGCGCAAGGCGCCGGATCGCCCGCACGAAGCCGCCCCGGAACGCATTTCTGATCGACGATGCGCCACAGGGCCTGCCCGTTGGCATGGACCGGCGGCAGCGGAAGCGACGCGACCGGCCTGACCGGCGCGTTCGTGCAACCCGCCACAAGCATTGCCAGCGCACCCCAGACCAGCTGCCAATTGCCTCGACTCTTCACAGCTTTCCGATCTCCTGACGACAATGCTGCCCCATGCCTCAGACAGGCTTGTGTCGGCAAGGCTGCGCTCCCGAAAGAAGGACGAGAGCACCGAGCGGCGCGTGTCAGGCGCTGCCGAGCGAGGATGCGCAAACAGCAAGCGCTATCGTCCTGGTAAGCCTAAGTCACCGGCTGGATGCCCCCTGAACCAAGTTCAAGGCAACGTCTGTTATGGGTGGATTGCGGTCATACGACCGATTCACTTCAACTTTCGTCATTCCCGCGAAGGCGGGAATCCAGTCGGCGCAACGCGTCGAAACCGAGATCGCTGGCGAGATCGCACCACGGCGGATTTCCCTTTTCGATCAGGTGCGGTGCTTGCGCAGGAGGTAATGTTTTGTGCCAGGGCGAGAATGGAGGGATCAGGTCAGCAGGCATCCCTTATCGCAAGGTCGCTACTGGATTCCCGCCTTCGCGGGAATGACGAGGAAAGGGGCGTTTGCGGGCTGACCGGAATGGCAGAAATGCGGATAGCGACTATCCATTGCGATGGATTCTCCGCAGACGAACCGTCAGCATAAATGGCCAAATCGTGATCGTCGCCCACACGGCAAGAAAGACAGGGACGAACAGCAGGAGTGCCAGTCCGGTGCCGAATTCTTGCTCTATCCCGGTCCAATCGTGAAACGTGAGCCATAGGCCAAACCAAAGCGGACCCAAGGCGATGAATCCGATTATCGCCGTCCGGTACTTTCTGGCGGGCAAGAACCCTACAAGCACCGCTAGACCGAAGACGGTCGCGATGAACATGTATGGAGGGCTTTCGAACATTCCACGATGCTACCGTGGCGATTGAAGGTCAGCAATGGGGCAGTTGCAGGCCATTCGAATTCGTCCACGCCGCCTAGGCAAGCCGCGCCGGGGCCCGCTATAGCCGCGGGTATGATGCCGCCCCGTGCCCTGCCCTGCCTGCACCTCCGCCTGATGCTGCTGTTCGCCTCCGCCGTAGCTCTGGTGGCGGCGCCCGCACTCGCGCGGGAGAGTCTTGGCCTCTATGCGCAATGGGGTGCCTTTCGCGATCCGGTGGTGCCGCGCTGCTATGCCATCGCCATGGCCCAGCCGAGTGCGAAGGCACGCGATACCCGGCCTTATGCCACTGTTGGAACATGGCCCCGGCGCAGCGTTCGCAACGAAGTCCATATCCGCCTTTCGCGCAATATCGCCTCGGGCGCACCGATCTTCCTGCGCCTTGGCGATCAGCGCTTCACCCTGACCGGCGGCGGGGCCGATGCCTGGGCAGCAAGTCCGACCGACAATGCCGCGATCCTTGCCGCCATGCGGTCGGCCCCGACGATGACCGCCTCCAGCCGCGACACGAAAGGCCTGCCCTTCGCCGACACATGGCAACTGGCGGGCGCGGCCTCGGCAATGGACGCAGCGCTGCTGGGCTGCGCCGACCTGCGCTAGAACCTCTGCGTTTCCGCCATCTTCCGTTTTGCGCGGGAATCGGCTATGGCCGCGCGCAATCATGACAGACACGACCACTCTCGAAGGGGCCGGCCAGACCGCCGCTCCGCTTTCGGCGCAGATGCCGATCCCCGGACATATCGATCCGGTGCCGGTGCCGCGCCCCACGCTGGTAGACGGCGTGACCCCGCGCGAAGACGGGCGCATCGACGTGCTCGGCCTGCCCAAGAAGCGCATCGCCGAACTGTTCGAGGCGGCAGGGCTGGACGCCAAGGCGGCCAAGCTGCGCGGCAAGCAGGTCTACCACTGGCTCTATCATCGCGGCGTCACCGATTTCGAGGCGATGACCGATATCGCCAAGACGATGCGTCCCTGGCTGGCCGAGCGTTTCGTGATCGGCCGTCCCGAGATTGTCGAGGCCCAGCACTCGACCGACGGCACCCGCAAGTGGCTGCTGCGCACGGCGGATGGCCACGATTTCGAGATGGTGTTCATCCCCGACGCCGATCGCGGCACGCTGTGCGTCTCCTCGCAGGTCGGCTGCACGCTCAACTGCCGCTTCTGCCACACCGGCACGATGCGCCTCGTGCGCAACCTGACCGTGGGCGAGATCGTCGGGCAAGTGATGCTGGCGCGCGATTCGCTGGGCGAATGGCCCCGGACCGCCGCCGAGGCCGCCAGCAAGACGATGGCGGGGCTCGATCAGGACGAGGATGAGAACGGCGAATATCAGGGCGACTACCACGCCAGCGGGCGCCTGCTCACCAACATCGTGATGATGGGCATGGGCGAGCCGCTCTACAACTTCGATAACGTGCGCGATGCGCTCAAGCTGGTGATGGATGGCGAGGGCCTTGCCCTCTCGCGCCGCCGCATCACGCTCTCCACCTCGGGCGTGATCCCGCAGATGGAACGCTGCGGGCAGGAGATCGGCGTCAACCTCGCGGTCTCGCTCCATGCCGTGACCAAGGAAGTGCGCGACGAGATCGTGCCGATCAACAAAAAGTACGGCATCGAGGACCTGCTCGCGGCCTGTGCCTCGTACCACGGCGCCAGCAATGCCCGCCGCATCACGTTCGAATACGTGATGCTCAAGGACAAGAACGACAGCGACGAGGACGCGCGCGAACTGGTGCGCCTGCTCAAGCACTACAAGCTGCCCGCCAAGGTCAACCTGATCCCCTTCAACCCCTGGCCCGGCGCGGCCTACGAATGCTCGACGCCCGAGCGGATCAGGGCCTTTTCGAATATCGTGTTCGAAGCGGGAATCTCGGCCCCGGTGCGCACGCCGCGCGGGCGCGATATCGACGCCGCCTGCGGCCAGCTCAAGACCGCTGCCGAAAAGCGCAGCCGCGCCGAGATGGACCGTCTCTATGCCGAGAAGGATGCCGCGCTGGCAGTGTGATCTTCGGTCTGCGACGGGACAGGAATACATAAAAGGGCGGGTCTTCCGGCGGGAAGGTCCGCCCTTTGCGTATTCGGGCCATGCCGGGGCGCGTTCGGGGCGTCTCTGTCGGTCTCGCCCCCCCTTAGGTCCGTCTATACCCCCTTTAGCCCCCTCTTTGCCCCCGTTTATGTCTGGTTCAATTCTGCTGTGTTCGTGGGCCGGGCAGCGCCTCTCCAACCCATTGACTCACCCCTTCCTCCCCCGTAGATCGCAGCCATAATGCAAATCAGTTGCAAGGTTTTCGAGGCTCGATCGCCCTCGGACAATGGGTGCGAAGAGGTTATCGTGGCGTCAAATTCCGCTTTCAAGGCAGAGGCTTGCAGGTGATCGCACTACCGCTTCTGGCCAGTGCAGTGGGGCCGGTGCTGCTGCGCTATGGCTGGCAGCGGGAACGCTGGCCGGTGCTGCTGGGCTGGCTGATACTGGCTTTCGCAGCCGTCGCCCTGCTCCAGATGGCTGGCGCGCGCGGGCTGGCGCTCGGCATCACCGCCGCGATGGCCAGCGCCGCCGTGATCGTGTGCTGGGCAGGCTGGCAAAGCCCTGCCCCCAAAGTTCGCGCCCCCCGCAAAAAGCGTGAGCGTACAGAGCCTTCCGCCCCGCCGCCACCGCCTCCGAAAGCCCCGATGGACTGGCGCGGCCTTGGTCGCCGGATCGCGGTATTCCTGCTCTGCGGTCCCGTCGCTCTGGCCGCCTGCGCCTTCGCCGCCTGGGCGCTCCAGCGCATGGCCTGGCACGGCGGCTGGCGTGAGGCGAACTCCAGCGCGCTGGCGCTGTTCGGCCTGCCCTTGCTGTGGATCTGCGTGATGAGCTGGCAGATGATCGCCACCGGATTAAAGGGCAAATTCATACCCTTGCTGGTAACGACCGTAATCGGAGGCACCCTGTGTCTGGCAGCGTGAAGCATCCTGACTTCAAGGGAATCGACGCCCCCGGAACCGGCTTCGTCCGGCGCGCACTGGGCGGTCATACCGCGATCGGGCTGGTCGCCTGTGCCCTGCTCTACCTCGTCTGCCTCACCGGCATGCTCGCGGTGTTCGGCGCCCGGTGGGAGCGCTGGGAACAACCGCAAGCCCCTGAAATGCAGGCCATGTCGCCACAGGCTGTGCAACGCGCAGTGGACTCGGCCATGCGCACAGAGGCTACGCCTCCCGCGTATATAGCCCTGCAGATGCCCAGTCCGGCAAATCCCCGCACGACGCTGACCGGCAGTGGCGAGCCGCATTACGTCACCCCCGCGGGCAGTCTGGCCGGGGAGCAGGCCGATCCCTGGACCAGCTTCATGCTGGACATGCACTATTATCTCAATCTTCCCGGCACCTGGGGCATCATGCTGACCGGCGCGCTGGGGGCGATGATGGCGGCGGCTTCCCTCACCGGCGTCCTTGCCCACCCGCGCATCCTGCGCGACGCCTTCCGCTTCCGCGCCAAGGGCCGTGAAGACGGCGCGGCGATGACGCAACTGGCGCAGGCCGATCTGCACAACCGCATGGGCACCTGGCTCCTGCCGTTCATCATGGCGCTGGCGATCACCGGCGCCATGCTGGGCCTTGGGCAGATCGTGTTCCAATCGATCGCGACGGAGCGCTACGGCGGCCAGATCGCCAAGAGCTATGCCTCGCTTTACGGTTCACCGGCCGTGCCCGATGCGACCAGAGCCTCGGGGCCGCGTGTCGATGTGGCAATGGGCTGGCTTGCCCGAAACCGGCCGCAGAATACACTGAACTACATCACCATCGAAGCGCCCGGCACCAAAGGCCAGCGCATCGCGCTGTTGACCTTGAACGACAAAAACCTGTCTTATGGCGACACCTACCGCTTCGACGGAACCGGGCACTATACCGACGACGTGGGCATTTCCGACGGGCCGAAGGGCCAGCAGGCGCTGTCCTCGATCTACAAGATACACTTCGGCACCTTCGGCGGCGTGCCGGTGCTTGTGGCGTGGTTCCTGTTCGGGCTTGCCCTGTGCGCGATCGTCGTGACAGGCACCAACATCTGGCTGACCAAGCGTGCCCGGCGCGGGCATCCCGCGCCGCGCATCGAGGCCATGTGGGCCATCGTCGTCTGGGGTAGCCCGATTCTGCTGATCGCCACCTATTGGCTGCGCCTTGTCGCAGGCGGCAGTGCCCCGCTGGCGATAGCCTTCTGGTCCGCACTGGTGTTCGCCATGGCGGTGGCCGCGATCCGTCCGATCGCCCGGCTTGCAGCCTATCTTCGCATGGCGCTCGCCGCAGCGATGATCCCCACCGGACTTGGCCATGCCCTGCTGAGTGGTCAATGGCCGAGCAGTTCGGCGATTATTGACCTGTGCCTTATCGGCGGAGGCCTGATCCTGGCTGCTCCTGCCCTTCGCCACAGGGTTCGGCGCACAGGCTCGACATCCCCTGCGTCCCTCGATGCCGCCGGACGCGCTCTCGGCGCTTGAAAGACCGGCCCGAAGTGTGGGCATGACCCGGCCCTATCCCAACCGATAGCGATTCTCGATCTTGCGATTGACGCATTTTGTCATGAATAAACGTCATTCGCGTATCGTAGTCGGACGACGACACCGGATAGTCCATGCAAGACGCTGATATACAACACTTTATCGAATTGTAACAAACCCCTTACATACTGTTGTTGCTCTTGCCTCGCAGCACCATTGCTGATACCGGCTAATGCGACTGCCTCGCATTAGAGTCAGGGACAACAGGAGCACGATCGCAATGGAAGCGAGCCTTTATAATGGGGCTTATGGCGCGCGCGATGACATCGATGCGAGCGGCAAGGCGCAGGGCTTGCGCCGGGTCCTGTTCGAGGATTCCGCGACCGAGCCATCCATGGGCGATGCCGGTCGTGTTGCGGATCTGGCTACAGCGTCCGTGCCCGCCAACACCGGTTATCAAGGCGCGACGCTCAACTGGCGCGCGCTCGGCATCGCTGCCGCCGTCCATGTCGCTGCCTTTATAGTGCTCGTGACGATCGGCGTGGTCGGACCCGCTGCAGCCCATCACAAGAAGCTGACAACCTTCGACATCACCTCGCCGCCGCCTCCACCGCCGTCGCCCACCAAGCAGGTGCCCGACCAGACCGAGCCACAGCTGATCCAGACGCCGGAAGTGAAAACGCAGGTCGTTGCGATCAAGCCGATGATCGAGCTGCCCAGCACGGCGCCCACGCTTTCCGTTACGCCACCCGCGCCGCCCGCACCGCCGGTCGCCGTCGTGGCGGCCCCACCGGCACCGCCGGCGCCTCCCGCCCCGCCGGCACCGATCACGCCGCCGGACTTCTCCGCTGCCCAGTTGGGCAATGCCGGGCCAAAATACCCCTATGAGGCGCGCCACAGCCACCATCAGGGCACCGTGCTGCTCAAGGTTCTGGTGACGGCGGGCGGCAAGGCCGGACAGGTCAAGATCAGCCATTCGAGCGGCTTCGACGAACTCGATCAGGCCGCGATCAAGGCGGTTTCCGCCTGGCGCTTCGCCCCTGCCAAGCAGGCGGGCAAGGCCGTCGACGCCTGGGTGATCGTGCCCGTCGGCTTCTCGCTCGCCTGACCTGAACCGAACAACCACGATGCATGACATGACCACTTCAGACAGCGCGGTCCGTACCGCGCAGCCCATCGCTGCGCCCGCCAAAGCCCCCACCACCGGCACCGCCGCGCCAGTCCGCCGCAAGGGAGGCTGGACGCGCGGCTTCTGGCTGCGCCAGCTGCACACTTGGCACTGGGTCAGCTCGGCGCTGTCGCTGATGGCGCTGTTCCTGTTCGTCGCCACCGGCTTCACGCTGAACCACGCGGGCGATATCCTCGCCAAGCCCAAGGTCGTCGACGGCTCCGGCCAGCTTGCCCCCGCCTTCATCGCGCTTCTCGCCAAGGGTCCCGGCGATGGTGCCAAGGTTCCCGTTCCCATCGCCGTGCGCGACGAACTGGCGCGCCAGAGCAGGATGTCGATCCCGGCGGACACGGCAGCGGAATGGTCTTCGGACGAGGTCTACCTCGCCATGCCGCGCCCCGGCGGCGATGCCTGGATCAGCGTCGAGCGCGGCGACGGCGCGATCAGCTGGGAAACCACCGATCAGGGCTGGATCGCCTACTTCAACGACCTTCACAAGGGCCGCAACGCCGGTTGGGTCTGGCACTGGTTCATCGACGGGTTCGTGATTTCCGCGCTGATCTTCGTGGGCACCGGCTTTGCCCTGCTGTGGATGCACGGACGCCATCGCCCCTCGACCTGGCCGCTGACGGGGCTGGGTCTGCTGATCCCGTTCATCCTCGCCCTGTTCTTCATTCACTAAAGTTCGTCATTCACTAGGGAGCACACGCATGCGCAAGACTTCGCTGCTGGTACTGACCGGCGCTGCGACCACGATCGCCGCACCGGCCATGGCCGACACCATCGACCTCACGGTCACTCTCCCGCGCCCGAGCGTGGCCGAGTACCACCGCCCCTACGTGGCGATCTGGCTTGAAGGCGCGACCGGCCAGCCGTTCAAGACGCTCGCCGTGTGGTACGACAGCGACAACCGCGAAGGCCACGGCACCAAGTGGCTTTCCGACATGCGCACCTGGTGGCGCAAGGGCGGTCGCAGCGCGCAGATCGACGGCATTTCCGGCGCCACCCGCGCGCCCGGCCCGCAGAAGCTGACGATCCCCGCCGCTGCCCTGCGCGGTCTGCCGGGCGGCCAGTACAAGCTGACGGTCGAGGCCGCGCGCGAATCCGGCGGGCGTGAGAGCGTCACCGTTCCCGTCACGCTGGGCGGCAAGCGCCCTGCCACCACCTCCGCCAAGGGCGCGACCGAACTCGGCACCGTCACTGCATCCGTGAAGCCCTGAAAGGACACTTTGTGAACACTCGTCTCCGTTCCACCCTGCTCGCGGTCCCCGCGCTTCTTGCCCTTGCCGCGCCCGCCACGGCTTTTGCGCACAGCCAGTGGCTGCTGCCCTCCGAAACCACGTTCTCGGGCGAGGAAGCCTGGGTCTCGATCGACGCCGCCGTCTCCAGCGAACTGTTCATCTCGAACTTCCACTCGCTTGATCCGCAGAACTTCACCGCCACCGGCCCCGATGGCCAGAGCGTTCCCATCGAGAACGCCGTCAAGGGCCAGGTCCGCTCGATGTTCGAGGTTCACCTGACCAAGCCCGGCACCTATCGCATCGGTTCGACCAACACCGGCGTGTTCGGCGGCTACACCCTGAACGGCGAGAAGAAGCGCCTGCCGCGCGGCGTCACCGCAGACAAGATCGCCTCGCTGATCCCGCAGGGGGCAACCGACGTGCAGCTGCGCGAGAACCAGTCGACCAATCAGGTCTTCGTGACGCTGGGCGTGCCGGACAATGCCGTGTTCAAGCCCACCGGCAAGGGTCTTGAGATGGTCCCCGTCACCCATCCTGACGATCTCGTCGCCAACGAGCCGGGCGTGTTCACCTTCCTCGTCGACGGCCAGCCCGCAGCGGGCCTGAAGGTCTCCGTCACCAAGGACGACCGCTGGGCGGCAACGCCGATCAAGCAGGACGTCACCACCGATGCCAAGGGGCAGGCCAAGGTCACATGGTCGGGTCCGGGCATGTACTGGATGGAAGCACGCGCCAGCGACAACAAGGTCTCGATCCCCGGCGCGACCGATCGCGGCCTGAGCTACGTCGCCACGCTCGAAGTGCAGGCGCCGTAAGCCAGCCTGCATAGAGCAATCCGACGATGACCGACGAAGACGCCCGCCTCGCCATCCCGCCGCTCGATGCGGCGCGGATCGCGAGACCCTTGCGCGGCGGCAGGGTCTTCGACTTCGGCGGACGGACCATGGGAACCACATGGTCCGTCCGCATGGTCGCGCTGGATGACAGCGCAATTCCTGAGCTGCGCTCCGCCGTGCAGGCGGCGCTGGACGCCGTGGTGGCGCAAATGAGCCAGTGGGAGCCCTCCTCCGACCTCTCGCAGTTCAATCGCGCCGACGCGGGCACGCAGCATCGACTTCCCCAGGGTTTCGCCTCCGTTCTGACCGAAGCGATCGCCATCGCCGACATGACCGAAGGCGCGTTCGATCCCGCACTGGGCGCCGCCAGCGAGGCATGGGGCTTCGGCGCCTCGGCGCCCTCGGCGCTGCCGGAAACGGCATTGGCACTCCGCGCCCGGCCATCGATCGACTTCGATCCGGAAACCCGCGTGCTGCTTCAGCCCGGCGGCCTTCAGCTCGATTTCAGCGCCATCGCCAAGGGCTTTGGCGTCGATGAGGCCGCACGCGTGCTCGGCGAGGCGGATGTGACCTCCTGCCTTGTCGAAGTGGGGGGCGAGTTGCGCGGCACCGGTCTGCGGCCAGACCTGCAACCCTGGTGGGTGGCGATCGAAGACCCGCCGGGGGGCCTGTTTCTTCCGCTGCATATCGCGCTGCCGGACGGGGCCGTGGCCACCAGCGCGGATTATCGGCGCTATCACGATCTGGGCGAAGTGCGGCTGGGCCACACGCTCGACCCGCGAACCGGCGCGCCGGTTCGGCAGGGCGCGGAATCGGTCAGCGTCATCGCCCCCACCGCCATGCGCGCCGATGCCCTTGCCACCGCGCTGATGGTGATGGGCGCCGGTGCCCCGCTGTTCGCCGCGCATCACGGCATCGCAGCGCGCATTATCCTGCTCGAAGACAATATGCTGCGCGAATATCTCTCTCCCGCGCTGAAGGCGATGCTGAGCTAGGGTCCTAACCCCAGAGGTTGGCGTTCCCCGCTTGCCAGCTTCGGCCTTGGCCGATAGCCCTTGCAAACGATGATCGCACGCCGCTTCACCCGCCCGCTCCTGCTCGCCGCCACCGCAATGGCATGCAGCCTCACCTCTCCCGCCTCCGCCGCATCGGGAGAGCTGGCGCGCTGGCAGGCGCAAGCCGCACGCGTCACCATCACTCGTGACGACTGGGGCATCGCCCACGTCCATGGGCGCAGCGATGCCGATGCCGTGTTCGGGGCGATCTATGCGCAGGCCGAGGACGACTTCCCCCGGATCGAGGCCAACTATCTCACCGCGCTGGGCCGCACGGCGGAAGCCGATGGCGAGAAGGCGATCTGGCAGGACCTGCGCCAGCGGCTCTATGTCGATCCTGCGCAGTTGCAGGCGCAGTATCGCCAAAGCCCGGCATGGCTGCGCGCGCTGATGGACAGCTGGGCGGACGGGCTCAATTACTACCTCGCGACCCACCCGAACGTGCATCCCAGGGTGCTGACCCATTTCGAGCCGTGGATGGCGCTGTCCTTCACCGAAGGCAGCATCGGCGGCGATATCGAGCGCATTTCGCTCACCCAGCTTCAGAGCTTCTACGAAAAGCGCCCGATCGCGCTGACCGCGCTGGAAACAGGCGCCGTGAAGCGCGAGCCGAGCGGCTCGAACGGCATCGCCATTGCGCCCAAAAACACGGCCGACGGCCACGCGCTGCTGCTCATCAACCCGCACACCAGCTTCTATTTCCGCTCCGAACTGCAGATGACCAGCGATGCCGGGCTCAACGCCTACGGTGCCAGCACCTGGGGCCAGTTCTTCATCTATCAGGGCTTCAACCCGAAGATCGGCTGGATGCACACCTCTTCGGGCATCGACAATATCGACGAGTTCGAGGAGACGATCGAGCACAAGGGCAGCAAGCTGTTCTACCGCTACGGCACCGCACTGCGCCCGATCGCCCAGAGCACCGTCTCGCTCTCCTATCGCAAGGCCGACGGTTCGATGGCCCGGCGCAGCTTTCCGGTCTATCGCACGCACCACGGCCCCATCGTTGCCGAGCGGGGCGGCAAGTGGGTGGCCGAGGCCCTGATGTGGAAGCCGATCCCCGCGCTCGAACAGAGCTGGCTGCGCACCCGCGCCGACGATCTGGCAAGCTATCTCAAGATCGCGGACCTCAAGGCCAATTCCTCGAACGACACGATCTTCGCCGATGCCAAGGGCGAAATCGCCTATCTTCACCCCCAGTTCGTGCCCGTGCGTGACAACACGTTCGACTATCGCGATCCGGTGGACGGCGCGAACCCCGCCACCGACTGGAAAGGCCTGACCGCGCTGGACGCCCTGCCCAAGGCCATCGATCCCGCCGTCGGCTGGGTCCACAACACCAACGACTGGCCGTGGGATGCGGCAGGCCCGGAGAGCCCGAAGGCGGCGGACTTTCCGCGTTACATGGATCAGGCAGGCGCCAACTATCGCGGCGTCCATGCCGACGAAGTGCTCACGGGCAAGCATGACTTCACGCCGCAGCGCCTGATCGCCGCCGCGTTCGACAGCCACCTGCCCGCCTTCGCGATGCTGATGCCGCAACTGATCGCCGACTACGACGCGCTGGCCGCCAGCGATCCGAAGAAGGCCGCGCTGGCCGAGCCTATCGAACGCCTGCGCCGCTGGGATCAGCGCTGGAGCTATGCCTCGCAGGAAACCACGCTGGCGGTGTTCTGGGGCGATACGCTGGGCGATGCCTTGCGCGCCAAGGCCCGCGCCGCGCGCATGCAGTTGCCCGACTACATCGCGAAGGAAACGACAGCCGAGGTGCGTCTTGCCGCGCTTCAGGCCACCGTCGAACGGCTGACCAGAGACTTCGGGACCTGGAAAGTCGCATGGGGAGACGTCAACCGCTTCCAGCGGCTCGACGATTCCATCGCGCCGCATTTCGACGATGCGAAACCCAGCCTGCCGGTGCCGTTCGTCTCCTCGGTCTGGGGCTCGCTCGCCTCGTTCGGCGCGAAGACTTATCCGAACACCCGCAAATACTACGGCACCAGCGGCAACAGCTTCGTCGCAGTCGTCGAATTCGGCCCGAAAGTCCGGGCGTGGGCGGTGACGGCAGGCGGCGAGAGCGGCGATCCGGCCTCGCCCCACTTCGACGACGAGGCCCAGTTGTACGCCGAAGGCAAGCTGCGGCCTGTCTATTTCTGGCCCGAAGACCTCGCCGGGCACGTCGAAAAGGTCTATCGTCCGGGTGTTTGATCCAAGGCTCTCCATCAAGGCGAGCATTACGAACGAGTACCTGATGAGTATCGCAGCATGAGCGTCGCGTTTCGGCGCGATGGCGATGAGGAGCACCTCGAACCCACGTTCGAGATTCCGATCCCGCCCGGCCCCAACCTTGCCACCGCCCATGGGCTGACGCTGATAGAAGCGCAGTTGCATGCGCTTGAAACAGCCTTGAAGGCCCTTGAGGATGAGGCCGAGATCAAGGCCGCGCGTCGCGAGCACCGCTACTGGAGCACACGGCAGGCTTCGGCCCGCGTCATGCCCGAACCGGACCTGTCCTGCGTCGCCTTCGGCTGCCGGGTGACGTTCGCGCTGAAAGGCCAGACGCGCACCATCGCCATCGTCGGGCATGACGAGGCCGATCCGGCGTCAGGCAAGCTGGCCTTTTCCGCCCCGCTTCCGCGCGCGATGATGGACGCCGAGATCGGCGAGCGTGTGGACTTCGGCGGTCAGGTAGAGGCGATCGAAATTCTGGAGATCCTGCCCCTTGGAGCGGTTTCCGAGTCATCAGGTGATTCCACCTGATTAGAAAATGCTCTGACCCCTAACTTTATCATGCCAGCGCGCAGCAGCCTCCCCCGCGAGGCGACGCGCTTCGGCAAGGCCTTGCGCCTCCTGCGTGGAAATCGCGGCGCCGAATATATGCCCCGGCATGTGCGCGGCCATTTCCGCCTCGATGGAGGCGAGCCCTGCCGCGCGACGGGCGGAGGTGACTTTCGCCGGGTCTTCGCTCTCGATCGCTTCGAGATAGGCCCGGTTCGCCGCGACCGCCTCGGCGATGCGGGTTGCCAGCGACGGCCCACCGCGAGGCGAGAACACCAGCACAGAGGCAATCGCCGCGACACTGCCGACTACATTATCCAGAATGCGCATTCCGGCGAGGCCCTCAGCCGGATGCAGCATGTGCATGACCAGTACGAAGATCACGCTCAGGAAGGCCACGAAGATCGTGTAATTCACGCTGCGCAGCGCGATCGTCGCCAGTGTTCCGCCAAGGACCAGCCCAGCCACGACCGCAGGCGCCTCCAGCCACGGGAGCAGCAGCGAGGCAACGGCACCGCCCGCCACCGAGCCAAGGATGCGCTCCACCCCGCGCGCCACGCTCATACGGCGGACCGGGTGCAGCACCACGATCACCGCCATCGCCGCCCAATAGGGATAGCCAAGCCCCAGCGCATGCGCCGTTGCCGTGACGATCGCCACGACAGCGGCAATGCGCAGGGCATGAAGGACCGTGCGTTTCAGGCGATGCCCGTCAGCAGCAGGCGTCGGCACTGGTGCCTCATATGCCGTCGCAGTGCCACGCCCCCCGGTCATGGCCTCCAGCGCCGAATCGATGGCGCGGAAGGCCCCGGCTTCGCTTGCCGAACCATGCCGCACGGCGATGGCGTCCTGCGGCTGGACAGCACTGCCACGCCGCAACTGCCGGGCGATACCGGCGAGACGATCGCCAATGTCCCGAAGATCCACCCATACCGTCGGGTCCCCGGAACGCCGGTGATCAAGCGCCAGCAAGGCATGAAACACCTCGTCGGCCGATACCAGTGCCCGCCGCGCGATCATCGCACCGTGGCCCTGCCCGTTCGCGACCTGCATTTCCGCGCGCTCGATGGCTGCGCGCACCGCGCGGCGGTGCTGGCTGTAATGCACGGCCTGCTGGTCTGCTTCACCGACCTCTCCAGAGGCGATGTCAAACGCCATGTCGGAAAGCCGGGCGAACACTGCCGAGACCGCCTGCCGTGCCGGACGACTGACATCGCCGCGCCACAAGCCCTCGATCACCACCATCGCCCAGACGCTTCCGCCGAGGAACATGCCGCCAAGCGTTGCCGCGTCGATCGCATGGTGCGGATACCCCCCGCGACCACGGCAACCACCGCCAGCAGTGTCGCCACCAACCCAGCCGCAGGGCGATAGTACGGCAGCAGTCCGCAAAGGAAGACGAGCAGCGGCCCCGCCACAATCGCACAGACCATCCCCAGCCCCGCAAACCACGAAGCGAGAAACGCGACGACGGCTCCCGGCAAGGCGAAAAGCGCCGAAAGCCCGATACGGCGCTTCAGCGGCCCGCCGCTGTCGGCAAGACATGTCCAGAAGGCCGCGAAAATCGCCCAGCCAAGCTCGCTGCGCCCC
This sequence comes from Novosphingobium sp. 9, assembly GCF_025340265.1. Taxonomy (NCBI): domain Bacteria; kingdom Pseudomonadati; phylum Pseudomonadota; class Alphaproteobacteria; order Sphingomonadales; family Sphingomonadaceae; genus Novosphingobium; species Novosphingobium sp. 9. The sequence continues at coordinate 600,314 of NZ_CP022708.1, read as the reverse complement.
GTGACGAGCAGCAGCGCCAGAGGTAAGGCGACGACGAAAGCGGCGCGCGCGCCATCCTCCCAGTTCGCCAGTTCTGGCGACAGCCCGATGGCATGCAGTTCCATCCAGCGCGACAGACCACGCCCCTTATGCGCAAGGCTCGACCCAGGACGATCACCCACGGCGAAGATATCTCACAAATAGCGGCACAGGCATGGCCCAGGGAACGCGGATGGCAGTCTCACGGCTTTGAGGAGCCCGACGAACGGCAGGAGAAAGGCTCTGCCATATCGACAGCCCCTGCCGCAACATGCCGTGACGATATCTGTTCGTTGCCAGGACACGACATCATTCAGCCCTCGGAAAGCGATCCACGCGCAGGGCGCTGGCGTAGTCCGGCGACATAGGCCATTCTGCCGAGGCTACGCCAAGGAGCGCGCAAGACGATGAGTGCAGGAACCGGCAACGATACGGCGAGCCGTCGCCGCTGGATCACCTTCGGCGAGATCGTCGCGGTGATTGCGCTGGTGATCTCGGGGCTGACCTTGTGGAACAACTGGAGCCAGCGCAGCGACGACGAAGCCGACAAGGCAGCCGTTGCAGAACAGGCCTCCACCCGCGCGGGCACGCTGGTCCTGAGCGCTTCGGGCGCCGGCAGCGACCGGCTGGCCCTGCGCCCCGTGTCCGCCGATCAGGTGGTGCAGAGCCAGGAAATCGCCTTCCCCTCCGCGCTCGACCTCACCCCCGCGAGCACCACCGGCGAGCCGCGCATCGAGGCATCGTGGTTTGAAAGCGCGCTCAAGCAGGCGCGTGACAAGGCAGGCCTCCCCGACGACAGCCGCGGCGACGAGCGCCTGCCGGTGGTCATCACCACGCAGTACATGGTCGATGGCAGGCCGTTCGAAAACGTCTCGCTCTATGACGTGGGCTATACCATCACCGGGCGCTGGTTCGCCGGACACAGCCTGAAACTGCGCGGCCTTTCCTTCGTGAGTTCGACTACCGCCGCCAAGGCCCTGCCGCGCCTCGATGCCCGCTGGAAGACGATGCTGGCATCGCAGGGCGGGAAAAAGAAGAAGGGCTAGGACCAGCCCTCAGGCTTCCCTGCGCTCGCGTCGGCGTTTGCGCCAGCGCATCGCCAGCGTGCCGAGACCGGCGAGCGCCGCGACGCCGAGCAGGATCGGCACGACCGAGCGCAGCCGCCCGAAGGCCGCCTGTATCGCCTGCCCGAAGCAATAGCCGAGCCCCACGAAGATCGCGCCCCACACCAGCGCGGCGATCAGGTTCACCAGCAGGAACGTGCGCGCGCGGATCTTGGTCGTGCCGATCGCCAACGGGCTGACCGTACGCAGGCCGGTGAGGAAACGAAAGCCGAAGACGAAGCGCAAGGGGTATCGCTCGAACACCGAGAGCGCCTTGGCGAAGACGGCCTTCTCCTGCATGCGCTGCACGAACGGACGGTGACGAAAGCAGCGGCCGAGCAGGAAGAAGCCCTGATCGACCACGAACGATCCCAGCGAAGCCGCCAGCAGAGCCGGGCCGAGCGAGAGCGTCCCCCGGTGGGCCAGAATGCCGCCCATCACCGCCGCCGTTTCACCCTCGATACCGGACCCGAGGAACACGGCGGGCAATCCGTAGGACGCGATGATCTGGTCGATGGAAATGCGAAATCCTTTCGAATCGTCTGGCCGATGCCCCTAACGAGACACGCCTGAACGGCGCCCGATCCGCGTCACTTCGCCACCGTGACCGATGCCTCGCCCGTGGCGCGAACCGGCAGGTAGAGCCCCTGCCCCGAGGCCGCGATCGTGCCGGTCTGGGTGGCGGTGATGCGTGAGCGGATCAGCAGATCGCCTTCGCGCTTTTCGGCGATGGCCTTGCCGATCTTGCCCAGCAGCTTGTCGTAATCGTGCTCGAAGTTCTGCGTCAGCCCCGCCGCGATCGTGGCGTTGAGGCCGCTGGCATTGGCGAGCCGCAGGATCAGATCTCCGCCGGTCATGTCGGTGGTCCCGGTGACCGCGAGGTTCTCGAAGCCCACTTTTCGTGAATTGGGCGCGTTCACCGGCTTGCCCGCCAGCCACACGGTGCCGCGTGTGCCGCCCAGCCGTCTGGCCGCATCGTGCGCCTCGAAGGTCACACCCACCGCGATCCGCGCCCGCGTGGTGCCGTAAATCGTGACTTTGGTGAATTTCGCCATCACGTCTCCCACGCCGGGTACGGTAAAGGGGCGCGCGGAGCGCTTGACCAGCGCCTTCATCAGCACCGGTTCCAGTTCGTGGTAGTCGGCAATCACCGGAATGAAGAACGAGAGCTGCCCCGCCTGCCCCTCCAGCGGCTTGACCTGCGGCAGCGGCGTCGGCTGCGGGTCGGCGGGCTTGTTGCCCACGAAAGTCTCGGTCACGGCCTTGAGGCCCAGGTTCATTACCAGCCGGTTGCCGCGCACCTCATAACCGCCGTATTCCAGCGCTTTGGGCGTCACGCGCATCCACACCGGCGGATTTTCGCGATTGAGGGAGAGCGTGGTGAACGCCCCTGCCCAGGCCTTGCCCACCTGATCGCGCAGGGCCAGCTTGCCCAGTTGCCCCGGCAGTTCGCGCTCCAGCTTCGCGATCACCGGGGCAAGCTTCTGGTTGGCCTGCTCGGTGAAGTCGATCCGCTGGCCGAGAAAGTCCATGTGCGGCGAATTGGTCCAGTCGTAACGGATGTTTACTGTGCCGCGCGGCGTCCAGTCGGGCGCGAGCGAGAGGGCGATCTCGGCACGCGCGGTGGCGTCCGCCGTCGCCGTTTCCTGGCTCAGCACCCCGCCGATGTCCTGCGCATGCACCACGGCATGGATCGGCATCGTCAGCACGATCGTATGGCCGGAGCCCGAGAGCGTCATGCCGCCGCGCTTCACCTCGCCGACGATATCGCACTTCAGCTTGGGCGTCTTCAGCCTGGCGATGCCGAGGTCGACCTCTTTCGCCTTCACGCAGGTCTGATCGGGCTTCTCGATGGTGTAGAGCGTGCGCGGCACTTGCGTTTCCAGTGTCGCGGCCAGCGCCGTCAGATCCGCCTGCACCGGCACCGCGATGGTCGAGGGCTGCGCCTCGATATCGAAGCGATCCTCCGCCCGTGGAGGCGCGCCCTCGTTGTGCCGCGCGTGGCATCCCGCCAGCAGCGCCAGCACGCCTGTCACAACAACCAGACGCCCGATATCACGCGATTTCTGCATGCTAGGGTCAGGCCCCCTTACTCGCACCGTCGAGGCGCCCGAATGGCGAACATATCGGGCCAAATCGCCCGCCGGGAAGGCTGGTTGCCTTTCCAAGGGCGATTTGGTTCGAGATGGAAGCCATTCGGGCGTCCCGAAGGGATTTGACCAAAATGGCCCGGCACTTCGTCGGAAAGTCTTGAAATATCGGCATATTACTGCGCCTTCCCTCCTTGTGCTGAGCCATTTTGCTTCAAACCTCGACGATGCGAGTAACGGGGCCTGACCCTAGATCAACCCTCACGCCCTATCCACGGGCCGCACCGTGGGGGAGTAAGCGCCGGGCGCCCGGATCGGTTCCAGAGTACCGGAAAGGCCCCGCATTTACGCAAGGGGCCTTTCCGATCCGGTCAGCACTTGGTGAACTTGCCCTTGTTCGGACCCGAGGCCACGCGGCACTTGCCGTCCTTGCCCTTCACCACGTTCTTGACGACCGTCTTCTTCACGACGGGCGGGCACTTGACGAACTTGCCCTTGGCATCCTTGCACGGCGCGGCGAGCGTCGGCGTGGCAGCGATCATGCCGGCCAGAGCCACGGCGGTCATCAGCTTGCGAATCATTGTCACTTCTCCTGTTTGGCGCCCCGAGCCTGTCATAGCCCCCTCGCGCCTTTCACCAAAGTGAACACAAGCCTTATCGAAAAAGGGTGCGCCCACATGGCCGCCAGATTTCGCAAGACCGCATCGCACGGCCCGCTATAGTGCGGGCAATGGCTCTTCATCTTGGCAATCGCCTGGCGCCCGTGCGCTTTCTCGTATTCGCGGCTCTGCTGGCAGGCGGCATTCCCGTCCTCGCCCCGCTGCTGGGTTGGCGCCATGCGATGATGGCCGGGTTCGATGTGGCCTCTGCGGTGTTCCTGCTGTCCAGCTGGCCCCTGCTGCAATGCACCGAGGCCGACCGGATGCGCCGCTTCGCGCGGGAGAACGATGCCAACCGCTCGCTGCTGCTGGCCGTGACCGGCGCGGTCTCGCTGGTGGTGCTGATCGCGGTGTTTTCCGAGTTGCAGGACTCCGGGTTGCAGGACAGGGGCGCCCTGCGCGCCGCCGCGATGGCGCTGGTGATCGTCACGCTGGCGCTGGCGTGGATGTTCTCGAACATGGTCTACGCGCTGCACTACGCGCACCTGTTCTATATCCGCGTCGACACGAACGGCGACGGAAAGGGGGACGAGGACTGCCGGGGCCTCGACTTTCCCGGCACGCACGAGCCGACATACTGGGATTTCGTCTACTTTAGCTTCACGCTGGGGATGACGTTCCAGACCTCGGACGTGGCGATGACCTCCACCCCGGTCCGGCGCGTCGCCACGATCCACTGCCTTGCCGCCTTCGTGTTCAATCTGGGCGTGCTGGCCTTCACGATCAACGTGCTGGGCGGCGGGGGAAGCTGACCGTCTGGCCGGGCCGCGACCCTGCGCGCCCCGGCTATCGCGAAACTTCCTGACGCCCGATTTACGCCGCTGCGACCGTCTCCACCGCCAGCGCCTCGCCCCCTGCGGCAATCGCCAGCAGGCGGTCGATATTGGGATGGGCGCCGGGGCGCGCCTGCGCATCGGGCACATGCTCGGCGAAGATCAGCAGGCCATGCGCCGCCGCCTGCGCATTCACGGCGCCGAAGGCCTGTGCCAGATAATTGTAGACTGCCAGCGAGCCCTGCTGCCCCGGCTGGTTGGCAATGCTCGCCACCACAGTGCTATCCACCGCGACCAGATCGATCCGGTCCAGACCGGCGATGGACGGCAGCGCCTGAAGGTTGTCCTTGAAGCTCGCGCCCGGTTCGATCGTGGTCAGCATGAAAGAAGAGTCCTGAAATTGCCTGTCTCGCCGCGCTCATACAGCTTCGGCGATCAGGGGCAATTCCACAAACGCCGCTTTCAGGCCGCCTTGCCCTCGCTGCTGTCGGCAAAAGTTTCCTCGGGAAACTCGACCGGCTGCCCATAGAGGAAGCCCTGCGCATGCAGGCAGCCCTCGTCGAGCACCTGCTGGCGCTGTGCCTCGGTCTCGATCCCCTCGGCCACCACCGGCATCGACAGGCTGCGCCCGATCCCCACGATCGCCCGCACGATCGAGCGCGCGGCCTCGTCGCTGGCCATGTTGGCCACGAAGCTGCGGTCGATCTTGATCTTGTCGAACGGGAAGCTCTGGAGATTGCTGAGCGAGGAGTAACCCGTGCCGAAATCGTCCATGACGATCCGCACGCCGTGCCGCTTGAGCGCCAGCAGCACTCGCAGCGTCTCGTCGCGGTTCTTCATCAGCGCAGTCTCGGTCACTTCCAGTTCGAGCCGCTCGGGCGGCAGGCCCGCAGAGCGCAGCGCGGCGAGCACGGTGTGCTCGAAGTTGGCGACTTGCAACTGTACCGGCGAGACATTGACCGCCAGACGCAGCGGCTCGGCCCAGCGCGCGGCATCGCGGCAGGCCCGGCGCAGCACCCATTCACCGATGGTGATGATTGCCCCGGTCTCCTCGGCCATCGGCACGAAGACTTCCGGCTCCACCGAGCCGCGTTCCGGATGATCCCACCGGATCAGCGCCTCGTACCCGGTCGGCAGCCCTTCGCGTGTCGTGACGAGCGGCTGGTAGGCGAGATAGAGCTGCCCTTCGGCCAGTGCCGAGCGCAAGTCGCTCTCCAGCTGGCGGCGCGCCCGCGCGGCGATGTCCATCTCCTTGTCGAAGAAGGCCGCCGTGCCCTTGCCAGACGTCTTGGCGCGATAGAGCGCGATATCGGCGGCGTGGCGCAGCGCAGCGGCATCCTTGCCGTCATGCGGCGACATCGCGACACCGATGCTGACCCCGACTGCCATCGGATCATGCGCGGGGTCCATTTCGCTGCGGAACATCTCCAGAATCCGCGCAGAAAGTGCGCGCGCGCCCTCGGGCTGGTCCGAAAGCGTCTGGAGAATGACGAACTCGTCGCCGCCGATGCGCGCCACGGTATCGGTCTTGCGGACCGCGCGGCGCAGCATGTCGGCCACGGCCCGCAGCACCCGGTCACCCTCGGCATGGCCGAAGATATCGTTCACCGCCTTGAAGCGATCGAGATCGAGCGCCAGCAGCGCCACGGCCTCACCCGTGCGTTCGGCCCGGCGCAGGGCACGGTCGAGCTGCTCCTGGAACATGGCCCGGTTGGGCAGGTCTGTAAGCCCGTCGTGGCGGGCAAGGTATTCGATCTGGCGCCGCGCGGCCTTGGCTTCGGTCAGGTCGCGAACCGCCACGACCGTGGCCGGACGCCCGCGATATTCGATCTCGCGCGCGGAAATCTCGAAACTGCGCGGCTCGGGTTCAAGACCGATGAGGCCTTCCTCCAACTCGATCGCAGGCGCGGCTTCCTCGTCACGCGGATGCGCCTCGACTGGCTTGTCGCGGTGATGCCCCACTTCCATGCCGTCGGCAGCGGCGAGCAGCGTTTCGATATCGCGACCGACAAAGCTTTCGGCCCGGCCCGGCTCGCCCATGATCGCGGCGAACTGCGCGTTCGCCTCGACAATGGTGCCGCCGCGCAGGATCACCAGCCCTTCCATGGTCGCTGCAGCAAAGCCGCGCAGATCGGTGAGATAGCGATCGAGCAGCGTGGAGGCGACCGTCAGCAGCACGATCACCATGGTCGTGCCCACCACCGCCGCGATCAGCCAGTCGCGCGAACCGCCATCGGGAACGCGCGGCAGCGTCGGATCATAGATCAGGCTGGTCGCGGACATCGCCGTGAAGTGCAGCGCGCAGATCGCCAAGAGCGAGGCCAGGCTCGCCCCCGCGATGCGCATCACCCCGCGCAGACGCGCAAAGCTCAAGAACGCGGCGCTGAACAGGACGATCGAGACGATCGCCGCGATCCCCACCGCGCTCCAGTCATAGGCGATCCGTCCCTGCGTCCGCACCGCCGCCATGCCGATGAAGTGCATCGCCCCGACGGCGACCGTCGCCGCCGTGCCCGCAGCGAGCCAGCCCGGAACGATGCGTGTTTCGGTCGAGCGCAGCGCAGCCCAGAAGCCCGCCACCGCAACAGCAGCAGATACCACTGTCGTTGCAGGATCGTAATCGACAGGCAGCGCGCCGTGATAGGCCAGCATGCCGACGAAGTGCGTGGCCCAGACGCCCAGCCCTCCGGCAAGGCCGCCCAGCGCCAGCCACGAAGCACGCCGCTCCCGCCCGCATTCCTGCGCGCGGCCAAGAGCCAGGAAGAACGCCAGGCTGGCCACGATCCATACCAGCGCTGCCAGAACCACCACATGGTGATCGTGTTGAGTCCAGACGCAATCGAACACTTGAAACATTCAAGTTCCCCGAATCAGAATTGATGCGCCCGTTTTCCCGAGGATGGTGCAGACACCTTAACGAAGCCTCAAGGGAAATTACTCGGCAGCAGGCATCGTAAATACTTTTAAGGCGCTCATTTTCTGTATTTTACATACTATTTCTTGCGTACATCGGCACAAACGGCGGAGAGTGACAAGAATGAAAGGCAACCGGCAAACGATCACCGGGCTTGTGGCACTGAGCATCGCCTGCCTGCCGGTCAGCGCGCGGGCCGTAACGCAGGACAGCCAGACATCGGCAGGGTACGATGTTCTTGCACAGCGGCTGGAACTGACACCGGACATCGCCGGCAAGTCGCTGACGGCGCGGCAAGTCATCACCCTGCGTCTCACACGGCCAAACGTGCGAGAGCTGGCGTTCAGCGACAACACCCTCACGATCGACAGCGCAACGGTGCGAGGCATAGCGGTGACGCCCGTTCATCGCGGAGACGCGCTGATATTTCCGCTTCCCGGTGATGATGGCGCGCGCGGCCAGCGTATCACCTTGAAACTGACGTACCACGGCACTCCCGCGCGCGGCTTCGTCGTGGCTGGAGAGTCGCTCTATACCAGATATTTCGCCTGCGACTGGATGGTCTGCGCGCAGAACGCTTTCGGGGACAAGGCCCCGCTCACGCTGGACTTGCGGGTACCTGCCGGGATGCGCGCGCTGGCGGTCGGCCGCCATGTCCGCACGCTCTCGCAAGCCGATGGGGCCTCGATCGAGCGCTGGAAGACGCGGCCCTATTCCGCTTACCTCTACGGCTTCGCCATCGGGCATTTCACAAGGGTCGAGGAACGCGCCGGTGCCGCGCGGCTGACCACCTGGGGCATTGGCACCGATGCCACGTCCCTGCGCCGCCGCTTCGCCGAGACCGGCGCCATCGCGGAGTTCTTCTCCGGCAAGGCAGGCGTCGCCTTGCCCGCCCGGCGCTATGCCCAGTTGCTCGTTCCCGGCGACGAGGCGCAGGAAGCCGCGACTTATTCGGTCGTCGGGACCCAAGCCGTGCCACAGGCTCCCGGCGATCCGGTAGAGGACTGGGCCATCGCCCACGAACTGGCGCACCAGTGGTGGGGCAACCTGATCACCTGCACCAGCCTGCGCGAGTTCTGGCTGAACGAGGGCATCACCACCTTCATGACCGCCGCCTGGAAAGAGCATCGTTTCGGCCATGCCGCCTACGAGGCGGAACTCGATCTCGCCCGTGCGCGGCTTGCCCGCGCGCGGGCCGCCGGGTTCGACAAGCCGCTGGCATGGGGCGGGACATATCCCAACCTCGGCACCCGTCGCGCGGTGCAGTACAGCAAGGGCGCGCTGTTCATGGACGCGTTGCGCCATACCCTGGGCGAACGCGCATTCTGGAGCGGCCTGCGTCGCTACACGCGGGCACATGCGGGCGGCACCGTCACCAGTCGCGATCTGCAAGTGGCGATGGAAGTGGAAAGCCATCGCAGTCTGGCAGAGATATTTGGCCTGTGGGTCTACGGATCGGACGCCGACGTCGCCGAAAATTCCGCCTGAATTCTATGACTTATACAAGACGCAAGGGTCTCAGCGGCTAAGAGGGGCAGAACCATCAAACTTTGGCTTTAGCCATTGCCATACCCGGCTCATTATTTATATTGCGACGCATTCGCATATACGGAGTAGGCATGGCCCAGCAGAACGCTTATCAGGTCTCGGATTGGAACGGTCGCAGCGGACAGCGCTGGGTGGACCACCAGCAACGGCTCGATGCGATGCTGGCGCCGTTCGGCGAGGCTGCGCTGGCCGCCGCATGGCCGCGCAAGGGCGAACATGTGCTGGATGTCGGTTGCGGCGCGGGGACTTCGACACTGGCGCTGGCGCAACGGGTCGGCCCTGCCGGGCAGGTTCTGGGCGTCGATATTTCCGCGCCGCTGATCCGCCGTGCGCGCGAGCGGATGCCGGTCGGGTCTTCGGTCACGTTCAGTATCTGCGATGCCGGGAGCGCGGGGTTGCGCCATGCCGCGTTCGACCTGCTGTTCTCGCGCTTCGGGGTGATGTTCTTCGACGATCCGACTTTCGCCTTCGCGCATATGCACCGCGCCCTGAAACCGGGCGGACGGCTGGCCTTCGTCTGCTGGCGCGGCGCGCGGGAGAACGATTGGGTACGCCTGCCGCTGGATGCCCTCGCCGGGATCGTGCCTACGCCGCCCGCCCCGCCTCCCGGCTATACCCCCGGCCCGTTCGCATTCGCCGACCGCGCGTGGATCAGGGGCATGTTGACGCAGGCCGGCTACAACCGGATCGACATAACCCCGTATGATTTCACGATTCCCTTCGGGCAGGGTGTCTCGCGCGAGGATGCGCTGGACGATGCTCTGCGCATGGCCTCGGCAGTCGGACCGCTTTCGCGCGCGCTCGCCGATCAGGATGCCGAAGTCCGCCTCCGCGCTTCCGAAGCGGTGCGTGCGGCCTTCGACAAGAAGCCGGGCGAGCGCTCCGTGCTGATCGACGGGGCCGCGTGGATCGTGACGGCACGCGCCTGAACCGGGAGCTGGCGTCCGGGGGCCCTGATGGCCCCCTTCTCGTCATCCGCGCAGCATCGCCACCATCATGTCCGCTGCGAAATCAGCGGTTTCCTCGGGGCCAAGTCGTGGACGGCACAGCGCGCGATTGCCCAGGCCGAACAGCAGGCCCATCAGCACTTCCTCCGCAGCGGCAAGGCGCCCTGGCTCCATTTCGCCCGCCGCCGCGCGGATCAGCGCGCTCAGCGCACCGCGATAACGGTCGCAGAACTGGCCGATCTCGTCGCCGGTCCTGGGGTTGCGAAAGCCTTCGGCGAGTATCTCGAACGTCAGCGCCTGCTGCTCATGGGCGAGCGCTTCGGCGGCCAGCCGACGCAAGGCCTCACGCGCGGTGATGCGCCCGGCTTCCAGATCGGCGCGGATCAGGCCGAATCGGACCAGCTTTGCCTCGGTATCTTCATGAATGATCGCCAGGATCATCTCGCTCTTGCTGGCGAAGAGGCGATAGATCTGGCCGACGCTCACCCCGGCCCGCTCCGACAGTTCGGACATGGCGGTCTGGTGAAAACCGCGCTGCTCGAACAGCATACGTGCGGCTGCAACGACTTTCTCGCGCCCTCCGTCCGTCGATCTCTTGGTCATCAGTCCTACTTTTCTCTTGTGCGTCGACTCGCACCGCGCCTATGGCACGAATTACATGAATGAACGCTCATTCCATTTCTAGGCGGTATTGCGACAAATGGCCAACCTTCTGCGTTTCCCCCCATCGCGGGCCTGACCACGCTGGCGCTCTCGGGCGCGCTGCTCTCCAGTTGCGGTGGCGGCCAGAAGGCAGCCACTCCGCCGCCGCCCGAAGTCGGCGTGGTGACACTGAAGCCGGAGCCGGTGACGCTCTCCACCGAGCTGCCGGGCCGCATCCTGGCCGTGGAAAGCTCCGAAGTGCGCCCGCAGGTCAGCGGCATCATCCGCCAGCGCCTGTTCACCGAAGGCGCAATGGTGAAGCAGGGGCAGGTGCTCTACAAGATCGACGACGCGCCCTATCGTGCGGCCCTCGCCTCGGCGCTGGGCACGCTGGCGATGGCACAGGCGCAGATCCGCTCCACGAAGCTGCAGGCCGAGCGCTATCACCGCCTTCTCGCGGTGAAGGGTGTGGCGCAGCAGGACGTCGATAATGCCGATGCCGCAGCGCAAGAGGCGCAGGCGACCGTCGCCGCCCGCAAGGCCGATGTCGAGGCCGCGCGCGTGAACCTCAACTACACCTCGATCCGCGCGCCGATCTCGGGCCGCATCGGTCGCTCGCTGGTGACGGTGGGTGCGCTGGCGCAGACCGGACAGGCCACGGCACTGACCACCATCCAGTCGATGGGCAACGTCTATGTCGACGTGACGCAGCCCGCCGCCGACCTCCTCAACCTGCGCGATGCGATCCACGGCGGTGCCGTGACCCGCGACACGCCCGATGCCGCGCGCGTCCAGCTGATCCTGCCCAACGGCAAGGTCTATCCGATCGAGGGCAAGCTGGAATTCTCCGACGTCACGGTGGACCAGTCCTCCGGCTCTGTGACGGTGCGCGCCACCTTCCCGAACCCGGACGGCACGCTGCTTCCGGGCATGTTCGTGCGCGCCAAGCTGGTCGAGGGTGTGCGCCAGCAGGCGATCATGGCCCCGCAGCAGGGCGTGACCCGCGACGAGAAGGGCGATTCGGTCGCGCTGGTCGTCGGGCCTGACAACAAGGTGGAACAGCGCAAGCTCGTCACCGACCGCGCCGTGGGCGACAAGTGGGTCGTCACCAGCGGCCTCAAGGCGGGTGACAAGCTGATCGTCGAGGGTCTGCTGATGCTCAAGCCCGGCCAGACGGTGACGCCCAAGGCCCCGCAGCAGGTGACGGTGGCGGATCAGCCCTCCAACGGCCAGCCAAACGGCGCCGACACTTCGGGAACGCAGCAGGGCGGGAAGTAAGCCGATGATCTCCCGCTATTTCATCCACAGGCCGATCTTCGCCTGGGTCGTCGCGATCATCCTCATGCTGGCGGGTGGCCTTGCCATCCGCTCGCTGTCGATCGCGCAGTATCCCGAGATCGCCCCGCCCGCGATTGCCATCCAGACACTGTATCCCGGCGCCGATGCCCAGACGCTCGAAAACACCACCACGCAGGTGATCGAGCAGCAGATGAAGGGCCTCGACCATCTGGAATACATGTCGTCTTCGTCGGACAGCGCCGGCAACCTGACGATCACGCTGACCTTCGCGCAAGGGACCGATCCCGACATCGCGCAAGTGCAGGTGCAGAACAAGCTGACGCAGGCGACGCCGATGCTGCCTTCGGAGATCCAGGCCCAGGGCCTGCGCGTCACCAAGGCGACCAAGAACTTCCTGCTCGTCGTCGCGCTCTATTCCAAGGACGGCAGCCACACGCAGGTCGATCTGGGTGACTATGTCGCTTCGAAGCTGCAGGACCCGCTCAGCCGCATCACCGGCGTGGGTGACAGTCAGGTGCTGGGCGCGCAGTATGCAATGCGCATCTGGGTCGATCCGCTCAAGCTGACCAACCTGTCGCTGACGATGGCGGACGTGACGAGCGCCATTCAGGCCCAGAACGCGCAGGTTTCCGCAGGCCAGATCGGCTCGCTGCCCGCGCCCAAGGGGCAGGCACTCAACGCCATCATCACCGCGCAGACGCGCCTGACCTCCGCCGAGCAGTTCCGCAAGATCATCCTGCGCAGCGGCACCGACGGCTCGGTCGTCCATCTGGGCGATGTCGCGCGCGTCGAACTGGGCTCGGAGAACTACAGCTTCCTTGCCCGCTACAACGGCCACCCGGCCTCGGGCTTCGCGATCAAGCTGGCGCCGGGCGCCAATGCGCTGCAGACCGTGGCCGACGTGAAGGCCGAAGTCGCCAAGCTCTCGCGCGATTTCCCGCCTGACGTGACGGTCGCCTACCCGCTCGACAACTCCACCTTCGTTCGCCTCTCGGTGGAGGAAGTGGTTCACACGCTGGTCGAGGCGGTGGTGCTGGTGTTCCTCGTCATGTTCCTGTTTCTGCAGAACTGGCGCGCGACGATCATTCCCACCATCGCGGTGCCCGTGGTGCTGCTGGGCAGCTTCGCGGTGCTCCAGCTGGCCGGGTTCACGATCAACACTCTCACCCTGTTCGGCATGGTGCTGGCGATCGGCCTCTTGGTCGACGATGCCATCGTCGTGGTCGAGAACGTCGAGCGCCTGATCCAGGAGGAGCATCTTTCCCCGAAGGAAGCCGCGCTCAAGTCGATGGAGGAAATCTCCGGCGCGCTGATCGGCATCGGTCTGGTGCTGTCGGCGGTGTTCCTGCCGATGGCCTTCTTCGGCGGATCGACCGGCGTGATCTATCGCCAGTTCTCGATCACCATCGTCTCCTCGATGGCGCTCTCGGTGCTGGTGGCGCTGGTGCTGACACCCGCGCTCTGCGCCACGATCCTGAAACCGCACAAGGAAGCCCACGGCGAGGACCGCCCCAAGGGGATCTTCGGCCGCTTCTTCGCCTGGTTCAACGACACCTTCGACCGCACGCGCGATCGCTACGGCAAGGGCGTGGAACGCGTCGAGCGCAGCTGGGGCCGCACGCTGGTGGTCTATGCGCTGGTGCTCGTCGGCGTCGGCTTCATCTTCTGGCGCCTGCCCGGCGGCTTCCTGCCTGCCGAGGATCAGGGCCTGATGTTCAGCCAGGTCACGCTGCCGGTCGGCAGCTCGATCGAGGAAACGCAGCGCACGCTTGATCGCATGAACGACCATTACCTCAAGGACGAGGGCAAGAACGTCGCCTCGGTCTTCACCGTCGCAGGCTACGGCTTCGTGGGTCAGGGCCAGAACGTCGGCATCGCCTTCGTGCGCATGAAGGACTGGTCGGAACGCGGCGGCAAGGACAACAAGGTCGATGCCATCGCCGCGCGCGCCAATGCCGCCTTCGCCAAGATCCGCACCGGCATGGCCATCGCCTTCAACCCGCCCGCCGTGCTCGAACTCGGCAACGCGGACGGCTTCGACTTCGAGTTGAAGGACGAGGAAAACCTTGGCCACGAAAAGCTGATCGCCGCGCGCAACCAGCTGCTCGGCATGGCCGCCAAGGACCCGCGCCTGATGATGGTGCGTACCAACGGTCTGGAAGATACGCCGCAGCTCAAGCTCGATGTCGATCAGGAGAAGGCAGGCTCGCTCGGCCTCAATCTGGGCGACGTGAACACCACGCTCAGCGCGGCGTTCGGTGGCAGCTACGTCAACGACTTCATCGACCGTGGCCGCGTGAAGAAGGTCTATGTACAGGCCGACGATACCTTCCGCACCTCGCCCGAATCCATCGGCGACCTCTATGTGCGGGCCACCAACGGCACGATGGCACCGTTCTCCTCGTTCTCGTCCTCGCACTGGATCACGGGTCCGGCGAAGCTGGAGCGCTATAACGGCGTGCCTTCGATCGAGCTGATGGGCAGCCCCTCGCCGGGTCACTCCACCGGACAGGCGATGCAGGCAATGACGGAACTCGCCGCCAAGCTGCCCGCAGGGATCAGCTTCGAATGGACCGGCCTCAGCTATGAGCAGCAGCTCTCGGCAGGGCAGGCTCCGGCGCTCTATGCGCTCTCGCTGCTGATCGTGTTCCTGTGCCTTGCCGCGCTCTACGAAAGCTGGTCGGTGCCGATTGCGGTGCTGCTGGTAGTGCCGCTGGGCGTGCTGGGTGCCGTCGGTGCCGCGTGGCTGTTCGGCCTCAACAACGACATCTACCTGCAGGTGGGCCTGATCACCACGGTCGGCGTCTCTGCGAAGAACGCGATCCTGATCGTCGAGTTCGCGGAAGAGAAGATGCGCGAGGGGCTCAGCGCGGGCGAAGCGGCGCTGGAAGCCGCCAAGCTGCGCCTGCGTCCGATCCTGATGACCAGCTTCGCGTTCATCTTCGGCGTGCTGCCGCTGGCGATCTCGTCCGGTGCGGGCGCGGGCGGCCAGAACGCCATCGGTACGGCCGTGGTGGGCGGCATGCTCTCCGCAACTGTGCTGGCGATCTTCTTCGTCCCCACCTTCTTCCGTCTGGTGAAGCAGCTGTTCAAGCAGGACAACGTGGGCGGCCGCACGCCCTCTGATACCGGCCCCTCTACCACCAGCGGGCAGGAGGCCTGACATGCGCAAACACCTCGCTCTCACCCCGACCCTTACTGTTGCTCTTGCCGGCGCCGCGCTGCTCTCGGGCTGCAACATGGCGCCCAAGTATGTCCGCCCTGCCGCTCCCGTGCCCGAGACCACGCCGCAAGGCGCGGCCTATGGCCCGGAACAGGGCGGAGCGGTGCAGCCTGCGGGCCTTGCCTGGCATGACTTCTTCACCGACGAGCGGCTGCGCCAGCTGATCGCCCTGTCGTTGCAGAACAACCGCGACCTGCGCATTTCGCTCGCCAACGTCGAGCAGGCCCGCGCGCAGTTCAAGGTCCAGCGCGCGGACCTGTTCCCGACGCTCGGCGCCAACGGCACCGCCACCTACCAGCGCACGCCAGCAGGGCTTGGCGGCGTGGCAGGCGGGACGGGAACCGGCGCAGGCGCCGCAGCGGGAAGCTCGACCCGCGCCGATATCTATCAGGCCAATGTCGGCGTCTCGGCGTGGGAAATCGACCTGTTCGGTCGGGTCCGCAACCTGACGCAGGCCGCACAGGAGAGCTACTTCGCCAGCCAGGCGAACCGCGATGCGGCGCAGGTCACGCTGATCTCGCAGATCGCCACCGGCTGGCTGACGATGGCCGCCGATCAGGACCGCCTGAACATCGCGCGCGAAACGATGAAGGCGTTCGGCCAGACGCTCGACATCACGAAAAGCCGCGCCAAGGAAGGGATCGCCTCGGATCTCGAAATCAAGCAGGCGCAGACGACATACGATCAGGCCCGCAGCGACCTCGCCTCGGCAACGACCGCCGTGGCGCAGGACCAGAACCTGCTGAACCTGCTGGCGGGCACCACCGTTCCCGCCGCGATGCTGCCCGATGGCCTCGGCACCGACGATGCGACGATCGCCAATCTCCCCGCGAACCTGCCCTCCGAGGTGCTGCTGCGCCGCCCGGACATCGTTTCGGCAGAGCACCAGCTACGCGCCGCCAATGCCAATATCGGCGCGGCGCGCGCGGCTTTCTTCCCGAAGATCTCGCTGACCGCTGCCTTCGGCACGCTCAGCCTTGGCCTGTCGAACCTGTTCGGGAACGGCAGCGATTACTGGTCAGTCGCGCCGACCGCCAGCGTGCCGATCTTCGACTTCGGGCGCAATCAGGGCAACCTGCGCTATGCTCGCGCGACTTATGATGCGATGGTGGCGACCTATGAGAAGTCGGTGCAGACCGGCTTTCGCGAAGTCGCCGATGCCCTTGCCCGGCGCGGCACCATCGACGAGCAGCTGAAGGCGCAGGTCTCGCTGGAGGATGCCTCGAAGGGCGCCTACAAGATCGCGCAGGCCCGCTACGACGAAGGCATCGATCCGTTCCTGACGACGCTGGATTCGCAGCGTTCATGGTACACCGCGCAAGTCAGCCTCGTCTCGACGCGGCTGGAGCGGCAGAGCAACGCGGTCGAACTCTACCGCGCGCTGGGTGGCGGCTTGAAGTAAGGGAAAACTCCGGGCACGGTGGGGCTCGGGTTCGAACGGCAGGGGGTTGCGAGTAGCAGGGTGCCCTGCCATAGCGCCGCCCCCTTCCCGGACCCTCGCCCAAGGAGCCTCCCCACCGTGCCGACCTCTCCCGCATCCGACCTGATCCACGCGGTCGGCATCGACTTCGGCACCACCAATTCGGTCGTCGCAGGGACTACGGGGGCGGAGAGCGCCGAACTGGTCTCGTTCGCGGCGCCGCAGAACAGCACCGCGCAGGTGTTCCGCTCCGCCCTGTGCTTCTGGCAGGACGAGGACGTGCGCGGCGCGCTGGCGCACGAGGCGGGGCCTTGGGCTATCGCCGAATTCCTCGACTTCCCGCAAGGCTCGCGCTTCATCCAGTCGTTCAAGTCGGTCGCGGCGAACCCGGCGTTCGAAAGCGCCAACCTGTTCGAAAAGCGGATGCGTTTCGAGGATATGGGGCAGGTGTTCCTGCGCCACCTGATCGCGCGCGGCGGCAAGGCGCTGGCCGATCTGCCTGAGCGGGTGATCGTCGGACGACCGGTGCGCTATGTCGGCGCGCGGCCCGATGCGGCACTGGCCAAAACGCGTTACGATGCGATGTTCGCGATGCTGCGGCGGCAGGTCCACTACGTCTACGAGCCGCTCGGCGCGGCCTACAGCTTCGCGCAGCGGCTGAGCGAGCCGGCAACGCTGCTGGTGGCCGACTTCGGCGGCGGCACCAGCGACTTTTCGGTGGTGCGGATCGAGGCGCCGGGTGCGGCGCAGCGCTGCACGCCGCTGGGCTCGGCGGGTATCGGCATTGCCGGGGACCGCTTCGACTTCCGCATCATGGACCATCTGGTGCTGCCGCTGCTCGGCAAGGGCGGCACCTATCGCTCGTTCGACAAGGTGCTGGAAATTCCGCCCGGCCACTTCGCGGATTTCGGCGACTGGTCGCGCCTTGCGATGATGCGCAACCGCCGCACGATGGAGGAACTCGCCCGCCTGCACCGCGCTGCCACCGATCCCGCCGCCATCGCCCGGATGATCGCGGTGGTCGAACACGAACTGGGCCACGGGCTCTACGAGGCGGTCGGGCGCCTCAAGCGCACGCTGTCCTCGAACGAGGAAGGCTCCCTCACCTTCCACGAGGACGGTATCGAGCTGGAAGCGCGCGTCACCCGCGCCGATTTCGAGGGCTGGATTGCGCCCGACCTTGCCCGCATCGACGAAACGGTGGGCGAGGCGCTCGCCAGCGCCGGGCTGGATGCAAGCGGCATCGACCATGTGTTCCTGACCGGCGGTTCCTCGCTGATCCCCGCCGTGCGCGCGCTGTTCGAGGCGCGTTTCGGCACCTCGCGCATCGCCACGGGCGACGAGCTGACCTCGATCGCCCACGGCCTCGCGCTGATCGGGCAGGCAGACGATCTCAGCGAATGGATCGCCCCCGACTGATCCGACTCCTGATCCGGCAGCAGGCGCGATCCGTCAGTCCAGCTGCGGGATCGCGCCGAACTTGCCCGCCTGATAATCGTGGATCGCCTGCACGATTTCCTCGCGCGTGTTCATCACGAAAGGCCCGTGGCTGACCACCGGCTCGCCGATCGGATCGGCATGGCCGAAGACGAGCCGCACCGGGCCGCTCGGCGCGCGGACGTGGACGTATTCCGCCTCGGCATCCAGTTCGATCAGGTGCGCTTCCCTGACAGGCGTGCCGCCAATCTCGGGCGCGCCTGAAACCACGTAGAGGAACACCGTGCGCCCCCTGGGCGAGGGCAGCACGGCGTGGCCGCCCGTCTCCAGCGTGACCGTGCTCATCATCACCTCGGTGAGCGAGCGATAGGCGCCTTCATGCCCGGCGAAGCTGCCCGAAATCAGGTCCAGCGATCCGCCTGCGCCATGCTCGCCTTCCAGCGCGATCGCGGGAATATCCGCGCGCTGAAGCCCGGTATAGCTCGGCTGCGTCATCTTGAGGCGCGCGGGCAGATTGACCCACAGCTGGAGGATTTCCAGCTGACCGCCCGTGCGCTTGAACGAGGCTGGCGAAATCTCGGCGTGGACGAGCCCCGATCCGGCCGTCATCCATTGCACCCCGCCCGCCGCGATCACGCTTTCGTGACCGCCGCTGTCGAGGTGCGCCATCTCGCCGGTCAGGATGAAGCTGACCGTCTCGAAGCCGCGATGCGGATGCGGGCCGAACGGCAGCCCCCGGTTGGGCGCCGGGTAAATCTGCGGCCCATGGTGGTTGAGAAACAGGAACGGATCGAGCAGCGGCAGCCCCGGCCCCGGCAAGGGACGGCGGGTAGTGAGGTCGGCAATGTCATCGCGCAACGCCGGGTGCTGGCGCAGGACGCGGCGCGAGGTCAGGGTATCGCTCACTGTTTCACCGAACGTTTAGCAGGTGTGGGACTGGGCGCAGGCGTCGGGGAGCCCGCATCCGAGGGCTTGTCGGAAGGCGCATCCGAAGGCGGCGGCGCGGGCAGGTCGATCTCGATCTCCACGCGGCGGTTGCGGGCGCGGCCTTCGGGATTGTCGCTGCCGTCCTCGTTGGCGTTGGGCGCGATCGGGCGCGTCTCGCCCAGCGCGATCACGCTGATGCGATCTCTGGGCACGCCCTTGGAGACCATATAGGCCCGCACCGCCTCGGCGCGCTTGCGCGAGGACACCTTGTTGTCGCCGTCCGAACCGTGCGAGTCCGTGGAGCCGCGCAGGATGATCGGCCCGCCAAGCCCTGCCGCCGGGCTCGCCAATGCACTGTCGACCAGCGCCTTGCCGGCATCGTCGAGCTTCAGGCCCGACGCGCCGAACGGCACGATGATGTGCGCGGGCTCGATCTTCGGGGCCTCGGTCGCGCCGCCTTCGGGCAGCACGTCGGGACGCAGGATCGACTTCGGGCTGTCGTCCGCCGCTGCCGAGGGCGCATCGCCGATGGCGTCACTGTCATCCGAGGCGCTCGCAGAGGGCTGAGCGTCGCTCTGCCCCGCATTGTCGTGGCAGCCTGCGGTTGCCAGCGCCAGCGCGCCCAACAGGGTCAGACAGGGTGTGGTGATCGTGCGACTCATTGTGCGGCCTCCTTCTCCGTCTTGCTCTCCTGCTTCGTGCGCCGCGGCTTGCCGCCGGGCGGGACGTAGGAGAGGATCGTGTCACCGGCCTGCGGCGTGGGCCGCGAGGCATGGGTGAAGAAACGCAGCGTTCCGTTCTTGCGCAGCAGCAGCAGCATATCCGTACCGTCGGGCAAGTCGGCCTGCGCCGTCTCGAAATCGAACTGTTCGGAAATGCGCGTCTTGCGGAAGGACCAGCCTTCGCGCTCGCGCCGGAAGATGTCCTCCACGCCGTGTCCCGCCGCGAACAGCGCGCGCCCGCGCAGCGATTCCGGCAGCGCGCGGTGATCTTCCTCGTCGCTCGCATCGCCCAGCTGATAGACGTTGTCGCGGCCCATCTCGGGCGCGAACTCGTTGCAGATCAGCGCGTTGTAGGCCTCGTTGTTGCTGACTGCCGCCAGCGCCAGGAACTGCCCGAGATCGAGCCGCTCGTGCGTGGCTTCGGACAGGATCTCGCCATGATAGGTCGGGATACCCGCCTGCCGCGCGCTGGCAAGGCGCTGCCAGCTGGTGTCGCACAGCGTGACCGGCACTTCCATCTGCGTCAGCTGCTCGGCCAGCGAGTAGCTCCACGGCGTCGCGCCCACCACCAGCAGCCCGCGACGCGGCGCGCCGGTGACTTTCAGCAACCGCGCGACGGTCTTGATCGAGAAGCCGTGGAACAGGATCGTCGCCACCACCACCGAGAACGACAGCGTGATGAGGATCGTGCCGTCGCCATAGCCGATGTTCGCAAGGCGCAACGCGAACAGGCCCGAGATCGCCACCGCCACGATACCGCGCGGCGCGATCCACGCGACCAGCAGGCGCTCGTTCCACGGAATCTTGCTGAACGCGAGGCTGAGCAGCACGGCGGCAGGGCGCACGATGAACAGCAACGAGAGCAGGAAGGCGAGGAAGCGCCACTCGAACTGGCGCAGCACGTCGAAATTGAGCGAGGCCGACAGCAGCACGAACACGCCCGAGATCAGCAGGACGGTGACGTTCTCCTTGAACGGGCGAATATCGCGCAAGGAGGTCAGGCGCATGTTGGCCAGCGCCACGCCCATCACCGTCACGGTCAGCAGGCCGGTCTCCTGCTGGATCAGGTTCGAGAGCACGAAGACGCCGATCACCGTCACCAGCAGCACCGGGGCTTTCAGGTATTCGGGCACATGGCCGCGCGGGAAGGCCCAGCCCACGGCGCGCGCGGCGGCATAACCGATCACGCAGGCGAGAATCGCCGCGCCGATCAGCGAGATCACCACACTCAGCAGCGTGCCGCCCGCATCCGCGCGGCGCAGGTATTCGTAGGTAACAACGCCCAGCAACGCGCCCATCGGATCGTTGACGATGGCTTCCCACTTGAGGATCGCGGCAGGGCGCGAGGCGACATTGCTCTGGCGCAGCAGCGGCAGCACCACGGTCGGTCCGGTCACCACGAGAATCCCGGCGAACAGGATCGCCACCGGCCAGACGAGCCCCGCGACATAATAGCACGCCAGCGCGCCCAGCCCCCAGCCGATGGGGACGCCCAGCACCAGCAGGCGCTGCACGGCCGTTCCGGTATTGCGCAGCTCGCGGAAATTGAGGCTGAGGCCGCCCTCGAAGAGGATCAGCGCCACGGCGATGGAGATCACCGGCTCCAGCAGCTCGCCAAAGGTGTGCGAGGGCACGATCAGCCCCGTCACCGGCCCGGCGATGATCCCCGCCAGCAGCATCAGCGCGATGGCGGGCCAGCCGGTGCGCCAGGCGATCCACTGCGCCCCGATGCCCAGCGCGCCGATCAGCGCGATCACGATGGCCTGTTGTTCGATCACGTCTTCATCCTGTCATCGATTGAAAGGTCGAGAGAAAGCGGCCCGGAAACGGACGGCAGGAATGGCCCAGCCTAGGCGGCGGAGGCTCAAACGTCCAGCGTAACGCATCAATGCAGCGGCCATACCGCGATGGCGAGCGGCGTCCCCAGCACCAGCACCAGCAGCGAGAGCGGCGCGCCGAGCCTCGCATAATCGCCGAACTTGTAGCCCCCCGGCCCCATGACCAGCGTATTGCACTGGTGGCCGATCGGCGTGAGAAAATCGCAGCCCGCCCCCATCGCCGTCGCCATCAGGAAGGCGTCGGGCCGGTAGCCGAGGTCATGCGCGAAGACAGCCGCGATGGGGGCCATCACCAGCACCGTCGCGGCGTTGTTGAGGAACGGCGTCACCGCCATCGAGGCCAGCAGCACCAGCGCCACCGCGCCCCACGGCGGCAGGTGCGCGGCGAAATGCGCCAGCTGCGTCGCCATCACGTCGGACGCGCCGGTGCTCTGGAGCGTCTCGCTGACCGGGATCAGCGCGCCCAGCATGATCAGGATCGGCCATTCGATGGCTTCGTAGGCGTCCTCTGCCGGAAGCGCGCCCGTGATCAGCACCAGTCCCGCGCCTGCGAAGAACGCCACCGCCACCGGCACCAGCCCGGTCGCCGTGGCCGCCATGGCGACGCCGAGGATCGCCAGCGCCAGCCAGCCCTTGCGCTCGCGCCCCAGCGAGATCGTCCGTTCCGCCAGCGGCAGCACGCCCAGCTGGCGCAGGCGGCCCGGCATCGCATCGAGCACGCCTTGAAGGACGATCACGTCGCCTGCCTGCATGGCGACGCCGGTCGGCTTGTTGCGCAGCCGCTCGCCCTCACGGGCGATGGCGATCACCCGCAGGCCCATGCGCTCCTTCAGCATCAGCCGCGCGGCGGTGGAGCCGACCAGCACCGAGCCTGCCGTCACCACCGCCTCGATCACGCCCACCTCGTCCGTGGCGGGCGCGTCATCCTCGTCGTCCGGGTCGTGCAGCGCCATGCCGGAGCCCGCGATGGCACGTTCGAGGGCATCGGGATCGCCCACCAGAATGAGCACGTCATCCTC
This sequence comes from Novosphingobium sp. 9, assembly GCF_025340265.1. Taxonomy (NCBI): domain Bacteria; kingdom Pseudomonadati; phylum Pseudomonadota; class Alphaproteobacteria; order Sphingomonadales; family Sphingomonadaceae; genus Novosphingobium; species Novosphingobium sp. 9. Next base: position 577,735 of record NZ_CP022708.1, on the reverse strand, counting down.
GGCGATCGGCATCTGCGGGTGGACTTCGGCGCGCTGCCCCCGGCGCAGCACCGCCGTCACCTCGATCTCGTTCTCGTGATCCTCGACGAACTGCGCGATGGTGGTGCCGATGGCGGCGGAGCCCTCCTGCACGGTCGCCTCGGTGGTATAGGCCGAGATGTTGAGCGCCTCGCCCATGGTTGCCGCCGCCTGCCGCTCGGGCAGCATGCGGTTGCCGAAGCGCAGGAAAATCAGGCCGATCACCAGCAGGCCGAGCCCGGTCGGCAGATAGTCGAACATGCGGAACGGCTGCCCGGTCATCTCCTCACGCACGCGGCTGACGATGATGTTGGGCGAGGTGCCGACCAGCGTGGTCAGCCCGCCCAGCAGCGAGGCGAAGGCCATCGGCATGAAGAAGCGCGAGGGGTTGGTCTTGCTGCGCTTGGCCAGCTGCGAGGCGGCGGGCATCAGCATCGCCAGTGCGCCGATGTTCTTGATCAGGCCGGAGGCGACGCCGACCGTCGCTGTCAGCGCGAACAGTTGCGAGCCGGGGCGGCGCAGGCGATGCGCGAACCGGTCCAGCGCCCGCTCGATCAGGCCGGAGCGCTGCACGGCAGCGGACAGCACCAGCGCCGAGCCGACGATGATGACGATATCGTCCGAAAAGCCGGAGAACGCCTTGGCGGGCGGCACGAGGCCGAGCGCGATCCCGGCGAGCAGCGCGATGATCGCGGTCACGTCGAAGCGGAACCGCCCCCACACGAACAGCGCCATCATGCCGCAAAGGAGGCCCACCGAGAGCCACTGTTGTAAAGTCATCGCACCCCGAAAACGAAACTGCCCGTCGGGGTACAATGCGTGAGCGGATAGTTTGTTCTAAACCGAAACGCTCCGCATCGCGCGGGTCCAGCGGCGATAGCCGAGCACGGCGAGCGCGACGAACAGCGCATAGAGCCCTGCGGTCAGCAGCAGGCCCTTGAAGGCGAACATGCCGACGTAGATCACGTCCACCGCGATCCACAACAGCCAGCTTTCGCGGTGCCGCCGCGCGGTCCACACTTGCGCGACAAGGCTGAAGCTGGAGAGCGAGGCGTCCATCCACGGCAGCGCCGCATCGGTGTAGCGGCTGGTCAGCGTGCCGATGGCCACCGCCCCCAGGGCGCCGATGGCGAGGCCGAGCGCGGCCTTGCTCCACGCCAGCGGGGCGACGATCACCGCACCGCTATCGTCGCGTCCGCGTGCCCAGTCGAACCAGCCATAGAGGATCGCGAAGCCGAACAGCGCCTGCAGCACCATGTCGGCATAGAGCTTCACCTGAAAGAACAGCACAAAGTACAGCGCGCAGGCGAGGAAATTAACCGGCCAGCACAGCATCGCCCGCCGCGCGGTGAGCCAGATGCCGAGTGCGCTGACGACAACACCCGCGATTTCCAGAGGGGTCATGTAAGAACGCCTTGTGTTGCAATCGCGCTCAGCAGCGCGCGGCCTTCCTCGCTTTCGAACCAGTCGGCATGACCGATCAGATAGCCCTGCCAGGCCAGCATCGCGCTGTCCGCGTCATCGAGCACACCGGCGAAATAGTCGGCTTCGGACAGCGCGAACTCGATATGCACCAGCGGCAGCAGCGCGGCGAGCGTGCGGCGGTCCTCACCCTCAAGCGGGCGCACCGCGTGGTAGCCTTCGAGCAGCGCCTGCACTGCGGGAAAGTCCACCAGCGGCGCGCCCTCGCCGATCCGCAGCCACGCGATCACGCAGCGCTCCAGCGCGGTCGCCAGATCGTGGAGCGCACAGGTCCGGTCCGCCAGCCCGAAATCGAACACGGCAGCCACTTCGCCCGCCTCGTCCCACATCAGGTTCGAGGGGTGCCAGTCGCTATGCGTCCATAACTCCGGCTGCGCGGACAGGCGCTCCGCCAGCCCGTCTCCCCATGTGGCGAGCAGCCGTGCGAAAGTCTCGCGCCACGGCTTGTCGGCAAGGAACGTGGCGAGCGCGGGCCGTGCGGCGATATAGGCCTCGGCCTGCATCAGCGGATCGGCAGCAGGCAGGATCGTGAAGCTGGAGACCAGCGGGCGCACATCCCGTGCCGGGGCCTCGAAACTCTCGGCGGCATCGTGCAGCCGCGCCAGCGCCGCACCTGCCGCACGGGCATGGGCGGGCGAGAGGAACGGCGTCCACGACTGCCGCTCGCGGTAGAGATCCACCCCGCCAACGCGGCGATGGAGCTCGTATATCCAGTCGCCCGAAACGACGGTGCCGCTGCCGCTGTCCGCCGTCAGAACCTCTGGCACCGGCACGCCCTGTTCGCGCAGGTGCGCGATGAAGGCATGCTCCTCGGCCAGACCCGCCGCGTCGCGCAGCGACAGATGGTGGCGCTTGAGAAAGAATGTGCCCTGCTCCGCGATAACCAGTGCTCCCGCCGAGAACGGACGGGGCGAGTGCCATTCGATCCCTTGAAGCGTCCCTGCTGCCGGGAAGCGCGCGACGACCTCAGCGGCCTCTTCCCCCGAGATCGGCGCCCAGGTCGGCGCCTCCAGCCCGGTGCCCATGCCGTGGACGCGATGGTCGGCGTGTCGGGGGTCGTCGTGTCGAGGATCGGTAGCGGGCATCCTCGTCGTCAGAACCCCCGCGTTAGCGTGACCATCACCGCGCGGCCGCTGGCGATGTAGTAGGCAGGCGCCGAACCCTCGATCACGGTGCCGTTCCGGCCCACGGTATCCTGCGCATTGGTGCTGATCGACTGCACACCGGACAGGGCATGGGCGTTGAACAGGTTCATCCCGTTGACGCGCAAATCGGTGCGCTTGCCGTCGATCAGTCCGGCCAGATGCACGCCGATCCCGGCATCGACATTGGCGAAACCGGGAATCCGCTCGTCGTTCATGAACGTCGCATACTGCGCGGCGACGTACTTCACGCCCAGCGTTCCGAAGAACAGCCCGCCGTCATAGCGCCCGCCGAAGCCCAGCTGGTAATGCGGGCTGGCGACCGCGTCCTTGCCCTTGGTCGGCAGATAGTCATCGCCCATCGGCAGATCGTCGTCGTTCTTTGCGCGCAGCCATTCGCCCGAGGCATAAAGGCTGACGGCATCGTTCAGGCGATAGTCGATCTCGCCGTCGATGCCCACGAGGTCTGGCGCCCGGCATTGACCGTGGCGTAGACCAGCGCGCCGTCGGAATCGACCACGGTCGAGACCTGCCGGTTGCGGAAGTGGTAGTGGAAGCCGGTCAGCGTCACCGCCACACGGCTGCCCGAATAGCGCCAGCCCAGCTCCTCGGACACCGAATATTCGTTTTTCAGCCCGTTCACACCCTGCGAGGTGACTTCGCCACCATCGTAGCTGTCATAGAGCGAGAACTCGTCCGGCGCGCGGAAGTGCGTGGTCACGTTCGCGAAGAACTGGTTGTGATCGTCCAGCTTGTAGCGCACCGCCGCCTGCGGCAGCGCGGCGAAGCTGTCGGCATGAACCGTAGTCTGATCGCCGGGCAGATAGTTGCGGCCATGGCGCAGGAAATCGACGCCCTTGAAGCCCACGTCGATGGTCAGGCGCGGATCGACAGTGATCGTATCGGCAACGAAGAAGCCCTTGGTAACGGTCGTCGTCCGGATGTTCTCGTAGGCCAGCAGGCGACCATCGGCGGTGCGGATCGCGTCTTTGGTATGGCCCCAGATCGCGGTCGGCGTGCCATCGGCATTGAGCGCGGTGTAGGTCTGAAGCACGCGGTCGGTGCCGTAATCGCCCCAGAGCCCGGCGGTGATTTTATGCGCCCCGGTGGTCCAGGTCAGGCTGGCGACTTCGCCTGCCCGCAGCTGCTTGCCGGTGTAGTTGCCCAGCACGTTCGCGGTGCCATCGACCGCATTGGCCAGCGTGATCGGCGCCAGTGCCTCGGTGCCGAGGTAGTTGCCTTCCTCGCTCAGCTGCGTGCCGTAGGGCGAGTTGCCGTAGCCGAACTGGAGATAGCTGGTGCTGTCCAGATCGAGGTTGTCCGCCAGTTTCAGGTGGATCGGTGCGGACAGATAGAGGTTGCGGAACGGCGCGCGGTAGAGCCGCCAGTAATTCAGGTTGCCGCCGTCCGCCGCGTCATAGCTGGCATCGTAACCCTGATGGCGGCCATAGGCCTTCCAGTCCGCCAGCGTCGGGCCGGGATAGACCGACGAATCCGCCTCGTTGAACGACACCGCCAGAGCGGCGCGGTTGCCCTCGCCCCATTCGTTCAGCAGCTTGAAATCGAGGTGGCGGCGCTTGTCCACGCCCGCGCCGCGCCAGTTGTCGGCCCGCGTGTCGGAGTACGATACGAAGGCACGCAGGCCGGTGTTGCCGATGGTGCCGGTATCGAAGCGGGCGAAAATCCGCCGCTGGTCGTAAGAGCCGAGCGACAGGTCGAGCAGCCCGCCCATCGTCTTTTCCGGGTCCGCGAGCGCAACCGAAAGCAGCCCGCCCGCGCCGTTCACCACCGGCGCGCTGAGATCGACGGAACCGGGGCTGAGCGCAACGGACCGCAAGTTCTCGGTATCGGCGAACTGCGAGGGGTAGGCGTAATAATAGCCGATGTCGTTCTGCGGCGCGCCTTCCATCAGCACGCCGATCTCGTCCTGCCCGAGGCCACGCATGGTGATGCCCGAACTGGTCGAAAGGCCATAGGGATCGCTTGATGCGACATTCGCGCCGGGCAGCAGGCTGACCATCTGGAACGCGTTCAGCGTCGGGGGCTGGAGCTTGAGGAAGTCCGCCGTCACTTCGCTGATCGCCGCAGCGCTGTCCTGCGCGGGCATCATCCCGTCGCTATCGGCATGCCCGGTGACATGGATGACCGACTTGTCCTGTGCATCGTTGCCTGCATCTGTATCCGCATAGGCGTTTACGCCGATCAACAATCCGGCGAAGGCAGCCGTCGAAAGAAGCAATCGGGCATGGAAAGCAGGACGGCCAACAGACAGACGGAACATCATGGTCTCAGGTCAACGCCAGGCTCGCACCGCCCGGCCGGGAACCATCGCCGTTAGGCTGCTCTCTCTCGAAGGTAAAGCAGATAGGACTGCCTTATCATTACTGAATGTCATTAGCATTTATTATCATATTGCCCGAATGTCGCTGGATGTCGATCACGGCTTGGGCGTTGCCCCGTCATCCGCATGTAGAAACGCGAGAAATAGGACACGTCTGCAAATCCCAGCGTATCGGCGATTTGCGCCACACTGGCATTGGAATAGCGCAACAACCGACGCGCTTCCGCCGCCCGGCGGCGGTTGACCAATTCGATAGGCCCCAGCCCTGTCCGAGCGACCGTCAATCGGGTCAGCGTGCGTGTGGTAACGCCCATTTCGCCAGCGAAGAAAGCCAGATCGCAACTGTCCCGATAGTGCCTTTCGACTAGATCATAGAACTGCACCATCCGCGGCTCCATCTCATAGCCTGCCCTGCACGCGCCGCACGCTGGACTGCATGGAGCAGCGCCGTGACGAGAGCGTGAAACAGGGCGTCGGGCTCGCGCCAGTCTCCCGTCAAGTCGAGCAGTTCGCGCGCCACCCGCTCCACTCGCGCCGCCTCGTCCGGCGCCATCGCGCCATAGCCGCCATGCTCCAGCATCGCCGCCAGCGCCGGCGCGCGCGCGACGCCTTCGTGGTCGGCCGCCAGCGTCAGGATCACGCCGTGCGTCTGCGGACGGAACTGGAAACCGTGGATGATCCCCGCCCGCACTGCGACAAACGCCGGGGCAGCAAGGCGAACGTGTTCCTCACCCAGACGGACCTCCACTTCCCCTGCTGGACGATCAGCACCTGCGCGAAGCTGCGATGCCGGTGCGTGCCAATCTCCCAATCGTGCAGCGAAGAGCGCGCGGCAATCGTCTCGATATGCGCAAAGCCCGGCGTCTCGACCGGCTGCTCTTCGCCATACAGTGCATAGACGGGCACGGAAGCAACGCGATGCAAGGCCATCTTTGTCTCGAAAGTACCAATCTTTGTCCTACCAAACCCTTCCGCAAACGATCCGGAATGTCAAACTCGGCAACAAGACCACGGCCCGTTCTACGGGCGTTCGGGAGAGTTTGCATGAAGCGTCAAGTCGCCATTATCGGCGCGGGGCCTGCTGGCCTGCTGCTGGGACACCTGCTCAAGAGCGAGGGGATCGACTGCGTCGTCCTCGAACGCCAGAGCCCCGATTACGTTCTCTCGCGTATCCGCGCAGGCGTTCTGGAACAGGGCACCGTCGCTATGATGGAGCGGCTCGGCCTCGATGCGCGGATGAAAGCCGAGGGCCTGCCCCACGACGGTTTCAACCTTGCCGACGGCGAGCGCCTGATCCGCATCGACATCAAGGCGCTGACCGGCAAGCAGGTGATGGTCTATGGCCAGACCGAGATGACCCGCGACCTGATGGACGCGCGCGAGGCGCGCGGCCTCGAAGTGATCTATCAGGCGAGCGATGTCGCGCTGCACGATATCGAGAGCGACACGCCCAGCGTGACCTACACCAAGGACGGCGCCGAGCACCGCATCGAGGCCCGCATCATCGTCGGCTGCGACGGCTTCCACGGCCCTTCGCGCCAGGCGATCCCCGCCTCGGTCGCGCGCCATTTCGAGCGGGTCTATCCGTTCGGCTGGCTCGGTATCCTGTCCGACGTGCCGCCGTGCAACCACGAGCTGATCTATGCCAACCACGAACGCGGCTTCGCGCTCGCCTCGCAGCGCAGCCACACGCGCAGCCGTTACTACGTGGACGTGCCGCTGACCGAAAAGGTCGAGGACTGGAGCGACGATCGCATCTGGGACGAACTGGCGATCCGCCTCGGCCCCGATGCCGCCGCACACATCACGCGCGGCCCCTCGCTGGAAAAGTCGATCGCACCGCTGCGCTCCTACGTGTTCGAGCCGATGCGCCATGGCAGTCTGCTGCTGTGCGGCGATGCCGCGCACATCGTCCCACCGACCGGCGCCAAGGGCCTGAACCTCGCTGCCAGCGACGTACATTACGCCGCCGAAGCCCTGATCGCGTTCTTTGGCAGGAACGATGCAGAAGCCGTGATCAGCTATTCGGACAAGGCGCTGGCCCGCGTGTGGAAATCGGAGCGGTTCAGTTGGTCGCTCACCCGCCTGATGCACCGCTTCCCCGAAGACGGCCCGTTCGAGCGGCGGATGCAGGTAGCCGAACTGGACTACATCGCCTCCAGCGAGGCCGCCCAGCGCTCGATCGCCGAGAATTACGTCGGCCTGCCTGTCTGACCGGAGAGAGCGCGACGGCAAGGCCCGGCAATTTGCTTGCCGGGCCTTGCACATAAGGTCACTTGTCGGAGAAAATGAACGGTGCGAACAGATCGCTGCCGGGCCATGGATGCAGCGCAACAACCTGGGTCGCAGCGCCCTTCTCCCAGTTCACCGCTTTGGTGTAGTCACCCGTGCCCTTGTATTTTGCAACGAAAGGATAGGGATAGACCGGGCGGGTCATGGCCGGTAGCGCTGCTGTCTCCAGCTTGGCCATCGGCGGCGGCCCCTGTCGAGCGCCCCCTTTGCTGCCAGCGGTCGGTTGACCGAACGAACTCTCCGTTGCCGTAGTCGAAGTCAGGATCGCATCGGGCGCATGCCCTCCCTCGACCCAGGCCATCATCGCCGACAGCAGATCGAGCGCAGACGGCCCCTGCCCACCGCCGCAATGGGCAACACCGGGAAGCAGATAGAGGCGCTCAAATCCGTTCACGCGATCACGGCCCATCGCCTTTTCGATCGCCTGCTGGTACGAAACCGTGTTCGCGGGCGAAATATGCGGATCGCCAAGACCATGCCACAGGATCAGCTTGCCGCCACGCGCCGCGAAAGCGTCGAGGTTCGCATTGGTGGCATCGAACAGCGTGTGGCGCGCTCTCAGGGCATCAAGCGTGGCGGTATCGAAAGTCCAGTCCGCCATCGTCGCCGTGGTGCGCGGCGGAACGAAAGCGATATCCTTCCAAACCGGCGGCACGATCATCGTGCTCATCATCATGCCCCCGTCGCTGTCAGGCACATAGATGCCCTGCCAGTTGAGTTCAGAACCATAGAGCGGCTGCCCGGCAGTCAGCGGCGAACCCGTTTTGGGATCGCGAGGCCCCTCATAGAACTTGCGCACCACATCGATTTCGGCTGCGGTCAGGCAGGCATTACCCGACTGTCCGGTCTTGCAGGCCAGAACCGCGGGATCGAACCGGCACGCGGCAGGAACGGCGACGATGCCGTCCGTCACGCCGTCGTTGCCGTCACACGCCGCGAGCACGGCCGCATGCAATGCCGGCAGTTTGGCGGAGAGCAGGATATTATGGCCTGCCGCATCACGGTTCACGGTAGCCATCCAGCCATGGTACAGCGTGTTCTGCACCTGGAACAGCATGGCGGGGGCGCCGGCGATCACGCCGTCGAAATCGTCCGGGAAACGCTGAGCTTCCATCAGCGCCTCGCGCCCGCCGTCGGAGCAGCCGTTGAAATAGGCGTATTTCTGAGCGCGCCCATAGAACTTGCGGATCAACAGCTTGGCGGCCTGACCGGTGATATGCTCTGCCCGATAAGCGAAATCGGCGCGCCGCTGATCATCAAGGCCCCATTCGCCGCTCTGCCCGGTATGCCCCATGTCGGTCGCCGCCATGACGAAACCGCCATCGTTCAGCACCTTGCAACCACTGGAGGCACCGGAACGCAGGGTGATGTCTCCGCAAAGCCCTCCGCAGCCGACCTGAAGATAACGTTGCGACCAGGTTTTCGTTGGCAGCAAAACCTCGAAGTTCACCTTGGGTGTCAGCGTGCCCTTGACGTCGCACACCTCGATGCCGTCGCTCTTGTCGAGCGTTGCCGAGGTCACGCCGCTGCCTGCACCGCCAATCGCGGTCAGGTCGGTTGCTGACAGGGCTGCACACGATACCACCGGTCTGACGACCGCAAGCGACTGCCCGGTCGGTGCGTTTCTGGCCTGCACTGCGCCTGACGTCAGCGCAAATGCTGCGATCAGGGTCGCCAACCACATTGTTATGCGAAACCGCATGACATTTCTCCCTCCTGCTGATGATGCCTTGTGCCCTTATCGAGCGCGGTCATCAGCGAACAAGAGTGCACCTGTTCGCTTTGCGTATCGACATGTTTCGGCATGTATCGCGAGCGGTGGGAATGCACGAAAAAGCGCGGCGGAATCTCTCCCGCCGCGCTTGTCTCGGTTCGCTTGTGATCAGGCGATCAGGCGGCTTCGCGGCGCCCTTCCGACATTTCGAGATTGAGCAGATCGGCCATCTCGAACGCAAGTTCGATCGACTGGGCACCGTTGAGGCGGGGATCGCAGTGCGTGTGGTAGCGGTCCTTCAGCGCCTCGTCGGTGATGGCGATGGCGCCGCCGGTGCATTCGGTCACGTCCTGGCCGGTCATCTCGACATGGACGCCGCCCGCATGCGTGCCCTCGGCACGGTGGACGGCGAAGAAGCCGCGCACTTCCGAAAGGATACGGTCGAACGGACGGGTCTTGAAGCCGCTGTCGGACTTGATGACGTTGCCGTGCATCGGGTCGCACGACCACACCACCGGGTGGCCTTCGGCCTTCACCGCGCGCACCAGCTTGGGCAGGCCAGCCTCGACCTTGTCATGCCCGAAGCGGGCGATCAGGGTCATGCGGCCGGGCTCGCGCGCCGGGTTCAGCGTGTCGAGCATGCGGATCAGCGCGTCGGGCTCAAGGCTGGGGCCGCACTTCATGCCGATGGGATTGCCGACGCCGCGCAGGAACTCGACATGGGCCGAGCCTTCGAAACGCGTGCGATCGCCGATCCACAGCATGTGGGCCGAACAGTCATACCAGTCACCGGTGAGCGAATCGCGACGGGTCAGCGCCTGCTCGTAGGGCAGCAGCAGCGCTTCATGGCTGGTGTAGAAATTGGTGCCCTGAAGCTGCGGCACCGTCGACGGATTCACGCCGCAGGCCGCCATGAAGTCCAGCGCCTCACCGATGCGGTCGGCCATCTGCGAGAAGCGCTCACCCCACGGGCTGCGGTTGATATGCTCCAGCGTCCACTGGTGGACCTGCCGCAGATTCGCATAGCCGCCGCTGGCGAACGCGCGCAGCAGGTTAAGCGTCGATGCCGACTGTGCATAGGCCTTGACCATGCGCTCGGGATCGTTGCGCCGCGTCTCCGCATCGAACTCGACGCCATTGATGATGTCGCCGAGGTAGCTCGGCAGTTCGACACCACCGATCGTCTCGGTCGGCGCCGAGCGCGGCTTGGCGAACTGGCCCGCCATGCGGCCGACCTTCACCACCGGCTGCTTGCCCGCGAACGTCAGCACCACAGCCATCTGCAAAAGCACACGGAAGGTGTCGCGGATGTTGTCGGGGTGAAATTCGGCGAAGCTCTCGGCACAGTCACCGCCCTGCAACAGGAAACCGCGACCCGCCGCCACTTCGGCCAGATCCTTCTTCAGTTCGCGCGCCTCGCCCGCAAAGACCAGCGGCGGAAACTTCGCAAGCGTGGTCTCAACCGCGCCAAGCTGTTCCACATCGCCATATACCGGGAGGTGGCGGGCTTCCTTCGCCTTCCAGCCATCCGGGGTCCAATTGCTAGCCACGTCGTTTACTCCATGTTGGCGCGCGATCTCTCCCATCCGGCTGGATTTGGACTCCGCCGAGGATCACGCAAGGCGCGCCCTTTACCGCTTTCGGCAATTTTTGCAAAGATCGAAAGCCCGATCGGCATATTCGATTACGTCGATCAGGCCCGGCGATTCCCCAGGCTGGCAGACACCGGGCGCTAACCCGGCGCCATGCTTCACTTTTTCTTCGTCGCGGTCTTGGGATCGGGCAGCACTTCCAGCCGCCAGCTCTTACCCTTCCCGAGGTATTTGGCTGCCAGGGCCTGCATCGCCTGCGGGGTCGTCTGCGTATAATCGGGCAGAATCGTGCGCACTGCCGCGATCCGCTTGGGATCCCAGGTCGCGCCCTCCAGCTGGTCCATGAAGAACGCCGTGCTCGAAGCGGCGCGCGTGACCTGCTGGCGCAGCGGTTCAATGACGCGAGCGAGTTCGTCAGCCGTCGGCGGATTGTCGATCAGGTTCTGGGCGATGTCATCCGCCGTCTGGAAGAACAGCGGCACCTTGTCGGGCTCGATCTGCGCAACCGCCGTGATCGCCCCGCCTGCCTTTTCGTCGATCGGCCAGCTGGAGAAGACATAGGGCGAATAGGCCGCGCCCAGCTTCTCGCGCATGGCGTCCATCAGGCGGTTGGAGAACAGCTGCGTGAGGATCTCGAGCTGGCGCGACTGCGCGATATCGTCAGACCCGCCGCCGGTCGCCCACGAGATCACCGCCGCCGCCTGATCTGCATCGCCGTGGTGGCCGACGCGGATCGGCTGGGTCGAGGGCGAAGGCACGCCCACCGGCACGACCGCCTGCGCATCGGTGGTGGTGCGCGGCTTCAGCGCGCCGAACGTTTTGGTCAGCGCGGCGATGGCGGCTGCCTGATCGAAGTCGCCGTAGATCTGCACTTCAACCGGGCCGCTGGCGAGCTGGCGGCTCCACACACGCTGGAAATCGGCCATGTCGGTCTTGTCGATCTGCGCAGGCGTGGGCGTTGCGTAGCGCTGGTCCTGCCCATGCTGGTAATAGTTCAGATCGCGGTTGAGAATGCCCTGCGGCGAGCTGGCAAAAGTATCGTACTGGATCTTCGCCGCGGCCTTCGCCCGCTCGAACGGTCCCTTGTCCCAGCGCGGCATGTCGAGCTTGGCCGCAAACAGATAGAGCTGGTCGGCAAGGTCGGAAGGGCGCGTTTCCGCCTGGAATTGGAACGAGCCGTCGTCGATATCGAAATCGAAGCCCAGCTTGCGCCCGGTGGAAATACGGTCGAGGTCGTTCTGGTTCAGCGTCGCCTCGCCCGCGCCCACCAGCGCCATGTCGCCCAGCGCCAGATAGGTCGCATCCTTGGGTGCCACCGCGCCATAGCCGCCACCGAAACGGACCTTCACCATGACCCGGCCCGGCTCTTCCTTGGCGGGCCAGAGCAGCGCCTTGACGCCGTTCGCGAACGTCAGCTGCTGGATGCCGAGCAGGCCGATGGGCGCCACCGCCGTCGGCGCAGATGGCGCGCCGATGGCGGGCATGTTGGCGAAGGACACGGGCTTCATGTCCTCGCGCACGCTTTCGTCCGGCTTCACCGGAGCCGCAAGCGCTGCGTGGAGTTGCGCGTCAGTCGCGACGCCGGGCTTCTGCACCGTGAACATCGCTCGCGTCACCGTGCCGCTGAAGATCTGGCGCGTGTGCTCCAGAATGGCGTCCGGCGTGAACAGCGGCTTGGAGCTGCGGAAGATGTTCAGCACGTCCTTGGGCGCGGCGACCGTCTCGTGAATATCGAGCGCGTTCACGAGATCGTCGGCCAGCTTGCCGCCGGGCAGGATCGCCTGCTGCTCGACCGGCACCTGGAACGAGACGTCGAGCTCGGCGACCTCGCGGTCGATCTCCTCCTGCGTCGGCGGGCGGGTCATCGCATCGGCGATCACCGCGCGCACATCGTGCAGAGCGCCCTTCCAGTCATCGCCCAGCGGCGTCACCGAAACGAAAGTGGCGTTGGCCGAGCGCGCGACGTTCTCCTGATCGACCGAGGCTGTCAGGAAGCTGCCGCCTGCCCGCGCCTTGGTTTCCAGACGACGGTTGATGATCGCCTGCGCCAGCTGGTCGATCATCAGGCCCTGGTTGTACTTGATGGTGTCGTTCACCTGATGCCAGGGCCGCAGCACGGCATACATCAGCGAGGGCGGAAGATCGGGCTCGACCATCACCTTCGTCGCGCCCACCGGGTTCTTCGGATCGCTGCCCGCAGGCGCGATCGGAGCGCCGAAGCTGGGCTGCGGCGTAACCTTGCCGGGCACCTGCCAGTCACCAAACCACTTCTTCACATAAGCTTCCAGCGCGGGCACCGGCGCGTCGCCTGCAACGATCACCGTCACGGTCTGCGGGCGATACCAGCGCGTGTAGAAGGCCCGGACCGAGGCGGGCGTCGCTGCCTGCAACGAGCCCAGCGTGCCGATCGGATCGCGGTCCGACAGCGGCTGGCCGTCATAGAGCGTCTTCTGCATCGCCTGCTGCACCCGGCGCGAGGCACCGCCGTTGTCGCGCATTTCGGAGAGCACGATCGGCAGGTCCTTCTTCAGGTCGAGCGCCGAAAGCGTGGGCGCCGTCACCATCCCCGAGACCAGCTTGAACACGGTATCCAGCGAGGTCGGCGTCGCATTGGGCACGTCGAGCTTGAACACCGTCTGCGTCGTCGTCGTCTCGGCATTGGTATCGGTGCCGAACGAGGCGCCAAGCCGCTGGAACGTCGCGATCGCGGTGCCCTCAGGGATATACTTGGATTCCCGGAACAGCATGTGTTCGAGCAAGTGCGAATAACCGCGCTCGGCATCGGTCTCGTAGAGCGAACCCACATCCACCCGCACGCGGATCGAGACCTGCCCCGGCGGCACGCCGTTATGTCGCACGGCATAGCGCAGACCGTTTGACAGCTCGCCGAAGTTCCAGTCCGGATCGGGCGGAACGTCGCTGTTCTTGTAAAGCCACGGCTTGGGCGCCGCAGCCGCGTTCACGGCGGGCGCGACTGTCTGCGCGAACACCGGAACCGCGGCGGTCTGGGACAGGAGAAGCAGGCAGGCGAACGAGCGGGCAGCACGCGGGGTCGTTGTCATATGTCAGGGTATAGGGGGCCTCGGCATTAAGGGCCAGTGAATAGCGCCGCGCGAAAGTGCGCCGGGGCGACCCTGCAAAAGGGGCAAGGTTGACACAGTTGACACGGTTCAGAGCAAAAGTGTCAACTTCCGGGCGCAATTCACGGTTTCTCGACACAAGTACCTGATTTTTGTTGCGTACAGTGTAAACATCGGTGTCACTTTGGCTTCCGGTTGCATGCCCTCCCCCGCCTGCGGCGATCCACCGGTCAGGAGAGATGATCCGGCAAACATCCTACTGCGCCGGTGGTGGTGTAGGAAAGGATCGCAACCTCTGCACGCGAGGGCCCTTCCCGCGCTTCATGCCGCCAGTCGTCTGGAGTGCAGCTGGGCTGACAAGGCCAGAGCGGTCTCACGCCAACAACCGGCGGCGGTCAAGAACTGGTCGCCAGTCTCAGTGCCGATGCCTTGACCGCCCGCATCGGCAGCCAGCCGGCAGCATCGGTGGCGTGAGTAATGGGTGCTGACCCTAGGCAAGCTGCGGAAGATCTCTCGCTCGCCGAAACGGCAGGGCCAGAGGCGAGAGATGAATAGTCGATATTCATTTCTGATCGTTGCCTTGCCTCGCCATTCTTCATAGTTGCCGCGAACAATTCGCATTAGCACTAAGCGAAAAAGGCGAACGGCATAAATCCGGGAGAGTAACTGGGCCGCACCGATATTCGCTGGCGAATGGCGAATGGAGTTCGTGCGCCTTTTCTGGAACAGACGGGGGGTATTCATTGACTGATTTTCGCAAGCGCATTCTCGCTACGACGTCGCTTGTCGTCGTTTGCGCATCGCCGCAGGCTGCCTTCGCGCTCGCCGCCGAGGCCCAGGCCGGCAGCTCCTATTCCCGCGATGGAGAACTGCCATCGGACATCGTTGTTTCCGCAACCGGCTATGAGCTCAACGTCAAGGACGCACCGGCGACGATTTCGGTCATCACGGCCGAAGAGATCAGGCAGCGCTCCTACACCGACATCACCGATGTACTGATGAATGTTCCGGGCGTCTTCATTCAGGGCGGCGGTGTCGAACAGTCGGTCATGATACGCGGCATGAGCGCAGACTACACGCTTTTCCTTGTCGACGGGAAACGCATGCAGGATAATCAGGCCTTCGGTCTCAACGGCGCCCAGGCCGGTACGCCGATCAACTTCCTGCCGCCACTGGACTCGATCGAACGCATTGAGGTGATCCGCGGCCCGGCATCCTCGCTTTACGGTTCCGACGCGATCGGCGGCGTGATCAACGTCATCACCAAGAAGGTGATGAACGAATTCGGCGGCAGCTTCACGACCGAATACATCAAGTCCGGCCCCGGCAACGACGTGACGAACGATGGCGTCAACGCCAGCCTCGCTCTGAACATTCCGATCATCAGGGACCGCCTGTCGTTGCAGGTTACCGGCGGTCTGCGCTATCAGGACGAAGCGGATTTCGTCGGCGGCAGCGACAGCGCCGCCGCCGACCCGGAATTCAAACGCAAGAATATTGCAGGCAAGCTCAGCTTCCGGCTGGATGAAGCCAACACCTTCACGGCCGGTGCGGGGCACACGATCCAGGAACGCACGGCCAATCCGGGCAAGAGCCTCGCCGAAGGGGAGGACATGACCTACAGCAAGACGCTGCGGGACAACTACTTCGCCACCCACGAAGGCAATTTCGGCAACCTGACATGGAACAGCTATGTCACTTATGACACGTCGACAAACCCGACGCGGGTAAACGCAACGACCGGCAACGGCATCGATTTCGATACGCTGGTTGCCAACACGCAGGCCGCGCTGCAACTCTCTCGCCACAAGATCGTGGGCGGACTCAACTACTTCCACGAAAAGCTCAAGGATGGCGCCACCAATGGCCTGAACCTTGAAGGCATCGTGGCGTCCACCGACATCATCACCATGGACCGCAAGCAATATGCAGCGTTCCTGGAGGACAACTGGGAAGTGGTCGAAGATCTGTCGCTGCTGCTGAGCGGCCGCGTCGATCACAGCGAGAGTTTCGGCACCCGCTTCAGCCCCAAGGCCTACGCGGTTTTCAATATGACCGACAGCTTCACCATCAAGGGCGGCGTCACTTCGGGCTACAAGGTTCCCAGCCTGCGATCGGCAGCCACCGACTTCGGATCGACCTCAATGGGCGGCGTGGTGATCGGCAACCCGGACCTCAAGCCGGAAAAGACGATGAACTACGAAGTGGGGGTCAGCTACGCGAACAAGGCCGCCGGGATTTCGACCAGCCTCACCGCGTACCAGAGCGACTTCAAGGACAAGCTCCTGCGCACCGGCCGCATCTGTGCGCAGAACGAAGAGTGCGTGTATGGCGGCCTTACCTATCCGGCGCATCAATACGGCTACACGACCTATGAGAACGTCGATTCGGCGCGGCTCAAGGGTGTGGAATGGACGGTCGACTGGACCGTTGTCAGGCACCTGCGCTATCGCCACAGCTACACCTATTCGCAGACCGAACAGACCTCGGGCACCAACAAGGGCAAACCGCTCAACGACATCCCGGAACATATGTTCAACGCATCGCTCGACTGGAAAGCGAGCCGTGCCTTCAATCTGTGGGGCCAGCTGAACTACCGCGGCAAGACATCAGGCCGCACCACCAATGCCAGCGGTTCTGCAACCAACGATTTCCGCTATCCGCCTTACACGTTCTACAACCTGGGCGTGGTGATCAAGCCCCGGCGCGACCTGCGCCTGAACCTGGGCGTCTACAACCTGACCAACAAGAAGGTCACGGCAGAGGAAGGCTATGCCTACGTTCTTGACGGTCGCCGCTTCAGCACCTCGCTGAGTGTAGACTTCTAAAATACCGCCCCGGTGGCCCCGCCAGGCCCACCGGGGCCGGTTCGCTGCACATCGCGGCGCACGTTCCAGTCGTCCCCTCTTCACCGCGTCACGGCGACAGCGCAATCCGATAGCACTGCAAGCGCGATGCCGTTGTCCCCGAACCACTGCGACAGAGCGGCGGCGCGGGTCTGTATCGCAGCCGATACGGCGGGGGGCGTTTCAAAAACGACCGGATGCGCCAGCCCCTGCATCATGAGCAGTTGCAGCGACTGCAGCAACATGCCGGCATCGCCCGCAAACACCGGCAGGGCGAGCAATTCCTCACCACTCGCAGCGCCCGAGGAAAGGCATTCGAGCAACGGTGTAAAGACCGCCTCCGGCCCGATAACCGGCCCGATCGGCGTCGTGAACGTCACCGGCCCTTGCGTCGGGGCGCCGGGCAGCAGGCGGAACCGTAGCGCGCGCAGGCGATCGAGCAGCGGCTTTGCGCCAAGCCTTTCCGCATCCCGCTGGAACAGGTCCATGCGCTGGTGCGCACCGCGCGCCATGTCCTTGAGCGTTTCCGCCAGCGCAGGTGCGCCGGTGCGGCGGACGAGATCCTGCAGCCCGCCCGGAACCGACAGCGAAACATCCAGATTGTTGAACACGTCTGCGCTGCCAAGGAAGGTCAGGCCCGCCTGCGCGACCTGCTGATGGACATCGACCGAATGTTGCGGTGTCCAGTGGTCTGTCAGGAACTCATGCGCAAGATCCGCAGGCTCGCGCCGCGCCAGATTGGCGACATGCGCCAGCATCGCGGGCCTGTCCGCATAGAGGCCGCCCTGCACCAGCTGCTGCAGCAGCATCATGCCGGTCTGCGCCCTGCGTGGCGAGGGGCCGGGCATATGGTGGGCACACAAGTTGAGCAGGTGCTGCAGCGGCAGCATCTCGGTCGAGCCCGGATGACACATGTAGTGAAGATGAAACAGCCCACCGGGATTCAGCGCACGGGAAGCGCCGTCCAGCAGCGCCGCACGATACTCGGGCGCGATCCACGACCAGACGCCATGGCTCGTGACGAAATCGAACGTGCGCACATTCGTCCTTGCGAAAGTGGCAAAGTCGGCCTGAATGAACTCGACATTGTCAAGCCCGCAACGCTCGGCCGCAGTGCGCGCGAACGCCAGGTGTTCGCCGTTGAAGTCGATGCCGACAAAGCGGGCCTGCGGATGGCACGCGGCAGACACCAGCAGGTTGACGCCCAGACCGCAACCCAACTCGCACAAGGTGAAGGAGCCCTGCGGGTCGGGTGCCGTGAAACCCAGGAAGCCCGCCACCGTCGCCAGCCACAAGGGCTGCATTTCCTTGTAGAAAAAGGCCGGATAACGCACGTCGTCAATATAGCCGTCAGTCCAGGTCATGCCGCGTCCAAAGATCTTCTCCCGGTTGGTCCCTAACGACCATACCGGGTATCCTCAATGGGCAGCGTCACATTGCCTTCATCGCCAGACAGGCTATGATCGGCCTATGCAAGATCGACAGGACCACTTCGCTTACTGCGTCCAGCTGCTTGGCGGAACGACCGCATTTGCCCGCCGTCTCAGGATTGATGAGCGGGCTATCCGGCGGTTCGTCAATGGCGAGCGCCCGCTTAGCGACAGCCTGTTGCAAGACACCGCGAAGGCATTGCGTGACCTCTCCGTGGACGCCGGCGCGGCGGCGCAGGCCATCTTCGACAATCTGCCCGCTGAATCCAGCGACCTCTGATCGGGTTAAATCGGCTTGCAGGGAAGACCACGCCTCCCAAGCGGAGCACCGACCGGCTATACTGCCGTGCCGCAATAAGCGTCGGGCGAACATCGAGCTGATCCCGCAAGACATCGGCTTGGCTTGAATATCCCGTTGCGGCATGACGGCATCATGTTCGATGAGGTTCAGCTCCGCTCCTTTGCCCTCGTGGCGCATCTCAAACATTACGGCCAGGCGGCCAGCCAGCTGTTCGTCACGCAACCGGCCCTGACACGGCGCATCCAGTTGCTGGAGGCGGACATCGGTGTTCCCCTGTTCCGCAGGGCAGGCCGCCATGTCGAACTGACGGCTGCCGGTGCAGCATTGCTGTCCGAAGTCGAAAAGACGCTGGCGCAGATGGAAAACGCACGGGCAGCGGCCCGCCGGGCGGCTGGCGCTCTGGTGGGGCGGCTCTCGATCGGTTTCGACGGTGCGGCCAGTTATTCCTTGATCCCCCGGCTGGTCCGGCTGACCCGCGCGGCATGGCCGCAGATCCATCTCGACTTCGTGGAGTTCAGTTCGCTGGACCAGATGCGCGAAATCCACTTTCATCGTCTGGATGTCGGCCTCGTCCGACCATTGCCGCACGATTTCGACCTGGAACTCGAATGTGTCTTCCGCGAACCGTTGGCCCTCGCTGTTCCTGTTGGCCATCGGCTGGCAGGGCGCAGGCGCATCGATCTGACCGATGTTTCCGGCGAGCCCTTCGTCGCCTATTCCGAGCGCGGCAGCTATCTTCGCGATCTGATCGGGGCCGAACTGAATGCAGCGGGCGCCGAGCCACACGTGGTGCAGCGCATGTCCCGCACGCATTCCATCCTCTCGCTCGTCAGCACAGGCCTTGGGCTCGCGATCGTGCCAGCCGGAAGTGCGGCGGCTGCCTTCGACAATATCGTGTTCAAACCCTTGCCGATCACGGCGCAGGCAGAGTGGCATGCAGCGCGCCATATCCGACCGAGCAACGATCTTTCTGCACAGATGCTGGATTTGCTCGCCAAGGCAAACGATGCAAATTATTGATCGATAGAATGCATATTCGCGCTTAGACGCTGATAAGTTACCCGGCTAGCCATTCGCTATCGATAACGATGGAGAGCCGCATGTTTGAAAAGCGCATCATTTCCGCCAACCCGATGCTCGGAGGCCTCGCACCGGGTGCCGCTACGGTTGACCGGATCAAGAAAGTCACCGTCTCGCTGGCATTCCTGCCGCTCAAGACCGCGATCAGCGACGCCAAGGTGCTGACCGGTCGCCAGAAGCCGCTGACCGAAGTGGCGTTCCTGTTCGCCGAAATCGAAAGCGAAGGCGGCTATCACGGTCTGGGCGTGAGCTATTCCAAGCGTGCCGGTGGTCCGGGCCTTTATGCCCACGCCTGCGAGATCGCCGACAACCTGCTGAACGAAGATCCCAGCGACATTGCCCGTCTGTGGACCAAGCTGGTCTGGGCCGGTGCTTCGGTCGGCCGCTCGGGTCTTGCCACGCAGGCCATGGCCGCCTTCGACATCGCGCTGTGGGACATGAAGGCGAAGCGCGCCGGACTGCCGCTGGCCAAGCTGATCGGCGCGCACAAGGACGGCGTGCGCACGTACAACACCTCGGGCGGGTTCCTGTCCTCGCCGATCGAGGAAGTGCTTGAGAACTGTGGCAAGTCGATGGCATCGGGCATCGGCGGCATCAAGATCAAGGTCGGCCAGCCCGATCCGATGGAAGATCTGCGCCGCCTGGAAGCCGTCCGCAACCTGCTGGGCGATTTCCCGCTCATGGTCGATGCCAACCAGCAGTGGGACCGTCCCACCGCCTTCCGTATCGGCCGGATCATGGAGCAGTTCAACCTTGTGTGGATCGAAGAGCCGCTCGATGCCTACGATGCCGAAGGCCATGCCATGCTGGCCGCCGCGCTCGACACGCCGATCGCCTCGGGCGAGATGCTGGCCAGTGCCGGCGAACATCTTGAACTGATCCGCCTCAACTCGGTGGACTTCATCCAGCCCGATGCCCCGCGCGTGGGCGGCATCACGCAGTTCCTCAAGATCATGACGATGGCCGAGCAGAAGCACATGAAGCTCGCGCCGCACTTCTTCATGGAACTTCACGTCCACCTCGCCGCAGCCTACCCGCATGACAGCTGGGTCGAGCACTTCGACTGGCTGGAGCCGCTGTTCAACGAGAAGATGGAAGTCAAGGATGGCCGCATGATGGTGTCCAGCCGTCCCGGCATTGGCATCAGCCTGACCGATCAGGCCCGCGACTGGACGGTTTCGACGCAGACCTTCGGCGGCTGACGACCGTTTCCCGACCTGCAGCGCCTTGCGCGGCCACCCCAACGGGCCAGCGCGGCGCTGCGACAGGTCGGGAAAGCGGACGCCCCCGCGTCCGCAAAATGAAACCGGGGAGCAGACCTATCCCTGCTCCCCGGTTTTATACGCCTTCTAGGCACAGCATGGCGTGACGTCAGAAGGTCACGGACGTCTTGAAACCCAGCAGGATCGCATTGCGGCGGTCCTGATAGCCACCGGGATTGAAGATGAACTGCGCATCCGGCTGGAACGAAAGCCCGCGCATGATCTTGATGTTGTAGTACGTCTCGATCGCATATTCGGTGCGCTGCACGCTCACATTTCCGCCATTGGCATTGATGTATTCCTGCGCTTGCGTCGTGCGCTCGTTCACGCGGGCCGTGCCGATGGCGACGCCCAGTTCATCCTTCGGGCGTCCCGGTATCAGGCCGGAATAGGTAAAGCCCCCGGCGAAGACGCTGCGGTTCTTGGTGCTCTGGCGTGAGAGCACGGCGCCGTCGAAAAAGACGGTGAGCGCGTGAGAGCCATCCGCTCGTGGGGCGATGACCTGCTGGCGCGCATCGACATAGCCCCCCATTCGGTATGCCGGACCAGCGGAGAACCGCCCGCAATGGCGCGGATCTCATGATCGGTGTTGAGAACGGGATCGTCCTGATCGGAATTGGAATAATAGGCGCCCAGCGCATAAGTCCCCGGCAGGCCACCCAGTACCTTGGGTTTCCATTCCAGTTCCACCGGGGCGATAATACCCGTCGCCCCCTTCCAGCCGATATACATCGGACGATCCGCAGCGAGGTTCTTGGGATTGTATTGATATACGGCCATTTTCAGCGCCAGCCTGTCGGTCAGCGCATATTGCAGCCGCACGCCCCACTGGCTGACCGGGCTGGTGGGCCAGACCGTGGAATAGGCGCGGGTCACTTCACCAAGACAGAAGTAGCCTGACAGGAAATCGCAGTTTTCCTTGTTGAAATCCTCGTTCAGGTACATCCGGCCCAGCTTCACGTTCAGCTTGCCGACCGACACCTTGTACCACAGCTGGCTCACCCGCCAGATGCTGCCGCGCCCCTGGATGGACAGCGGATTGACCAGAGGCGTCAGACCGCTGGTATTGCTGAAACTCTCCGCAAGGCTGTGGCGGCGAACAAGTCCCACCTGGAAAGTGCCGGGCACGCTGCCGCCGGTCAGCTTGGGAAGATCGAATTCCAGACCCGCCTTGAACTGTCCTGCGGTATCGAAGCGCGATTTCGTCCCGCCGCGCACGTTGCCGAGGCTGGATTCGGTATATGCGATCACCGGAGTGATACCCAGATCCTGCAGATCGGTGCGCAGACCGAACCAGTCGCCCAGCAGGTGATCGCCCTGTTTCACCGCTTTGGGCTTGGATGGGCGCGGCGCAGATATGACCGAGGCATCGCCCATGTCCGCGCCCGTTTCCGGAGCCGATGGCGTCGAGGCGGCGCTTTTTGGCTCACCGGAATTGACGGCAGTGGCCTGCGATCCGTCCGTCAGCGGCGTGCCGGTCACAGCGCTGCTTTCGGCGTGGACGGCAACCGGCGACGCCACCGCCATAGGGGGCATATCGTACAGAAGCATCGGGAATTCCTCTCCGTCTTCGGTCGGGCTGTTGCGCTCCGCCGAATTTTTACTTTTCGGTATTTGGGTCTGTGGCGACCGGGCGAGGCCCGCACCGGGCCCCGCCTGAATATTAGTGCGCTATGCTCTCGATCAGCGGCGCATCCGCTTCCTTGACGGGATCGGCAGGCGCGCTGGCCAGGGAGAAGCGCTGGATCGGGCCGACGATGAAGGCGTAGCTCAGGACGCATACAACGCCATGTGCGGCCAAGAACGCGAGCGCCAGGCTGAATGATCCGGTGGTGTTGACAATGTAACCGATCACGATCGGCGTCACGATCCCGGCAAAATTGCCCACCATATTGAACATCGCACCTGAAAGGCCGGCGATTGTGCGGGGGGCCGCGTCGGCGATGACGGCCCAGCCCATTGCACCAAGTGCCTTGCCGAAGAAGGCAAGCGCCATGAAGGCGATGACCAAGGTCATGCTGTTGATCAAATTGCAGCACACGATCCCGGCAGCCATCGACATGCCCAGGAACACCGGCAGCTTTCGGCTGAAAGTCAAACTATGCCCGCGCTTGACCAGCGCATCGGACATAACGCCACCGATAACGCCACCGGCAAAACCGGCCACCGCCGGAATGGCGGCCCCGAAACCGGCTTCCGTGATGGAAAGGCCGCGATGGACCAGATAGACCGGGAACCATGTCGTGAAGAAGAACGTAAGCGCATTGACGCAGTACTGGCCGAGATAGATCCCCAGCAACATGCGGTTGCTCAGCAGTTCCCTCACGACTTTCCAGCTGAATGTAGTGGCCTTCGGGGCCTTCGTGGCGTCCAGTTCCACTTGGCCGCCACCTTCGCGCACGAGGTCCAGTTCCGCGTCGCTCACCCAAGGATGGCGCAGCGGGGCGTGGACCACCATGG
The DNA here is from genome assembly GCF_025340265.1 of Novosphingobium sp. 9. NCBI lineage: Bacteria > Pseudomonadati > Pseudomonadota > Alphaproteobacteria > Sphingomonadales > Sphingomonadaceae > Novosphingobium > Novosphingobium sp. 9. Next base: position 554,695 of record NZ_CP022708.1, on the reverse strand, counting down.
AAAATACCACGGCGCTGCAAAGGCCCAGCGAACCCATGACGAAGAAGACGTAGTGCCAGCTGTAGGTCTGGACGATCCAGCCCATCAGCGGCGAAAAGATCACCAGCGCACCATACTGCGCAGCATTGAAGATCGCACTGGCTGTGCCACGCTCCCGGTCGGGGAACCACGCCGCGACGAGGCGGGCGTTTGCCGGGAAGGAAGGTGCTTCGGCTCCACCCAGCGCCAGGCGCAGGATGAACAGTCCGATCACCGCAGAGCCGGGGGCCAGATACGAGCAGAACCCGGAAGCGAAAGTGCAGGAAGACCAGGCGATGATCGACCAGATATAGACCCGGCGCGACCCGAACCTGTCCAGAAACGCACCGCCGGGAATTTGGGCGATCACGTAACTCCACGCAAAGCCCGAGAAGATGAAGCCAAGCTCCACCGAAGATATGCCCAGCGCCTGCTTGATGGCCGAGCCCGCGATCGACATCGATGCCCTGTCGGCATAGTTGATCGAGGTGACGAGAAACAGCATGACCAGGATCCAGTACCGGATATAGCTGCTGCCGGGCCGCGATGGCCGAACGTCGGATTTCATACGCCTCTCCAGGAGTGACCGGGCCGCCCACGTCGTTCTGAGGCGTCGTTGGGCAGCGCCGGTTAAATCAGTATAGTTCAGTTCTTGCTCAAGGCTCCATCGGTCAGGCGCCAGAGCTTGAGCGGATTGTCGCCCCGAAGGGCATCGGGCAGCAGATCCTGCGGCATATCCTGATAACAGACCGGGCGCAGGAAACGGCGGATCGCCAGCGTTCCCACCGATGTGGTCCGGCCATCCGAAGTCGCCGGGAACGGGCCTCCATGCACCATGGCATGGGATACCTCGACACCGGTTCCGAAGCCGTTGACCAGCAGGCGTCCGGCCAGTTCTTCCATGGTCGGCAGCAGTGTCGCTACGGCCTCCCGGTCGCTGTCCTCCATGTGGATCGAGACTGTCAGTTGCCCTTCCAGTTCGCCCAGCACGGTTTCCAGCTCGGCGATATCCTTCACCCGCACCAGCAGCGAGGACGCGCCAAAGATTTCGGCCTGAAGGCGATGGTCGGCCCGGAACGAGGCAAGATCGGTCTCGAACAGTCCGGCACGGGCCTCGTAGCGCCCGGTGCAGGCACCGCCGCGCACGATCGTCTCGACCTGGTTGTGCGACGCCAGTGCCTCAACCGCCGTGTCATAGGCTGCGTGAATGCCGGGGGTCAGCATCGTCTGGGGGAGGCGCCCTCCAATGCGGAGCGGGCACCAACGATGAAGTCCTCGATGCCGGGGCCATCAACGGCCAGGATCAGACCGGGGTTGGTGCAGAACTGGCCCGCGCCCAGTTGCAGGGCGCTCGCAAACGCCTTGCCGATCGCTTCGCCACGGGCCGCAAGCGCGCCGGGCAGCAGCAGCACCGGGTTGATGCTGGACATTTCGGCATAGACCGGGATCGGCTCGCGACGCGACGCGGCAACCTGCATCAGGGCAACGCCGCCTCCACGCGAGCCGGTAAAGCCGACCGCCTTGATGCGCGGATCGGCGACAAGCGCGGTGCCCACCGCATTGCCGTCCCCGAACAGCAGCGAGAACACGCCTTCGGGCATGTCGCAACGCAGGACAGCGGCGCGGATCGCCTGTGCCACCATCGCCGAGGTGCCCGGATGCGCCGAATGGGCCTTGGCCACGACCGGGCAACCGGCTGCCAGTGCCGAGGTGGTGTCGCCGCCCGCCACCGAAAACGCCAGCGGGAAGTTCGAGGCACCGAACACGGCGACCGGGCCGATGCCGATATTGCGCAACCGCAGATCGACACGCGGCAACGGCTGGCGATCGGGCATAGCGGGGTCGATGCGGGCATCGAGGAAATCGCCCGCCCGCACCACTTGTGCAAACAGCCGCAACTGCCCGCAAGTCCGGCCACGCTCACCTTCGACCCGGCCACGCGGCAAGCCGCTTTCGGCCATGACGCGTTCGATCAGCGGATCGCCCAGCGCCATGATCTCGTCGGCGATCGCCTCCAGGAAGGCGGCGCGCGCCTCAAGAGAGGTTTCGCGGAACGGCGCGAAGGCCGCCCGAGCCATGGCACAGGCCTGCGCGACCTCGGCGGGCGAGGCGCCGGCGAATGCCGGTTCCATCACCTCGCCGGTGGCCGGATTGACCGCGCGGACAGCGCCCTGGGTGCCGCGAACCGGTGTCGTTCCGATCAGCATTTCACCGGTAGGGCGTCCGTCTTCAAGCAGCATGACGGGTCTCGGTGTAGGCCGCATTGACCTTCGCGATCAGTGCGTCCAGCTCGGCCTGCTCTGCCTCGTTGAGATCGTGCAGCGGCGAGCGGACATGGCCTGCTGGACGACCGACCGAGCGCAGGCCTGCCTTGACGATCGAGACCGCATAGCCACGACCCTTGTCGCGGAGCTTGAGATACGGGAACACGAAATCGTTGAGGCCCTTGACCACGGCGGCCTGATCCTTGGCGCGCACGGCCTTGTAGAAAGCCACGGCCCATTCGGGCATGAAGTTGTAGATCGCCGAGGAGTAGGTGGTGACGCCCATCTCCAGATAAGGCAGCGCGAAAGTTTCCGCCGTGGGCAGGCCGCCGATGTAGGTCAGGCGATCGCCCAGCTTGGCATAGACCTTCATCATCAGTTCGAGATCGCCCACGCCATCCTTGAAGCCCACGAGATTGGGGCAGCGATCGGCGACACGCGCCAGCGTATCTTCGTTCAGCACCGAGTTCGCACGGTTGTACTGGATCACGCCGATCGACACCGAATTGCAGACCGCCTCGATATGCGCGGCAAGGCCCTGCTGCGAGGTTTCCGAAAGATAGGGGGCAACAGCAGGATGCCGTCGGCACCGGCGCGCTCGGCAGCCTGCGCCAGTTCGATAGCCGTGGCCGTGCCATAACCGGCACCCGCGATCACCGGCACCTTGCCTGCGGTTTCCTCAACCGAAGCGCGCACGACCTGATCGACCTCACCCGGCGTCAGCGAGAAGAACTCACCCGTGCCACCCGCAGCGAACAGGGCAACGACGTCATGTTCCAGCATCCAGGCGCAATGCTCGCGGAAAGGCGCCTCGTCGAACCGGTTCTCGGCATCGAAGTGCGTCACCGGGAAAGTCAGCAGGCCCTGGCCGATCGTCTGGGCCATTTCCTGGGGCGTCATGCGGGTCATTGCAATTCCTCTTGGCTGTCAGGTCGGCGCGCGAATGCGTCGCGGACGATAATCGTTTCAAAATCGGGAAACGCCTGTCGTGATCCTCTTCAAGCGGCCGCCGTTGCATGCAGGCGATCTCGTTCGAAAGGGTGGCCGCAGCCTCCCGGTCCGGTTCTGCTAGCGCGCGCCAACGATATTGGCTAAGTCAAATATTGTTCTCAGTGATGCGGATTTTGAATTGATGTTTGAGTTGAGCCAGTTGCGGTGCTTTGTCGCCGTCGCCGAGCAGCTGCATTTCGGTCGTGCCGCCGATCAGCTGAACATGACCCAGCCGCCGCTGAGCCGACAGATCCAGTTGCTGGAGCGCGAACTCGATGCGCCCCTGCTTATCCGCAACAGCCGCTCGGTGAGACTGACCTCGGCCGGGCGGGTGTTCCTGCCCGAAGCCAAACGCATTCTCCGGCTCAGCGATAATGCCCGCCGCTGGACGCAACGCGTATGGCGCGGAGAAGCGGGAACGCTGCGCATCGGCTTCACAGCAGCATCAGGTTACGGGATGTTGCCCGATCTGATGGTGAAGGTTCACGCTGCCATGCCGGGCGTCGATGTCGTGCTGCGCGAGATGGTGACGAGCGCGCAAGTGGACGCCCTGGCGAGCGGCGTGCTCGATGTCGGCTTCATTCGACCGGTGGTAGCGCTCAGGCAGTTCGAATCCCGCGAATACCTGCGCGAGCATCTCGTCGCCGCCCTGCCCGCCGACGATCCGCTCTGTGACAAGGACAGCATTCAGGTGCAGGATCTTCATGCCAGACCCTTCGTGATGTTCTCACCCGATGCGTCCAGCTATTTCCACGATCTGCTGGGCGCACTGTTCATGCAGAACAAGGTTTCGCCGGACATCGTGCACCAGGTTGGCCAGATGCATTCCATGCTGGCGCTTGTCGATGCCGGTTTCGGCGCCGCGCTTCTGCCCGAAGCCGCAGCGCGTCTCCAATTTCCCAACGTGCGCTTTCGACCGCTGCAGGCTGCTTCCGACTGGACCGCGAAACTCAATATGATCTGGGACCCGGACAGCGAGAATCCCGTCCTCGAAAGATTTCTAACCTTGATATGAAATACCGCTCCCGCGCAAGCAGCCCATCGTGGACTGCTGCCAGCGATGGGCTGTGGAACGCGCCACCGTCGACGCCTGGCCCCTGCAACCTAGCGAGACACTATTGCAAGTCCTTCGCATTAGTGTACGGGCGAAATCATGTCGGGAGCGGTCGCTACATCGTTGCGTGCATGTGAAAGCGCTCTGGATTCCAGCGCAGCCTCCCCTCGTTCCGCGCGCCTGCAAGGCTACCGTGTGCGCGGAAAAGCGATACGTGTAACCGCAGTGGCTGGAGCCGCCATGGTGCATCTCGCCGCGCTCGCCATTCTCGCGATCGGCTGGCCTCGTTCGCAGGGACAGGCAGACGCGCCGCATCTGACAACCGTGTCAATTATTCCGCAAGCAGCCCAAACAGCGCCTCAAGCGCCCCCGAAAAAGGGACTGGCCCGGCATCCCGACAAACGGCAGCGCCCCGTTCCGGCCAGCAGCCCGCCATCTCCGCTCATGCCGGTCGTCCCACAGCTTACCTCGATACAAATCGCTCCCGAGACACCCGCTTCCGTCGCGGAGGGGCATCCGGACATTCTCGCCCTGACGGCGAACGCCTATCGGGATGCCCTGATGGCCCATCTAGCGGCCGCGCGCAGACCGTTCCGATACGCCGCTGCACACGCAGAGCCGAACACCGCAGGAACTGTTTGCTTCCGGATCGACCGGAGCGGCGCGCTGCTAGGTATCACGATCGTAGAGTCTACCGGCAGTTCCACCCTGAACCGTGCGACCCTTGCCGTGGTTCGCCGCGCAGCGCCGTTCCCCGCCATCCCCGATCTGCTGCCCGACGAGATGGAGATCACGCTGCCGGTCGAATTCATCCTTCATCGCTCGGCTGGGAATACCCTCCCGTGAAAGGGCCGGATGCCGCGCTGGTGGCGCACCATAACGCTTCGCTGAGCGCCTACGTTCGCTCGCTGCTGGGCACGGCTCCGGGCGCAACAGACATCGTGCAGGAGACCTGGGCACGAGCCATCCCGGCGCTGCGCCGTGGCGAAGTCGGCAATCCCCGCGCATTCCTCTATCGCATCGCGCGCAATCTGGTCGTTGACGGCGCACGGGATCGCGGCAAATGGTCATCATGGATGATCGAGGAAGATCTGGCCGCGCTCGTCGCGGACGATGCCCCTTCCCCGAACGCACGGTGCTGGGACAGGACCGGCTTCGCACCCTTCTGGAACTGGTGGAAACCCTGCCGCCCCGTTGCCGGGAGGTCTTCGCGCTGCGCAAGATCGAAGGACTGCATCAGGCGGACATCGCCGAACGGCTGGGCATTACGCGCGGTGCTGTCGAGAAGCACCTGCGCCATGCGCTGCTGCTGCTGGCGACCCGACTGGGCGAGATCGACGAGGCGTCATGATACCTATTTTCGATGGCATGTCGCACAAGGTCGTGTTTCGCAGCTGTTTTCCGTCTTGGTATAAGGCAGGCCCGGAAAACCCCTGCCCGCTGTCGATCCACGAAGAGGCGGAGCGCAGATCATGACGCAAGCACGACATCCCGTGCCCTCCGCCATCGCCGAGGCCGCGGCGGACTGGATCATCCGGCGGGACAGCGGCGAGTTGACCGCCGAGGAAGAGCGCGCCTTCAGGTCATGGATCGCCACGCCTGCCCATCGCGATGCCCTGGCACGACTGGAGAAGGTCTGGGGCCTGCTGGACGCAGAAGACCCGCAAGCCGAAACGCCGCCCCCACCTCCTTTACCTGCGCAACGCAAGTGGCAGCTCGCCTTCCGCATTCGCCCCGCCTCCCCGCCTTCGCGAAAACATCGCGGGCGGATGCTGTCAGGCGCGATGGTCGCCGCACTTGCACTTGTCGTGCTGGGTACGTTGCAGGACTGGCCCCTGCGGCTGCGCGCCGACGCGATGACCGGTGTGGGCGAACGCCGGAAGATCATCCTCGCCGATGGCTCCAGCGTCCAGCTCGACAGCGCGTCTGCCATCGCGCTGGATTACACGCCGGACCGGCGCACGGTACGCCTGCTCGCAGGTGCCGCGCTGTTCGAAGTCGCCCCGGATCGCGCCAGGCCGTTCACGGTCGATGCCGAAGGCGGCAGCGTGACCGCTCTGGGCACGGCCTTCGTGGTTCGCGACGAGAACGGCAGGGCCTCCGTGACCGTGACAAAACATCGCGTCAGGGTGGAAGGCGGTGGCCGCGCCACCGTCGTCGGCGAAGGCCAGCGAGCCGCTTTCAGTGCGCAGACTCTGCGCGGGCCTTGTCCCGCCAGAGGCGACGCAGCGGCTTTCACGCGGGGGCGGCTGGTGGTCGTGGACCGGCCGCTGGGCCAGGTGGTTGCCCGCATCGGTCGCTACCGGCACGGTTATGTCACCGTTTCCGGCCCCGCCGCCGCGATCCGGGTCAGCGGCGTCTACGATCTCGACCATCCGCTGGAGACTATCGAGAATATCCGCAGAAGCCACGGGCTTGTGGCCACCCGCCTTTCCGATCGCTTCATCATCCTGCACCGCTGAAAATTTTTTCATCGGATGGTCGTCTTTTGGAAACCCACCCCGTCTTGGAGATGCAAGTGCGTCGCAGCAGCAAATCTGGACGCATCACAAGACCATGTGGGGGTAATTTCAATGATGACGACATTCAGCCGCACGCGCAGGCTCGCCTTCGCGCTGATGGCAGGTACGGTGATGGGCGGGACGGCCCTTGTGCCCGGTATCGCTGCGGCCCAATCGCAGAACGGCGCGCGGGCTTACGATATTCCAGCCGGTTCGCTGACCGACGCGCTGAACCGCTTCGCCGAACAGAGCGGCATCCAGCTGACGTATGAAGCCGCGCTAACGCAGGACCGGACGACATCGGGCCTTCGGGGCAGTTTGCGCCGCGTGACGCCCTCGCGAAGCTGCTGTCGGGCACGGGCCTTGCCTCTCGCACATCAAGCGCGGGTGCGCTGACCATCACCCGCGCGACCACCGGCGCGATGACGCTCGATCCGTTGCGTATGACGCCCGTCTCCGCCGGCTATGCCGCTGGCGAAAGCGATGACGAGGACGAACGCGCTGCCCGGCGCAACGATCCCATTCTGGTGACGGGACACCACGACCTGATCGACGCGGCCTCCACCGCCGGTCCCTGGGGCGACAAGCCGGTGATCGACACGCCCTATGCGGTCAGCGTCGTCCCGCACGATCTGATCGAGAGCATGGTCGCCTCGGACATGGACCAGATCTTCAAGATGAACCCGGTGGTCCAGAACTCGGCGCCTTCGACCGTCTACGGTACGCCTTACGTGACGATCCGCGGCTTCGATTCCCAGAAAGGCGTGATCGACGGCGTGCGCCTGTCTTCCACGCTGACCGGCATCGCCATGGAGGAGCTGTCCAGCGTCGAGATCATGAATGGCCTTTCGGGCTTCATGTACGGCACCGGCAACCCCGGCGGCGTCACCAACTACGTGCTCAAGCGCCCGACCGACAAGCCGATGCAGAGCATCACGCTGGGCGATTACGGCAACAAGCAGTTCTTCGCCCATGTCGACGTGGGCGGTCCGATCGATCACGAGGGTAAGTTCGCCTACCGCGTGAACGTATCCTATCAGGACGGTGAGACCTCCAAGAAGAACCAGAACATCGCGCGCACGCTCGTCAGCGGGGCGATCGACTGGCACATCACCCCCGACGCGCTGTTCCAGATCGAGGCGGCGCATACCTACTATCGCATCGACGGTATCGATTCCCGCTTCTATGCCTATGCCGACAGTGATTACGGCGCGCTGGATCACTGGATCAAGCCGCTGGCCGCCGACAAGACCTGGACACCGGACTGGACCTTCCTTCAGGTCAAGACCGACCGCATCGGCGCCAACCTGAAGTGGAAGCTGGATGACGTCTTCAGCTTCCGCGCCGCCTATCTCTACAAGCGCGACGCGCAGGAATCGATCAACGTCTATCCCGCCTATTTCGCGGACTCCGGCTGGAAGGTCGGCTGGCCTTCGCGCAGCGGACCGTCCTACAATATCGCGCAGGGCGCCTATGCCTATCTCGACAGCGAGTTCGAGACCTTCGGCATCCGCCACCGCCTGACCGTCGGCGCTTCGGGCGATACGCTGCGGGTAGATGAGCACGAAGACGGCTCGGTCAGCGCCAGCGGTTCGCCCGCGTTCGCCGATCCCAACGACATGATGACCTGGGCCATGCCCGACGCGCTCAAGGCCACGTCGTGGGGACCGCTCTATAAGTCGAGCTATTCAAGCAACTTCAATGCCATCGTCGGAGACGACATCCAATTCACCGATCAACTGAGTCTGATGGTCGGCGTCAATCGCTCCACCGTGAAGTCGACAAGCTATACCACCGATGGCAGCGATCCCACGCGCTATGACAAGTCGGCCTATACGCCCACCGTCTCGCTGGTGTTCAAGCCGATGCCGCGTGTCACGACATACGCCACCTATATGGAAGGGCTGGAAGAGGGCGATATCGTGCCTAACGATGCCGCCTATGCCAATCCCGGTCAGGTCTTGAAGCCTTACATTTCCAAGCAGTACGAAGTGGGCGCCAAGTACGCGCCATCGACGCCCTGCTGATTACCGGCGCGCTCTATCGCATCGAAAAGGCCAACTCCTACGAGGAGACCAACTCCAGCGGCCTGCTCGTGATCAACCAGGATGGCACCGAAGTTCATCAGGGCTTCGAGCTGACCGCGACCGGCCATGTCACGCGCAATCTCAACGTGATCGTCGGCGGCACCATCATGGACCTGAAAGTCACGAAGACCGACACCGCCTCGCTGCTCGGCAAGAAGCCGACCGGGGTGAGCGACACGCTGGCCAAGATCTACCTCGATTACAGCCTGCCGTGGGTGCCGGGCCTCTCGGTCAGCGGCGGCGCCTATCACAACGGCACGATGTACAAGGACAGCGCCAACCTCCAGAAGATCTCAGGCTCGACGATCTTCGACCTTGGCCTGCACTATGCGACCGCGATCGCCGAGCACAAGGTGCGCTTCGACCTGAACATCGCGAACCTCACCAACCGCAACTACTGGGCAACGTCCTACTCGCTGGGCATTCCGCGCAATGTCGCCTTCTCGGTGAAGGTGGACCTGTGAAAAGCGACGTGCCGAAGGTGATCGCGGCATGAAACAGGGTTTCCGCCAGTCGATGGCATCCTTGCACACATGGGTCGGGCTGCTGCCCGGCTGGGTGCTCTATGTCATTTTCGTGTTCGGGACGGCGGCGTTCTTCCAGTACGAGATCGATGCCTGGATGCGCCCCGAACTGCCGGCGGAAACCCGCGTTTCACCTCGCGCGCTCGATGCTGCCGACGCCCTGCTGCGAAAGCGCGGGGCGGGCGCCGAAAGCTGGAACGTCTCGCTGCCCAACGCGCGCGGCGGCACCGGCTTGTCGGTATCGTGGCGGATGCCGGGCGAAGGTTATCGCGACCGCAGCGAGCCGATCACCCTCGATCCGCAGACGGGCGAGAAACTGGCCGTGCGCGAGACGCGCGGCGGGTTCTTCCTCTACCGCTTCCATTTCGACCTGCACTACATGCCGGTGATGTGGGCGCGCATGATCGTCAGCCTTGCCGCGCTGGCGATGCTGGTGGCGATCCTTTCGGGCGTGGTCACGCACAAGAAGATCTTCACCGACTTCTTCCAGATGCGCTTCGGCAAGGGGCAGCGCAGCTGGCTGGACGCGCACAACGCCACCGGGGTGCTGGCGCTGCCGTTCCATGTGATGATGACCTATACCGGGCTCGTCACCCTGCTGTTCACGCTGATGCCCTGGGCGATCTCTGCCAATTACCCGACGCGCGAGGCGTTCTATGCCGATGCCTATCCGCAAGGCGACGAGAGAACCGCAAGCGGCACACCCATGCCTGGCCTGCCGCTTCGCGTACTGGTCGCACAGGCCCAGCAGACATGGCACGGCGCCCAGCCGGGCTCGATCACTATCGAGCATCCCGGCGATGCCGCCGCGAGCGCGCAGTTCTACGCCCGGCGCACCGGCTGGGGCGATGGTCTGGACGAAGCCCTGCGCCTCGATGCGGTGAAAGGTACGGCCTTGCCGGACGCCCCCCCGAACGCAGGCGCCGCACGCATGACGCAGGATGTCATGGTCGATCTGCACACGGCCTGGTTCGCCGGTTATGGCCTGCGCTGGCTCTACTTCCTCTCCGGCCTTGGCGGCACCGCGATGGTGGCGACCGGGCTCGCGCTGTGGTGCGTGAAGCGCCGCGCGAAACTGGCCGATCCCGCACGCCCGCACTTCGGCTTCCGACTGGTCGAGCGCCTGAACATCGGCTTCATCGCCGGAGCACCTGCCGGGATTGCCGTCTACTTTCTCACCAACCGCCTGCTGCCCATAACCCTGCCTGAGCGAGCGGAACGGGAAATCGACAGCCTGTTCATCGCATGGGGGGCGATCTTCGCGTGGACGCTGGCCCGGCCCGCCAAGAGGGCATGGGTCGAAGCGCTGGGGGCGACTGCTGCGCTTTACGCGCTGGTGCCACTGGTCAACGCCGCCACGACCTCGCGTGGCCTGCTCTCCAGCCTGTGGAACCACGACTGGGTATTCGCCGGGTTCGACGGGGCCATGATCGCGCTGGCAGGCGGACTTGCCTTCACCGCGTGGAAAGTTCTGCGCCATCAGCCAAAGTCCGCTTCCGCGCGGCGCCAGCGAAACCCACAGGGAATGGCGGCATGATGATCCATCTGTTTACGGCTCTGACTACCCTGACCGGTTTCGCGTTGCTCCTGCTGGCCATGGCCCGCCATCAGCAGGACTGGCTACGTCGCAAGCTTACGCCGATCGCCTCACAACGGTTGCGGCGCGGCGGGTTCGCCCTGCTCGCCCTTGCCTTCCTTATCGCCGGACTGGGCCACGGCTGGGGTTACGGCATAGTCGCCTGGTTCGGCTGGCTGAGCCTTTGCGCACTGCTGGTTCTCACCGCCCAGACCAACCGCGAGCGCATCCTGCGCCTGTTCTCCTGAAAGGAAAGACCATGCCGATGCAGGAGTCTGCAAGGGTTCACCCCCACCTTCTGACAGCCGCACGCATCCTCGCTGTAACGCTGGGCGCTTACGGTTTGACCGCGCTTGTCACCATGGCCCTCTCCCTTGCGCTGGCCGGGCTCGGCATGGCGCGCGTCGAGGCGGTGACAGCGGCGACTCTCGCCAGTTTCGCCATCTTTGCCTGCCTGTCGATGGCGGCCTTCCATACCTGCAGCGTTGTCCGCGTCTGGGCCATATTCATTATGGCCGGCGCGCCACTGGTCCTGATGATCTGGCTATGCGGGCCGAAGTGATGAATGCACTGCCATCGTTTCCGCCTAGATCCGGTCGAACACCGAGCCCATACGCGGACTGAACAGGCGTTCGTAAGTGCGCAGCAGAAAGCCATCGGTCATGCCCGCCACATGATCGCAGATCACGCGCATCTTGTCGTCCGCAGCCTCGTAGCGCGCTCTGGTACTGTCCGGCAGCAGTGATTTCGGATCGGTCGCAAAAGCTTCGAACACCGCCACGACCATGCTTTGTCCCTTGAATTCAAGCTGCTGGACGCCCGCGCTCCTGATCACCTTTTCCATTACGGCTTTCTTCAAGGCATTCAGGAAATCGCGTTGCGGCTTTGGCAGGTCGACCCGGTATCGCAGCAGGGGTGTTGCAAAGTCCTCTTCGGCCTTGATCTCGACAGAGGTGATCAGGTGCGTGACCATCCGTCCGATGTTGCGCTTGCGCGTTCTTTCGTGGCACAAGGCGCTGAACAATCCCTGCCGAACATCATTCCCGAAATTGGTCTCGCGGGTCTGAATATAATCGAGAAAACTGCGGCACGCCTCTTCGGGCAGCGTCGCGGCCAGATCCTCGGCGTTCATCAGGCCCATTGCCAGCGCGTCTTCCAGATCGTGCACGCCGAATGCAATGTCATCGGCCAGGTCCATGATGCTGCAATCGAACGACTTGTGCCGGGTCTTGCCATGATCGCCCGCAACCGGGTTCCAGCTCGTGAACAGATCGCGCTCGGCAGCCGGAATGGGATCGAGCAGCCAGTCGACCACATCCATCTCGGTGTCGAGATAGCACTTGGGCGGACGGCAGGCCTTGCGATCGATCAGGTGTACGACAGACGTTCCCTGCAACAACTGGGGGCGCAATTTGTCCTCGGTGCTGCGCACGGCGCTCATCGCAGCCGGATACTTGAGCACACCCAGCAGCGACCGGCGCGACAGGTTGGCGCCGTTGTGGTCCGAAAACTTCTCAAGCCTGCTGAGAATGCGCAAGGTCTGGCCGTTGCCTTCAAACCCGCCATGATCCCGCATGCCGTAATGCAGCGCCACTTCGCCCCCATGGCCGAACGGCGGATGGCCAAGGTCGTGCGTTGCCCCGATCGCCTGGATCAGGGTGAGGTCAGGTATCCAGGGCGCCGCCTCATGGTCCGGAAAATCCTTCCGCAACTGCAGCGCGATGCCACCGGCAACCTGCGCAACCTCGATCGAATGCGTCAAGCGGTTGCGGTAGAAATCCGAGTCTCCCAGATTGAGAATCTGGGTCTTGCCCTGCAACCGCCGGAAGGAGGACGAGTGGATGATGCGCCCGTAATCCGTCGCCGCCGCATCGCGCGCGTCGGACCTGCCCGCCGTCCAGCCTTCGCGTCGCTCACTCCAGACTTCTGCTGCGACATCGTTAGCCATTTGCCCACGCGGTTCCCGTTTTTCAGCAACCGGTATAGGTGCTTACCATAGGGTCGAGCACATAATGGCGATGCGCACAAGCTTACCTCCTGACGCGGGCCTGGCTCAAGGTCTGGTTAACTCAGGGATGCGTTAACTCAGGGACTGGCCGCTGGTTCTCGGCCCTGCCAGCAACGCGGTCAAGGCGCCGGTCGCAAGCAGCACCAGCGCCGCCACGAACACCCCGGTAAAACCCAGCACCGGATAGAGCGCGCCGACCAGCACGGGCGACACCATCGCACCGACGCGCGAGGTCGCCGTGGCGATGCCTTGCGCGGTCGCCCGAATCGCGGTCGGGAACAGTTCCGGTGTATAGGCGTAGAGCCCCGCGTAGACACCGTTCAGCGCGAAAGAGAGGGCTATGCTTGCCCAAAGCAGTCCGGTCGGTGTCTGGACATTGGCAAGGAACAGCGCGCCCAACGCGCCGAGCCCCAGATAACCGGCGATCACTTCGCGCCGCCCGAACCGATCGTTGGCCCATGCGGCGGAGAAATAGCCGGGCACCTGTGCCGCGTAGATGGCAATCGTGAAGCCGAAACTCTTGGACATGGTCAGACCACGCGCGATCAGCAGGCCCGGAATCCAGGTCATGAAGGCATAGTAACAGCAACCCATCACTGCCCAGAGCACGAAAGCGACCGCAAGGTGGCGCCGCCAGGGCGCCTGCAACAGCAGGGCAAGCCCGGCTTTTTCCGGCACGGCGCCTTGGCGCTCCATCATTGATCCGGCAATCGACACCGGCGCCATCGATCCGCACTCGGCCTCGACTTTATCCACGATGGCCTCGGCTTCGGCATAACGCCCCTTGCCTTCGAGCCAGCGCGGCGATTCCGGCAAGCCTCGGCGCCACCACAGCAGCAGGACGATAGGCAGCGCGGTCAGCCCCAAAGCCCAGCGCCATGCCTCCGCGCCCACCGGCACCAAGGCCCATCCCAGCATGGCAGCGGCGATGAATCCAAAGGAGAAAAAGCCGGTCAATGCCCCGGTGAACCGCCCGCGCAGACGCGATGGCGCAAATTCGGAAAGGAACGGGGCAATGATCACGCTCTCTGCCGATGTGCCGATCCCGGCGATGATCCGGGCGATGAGAAACTGGTCGAAATTGGCGGCCAGCGCGCTCACCAGTGTGGCGACGGCATAGATCGCCAAGGCCCACATCATGACCAGACGGCGCCCGAACACATCGCCAAGCCGCCCCGCAGCCAGCGCGCCGACGATCCCGCCGATCGCGCCCGATCCGGCGACGATCCCTGCTTCCGTTCCGGTCAGGCCCCAGCGCTGGGTGACGACGGGCAACACGAAGCCGATGATCGCCACGTCCATCGCATCGAAGGTGTAGCCCGAGCCGCCGATCAACAGCAGACGGCGGTGGAACCGCCCGAAGCGCATGGCATCCAGCCTTGCGGACAGGCTGGATTGCAGTTGGGCAGACTCCGGCTGGCCGGAAGCGGCGGAAAGATCAGGCATGCGCAGCGTCCGTATAGTGGAGGGGGTGGTTTGCGTGATGGTCGTGAGAATGATCGGAATCGGGCAGGTCGAACAGACCTTGCGGCTCGATTTCGGCAAGAAACGCCGCGTCGATTTCCTCGCCGATCACCACCATGTGTCCGTGCGGGGTGCGAGGGATGGCCGTGGGCACGGCGAATGTCGTGCCCACGGCCTGCACCAGCCAGCTGCGGTCGCTGCCGACCGGGCTGACCAGTCCCTTGACCCGAAGAACCCGCTCGCCCCCGATTCCACCGAGGTTGTCGAGCCATTCCGCGCACGCATCCCAGCTGACGCCGGGACGTTGCCTCAAGGTGACCGCGCGGACGCGGCCATGACCGGATGATGAAGGGGCCGTTTCCGGTGCGTCGGACAAGGCAGGGATCGTCGGGCCGCCTGCCTCGAACAGCGCGGCGGCACGCTCGGCCTGCGATCCTTGTGTCACCACGACGGCCAGCGGATTGATCGCCTGCGCCATCGCCATCGCGCGCGCACCGCCATCGGCGGCCATGTCGCCCCGCGTCAGCACGAGCGTTCCCGCCGCAGCCCACTGCGCGGCGATCTCGCCATGGCGTTCGGGATCGGCGATGAGCATGGCATCGACGGTCGCCACCACCCGCACGCGCAAGGGAAGCTCGCGCAGTTGCTGGAACTGGCGCAGCAGGCGGCCCGGACGCGCAAGGCCGCTCGCCTCGACGATGATCCGCTCGCTGGGCAGGCCGGTCAGGTCGAGATGGCGCGCTACCAGCGCACGGATCGCCTCGGCCAGATCGTCTTGCGCCTCGCAGCACAGGCAACCGTTGCCCAGCATGCGGATGGCCGACATGCCGCCGGTCGCCTCGGCGATCTGGATACCGTCGAAATCGGTATCCCCCGCTTCGTTGACGATCACCCCGGTACGCGCGGTATCGACGCTTTCCAGCGCCGCGCGGATCAGGCTGGTCTTGCCGGTGCCGAGGAAGCCCGTCACCAGCACCACCTCGATCGGATCGGAGCCGATCGGCGCGCGCGGGAGCCCCTCGATCACTGCGCCGCCAGCCTTTCGCGTTCCTGCGCCACCATGTCGCGCACGTCTGCCAGCAGTTCGGCCACGTCGTAGACCAGCCCTTCGCGGATCGTGTAGCGCAGCGCGCGCTGCCACACGGTGCCGCCGCCGTTCTCGTCATCCAGACGCATCGCGCCAGTGCCGTAGAGCTGCTTGAAGTCGGCCAGCGGATTGACGTCATGCACCAGCAGGTCGGCCACACGCCCCACGTCGATCACGCCGATCTCGTCGCCCAGCCCCATGAGGTCGGCACCCTGACTGGTCGCCGCGCGCAGCACTTCGAGCGGATGGAAGCCCGCCTCCTGCAGCATTTCCAGTTCACGCACGAACCCGAAGCCATAAGTCTGGAAGATGAAACCGCTGTCGCTGCCCGCAGCCACGCGGCCGCCGCGATTCTTGTAGGCGTTGATGAAGGCCATCCACAGCTGGTAATTCTGCTTCCAGCGGATCTCGTCCGCCGTCGACCAGCGGAACCAGTGCGCGCCATGGGCGCCGCGATCGGGCTGGAAGGAATCCCACAGGCCGGGCCATGTGTATTCGTCATGCCAGTCTGCCCGGCGCGCGCGCATCAGGTCGCGGTTGGCGTCGTAGATGCCCAGCGTCGGCACAAACGTGAAATCCAGTTCAAGGAACTGGTCGAGCACCTTGTTCCAGTGATCCGAGCCCGGCTGCGCGGCAAGGTGGAAGCCGAACCCCGCCTCGGAAAAGCGCATATATTCATCGGCGTAGTTGTAGTCCGCCGGGTAGGCCTGAAGCAGGCGGTCGTCGAACAGCGCTTCGGGCAGGCCATAGAAATGCTCGGCGCTGGTGAGGCCCCACTTCGCCGTGGTCATGGCATTAGCGCGCCCCACTGCCTGCTGGGCATGGTGACAGCCGGTGCGCAGACCCAGCGCGTTCGCTTCCTCGATCGCGCTGCGCATCAGGCTGGGTGCGCCGCCGAAGAACTTGATGCCGTCCGCGCCGCGTGCCGCGATGCCCTGCACCCATTCGCGCGCCTGCTGCGGCGAATGGATGGTCTTGAGCATGTCGTTGACGGCGGGGAAATAGGCATGGACCAGCAGGCGCGGCGCCGCGATCTCGTGGCTTGCCGCGCGCGCCTTTTCCGACAGCGACCAGCCAAGGCCGTTGATCGAGCCCATCTCGCGAACGGTGGTGACGCCGTGTGCCAGCCACAGTTTGTAGATGTAGTCTGCCCGAGGCTGGGCGCCGCGCGCAGCATGGGCGGGCCAGCCGATATGGGCATGGGCATCGACGAAGCCCGGCGTCACGAACTTGCCGTGGCAGTCGATCTCGCGCGTTCCCGCGCCCGGACGACGCTCGGGATTGATCGCGCGGCCGGGGACGCCCACCGCGTGCAGCCCGGTAATCCGTCCGTTCTCGACGACGATATCCACCGGCCCCCACGGCGGCGCGCCGGTGCCGTCGATCACCGTGGCGCCGCGCAGCACCAGCCGCTCGAACGGTCCTTCGCCCCGGTCGCGCGCGGGCGCGGCAGGCAATGCGGGCATCCCGCGCGCCTCCAGGCTCTGCGCGTATTCGTCGCCGGGGGCGGCAGGAGAAACAGTCACGTCGTCAATTCCATTCGTCTTGATATTCAAAGTGTTCGGAGTGGGGCCGGTCGGGCTCACGGGTCCCATCGCCCCGCATTGTCGCGCGCGAAAGGTGTCGCCAGATCGAGCCGGGCGCGGTGGTAGTCCTGCGGCGTGGAAAGTGTGCCATCGGTGCCGAACACCAGCGTCCGACGCGCGCTGCTCCACGATTGCGCGAGCGGCAGGCGGCCTTTGGCGAAGTCGGTCCAGACGCGGCGCACCTCGGACGACACCGCATGATCCTTTGCGCTCACCAGCGCGATGCCCTGTCCGGCATTGCCGAAAACGTATGGCAGTTCGCCGCCATGCGGAACGCCCAGCGAATCCGGCTTTGTGGCGGAACCTTCGTAGCGGAAACTGTAGATCCACGTCGGCGCGCCGACAGCCGCAGCCTGCGTCGCGAACAAGCGGTCGCTCGCGCCCATCACCATGTCGGAAAGGAACGCCATCGGTGCGCGGTGCTTCGCCACATCATCGGCACCGGGCGGCGTGTAGGCCGCCAGAATGCGCGACTGGTCGGCGGGCGTATACGCGGCCAGCGGCTTGGAGATATCGACACCGAAATAGGGCAGATAGCTGGCATCGAAGCTGTTCGAGCCGATCAGCCACGGCACGCGTGCGGCATGGCCTGCCTGCGCTGCCCGGAACGGATCTTCGGGCACAATCTTCCCATCTATGAAAGGATAGGTGCCCTTGATCGCCGCCCTGGTCACGAAGTCTGCGGCGGGGAGCGCGCGCAGGCGAGCGAGCGCCTCAGGCCCCGCACCCTCGACGCCGAGCGCCCTGGCCAGCGCCTCGCCGCGCTGCGTGCCTTCGGCCATGGTGCGGCTCTCGATGAAGCCGGGGCAGGATTCGGTGATCGCCCTGGCAAAGAGCCCGCGCGCCACGGGCGAGGTCATCCACATATCGACATAGCAGCCGCCTGCGGATTCCCCGAAAATCGTCACATTGGCGGGATCGCCACCGAACGCGGCGATATTGCGCTTCACCCAGCGCATCGCGGCAAGCTGGTCCATCAGGCCGTAATTGGCAAGCATCCCGCCATCCGCCTTCACGTCCGCAGCAGCCCCGCTCAGCGCCGGATGCACGAAGTATCCCAGCGCACCGAGGCGGTAGTTGATCGACACCACCACCACGCCTTCGCGCGCCAGTGCGCTGCCGTCATAGAGCGGGTCGGAGCCCGCCCCCATGAAGCTGCCGCCGCCGTGGATCCACAGCATCACCGGGCGCTTCCCCTTTGCGGGTGCCGATGGCTTCCAGACGTTGAGCGTCAGGCAGTCTTCGCTCTGCGGCAGGCCGGGGCCGCCGGGAATATCGGGCTGGGTACAGATGAAGCCGAACCTGTCGGCGCGGCGCACGCCCTGCCAGTGCGCCGGGGCCTGCGGTGCGCGCCAGCGCAGCGGCCCGACCGGCGGCGCGGCATAGGGAATGCCCTTGAAACTGGTGATACCCTGATCGACGGTGCCCGACAGAACACCCTGCTGAACTTTCACGGTCGGCGCCTTCGGAGCAGCTTCAACCGATGCGCCTGCGCAAAGCGTGGTCGCCGCGAGCAGAGTCAGGGACAGTTTGCGGATCATCTCGGGCGCTCCCGTCAGGATATCGAAAGGGGGCCGGAGCCGCTACGGAAAAGCGGCCCCGGCCAAGGGTGGGTCTCAGTAATGCCAAGACGCGCGCAGGCCCCAGGTGCGCGGCGGTGCAAAGTCGGAATAGACCTCGCCCGAGCTTGCCCAGTCGCCGGTGCGGACCTTGTTGTTCTCAAGGTTGTCGACGAAGGCCGAGACCTGCCACTTGTCGGTGGGATCGGTCCAGGTGAGGGTCAGCGTCGTCTTGGTGTAGGGCGCGACGCGATACCAGCTGACGTTGTTGGCCTCGGTGAAGCTCTCGGTCTGGAAATAGACCGCCGCCATCGGCGTGATCTTGCCGCCGTTGCCCAGCAGGAAGTCATGCGAATACTGCCCGCGCATCTGCCAGTGCGGCGCCTGCGGAAGCTGATATCCGGTCAGGCTGGGGATCACGCTGCTGTCACGACCGTCGATGCCGTTGGTGTACTGGGTGTACGTGGCGTCGAGGTAGTTGATGAAGCCGCTGAAGTGATCGACCGGGCTGATTTCCCAGGTGGTTTCCAGCTCGACACCGCGGCTGCGCGCCTTGGCGGCATTGAAGGTGACGAGGCTGACGCCCGACGTGGTCGAGGCCACCTGGAACACCTGCAGATTGGTGTAGTCCACCCAGAAAGCCGCCGCCCGCAAAGTCAGCTTGTCGTCCAGCAGACGGGTCTTCACACCGGCTTCGTAGCTGACGACATCTTCGGGGTTGTAGGTCTTGGACACACCGTCGGGCGCGGCAGGCTGGACACCGCCCGGCTTGTAGCCGCTGATCGCCGAGGCGTAGATCAGCGTCGTCGGCGTCATCTGGTAATCCAGACCGGCCTTCCACGTCACCTTGTCCCAGCTGCCCGAACCCGAAGCTCCGGTCGAGGCGCCGTAGCATCCCGGCGTGGTCGCGGTGAGGTTGTAGACCTGCGAGAAGTTCGTCACCGGATAGGCGCTGAGCGCGCAGGAATAGGTGAGCGAGGCGCCCTGGGCCTGATAGTCCTTGGAATAGCGCACGCCGCCGGTCAGCGTCAGGTGATCCAGGATTTCGTACGAAGCCTGATCGAACACGCCCCAGCTACGCTTGGTGATGTCGGCACCCTTGGGCGAGTAATAGACGTAATCGATCGCGGCATAGACGGCGGCGCTGCCCGGATCCTTGATCTTCTCGTAGAAGAACGATCCGCCCATCACGTTCTTGAAACGGCCCTTGGAATAGGACGCATCGATCTCGTGGAAGGTGGCCTTCGAGTTATAGGCCGAGGCCTGCTGCCAGCCGGGATTGTCCGGCGCATCGGCATCACCCGTCGTCACCCAGCGATAGGCCGCGCGGATATCCTGATAGGTGCCGACATAGCTGATCGACAGGTCATCTGTCGCATCCCAGTCCATGCGCGAGCGCACGGCGGTGCTGATGATCTTGTTGTAGGGTTCCGGATCGCTGTAGACCGGCTGCTTGTAGGGCGAAAGGCCGTTGACGGGCTTGGCATCGGCACCGGTCAGCACCGAGAGGCCGGGCGTGCCCTTGTTGTCGTACTGGTCCAGCTGGAGGCGCCACTTGAAGCGGCTCGACGGCTTCCACAGCGCCGTCAGACGACCGCCGAAGCTGTCCGCCGCGCCATAGTTGCGCGAGGTGGTGCCCTGCGTGTCGAACATGCCGTCGCTGCGGTGCATCATTCCCGCCGCGCGGATAGAGAGCGTGTCGGTCACGGGAACGTTGACCATCGCATGCGTGGCGACGTCGTTGAAGCTGCCATACGATGCATCGGCCGAGGCATCGAACTTGTTCTCGGGATCGGCCGTCAGGATGTTGATGTTGCCGCCGGTGGCGCTGCGGCCGTAGAGCGTGCCCTGCGGACCGCGCAGCACTTCCACGCGTGCAAGGTCATAGAGGCTTTCCGAAAAGCCGACCGGCAGATCGACATAGCCGCCATCGACATAAGTCGAGATCGCCGAGTTCGCAGCGGGCGAATAGCTGCGGTTGGAGATGCCGCGAATGGCGACACCCACGAAGCTGTCGACGCCCACGGTCTGGATCTGCAGGCCGGGGACCACGGCGGTCAGGCCCTTCACGTCGGTAACGTTGGCGGCCTTGAGCTGCTCCGGCCCGACAGCGGTGACGGCCAGCGGCACGGTGTTCACCGTTTCGGCGCGCTTCTGCGCAGTAACGACGATGTCGCCGCCCGCCGCGTCCGCCGGCGGCGCGGTGTCCGTCGCCGTTTGTGCCATGGCTGCCGTGCTCACCGTCCCGAGCAGCAGCGAGAGTGCGACGCCGAACCGGCGCATGGTTTTCCCCGTCATGCTTATCCCCTTGAACCTCATTTACAGTCTGGTCAGACTGCTTTTGACGGTGTTACAGATTCGTCATGCGCTGTCCAGCGCAAAACAGTCTCATCAGATCGGTTTTGTTTTGCAAATATATCGCCGGAGAGCGAGATGTCGCAAGCAAATGCCATCGAACAGCCAATATCAGTCTGATTGGACCAGTTCATGAGCAGGCTGACGAGATTGATTTTTGGGTATAAACGCAATCAAGCGTTGCCATTGAGACACAGTTCTGCGACCCATGTCGCCAACGATGACCGATATATCCGCAAAGCCACGGGAGAGCAGGATGGAACCGTCCCGCATATCATCCGCAACGCAAACTCCCGTCGCATCTTCACCCGCGCCGCAGCAGTCGCGCAGCCTGGCAACTCGCCGCAAGCTGCTGGATGCCACGGTGGAATGCATTGCAGAACTGGGATGCACGGGCGCCACAATGGATCGCATCGTGGCACGCGCTGGCGTATCGCGCGGCGCGCAAGGGCATCACTTCCCGACCAAGAGCCTGCTGTTTCAGGCCGCGATGACGCATATGCTCGACGCGCTGATCCTGGACCTGCGCGCGCAGACCGAGCGCATCCGCGAACGCCACTCCGACCCGGCAACGGTGTTTCGCCACTTGTGGGACCGGTATTTCTCAGGTCAGCTTTTTGCGGTCACGATCGAGCTTATCGTCGCCTCGCGCACCGACCACGAACTGCGCGACGCGCTGACCCCGGTGACGGAGCGCTTTCACCAGCAGGTGGACGACTGCTTCTATATCCTCAACCGCGGCAGCGATGTGGAAGACCGCAAGTTGGACAGTGCTGTGCGCCTTACGATGTCGCTGTTGCGCGGCATGGGTGTGCAGACTGTATTGTTTGATCGCCCCGAATACTTCCGCGCCTTGCTCGAAGACTGGCTGCAACTCGTCACCCGTATGCTGAACGATCCCGAATAAGGAACATCTGGTAGCCCGTCTGAAAAATGCATGCGGGAGCCTTTGCGGTTCGGCACCCGCCCATGCCCCCAACTCTCAAAGTCGGACGCATCGTATCGACTTATGTCGATGCTTGATCGCAATCGGCATAGCAGATGGCGCACGCCGCAGGCGCACCCATCATGTCATCCTTGAAATCACTGCCGAAAAGGAAATCCCGTACGCGCCCTCGCCTTTCGAATTAGGCATTATTTAAGGATAAATCGCCAAGATCGGATCCGTCGATTGTCTGGGGGCGTTATGAATTCGGATTTTCAGAATCCTGTCGATGTTGCGATTATCGGAGCCGGCCCTGCAGGCCTGACGGCTGCCTACAAGCTCACGAAACTGGGATATCGCGTAACCGTTATCGAGCGCGATGAACGCTATGTGGGCGGCATAAGCCGGACCGTCGAACACGAGGGGTTTCGTTTCGACATCGGCGGCCACAGGTTTTTCTCAAAAAGTCAGGAAGTCGTGGATCTCTGGAACGAGATCTTGCCCGATGACTTTATCCAGCGCCCCCGCATGAGCAGAATCTATTACGAAGGAAAGTTCTACAGCTATCCCTTGCGGGCTTTCGAGGCTCTTTGGAACCTGGGTGTCTGGCGCTCGACCCTTTGCATGTTGAGCTACGCCAAGGCGCAAATCTTTCCCAGAAAGACTATTCGCAGCTTTGAGGACTGGACAGCCAGTCAGTTCGGCTGGAAGCTCTATTCCATCTTCTTCAAGACCTACACTGAAAAAGTCTGGGGCATGCCGTGCGATGAAATGTCGGCGGATTGGGCGGCTCAACGAATCAAGGGGTTGAGCCTTGGCAAGGCAGTGCTGGATGGATTGAAACGCTCCCTGGGCCTCAACCGACGCACCAACGACGGGATGAACGGGCAGGCGAAGACCCTTCTGGAAACATTCCGCTACCCCCGTCTTGGGCCGGGCATGATGTGGGACGCCGCCCGCGACCATGTTCTGGAAGGCGGCAACGACGTCCTGATGGGGCATTCATTGAAGCAGCTGGCGCAAGACGCGGCGGGGAACTGGTGCGTTACGACAAGCCGCAAAGACGGCAGCGAAGCGCTGATCCATGCCAGGCACGTCATCAGTTCGGCACCGATGCGTGAACTGGCTTCTCGCCTTCACCCCTTGCCGGAAACGACCATGGAAGCATCGCATCTCAAATACAGAGACTTCCTGACAGTTGCCCTGATGATCCGTTCGGACGATCTGTTTCCCGACAACTGGATCTATATCCACGATTCCAAGGTCAAGGTCGGCCGTATCCAGAACTTTCGCAGCTGGTCCCCCGAAATGGTGCCGGACCCTGCAATGGCCTGTGTGGGCCTTGAGTATTTCTGCTTCGAAGGAGATGGCCTGTGGTCATCCTCCGATGAGGATCTGATCGAGCTGGCAAAAGCCGAAATGAATATACTCGGGCTCGTCGATCCCGCTAGCGTGGTCGGCGGGTGTGTCGTGCGGCAGGAAAAGGCCTATCCGGTCTATGACGATAGCTATTCGGACAACGTGGCAGCCATGCGCGACGAATTGGAAGGCCGATATCCCACCCTGCACATGATCGGTCGCAACGGCATGCATCGCTACAACAACCAGGATCACGCGATGATGACCGCCATTCTGACGGTGGAGAACATCGTGGCGGGCAAACGCATCCATAACGTCTGGAATGTCAACGAAGACGCCGAGTATCATGAAAGCGGCAACGAAGGGCAGCGCCTCCGTCTTGAGAGCATGACGCGAGAGGAAAGCCGTTCGCCCATCGGCGCCGACCGCGCCGCCGCGTTGCAATCGCACCGCATGGTGCCATCGCAGATCATCCGGGCAGCCTGAAAAGTGAATCCGATCCGCCATGATTTCGGTCGGGAGCCTTCGGCTATGACAGTTTCGTCATGGCGGATCCTGCGAGCGGGCTATTTTCGCTACGTGATTATCAGCGTCGGGGCGCTTGCCGTAGATACGGCAAGCTTTCTGGCCCTGCTTTGGCTGACGATACCTTCCACCGTCGCAGGCGCCATCGGTTATCTGGCTGGACTTTTAGGGCACTGGATCGGCTCCAGCCAGGTCGTTTTCAAAGACCGGCTTGCGCCCAGAGGCGAAAAACGCAGACGCCAGCGCTTAGGCTTTGCCGGCTCGGCATTGGTCGGCCTGGGCATCACAGTCGGCACGATATGGGCCTGCACACAAGCAGGCTGGGATCCAAGAACAGCAAAACTGCTGGCGATTGCCCTCAGCTTTCAAGCGACGTGGTGGCTTCGCAAGCATGTCGTATTTCGTCCGATGACGAACACAATTTGAGCAAAGGGATAAATTTGACCTTTTTGCCGAAAGCGGAAGGCAGTTCACCTTCTGCGCGAGATCGATCCGGCCTGTTTCTCAAGGTTGTCCTGCCCGTCTGGATCGGGAGCGTAATCGCTCTTGCTCTCGCGTCATGGAAACAGATCGCCGATCTGCGATTTCCCGACCCTGACGATCTGCTGCGCATGGTTGAAGTCCGAGACTGGGTGAATGGACAAGGCTGGTTCGATGTCTCGCAGTATCGCATGAACGTTCCCAGCGGCGTGCCGATGCACTGGTCGCGCCTGGTCGATCTGCCGATTGCGTTTTTCATCGAAATCCTGCGCCCCTGGATGGGGGAAGCCAAAGCGGAAATCTTCGCAGCGGCCATAGTGCCGATGCTGACGCTATTGCTGCTCATCATGGTGCTCGCACGCCTTGTCGACAGCCTTTTCGGGCGGCGCGAGGCCCTGATCGCCTGCGTGATGACCCTTCTGGCCGGTACGGTCGTTCCCCAATTCCAATTCTACCGAGTGGATCATCATGCCTGGCAGGCGGTTTGCGCCGGCTTGATGATGGTCGGGGCCTTTTCGGCGGATAGCCGACGCGGCGGCTGGCTTCTGGGCGCGAGCGCGGCAACCTGGCTTGTCATATCGATGGAAGGTCTGCCGATGGTCGTCGGGACGATCATGGCACTGGGGCTGGGATGGGTCTTCCAGCGCGAGGGAGATCGCGACGGCTTGCGCATGGAAAGCGCCACATGGGCCCTTGCATTGACAGCCGGTGCCCTGTGGATGGCGACACGCCTTCCGCAAGGCTTCGAGGTATGGTGCGACTCTCTGTCTGCCTTTCATCTGGCGACATTCGCAGCCGCAGCGCTGGGAACATCCCTGACACGGAAAATCGCGACCGGCCCGCTTGCATGCTTTCTGGGGCTGGCTGCAACGGCCTGTGTTTGCGCGGTCATTCTTGCGGCCCCTGCACCGCAATGCGTGACTGGAGCCTTTAACGATCTGCCGCCGCTCGTTCACCGTTATTGGTATGAACACGTTGCAGAGGGCCTTCCCATCTGGGACCAGTCCGCTCAGGTAGTCGAAAAAATGCTGGCGCTGTTGCCGGTCGGCATTTTGGGCCTGGTCTTGTTGTGGCGCACCTATCCGGAACATCGTGGTAACTGCGCCATGTACATGGCGCTCATGGGCCTTGCCGTCGGGATATCCATGCTCGTCGAGCGGGCGTCCTGTGTCGCGACGATCGTGACAATTCCTCCGGCGTCCTTTGCTGTAAACAGCCTGTTGATACGGGCCCGGAAAATTGCATCCCCTCCTGCGCGAATTATAGCCACTGTCGCGACCCTGTCGCTCGTTGCCCCGGCCATTTTCTTTAATTGGTCGTCCCTTGTGAAGAAAAGCACTGCAGAACAGGACAATATCCTTTCACAACGGGAAGAGGCATGCCTTTTGCCCCGTCGACTGGAACAGATCGGCGCCGTTATTGACGGCCTGCATTCAGGTCGAAACGTGCTGGCTCCGCTGGATATCGGGCCAGCCCTGCTGTTTTCTACGGACGTGACAGTCGTGGCCAGTAGCCATCATCGCAACAAGATCGCCATGAACGACGTCATTCGGTTCTGGATGGGACGTCCGCAGGAAGCCTACAAGATCGTACAAGCCTATCGCAGTGATTACGTGCTGTATTGCCCCGGCATCTCGGAGCCGCAACTTTACAGCAAGGCGGCTCCAGACGGAATGATGGCGCAGCTATCCGCTGGAAACGTGCCCGCATGGCTCAAGCCCCTGCACGATCCACGATTGGGCGCCATGAAAGTGTATCAGGTCGTTCACGAAGAGGGGCGCGGCTCCAGCTAGAGCATTTTCCAGTCAGGTGGGCTTCGTTGCGCAGAGGCGGGGCCGCTGAACAACCTGCGCAGCATCAAGACTGGCCGACGAAACCAGCCTCACCTGCGAAATTCCCTAAAGATCGATTCTATCAGCAATCTTCCTGAGAATGGCGCGTAATTAAAACCGCACGATAACAAAATTATTCATATAAATCATGGCTTTGACATAAGAAACCTCTGCCAGACCTATAGGGAATACATTGGCGTTCAACAGGGCAAGTGCCGGCACACTTTTGCGTGCAGTTGCCCCATCTCGCCGGACAGCGCGATGGGGATGAAATTTCTCGAAAATCCACGTAGTCGCAAGCGGTTGCTCGCGACTACACGCCCAGTCGTTGGTCGAACAGCCACTTGCGGACTGCCTCGATATAGAAGAATTTACGAGCCGATCCCATGTGATCGACGCCCTGAAAAGTCAGGAATGTGATATTTCCACCTTGGGCGAGATACTCCTCAATTTTCGTCGAAAGACGCTGCTGAGCTCCAATCGGGAAAATCAGGTCCGGATCCAGCCTTTCGGCAGGTCGGACGACGCGGGCACCGGCCGTTTCCCAGACCGGCACACATTTTTCGTTCCACGGCGTGGCCTTGGTATCCTCGGTGCCAGTGATGATAATCGGATGCGCCCGGCACGCACGTCCGACATATCCCGCCTGAGCGTGCGGACGGGGGCAAATCCATAGCGTAACTGGACCGCGACAAGCGCGATCAGGCACATCGCGAAAATCCCGAGCGCCACCCATAAACGGGCGCGTGATCTCTCGAACGGATTCTGGAAATGGGCGTCGGAACCGATCAACAGGATCGCCAACGACTGGCCCTTGTGACTGGCCCCGCCCCACATGCGGATATGGACCGAGCGCCCGCTGGGTGTCTGCCCTCGCGCAAGCTGAAGATGACCGCCGCCTTCCGACCCCGAACGCGCCATTTCCAGCACCTTCACCCGTGTCATACCACCGCGCCAGACACCGCGAGGCGTCTTCACGCCCCAGCCCCAGACGCCGGGATCTTCCGAAAATTCACGAAGGAACATGACACGGTCGGGATGAAACACACCCGAGACATCAACCGCGTTCTGAAGACGATCCTGCC
Source organism: Novosphingobium sp. 9 (assembly GCF_025340265.1). NCBI lineage: Bacteria > Pseudomonadati > Pseudomonadota > Alphaproteobacteria > Sphingomonadales > Sphingomonadaceae > Novosphingobium > Novosphingobium sp. 9. The sequence goes on along the minus strand of NZ_CP022708.1, from coordinate 527,416 downwards.
GTGCAGCGAAGATTTCCTCTGCCCCGTCCATCACCACATCGCGGATCACCTCACCGATCGCCCATCCGGCGATGGCCAGTGCGCCCAGCCCGCTCACCAGCGAGATAAGCAGGAAACGCCCCTGCAGAGAACCAAGCAGCCGGATCATGCCGGTTCCGCCCCCGAGGCCATAGCCGCGTCCTCGCACAGTCCGGATCAGGTCTCGCCCGATCTTCTGACGAAGCCGCCCGATCGTGACCTCCAATGATCCATGCGAAGGCTCGCTACCCTCTTCGTAGATGCTGCCCAGAAGTTCATCACGGGGCACAAGCCGTCCCTTGCGATGCATCAGTGCCGTGAGAATACGCCATTCGAACGCCGTCAGGTCGAGATAGGCACCGTCGAGGTCGAACTCGCCCGATCCCGGATCTTACCCCAACCGCCCGCATACATCGCGCGCGCGACCGGTGCCCTTGGCGCGGCGGATCTGTGCGGGCAACCGGAACTCCAGCTCCCGCGCCAGAAACGGTTTCACGATGTAATCGTCAGCGCCCGCCTCGAATCCGGACGCCTTGTCGCTCCATCCGCCCTGTGCAGTCATGATGAGCACAGGCATGTCACACCTGCTTGCGCGCCAACGGGTTAGCAGATCATGCCCGCCACCTCCCGGCAGACACAGATCAAGCAGGGCCGCATCATAGAGGTTGGCGGCACTCTTGAGACAGGTCTGCGCAAAATCGCCAGCATGATCTACTGCGAAACCACGCGCGCAACCGTGGCGTCGTGGAATGTCCATGCAGCTCAGGTATGATCAGGTAGCGCCCATCGAACGGGCGACCTGGGCGGCGCTAATGCCTTCGAGCGCGAGGCCATAGCCGGTGCCTTCGTCGATCAGGCGACGCAGGCGCTGGGTCAGCGCGATACGGGTGTAGCGGCTGGTCAGCGGGGGCAGCGCAGCGAGACCATCGGCGATTTCGTGGGCACGGGCCAGCAGACGATCGGCGGGTACGATCTCGTTGACCACGCCCCAGTCCTTCGCGGTCTGCGCGTCCAGTTCCTGGCGGGTGAGCAGGAAATAGCGCACGCGGATCGAGCCGAGCACGTCGGGCCACAGCAGGTGCACGCCATCGCCCGGAACGATGCCGAAATCGAAGTGCGGCTTGTCCTGAAACACCGTTTCGGGCGTGGCGAGGATCACGTCGGTGAGCAGCGCATATTCGCTGTGCAGCCGCACCGGGCCATTGAGCGCGGTGATCATCGGCACTTCGATGTCTAGCAGGTTGGAGAGCACCTTGCGCCCTTCGCGCAGGATCTTGTCGTATCCGGTGGGAGTGAAGAAATCGAAGCCCTCGGGGCTGATCGTATCCATGAACGCATCGCCGCTGCCGGTCAGGATGACCACGCGGTTGTCGCGGTCCTCGCCGATGGCATGGAACAGGTCGACGAATTCCTCGTGGGCATGGCCATCGAAGATCAGCTTGCCGCCATCGCTGTGCAGGGAGACTTCGAGAACGCCATTGTCCTTGCGGGTCAGGCGGGCATGGGGGAAGGCATCGCGGTAGGTTTCAAAGCGGGACATGAGAAGGCTCCTCGGTTGGGGCCGCACCGTGATCGGTCGGCGTGCCCCCCAGCTAGGCCATTCCCTTAAATTGCGGAGGAAGCCGTGTGGCGATAGCGCTTATGCCTCAATGGAATGCCCTTCGTTTGCCGACTGCCCCGCGTTCATCTCCACCTGCACGAATTCGGCAAAGGCCCGCGCCTTCGCACTCGCCATCCGCCCGCTCGGGAACACTGCCCACAGATCCAGCCGGGGCAGCGACCAATCCTCCAACACCCTGACCACCGCGCCGCTTTCCAGCTCGGGCGAGAACATCCAGTCCGACGCGATCGTCAGTCCCATGTCCGCCAACACCGCCACACGCAGCCCCTCTGCGGCGCTGAGGCGAACCCTGCCGCTCACCGAAACCGAGACTTGTGCGCCCGCACGCGTAAAGCTCCAGCTATTGGCGAGCTGGCTGTAGACCACGGCCTGGTGCTCGGCGAGCTGGGCGGGGCTGGTCGGTGTGCCGGCGCGGGCAAGGTAGGCGGGCGTGGCGAGCACCGAGCGCGCGCCGGTTGCCAGCTTGCGCGCGACCGCGGAGGAATCGGGCAGTGCCCCCATGCGCAACGATACGTCTACCCCTTCCGCCACCAGATCGATCACCCGGTCATCGAGGATCACGTCCACTGCCAGATCGGGATGCATCTCCAGGAAGCGCGGGAGCAACGGCACGATATGGATGCGTGCAAAGGTAGTTGCCGCCGAAACGCGCAGCGTTCCCGCCAGCCCCGATCCGGCACCGCGCGCGGCCAGTTCGGCCTCGTCTGCTTCGGCGACGGCAGCCTTCGCGCGTTCGTAGAAGCGTACCCCCGCCTCGGTGGGCGTCAGGCCGTGCGTCGAGCGGATCAGGAGGCGGACCTGCAGGCGGTCTTCCAGCGCGGCGACGGTCTTGGACACGGCGGGCTGTCCGACGTTCAGCTGGCGCGCAGCAGCGGAAAACGATCCGGTATCCACCACCCGCACGAAAGTCGTCATCGCCTGAAAGCGGTCCATCGCGGCGCCCCTCATTCCCGATTGGAATGAAGCCTATTGCCGCATGCCATCTGCCATGTCCAGCACCGCCGAGGCATCTGGAGCCTGCTGCTTCGGACGGTCCGGGGCAGGTTATTCGCCAAAGGGCTGCCGTCATGCTCGCCTGTCTATCCCGCCTGCACCGCATCCCATCGCTGTTCGATGGCGCGGTGGTGTTTCTCGACACCGGCAACGCGATCGGCGCGCTGATGATCGCTGCCGCTCCTGTCATCCGGCGCCTGCGCGCCGCGCCCAAAGGACATCGTCCATGATCGACGTCTATGCTTTTGCGACGCCCAACAGCGTCAAGGTTCCCATCGCGCTCGAGGAACTCGGCCTCGACTACACGCTGCACCCCGTCAACGTCCGCAAGGGCGAGCAGAAGGCCGACGCCTTCCTTGCGCTCAACCCCAACGGCAAGGTGCCGGTGCTGGTGGACGATGGTTTCGTCCTCACCGAATCCGCCGCCATCCTCGTCCATCTGGCCGAACGGAGCGGCAGACTTATCCCCGCCGACGCGCAAGGCCGCGCCCGTGTGTTCGAACAGTTGTTCTTCCACGCCTCTGCCCTCAGCCCCGCGTTCGGACAGGCTGGCTTCTTCCTGCGTTTCGCTGCCGAGCCGCAGCCGATCGCGATCGAGCGCTTCTCGGCTGAGGCGCACCGCACGCTGAGCCTGCTCGATGCGGTTCTGGCGGAACGGCCTTTCGTCGCCGGAGACAGCTTCACCATCGCCGACATCGCGCACTTCGGCTGGCTGTGGCGCCGCGCTTTTCCCGGCATCGACTTCGACCAGACGCCCCATGTGGCCCGCTGGTACGCCGCGATCGAAAGCCGCCCTGCCGTGCAGCGCGCCATCGTCCGCACGGAAGCGCTGGTTCCACAGGACTGAGCGGCGTTTCGACATCCCCAAGGAGAACCTCCATGTCCAAACTTTTCACACCCTTGCGGGCCGGTGCGCTGGAACTTGGCCACCGTGTGATCATGGCCCCGCTGACCCGCATGCGGTCCGATCCCGGCGACCTGCCGAGCGACCTTATGGTTGAATACTATACTCAGCGCGCCAGCCAGGGCGGGTTGATCGTTTCGGAAGCGACGCCGGTGATGCGCGAAGGCTACGGCTATGCCGGCGCACCCGGCATCTACGACGATACGCAGATCGAAGGCTGGCGCCGCGTGACCGCAGCGGTCCATGCCAAGGGTGGGCGGATCGTCATGCAACTGTGGCATGTCGGGCGCCAGTCACATGTATCGCTGCAGCCGGGCGGCAAGGCTCCGGTGGCGCCGTCCGCGATCCCCGCGCAGGGCCATGCCTATGGACCGGACGGCGAGGTTCCCTTCTCGATGCCGCGCGCGCTTGAGAGGGACGAAATTCCCGCCATCATCGCCCGCTTCGGCGAGGGCGCGGCGCGGGCAAAGGCCGCCGGGTTCGACGGTATCGAGATCCACGGCGCCAACGGCTACCTGCCCGATCAGTTCCTGCAGGACGGCACCAATCAGCGCACCGACGATTACGGAGGACCGATCGAAAACCGCGCACGCTTTCTGCTGGAAGCGACCGAGGCAGCGATCGGGGTGTTCGGCGCCAACCGGGTGGGGGTACGACTTAGCCCCAGCGGCACGTATGGTTCGATGCACGACAGCAATCCGGCTGCGACCTTCGGGTATGTGGCGGAGCGGCTCGATGCGCTGGGGATCGCCTATCTCCATGTCGTCGAACCGCGCATTCGCGGCACCGAACTGATCGCCGAGGCCGAGCCGATTGCCGCTCGCCACCTTCGCACCGCGTTCCGCGGCACGATCATCGTAGCCGGCGGGTTCGATGGACCGGGCGCCGAGGCGATCCTGGAGGCAGGCGATGCCGATGCGGTGGCCTTCGGACGCGCCTTCATCGCCAACCCTGACCTGCCCGAGCGACTGCGCGAGGGCACCCCGCTCAACGCCTATGATCGCAGCACTTTCTACGGCGGGGGCGCCCATGGCTACACCGACTATCCGAAGCGCCGCAGCGCCTTCGAACATTCCGCAGCGGAATGATGCCTAGCCGCCCGCCGCGGCTGCCATGGCCGCGCGCGGCGCGACAGAACCCTTCCACCAACCCTAGCAAGAAAGACCCTGTATCATGACACTGCAAGCCAAACTCGATGCCTTCAAGGCCGATTTCGAAGCCGGAAAGCCGCCTTACAGCGTGCCGCCCGAAGTGATCGCGACGATGCGCCGCGCCACTGCCGAACTGATCGCCTCTGGCGCGGCCGCCCGCGCGCTCAAGGCCGGAGACAAGGCGCCCGCCTTCACCCTCAATGATCCCGATGGCACCCCGATTTCCTCTGTCCAGCTGCTGGAAAAGGGGCCGCTGGTGGTCAGCTTCTATCGCGGTGTGTGGTGTCCGTACTGCAACATGGAGCTTCAAGCGCTTGAGGCGGCCTTGCCGCAGTTTGCCGAACTTGGCGCCAGCCTCGTTGCGATCTCGCCGCAGACCGCACCCAACAGCCGCAAGTCGGTTCGCCAGAACGAACTCTCGTTTCCGATCCTGTCGGATACACGCAATGACGTCGCTGCCGCCTTCGGTCTGCGCTTCGAACTGCCCGACTATCTGGTCGATCTCTACATGAGCCTCAAGAACGACCTGCCGGTATTCAACGGCGATCCCAGCTGGACGCTGCCGATGCCCGCCCGCTTCGTGATCGGCCAGGACGGCACGATCCTCTATGCCGAGGTCAACCCCGACTACACCCTCCGTCCCGAGCCCGAAGACATGCTCCCCGCGCTGCGCAAGGCAAGTGCCATCGCCGCCTGATCTCAGGGGCGGGACCGGAAAATTCGCGTCCCGCCCGTTCAGGGGCGAAACTTCATGTCCCGGACCAGCGAACCTGTCCTTGTTCCCTTCGCCCTCTCGCGTCCGGGGTATCCTTTTCCTCCCGGTATTCGCTCAAGGAGCCCGATATGTCCCGTACCTTCCTTGTCACCGGCGCCAGCAAGGGCATCGGCCTTGCGCTCTCGCACCGCCTTGCCGATGCCGGGCACCACGTCGTGGGCATCGCGCGTCATGCCATGGACGCTTTTCCCGGCACGCTCGTCCGTCTCGATCTTGGCGACACCGAGGCCACCGAGGCGACACTGCGCGACCTTGCCGCAACCTATGCCTTCGACGGCGTGGTCAACAATGTCGGCCTGGTTCTGCCCCAGAAGCTGGGCGAGGTGGAACTGGCCTCACTGGACGAGGTGCTCCGCGTCAACCTCCACCCCGCCGTGCAGGCAGTGCAGGCCATTCTTCCCGGCATGCAGGAACGCCGCTGGGGCCGGGTCGTCAATATTTCGAGCCTGACTGTCCTCGGCGCGCCCGAACGTACCGCCTATGCCGCCGCCAAGCTGGCGCTCATCAGCTTCACGCGCAGCTGGGCGCTGGAACTCGCGACCAGCGGGATCACCGTCAACGCCGTGGCCCCCGGCCCCACCGAGACGGAACTGTTCCGCGCCAACAACCAGCCCGGCTCCGAGGGCGAGAAGCGCTACCTGTCCGGCGTGCCGATGGGGCGCTTTGGCAAGCCCGATGAAATCGCCGCCGGAATCGCCTTCCTCATGAGCGAGGACGCTGCCTTCATCACCGGGCAGACCCTGTTCATCGACGGGGGAGCCTCGGTCGGCAAGGCTATGGTGTGAGTGCTGACCGGCTCACGCCAGTAAATCATGAGGCGGGCCTGAAGCCATCCTTGCAGGTATGTTGCTCGAGATACCGCATGATAATGTCATCGGTGATGGCGCCGGAAGTGGTCGAGAAGCAGCCGCGTTGCCAGAAGCGCTCCCCCCAAGTAGCGCTTGCGAATATGACCGCCCCAACTGAATGGTCCCTGATGATTGTTAGAGCATAGCCTGATTACGCGGCGCACCAGATGCGGGCGCGGGTGAGTTTGCGGCCGCAATCGTCCCATACACCGTGTGGGTAGCTCCCGAAGATGTCGTGATAGACGTTGGGGGCAGAGCATCAGCTATAGCAGGACTCGCGACCACCGCTGCCACGCCCGCAGCAAGAATAGACAACTTCATCGCGTGTCTCTCGTATATGTTGAATTTTCGCCATGCCCGAGGTGCGTTGTTACGCCCGAAAGCATCCCATGCTCCGCCCCCTGGCAGGTGATTGAATGTGTTGGAAAGCCGAACTTCGATTGCGGCGATGACACGTCAAATATTTAAATACTGTATACCCACTTCGCTCACCTATCTATATTTTATTATATAAAACCCAGCCGAAACTACATCAGATCGGGCAAAACAGGCATCCAGTCACGGCCGCGCCGCCGCTCTTCAAGGAGAGGACACACGATCCGACAGCCAGACAGCTTTTCCGAAAAGACCGAAGAATGCCGATTGGGCGGCAATTTATCGAAGATATTGCCGGTTTGTGCAAGATCACTACAGGTATGGAGCGACACCATTATTGCATCGAACAGTGAGGCCAATCGCTACATCATCCTGTGCAGCCGGCTGTTTTACTGAATAAGTAGGCCCATTAGCTGATATGCCCCCGCTGGGTGGCCCATAGACTATGATAGTCTGGACCACGAAAGGGACGACAGATGCCATTCAAGAAGCACAAGCCGGAAGAGATCATCGGCAAGCTGCGTGAAGTTGAGATTGTGTTGGCGCAGAGGGCTCGACAGCCGAGGCATGCCGTCGGATCGGTGTCAGCGAGCAGACCTATTATCGCTGGCGCAAGGAATATGGCGGGCTGAAGACCGACCAGGCACGGCGGATGAAGGATCTGGAGAAGGAAAGGCAGCGGCTGTGCCGGGCGATCTCGGACCTGACGCTGGACATGCTGATCCTGCAGGAGGCCGCCAAGGGAGCCGAAGGCCAGCGCAGCTAAACTTCTGAGCCCTGCGCGGCGGCGGCGCTGCATTGATCATGTGCGACGAGAGCTTGCGGTATCCGAGCGACGGATATGCCGGGTACTGGGGCAGCATCGATCTACGCAGCGCAAGGTGCCGCGTGGGGCAGATGACGAGCAGGCGTTGACAGAGGACATCATCGCCTTGGCGAAGCAATATGGTCGTTACGGTGACCGCCGGGTGACAGCGTTGCTGTGCCATGCGGGATGGACGGTAAACCATAAGCGGGTCGAGCGGATATGGCGGCGCGAAGGGCTCAAGGTCCCGCAGCGCCAGCCAAAACGGGGACGTCTATGGCAGGGCGACGGATCATGCATCCGCCTGCGGCCTGAGTATCCGGGACATGCCTGGGCCTACGATTTCGTCGAGGGGCGGACGCATGATGGCCGCAAGTTCCGTATCCTCACGATCATTGACGAGGCCAGCAGGGAATGCCTGGCGCTCATCGTTGCCCGTCAGCTCAAGCACGAGGATGTTCTGGTGGCTCCGGCCGACCTGTTCATCTCGCGCGGTCCGCCTGCACATATACAGTCCGATAATGGCAGCGAACTTATCGCGACCGCGGTGCAGAAATGGCTGGGTCAGATCGGTGTGAAGACGCTTTACATCACCCTGGGATCACCATGGGAGAATGGCTATACCGAAAGCTTCAATGGGTCGCTTCGCGACGAACTGCCGGGCGGCGAGATCTTCTACAGCCTCGCCGAGGCCAAGGTCCTGATCGAAGCCTGGCGGCGGCATTACAACACCGTCCGCCCGCATAGCAGCCTGGGCTATCGACCACCGGAACCAGAAACAGCGACACCGCCATATCCGCCCTCCGGTTCCGCTGCGCTCCACCTCCGTCCGGATATGGCGGCGATGGCCTTAATCCACTAAAAAACCAATCGGGCCACTCGGTGGGGGCAGGTCACGTGCCTGTCGTCGCGACAACGTGATATGCGAAAGCAGATCGAGTGAAAAATGATGATTTTTGGGGATTTGTGTTCGCATCTTATCTAAGATGCGACAAAAGAAGGGCTGAGGCCCCGGCGGGCCGCCCCTATATTGCAGATGCAACATAGATTATGCTGCATCTGCGAAAAGGCCAATTTGAGTTGCACTGTTTGCAACTCGCGTAATCTTTAAACGCACACGCGTCATCGCCATAGGCTTAGCGATGCAAGACACGCTGCGACTCAGACTTGTGCGCGAAATCCGCTCGCTGGCCACGCCCGGCCCGCGCATGGCCGACGAACTGGCCTGCGTGGCCTCGGTGCTGCTCGCCGTTGTGCTGGCGCACTGGGCGGGTGCGCGGATGGTATCGTGGGCAGCGCTTTCGGCGCTGATCCTGCTCAAGAGCGATACTGCCGAGACGCTCCGCCGCGGTGTGATGCGCATGGTCGGCACGTTGATCGGCGCGGGGCTCGCACTCGTGCTGGTGCCGCTGGCCGCGCAATCGGTGCTGATCGCGTGCCTGAGCGCGGGCGTGATCGGCGGCGTTGGCCTCTATGGCATGCTGACCGGGCGCCGCGCCTATGCCTGGTTCCTGTTCGGCCTGACCTTCGAGATCATCCTGCTCGACAAGCTCTCGCACCCCGCACTCGACACCATCGAATTTGCGCGGACGCGGCTGGTCGAGGTCGGCGCGGGCACCGTGGCCTGTACGATCGTCAGCCTGATCGCCGCGTTCCTGCAGGGCAACGAGTGGTTGAAAAACCGCAAGCCGCGCCCCGACCGGATGCGCTGGAACCCGACTGCCGCGCGCCACGCCGCGCAGACCGGCATCGCGCTCGCCCTGCTGCCCGCGATCTACGCCTTCACCAAGATGCCCGAACTGACGCAGGCGGCGATCACCATCATGGCGGTGATGATCGTGCCGGTGGCGGGCATTGGCCAGAGCGGCCTGATCCCGGTCAGCCGCCGCCTCTACCAGCGCGCAATCGGCTGCATTGCGGGCGGCGCGGTTTCGGCTGCGGTGATCCTGCTGGCGGGCGGTTCGCTGATCGTGCTCGTCGCAGGGCTAAGCGTGGGCATTGTCGTGGGTCGACACATCGAGAACGGCGACAACAAGATCAACTACGTCGGCCTGCAATTCTCGATCGCCGTGCTGACGGCGCTTGCCCCGACGATTACACCCACATCGACATGCAGACCGCCGCCTGGCGCCTGCTCGGCATCTTTGCGGGCATGGCCCTGCTGGAGCCGGTCCTGTTGGCTTGGCATTTCGTGGTGCCACGCTTGCAGCAACGCGGCGAGGATGACACGTCGGACTCCCTCGCCGCCGCAGCCTGACCGGCAGAAGGCAGAAACGCCTCAGCCAGTGGTGGTATCGACCACCTCAGCACCGGGGCCGTTCTTGAGGATGGACTCGATCGCGTTCTTCGCCGAGGCCTTGCTCGAATAGCCCTCGGTCCAGAAGATGGTCTCGGCGTTGTAGCAGAAATAGGCGACGAACTCGCCGGCCTTGTTCTTGCGGATCTCGAAACGGTGCGCCACGAAATACCTCCCTCGCTTGTTGAAGCGAAGGACAGGATGATCCCGTACGCGCCTCCGTTCAAGCGAGATCTTGGGCATGTCCCTAGAGCGGTTTTCGATCAGCCTGGATCATACCTGCAAGAGCTGAAGAAATTGGCACATTCGGCAGGCCAGCAGATGTCGACGAGCTTGCTGATCGTCCCTAGCAACGCCTTAAGGCGAGAGAAGGCCTTCTCGACCGGGTGCTGTAGGCGCGCGGAAGCGCAGTGTCGCGCTGCCGCTGCGATCCAGCCCCGGATCTACTGGACGCTTATAGCTCGAAAGATTGTCTATCATGCCGACGTCATAGGGCTGCGGTTCGGACACGTTAACCTGGGTCACGTAGGCTCGATCCAATTTTGCCGCTGTTTCAGGACCTCGGGGCGCCCCCTCGATGACATACAAAGGGATCACCGTCGAGGGAGCAACGCCAAATCGCACCCCGGCTACCCGGCTTTCAACATGCCTTCCTCAACTCATCTCACTGCAGAGCTCTTCAGTAAGCCCGACATGGTTTGACGATGCCTTTCGAGAGGTCATCAGCACAGCGAGCAAACCAACTCCCGATGCTGCGGCTCCAGCGATTGCAACAAAAGGCAAGCTCAGCCCCGCCGCGATCACGCCGCCACCCAGCGCCGCGCCGATGGCATTGCCGAGGTTGAAAGCGCCGATGTTCATCGAGGATGCCAGGTTCGGGGCATCCGCCGCTGCACTCATCACACGCACCTGCAGCGGCGGCACCAGTGCGAAGCTGGCAATGCCCCACAGGAAGATCAGCACGGCCGTCGGCCCCGCGTAAGGCATGGCAAAGGCGAAGGCGACGAGGATCGCCGTCAGCGCCGCCAGCGTCACGATCAGGGTCCTGTCGACCGAACGATCGGCAAAGCGACCGCCCAGCCAGTTGCCGATGGTCAACCCCACGCCGTAGACCACGAGCATTGCCGTCACGTAACCGATCGAGCCATGGGTCTGCTCGCGCAGGATCGGCGTGATATAGGTGAAGACGGTGAACATCGCACTTGCGCCAACCACGGTCAGGCCCAGTGCCGCCAGCACCGGCCCGCGCACCAGCACCCGCAGTTCGGAGCGGGCATCGCCGTCCGTCGGTGCAGGCATATCCGGCAAAGTCAGACGCAGCGCCGCAATGGTCAGCAAGCCGAGTGCGGAAATACCCCAGAACGCCGAGCGCCATCCCATGACTTCGCCAGCCCAGGTCGCCAGCGGCACGCCGACCACATTGGCGATCGTCAGCCCCATGAACATGGCAGCCACCGCGCCGGCCTGCCGCTGCGGCGGGACAAGGCTCGCCGCAACGATCGATCCCACGCCGAAGAACGCGCCATGGTTCAGCGAGGTGACGATCCGCGCGAACAGCAGCATACCATAGCTTCCGGAAAGCGCCGCAATCAGGTTGCCCGCTGTAAATATCGCGGCAAGCGCGATCAGCAGGGTTCGCCGCGGCAGCCGCCCGGTGGTCAGCGTCATCAGCGGCGCGCCCAGCATCACCCCGATGGCATAGGCGCTGATCAGCAAGCCGGCTGACGGATAGAGACGCCAAGGCCGGTGGCGATGACGGGCAACAGGCCCATCGGAGCGAATTCGGTGACGCCGATGCCGAACGCTCCGGCTGCCAACGCGAGAAGTGGTGGATTGATCTTCATGATGGTCCTCACGTCAGACAAGCGGCGGATTCAGGCGGGCGAAGCCGTCCTGTTGATGATAGGGTGCATGGGGTAGGCAGGCATCTGGTAGCTTGCCCGATCAAGCCGGACAACCTGCTCGGCGGTGAGAGCCCAGCCCACGGCACCAAGGTTCTGACGCAGCTGTTCCTCGTTACGCGCACCAATAATAACCGATGACACGGTCGGCCGCTGCAGCAGCCAGTTGAGCGCGATCTGCGGAACCGTCTTTCCGGTTTCCGCCGCGATCTCGTCCAGCGCATCGATCACGCGGTAAAGATGCTCGTCCTCCACCGGCGGGGCGAAGGCGGCGGTCTGGTGCAGGCGGCTGCCTGCCGGGATCGGGCTGCTGCGCCGGATCTTGCCGGTGAGCCGCCCCCAGCCGAGCGGGCTCCACACCAGCGCGCCCACACCCTGATCTGCGGCAAGCGGCATCAGGTCCGCCTCGTAGGCGCGGCCGATCAGCGAGTAATAGACCTGATGGGCCACGAAGCGCGGCCAGCCATGACGGTCTGCCGTGCCCAGCGCCTTCATCAGTTGCCAGCCGGGATAGTTTGAAACGCCGACATGGCGCAACTTGCCCGCGCGGACGAGTTCGTCCAGCGTAGCCAGCAATTCGTCCACCGGGGTCGAGGCATCGAAAGCGTGGAGTTGCAGCAGGTCGATATAATCGGTGCCAAGACGCTCCAGCGCCGCTTCCACACCGCGGATCAACCGGCTGCGCGAGACGCCCCAGTCCTGCGGGCCGTCCCCGGTAGGCAGGCCGAGCTTGGTTGAGATCAGCACCGCGTCGCGCCGCCCCTTGATCGCCGCGCCCAGCACCTCTTCCGACGCCCCGCCAGAGTAGACATCGGCAGTGTCGAACAGCGTGATCCCGGCGTCGAGACAGATATCGACCAGCCGCCGCGCTTCCTGTGCGTCGCTATTGCCCCAGGCCCCGAACAGGGGGCCGGAACCACCGAACGTGCCGGTGCCGAAACTCAGAACCGGAACCCGCAGGCCCGATGCGCCCAATTGCCGATATTCCATCGTAATTCCTTTTCATTCCGTGATGGGCGCATAAATGGAATGGAAGGCACCCTGATTTTAGGGGGCCGAGAGGCGAAAGATCTTTGCGTTGGATGAAAAGATACCTTTCCATGCCGACCGGGCACGGGCACTTGAAACTTTCGCGGCAGTGGTTTCCGAAGGTAGTTTTTCCGCCGCCGGGCGTTTGCTGGGTCTCACCCCCTCGGCGGTCAGCCGCGCGGTTGACCGGATCGAGGATCGGCTGGGGGTTCGCCTGCTGCTCCGCTCCACCCGTGCGCTGACATTGACGGCGGAAGGACACGCCTATCTCGGCAGCGCCCGGCGCATCCTTGCCGATCTCGACGAAGCCGAACAGTCTATCGCCGATCGCGGCGCCCCGCGCGGACGCCTGCGAGTAAGCGCGGCCCATTCCCATGGGCGGCTGTGCATCGTACCGCTGCTTGGCGAGTTTGCGCGGCTCTATCCGCATATCGTGGTCGATATCAGCCTGAGCGACCGCCTGGTCGATATCGCCGCGGGTCAGGCAGATGTCGCGATCCGCTTCGGGCCGCTTGCCGACAGTCCCCTGACAGCCCGCAAGCTGGGCGAGAACGGCCGGGTCATCGTTGCTTCGCCTGCCTATCTGGCGCGCCACGGCACTCCGGCAACACCAGAGGATCTGCATGATCACAATTGCCTGAATTTCAATTTCCGCCGGGCTGAGCCTGTCTGGCCATTTCGCAAGGATGGACGCAATTATGCGCTGAGCGTTCGGGGCATGCTCGAGGCGAATAACGGCGAGACGCTAGGCCAACTCGCCGCCGATGGTGTTGGCATTACCCGCGTCGGCCGCTTCAGCGTTCAGCCTGAATTGGCATCAGGACAGTTGGTAGCGATATTGGAAGATTATAATCCGGGCGACATCGAGACAATACATGCGGTCTTTCTCGGCGGGGCAAACGTACCCGCGCGAGTCCGGGTCTTCGTGGACTTCCTCGCAGAACGCCTCGTCTAGGGTCAGGACCCATTGATTGATTCAGAAGCGGCGGTCCATCACCTTCACGCCTTACGACCATGACAGGCTCCAGACCACACGACATTCATCGCAATTGCGAACCGCGACTACCAACGATAATTCAAACTTCCCAGGATCGAGCGGCGGTCATTGTAGAAACAGCGCGATGCGCTCGTGCACGTCGCAACCGAAGTCTTGTCCGTGAGATTCTGTATGTTCAGAACGATGCTCCAGCGCCCGATATCATAGCCGATCATGGCGTCGAACTGAGTGCTCGCCGGGATTCGCAGGCTGTTTGCGGTATCGCCATAACGAGGCCCCATATAGCGTACGCCTGCCCCCAAATTGAGATGCTGAGCGTCCCGCACCAACAATCTCTCGTCCAGCCACAGGCTGCCGGAATCACGGGGCACATCCTCCATCCGGTTGCCCACATCACCATCGTTCGATTTGGTGATCTTGGAATCCATGTGCGCGTAGGCCGCATTGGCAGTAAGCCCATGCCCAAGATCGAGATCTCCCGACAATTCGAGCCCCTGCACCCGCACGCCGCCAGTCTGGATCTCGAAGTTGTCGTGATCGGGGTCCGCAGTCGTGACATTACGCTCACGGATCGAATAGACCGATGCCGTCACAAAGCTTCTGGAACCCTTGGGCTGGAATTTGACGCCACCTTCCCACTGCTTGGCCGTGGTGGGCTTCATCGCGGAACCATCGTAGGTCGTACCGATCGTAGGCTGAAATGAAGTGGAATAACTCACATAGGGCGCCAGACCATTATCGAACTGATAGACTGCCCCGATGCGACCGGTGAGGGCATCGTTCTTCTGCAACAGGTTCGAAACGGAATACTTGTCGTTCTCGGTCGTGCGGGTCCGTGCCCAGTCTTCGCGAACGCTGCCGACCAGCGACAGCTTGCCGATCTTCATCTGGTCCTGCCCGTAAAGGCCGACCTGATCGAGCGTGTCGCGGGTGATAAAGTCGAGATCGAGGCTGATGTTATCGCTATGGACGGGATCAGTCAGATCCAGCGGGTCAGCGCTGCCGTCCCATTCTTTCCAGTGGTCGTAGGCGTGTGAGTAATCCAGGCCGACCAGCAGCGTATGCTGGACAGGTCCTGTCATAAACCGGCCTTCCAGATTGGTATCGACAGCGAAATTCTTCTGCTGGGCATGCGCCTTGAGGGCATAGCGGTCCATGATCGAGGTGGCATTGCCCCCTTCGTCGGTTTGCAGTCCGCTACCCGCGACATAGCCAAGCCCGACCTCAGCGCGACTGAACCGCAGATTCTGATGAATTGTCCAGTCTGAACTGAAACTGTGCTGAGCGTTGTAGCCGATGTCCCACTGCGTCAGCGTGGCGAAATTCAGCGCCTTCTCGCCGGTAAACAAACTCGTTGGGATCTTTCCGAAGGGTGCGGATTGCAGCGTGCCCTCCGCCGGCAGACTTTGCCAGGCGTAACCGTCGTTCTGACGCACGAAATGCGACAGGACAGTCACGCTGGTCTGGGCGTCCGGCTGCCAGCTCAACGACGGCGCAACAAAGTAGTGGTGCTGATCTACGTGGTGGATCTGGGTCCCGCTTGAAAGCACCTCTCCGGTCAGGCGGTAGAGCAGGGTGCCGTCGGATGTCAGCGGCCCAGTGATGTCGGCATGACCTTCGATGCGACCATAGCTGCCGGTCTGGAGACCGACTTCCCCGCTTGCGACATCCTGCGGGCGCTTGCTGACGACATTCACGAGGCCGCCGGGTACGTTCTGGCCATAGAGTACCGAGGACGGTCCGCGCAGCACTTCGATACTCTGCGCGCCATAAGGATAGACCTTGGCTGAAAGCAGAGTGTAGCGGCTCTGCGTAGTCAATCCGTCGACATAGGGCATCGAGGTCTGGAAGCCGCGGATCATGTACTGGTCCAGGCGTGAATCGAGGCCGCCATATTCCTCGGCATTGACACCGGCAGAGTAACGCAGTGCCTCTCCCAGACTTTGCACGCCCTGCGCCTGAAGCTGGCTGGCGGAAATAGTGGAGATCGACTGCGGTGTCTCGATCAGGGGCGTATCGGTCTTGGTCGCGGTGTCGCTGCTGTCGATGATTCGCTGCCCGGTGATGACGATAGTCCCCCGGTCGCTGGAGCGTCCGCACAAGCGGTGGTGGCGTTGCCCGCCATGCCCAGCGCAGCTGAAATGGCGGCAACAGAAACAATAGCGCAAGAACGCGTAGCCAAGATGAAGGCCCTCATTTTTCGTGATTTTCATGGGCGAATATAGCTATTGATACTGAATAGCAATATTTTTAAGAGTGATCCCTTGGCACGTATTCGCCCATCCGGGCGCGGCCGCCCTGCCGCCGACATGGCCAGCGATACCGCGACTACCGCTTTTCACTATGCCCCTGAACGGCGATAACCCCACAGGCCCCTTCAATCCGGCAACGCGAATATGCTACCCGGCAACACCTGCCCCCCAACATGGGCAAACGGTCGATATGGCGGGATGAAGATAATGGACGAGAAAACCCCAAAGAAGTCGACCAGGACCCGCCGCCCCAATGTCGAACGCCGCGAAGAGTCGATGACTCTCATCCTCGACCACGCCGAGGCCGAATTCGCGGCCAACGGCTACAATGGCACGACGCTGGCACGGGTGGCGGCGGTTGCCGGAATCGATGCCGCCCTGATGCGCTACTACTTCGGTGACAAGGAACAGCTGTTCGCAGCCGTATTCCGGCGGCGCGGCCCCGCCGTCAACGAAGCGCGCTTCAAGGCCTTTGCGGACTACGAAGCCGAATTCGGCGATGCCGGAACCCTGGAAGGGGTGATCGAGGCTTTCGTGCGCCCTGCCTTCGAGGCCGCGCAGCTCAGTCAGGGACATCGCAACTACGCTGCCATCGTCGCCTACGTGAACAGTTCGAGGGGCGCGCAATATGCGCTGATGTCGGAAGTATTCGACGATATCTCGAAGGCGCTGGTCCATCACATGCGCCGGGTCATGCCGGAGGCCCCGCCCGAGGCGATCTACTGGGTTATCATTTCCTGACCGGCGCCTTCACGTTCTCGCTGGGCGAAACCGGTCGAATCGACCGGATCTCGGGAGGCGCCGTGTCCTCTTCCGACTTCAACGCCATCGCCGGTCATATTCCGGTTTTCGCCGCTGCGGGCATTCGGGCACTATGCAATCGGGGCGAGAAAAACGCGCAAAAATAGCGCCTTAAAAACTTTCTTCTTTCAGGAAGAAATTTAATTGACACAGAGCGGACAAAGAGAGACCTTTCCTTTCAGAAGATAAGGGGACGACGGCGCGAAAAAGCGCCGCGCCCCACAAGAAAGGGAAGAGGATGTTTCGAGGGGATCTCCCATCGATGTGTCTTGCTGCGCCGCTTCGGCTCCTGTGCGAGCAGAGGCGAAGGGCCGAAGGCTGCGCGGCATGATCCGGCGTCGGACCGTACTGGCGGGACTGACCGCCAGCGCTGCCGCGCTCTCGCGGCCGGGCTGGTCGAAAGCCGCGTCGCCTGCGGCAAAGGCCGGAGCGACCGGATCGCACATCCGCTTCGAGGTGCGCGGGGCAGGCCTTCACCCCGAAGTGCGGGGCGCTGTCGCCAACTGGGGCGGCAAGGGCGCGCGCGGCGATCTATCCGCCAACACCTGCCATCTTGAGCGCAACGGCGCGCCCCTCACCATCGTTGCGGGCGAAGTTCACCCCCAGCGCCTTCCGCCCGAGGAATGGGAGCCTGCCATCGTCCAGATGAAGGCGGCGGGGCTGAACACCGTCTCGTCCTACATCTTCTGGAACCAGATCGAACGACGCATCGGCGAATACGACTTTTCCGGCCGCAACGATCTGCGCACGTTCTTCAGCCTTTGCGCGAAGCACGACATGATGGTGGTGCTGCGCATCGGCCCGTTCACCAATGCGGAATTTCTGCTGGGCGGCCTTCCCGTCTGGCTTTACGGCTTGCCGACCACCGAACGCAGCAACGAGCCGCTCTACCTGGACCTTGTGGCGCGATACTATGTGCAACTGGGCGCTCAGGTGCATGACCTGCTCTGGGAGCATGGTGGCCCGATCGCGATCGTCCAGCTGGAAAACGAACTCTCGGTCGCGCCGATAGAATGGAACCGCCCGTTCCTCTATGGTGCCCCGGCAGATGGGCACACCGGGCCGACCGGCCCCGCCTTTACCGAGCACTACCGCAAGCTGCACGCGATGGCTGTAACGGCAGGGCTGCGCGCACCATTCTATTCGGTGACGGCCTGGGGCGCGAACGACCCCTATCCCACCGAAGTGGTGATGCCGACGTTCGGCGGGTACATGGACCTCAGCCCTCCGGGCGCGCAGAACAGCGAGTTGACCGTGTTCCAGCGACAGGGCAGCGAATACGACGACACTGTGCCGATCGGCTTCATCGAGATCGGCTACGGATCGCCCCAGCGCGACACGTTCCGCCCGCGTCCACCTGCCGATTCCGGCTATGCCTCAACGATGACGCTGTTCGGCGCCTCGCGTTCGCTGATGGTGGGATACTACATGTTCCGGGGCGGCTCGAACCCCGTCGACGGCGATCGCGGCTGGACCATCAAGAACGCGATGTTCCCGCTGGTGTCCTACGATTTCTGGGCGCCTATCAGCGAATATGGCGAATGGCGCGACAGCCTCTATCGCGCGCGTCCGTTCAACCTGTTCCTGCGCCACTACGCTGCCGATCTGGCACGCGCCGAACCGCGCTCGCCTTTGCAGCCCGTCACCAGACCCGAAGAGGATGGCATCCGGGCCGAGGCGCGGATCGGGGATGGACGCGGCTTCGTGTTCGTCAGCAACTACGGCAATGTGAACCCGCTGCCTGCGCGGCCGGACTTCGTGCTTGAACTTGATACGGATCGCGGAGCGGTGCGCATCCCTCACGAGGGAACACTTCCCCTGCCCAGCGGCACGATGGCGATCTGGCCGGTCAATCTCGATCTGGGTGCGGGCGTCGTCCTGCGCTCAGCGACCGTCCAGCCGGTCTGCCGCTTCGTCTGCGAAGGGGAGCAATGGCACGTCTTCACGCAGATAGGATCGCTGCCTGCCGAACTCGTATTCGATCGCGACGGCGTGGCGGCGATCCAGCCATCGCCGCGCGTCAGGATAAAGCAGGCGACGGATGGCCCGGCTGTGGTCGCGGTGCAACCCGGTCGTGGCTCCGTCGTGAAGATCAGAAGCACCAAGGGCTCTACAATCCGGCTGCTGGTGCTGACCGAAACCGACGCGCGCAACCTTGCCGATCTCGGCACGCAGGATGCCCCGCTGTTCGCGCTGAGCCCGTCCATGGTGACGCGTTCGGGCGACACGATCGCGATCGCTTCGCGGGACGGCAAGGCGCTCGAAGCCTCGTTTTTCCCGCCGCTGGCAAACGGCGCTGAGGACGGCGTGTTCGGCCATATTGCAAGCCCTGCCAGTCCGCGTTCCATCACGGCCGACATCGCGCGCCTCGGCGACGAGCGCGCACTCGTGAAGCTGCCCGCCACAGCCTTCGACGGGCTGGACGAGATCTTTCTCGACATTGCCTATTCCGGCGACGTCTGCCGCATCTTCGATGCGCAAACCGGCATCCTTGTTGCCGATACGATGAACAACGGCATCCCCTGGGCCGTCGGGCTGCGCCGTTTCCAGGCGGCGCTGTCAGGCGCCGGACTGCTGGTCCGGGTCGAGCCTGTGCTGGTCGGCGGCGATGCGGTGAAGCTGGCCGGATCGATGACCCTGAAGCCAGAGGAACGCGCTGTCGGCGTCAGGGCTGCCCTGACCTCGCTCACCTTCAGCCCGCGCTATGTCGCGCATGTGGAGGTGGCGTGATGACGTTCCGGTCGCCCCCCGCCGCGCAGCATCGCTCTCCCTCGCCATGCTGCTGTGCATCGGCAGCGCGCAGGCTCAGCCATCGCAAACGCAAGAGGTGGACTCGGTCGCTGCCGGGATCGGCGCCAAGCTCGCCTGCTCGGCCCACTTCGTGGAAGGCCGCGCGCTTGCCGGGATCGTCCGCGATGACGTGGAGTCCCTGCTGCCGATCCTGAAGGGCATGCAGTACCGGATCAATAGCAAAGCCGGAACGCTGACCGTCACACGCGGGAGGACATCGCGGACCGCCCTCTATCGTCGGGGGCTGGGTTGCACACTGCTGACGCCGGGCACTTCGCAGCTGGCGAACCGGTCGCTGCCAGCCCCGGCATCGAACCGTGACGCGCATGCGCTCTGGCCACGCGGGGATCGGGTTGCTCTGGCTGCGCCTCTCCCCGGTCTCGATCGCGCAGCGCTGGATCGCGCCGTGGCGGCCATGTTCGCACCGAGCGGAAAAGGCGACGCAGACGAATCCCGTACCAGAGCCGTCATCGTCGTCTACGATGGCCGGATCGTTGCCGAACGATATGCACCGGGGTTCACGCGGGACACCCGCCAGTTGGGCTGGTCGATGTCGAAGGCGGTCACGGCGAGCCTTGCCGGGCTGCTGGTGGCGGACGGCAGGCTCAGCCTCGATGCACCGACCGGGCTGCCCGAATGGTCCGGCAAGGACGATCCCCGTCGCGCCATCACGCTCTCGCAATTGCTGCGCATGTCCAGCGGCCTGCATTTCGATGAGAGCTACCTGCCCGGCAAGGACGCCGTGACCATGCTGTTCGAGCAGCCCGACATGGCCCGCTATACCGCCAGCCTGCCGCTTGACCATCCGCCCGGAACCGTGTGGTCCTATTCCTCGGGCAGCAGCAATGTGGTCTCGGCGATCATCAAGCGCACACTGGGCGGCAGCGCTGCCATGCAGGACTTTGCCCGGACGCGCCTGTTCGCACCGGCTGGAGTGAACAGCGTGGTGTTCGAGGAGGATCAGTCCGGCACACCGGTCGGCAGTTCCTATGTCTACGCAACACCGCGGGACTGGGCACGGCTGGGGCAGTTGTACCTCGACGAAGGGCAGATCAACGGCCACCACATCCTGCCTGAGTGGTGGGTGGACTATGTCCGCAAACCGGCCCCGGCCGATCCGGGCGCGAACTATGGCGCGCAGGTCTGGCTGAACGGCTTCAAGCCCGATCGCAGCGCACGAACGTTTCCGGACCTGCCTGCCGACAGCTACGCCCCGCAAGGCTACAATGGGCAAAGCCTGCTGATCGTACCTTCGCGGCGGGCTGTCATCCTGCGCATGGGCTGGACGACGGGCGCTGTACCCTTCGACATGAACCCGTGGTTCGGCCCGATCCTTGCAGCGCTTCCTCACTCTCCGACGGCGGGAGCCGGACAATGACCGGGGCACCGTCGGACTATCCGCTGCTGATCGGGCAACTTCTGGCAAACCTGCCGCAATTCGCCGAACAGGAAATCGTCAGCGACGGGAAGCGGTTCACATACGCGCAGTTCGCAAGGCGCCTTCGACAACTCGCCAATGTGCTCACCGACCTGGGCGTGAAACCCGGCATGACGGTGGCCGTCATGGACTGGGACAGCCATCGTTATCTCGAAGCCTATTTCGCCGTCCCGATGATCGGCGCCATATTGCAGACCGTGAACGTGCGCCTTGCCCCGGCACAGATCACCTTCACGCTGCGCCAGAGCTGCGCCCAAGTGCTGCTCTACCACCCCGATTTCCGGGAACTGGCGCAGGACTTCGCATCGTCGTCAGCCACGCCACCCCGCCTGTTCGCCATGGCGGACTATGAAGACCACCTTGCCGCTGCCGCGACGGATTTCGACTTCCCCGAACTCGACGAGAATACCCTCGCCACCACATTCCACACCAGCGGCACCAGCGGCGATCCCAAGGCAGTCTCGTTCACCCACCGGCAACTGGTGCTGCACACGCTTGCCATGGCGGGCACGCTTGCCAACCAGCCCGATGGCGAAGGCTTCCGGCGCAGCGATGTCTACATGCCGATGACGCCGATGTTCCACGTCCACGCTTGGGGCATGCCGTACCTTGCGACAATGCTGGGCGCCAAACAGGTCTATCCCGGACGCTATGATCCCGACGAACTGCTCCGCCTGCAACACGAGGAAGGCGTTACGTTCTCGCACTGCGTGCCGACGATCCTGCGCATGCTGCTGGATTGCAGGACGATCGACGCACGGCCTCTGCGCTGGACGATCATCATTGGCGGCAGCGCCCTGTCGGAAGCCTTGCGGATAGAGGCGCACAGGCACGGCATAGTGGCCATCGGCGGTTATGGCATGTCGGAAACCGGCCCGGTCGTCGCGCTGTCGCGCAGCGTCCGGAGCGGATCGCCTGCCTTGCTGGGGCGGGCGGGCTTCCCGGTGCCGCTGGTATGGGCGCGCTGCCCCCGCACGGGAAACGACAACCAGGCAGGCGAACTGCAACTGCGCGCGCCGTGGCTCACCGCAGGATATCGGGACGATAGCACTGCATCGGCAGCGCTTTGGGCCGATAGCTGGCTCCATACGCAGGACCTTGCCCGTATCGACGCCGATGGCGCGATCTCCATCGTCGATCGCATCAAGGACGTCATCAAGACCGGCGGCGAATGGGTGTCGTCCCTGACGCTGGAAGACCTGTGCGCACGCCATCCGGATGTCGTGGAAGTGGCCGTCGTCGGTATTCCCGACGATCGCTGGGGCGAGCGGCCCGTCCTGTTCGTCGTGCCTGTTCCGGAACGCCCACCGCCGACGCTTGCAAGCATTCACGAACTTCTGAGACCGGCCATCAGCAACGGCACGATCAGCCGCTACGCGATACCGGACAGGATCATATCACGATCTGAACTGCCAAGAAACAGTACCGGAAAACTCGACAAGGCGTCGCTAAGAACATCAGTACAATAATTAAAATACACATCAAAGAATACTTCATTTCCAAATTAGAGCAGTCGACCCGATCGAACTCGCCACATGGAGGGGAAACAATGTATACATCCGTAAAAGGAATTCGCCGCCTGTCCGGCGTTCTGAGCAGCCACAGTGCGCTGGCAATCTGCCTTCTGGCTGTCGTCCCGTCTGCCGTGCACGCCCAGTCCCAGGCTGACGATCCAGCGGCGCCACCTGCCAATCCGCAAACCGCACCCAACGACCCGACGCAGGGGCCGGAAATCATCGTCACCGGCACCAGCATCAAGGGTGCCGCACCGGTCGGCTCGCACCTGATCCAGGTCGATCAGCAGCAGATCCGCGATTCCGGCGTCCAGAACACCGCTGACCTTCTGGCGACAATCCCGCAATTGGGCAGCTTTGGCACCACCCGCGCGTGGGCAGCGATTCCGCCAATCCGGTGAACCCGCCCTCACTGCGCGGCCTTTCCGGCAGCGCGACGCTGAGCCTCGTCAACGGCCACCGTCTGGTCAGCCTTGGCTCGGTGGGCACAGCCTCCGACCCTACCTCGATCCCGCTTGCCGCGATCGAGCGGGTCGAAGTGCTGACCGATGGTGCCTCGTCCACCTATGGCTCCGATGCGGTGGCGGGCGTCATCAACGTCATCCTTCGCAAGGACCTGAACGGCCTCGACATTCAGGCGGACTACGGCCTTGCCGATGGCTATGCCCAGCGCACGATCAGTGCGGTTGCGGGCAAGACCTGGAGCACCGGCTCGTTCATGATCGCCGGTCAGTACTTCAGCAACTCGGCGCTGATGGGCTACGAGCGCAGTTACGTGCGTGACGATCTTTCCGCCTATCCCGGCGGCTCCGATGCCCGCACGATCTATACCGACACCCCCAACGTCATTGCCGATGGCCAGAACTTCTACTGGAACGGCACATCGTTCGTCTCCGGCATTGCGCGCACCGATGGCTCACGGAACACCAGCCTGATCCCGGCGCAGCACAAGTGGTCTGCCGTCGCCAACTTCCGGCAGGACATCGGGGATTCGGTCCACCTGTTCGGCGATGCGACTTTCGGCAGCCTGAAGGCGGTCTCGCTCGGCAACCAGTCGAACGGGACGTTCACGATCACCGACGCCAACCCGTTCTTCCAGTCGCCAGTGGCCGGTGCAACGTCCGAGATCGTGCAGTACAGCCTCGTTCGCGAACTGGGCCAGTATCAGGCCAATACGAATATCGTGAAGTACTGGAGCGCCAGCGGCGGCGCAGATATCGATATCTCGTCGAACTGGTCGGCCAAGGCCTATGTCAATTACGGCCACGGCTATTCCAAGGTCGATCAGCCCTATGGCGTGAACTCGGATG
Source organism: Novosphingobium sp. 9 (assembly GCF_025340265.1). Classification (NCBI taxonomy): domain Bacteria; kingdom Pseudomonadati; phylum Pseudomonadota; class Alphaproteobacteria; order Sphingomonadales; family Sphingomonadaceae; genus Novosphingobium; species Novosphingobium sp. 9. Next base: position 503,598 of record NZ_CP022708.1, on the reverse strand, counting down.
CCTTTGCCGCCGCGCTGGCCTCGACCGATCCCGATACGGCCTTCGATCCCTTCGGCAACGGCACCACGCAGTCGACGCTGGACGGCATCCTCAATGCGATGAACATCCCCTACGCCAAGCATCGCCTGCTCCAGACGGTGGCGACGATCAACGGATCGCTGTTCCACCTGCCCGGCGGCGACGTGAAGGTCGCGTTCGGTGGCGAGCACCGCTGGGAGCATTACAACGGCACGCTGGAAAGCGGCACCACGGTCGATCCCGACATCATCAACCGGGTGGACCAGCGCAACGTGAACTCGCTGTTCGGCGAACTGCTCGTGCCGATCTTCGGGGAAGACAATGCCCTGCCGCTGCTGCGCAAGCTGACGCTCAACGCCTCGGTCCGCTATGACCATTACAGCGACTTCGGCGGTACCACCAACCCCAAGTTCGGCATCGACTGGAGCCCGGTCGACGGGCTGACCCTGCGCGGCAACTACACCCGCTCGTTCCACGCGCCCAGCATTGCTGACCTGAACTCCACCGACAGCCGCGCTCAGTATCTGCCGAACATCAACGCGCCCAACTTCTTCACGCCCGTCGAAGTGCGGGACGAAGGCTACAACGTGCTGCTGCTGGCAGGCGGCAATGCCAACCTCCAGCCCGAGAAGGCGCGCGCCTACTCGCTGGGCTTCGACTTCGCGCCAGCCTTCGCGCCGCGCCTGAAAGTTTCGGGCACCTACTTCAACATCCACTATTCCAACATCGTGGGCCTTGCAGGCGGCGCCTTCACCAACCCGGCTCTCACCAGCCGCTTCGTGACCTTCAACCCGACACAGGAACAGGTCGATGCCGCGATCGCGCAGGAACCGGCGCTGTGGGGAACGGTGATCCCGACCGCCGACCTCGACCTGATCATCGACCTTCGCCGCTCCAATCTGGGCGTCCAGAACGTCTCGGGCCTCGATTACAGCGTGGCCTATGCCATCCCGACCGAAAACGCCGGGCGGTTCAACGCAGGCATCGACGGCACGTATTATCTCACCAACGAATCCCAGCCCGCGCCGGGTTCGGCTTTCGTGAACAACATCAAGGACAGCATCGGCTATCCGCGCTGGTATCTGCGCGGAACGCTGGGCTGGCAGCGCAACAACCTGGCCGCCAACGTCTTCGTCAACTACACCGGGCCGTTCAACAACGTGTCCGTCGTTCCGGTCCAACGGGTGAAGGCGAACACCACGTTCGACCTCCATCTTGCCGTCGACGTCGCCCAAGGCTGGCACGGGTCGAAATTGCAGCTGACGTTCGATGTCCACAACCTGTTCGATAAGGACCCGCCGCTCTCCTACACCTCGCCGGGCTATCTCCTGAACGGTGCGTCTCCGATCGGCCGCATGGGCGAAATCGGCGCACGGTTGCAGTTCTGAGGCGCCGCGTGACACAGGACAGGACATCCGGGCGTCACAACGCTCTTCCCGGCCTCGGCCGCCGCGCTTTCCTCCAGAGCGCGGCGGCATCGGGCACCGCCATGCTGGCCTCGCCCGTACTTGCCCAGGTGGAAAGCGCCCGACTGGGCCATGCCAAGCCGGAGCGCATGTCGTACCTTGCCAACGGCACTCTGCGGCTGGGTATCGATCTGGCCAAGGGCGGGGCGATCACCTTTCTGGCCGACCTGACGCGCGGGCCGGACAACCTCATCAACAGCTTCGATCTGGGGCGACAGGTCCAGATGAGCTACTATTCCGGCCCGGTGCCCTATCGCGTCCCCGGACACGCCGGGCCGAGACCGCGCTGGGAAGAGATCGGCTGGAACCCGATCCAGGTCGGCGACGATTTCGGCAATGCCTCGCGCATTCTGGAACATCGCAACGACGGGCGCGAGATCTACGTGAAGTGCGTGCCCATGCACTGGCCGCTCGACGATGTGCCGGGCGAATGCACCTTTGAATCCTGGCTGCGGCTGGACGGCAACACCGTGCAGGCGCGGTGCCGTCTGGTCATGGCGCGGCAGGATCGCACGCAGTGGCCTGCCCGGCAGCAGGAACTGCCCGCCGTCTATACCAACGGCCCGTGGTATCAGCTCTGGAGCTATCGCGGCGACAGGCCGTTCATAGGCGATACCCCCACCGAAATCCAGCATCCATTCGAGAACGAGAGCCCCTGGGCCGAATGGGCCGCGACCGAGAACTGGGCCGCCCTGCTCGATGACAGCGGCCACGGCCTTGGCGTCTGGAGCCCGGAGACGACGTGGTTCTCCGGCGGCTTCTACGGCAAGAAAGGCAGCGGTGGTCCGAAGGACGAACCGACCGGCTACATCGGCCCAAGTCGGCTCGAAATCATCGATCACAATATCGTGCATGACTATCGCTACACGCTGATCTGCGGTGATCTGGGCGCGATCCGCCAGTGGGTCTATGCGCAGCCCCGCCCTCCGGCGCTGCCGTCATGGGAGTTCGCCAGAGACCGGCAGGGCTGGACCTATGTCGATGCAACCGACAGCGGCTGGCCGATACGCGGGCAACTGGACATCCGCCCCGCGAAGGGCGCACAGATCATCGGTCCTCCAGCGGCCTGGCAGGCGGCGCAGGCCAAACGCCTGACAATACGCGGCGTGTTCGAGGGCATAGACGAAGTCGCGCTGTTATGGCGGCCCCTCGACAGTCCGGACTTCGTGGGCAGCCCGAGTGCGATCGCCAAGGTCCGGCCTGAGCGCGGCGTCCAGAGCCTGTCCTTCAATCTGTCCCGATGCAGCGAATATCGCGGCCTCGTCACCCAGTTGCGGCTCGATCCGCAGCTGGAGAGCGGGCCAACGGCACGGATCGCCCTCCACAGCATCGCTTTCGGCTGACCACAAAAAGCCCCAGAACAATCTACGGGAGAGAATGACTTGTCGATGGATACATCCCGGCGCCGTTTCATGGCGATTGTCGGTGTCGGCGCTGGCGCCGGGGCGGTCGCCACCCCGGCGCTGAAGGCCGCCACCCTGCACGCGAAATCCGACAGGCCGCTGGCAGTGGAGGCCCTGCAGGCAGACTGCCTTACCGAACCGCGCGCCCTGCATTCCCAGCGCATCCGCCTGTCCTGGAAGCTGCGTTCGGACCGGCGGGCCTGCCGGCAGGTTGCCTACCGCATCGGCGTTGCCAGCAGCATCGACAAGGCGAAAACCGGCGCGTTCGACGTGTGGGACAGCGGCCGGATTACCGGCCAGCAGACTCTCGACATTCCCTATGAAGGCCAAACCCTGTCATCCCGCGCCCGCTGCTTCTGGGCCGTCACTGTATGGGACGATCAGGGCGGCAGTGCGACCAGCGAGATCGCCAGCTGGGAGATGGGTTTGCTCTCGGCGAAGGACTGGCAGAGCGGCTGGATCGCTGCCGAGACCACGGCCTTGCGCGAAGATCGGCTGGCGGGTCTGCGCTGGATGGGGCCGGAAGCAGGCGCCCCGCCGGGCAACAGCGATGGCCACGCGTTCCGGCTCGATTTCGACCTTCCAGAGGACGCCGAACTCGCCGTCTACACCTGCGCGAACCGCGTTGCCGATCTCGACCTCGACGGCAAAAACCTGCCACAGCGGCGCGATTCCTTCCGCTTCGGGCCGCCTCCAACCGATCGCAACACAGTCTCTGCAAAGGCCGGAGCCCATCGTCTGTCCTTCGTTCTGAGGCCCGATGCCCAACCCTCCGGCGATCCCTCGTCACTGCCCCCACCACCGCGTGTGGCAGTTCTTATCCGTGCGACACTCGCGTCCGGCAGGACGCTGCACTTCACCGGAGAGCACCTGCGCACCGCAAAAGGCAAGGCGCCGCCGGATGGCTCTGCGTGGCTTCCCGTCACACCCGGCGACGGCGAGGCCAGATTTCCGGGCAACGGCGCGTTCCTGTTGCGTCACCCTTTCAAGGCCACGCGACCGATCCGCTCGGCCCGGCTCTATATCACCGCCATGGGAGGCTATGTGCCGTGGCTCAATGGACAGAAGGTCGGCGATGCCCTGCTCGCCCCGGAGTGGACCGATTTCCGCAAGCACGTGCTTTACCGTGCCTATGACGTGACCGACCTCGTTCAGCCGGGCGACAATGTGCTGGGCGCCATCGTCGGGGATGGCTGGTACGGCAGCTACATGGCGCCGGGCGGGCGCTATGGCTTCGGAGGGCCGCCCTTGCGCCTGCGCGCGCAACTGGAGATCATCCACACCGACGGCCGGCGTGAAACGGTGACCAGCGACGGCGGCTGGTCGGTCTCGCCCAGCGAAATTCTCGCAACCGACATCTATGACGGCGAAACCGTGGATGCCCGCCGCGAACAGCCCGGCTGGGCCACGCCAGCGTTTCACCCCGATCGACGCTGGGAACCGGCACACCTGATCGAGACTGCCGACGTCGCGCTGGTCGGCTCGCCGGTCCAGCCGATCGCCACTTCGCTCACGCTGCACGCCAAGTCGATCACGCCACTCGGCAGCGGCAGGGTCGTCGTCGATTTCGGCCAGAACTTCGCAGGCTGGGTACGCCTGAAGGCAAAGGGCCGCTCGGGACAGCGCATCACCATGCGCTTTGCCGAACTGCTCGGTGCCGATGGCACTGTCGATCAGGCAAACCTGCGTTCCGCGCTGGCAACCGACATCTGGACCCTGCGCGGCGATCCCGCAGGCGAACGCTTCGAACCGCGCTTCACCTATCACGGCTTTCGCTATGTCCAGATCGATGGGCTGACCGGGCCGCTCACCAGCGCGGATATCGAGGGTATCGTCGTCCACTCAGCATTGCCCGAAACGGCGACGCTGGACCTGCCGCAATACGTGCCCCAGCGGATGTGGCAGAACGGCCTGTGGAGCCAGCGCTCCAACTTCATGGGCATCCCCACAGACTGTCCCCAGCGCGACGAGCGCCTCGGCTGGATGGGCGATGCGCACGTGTTCTGGGACGCGGCCTGCTTCAACATGGACGCGGCGGCATTCACGCGCAAATTCCTGCGCGACGTGCGCGACGCGCAACGGGCTGACGGCTCCTTCCCCGATATCGCGCCCGACAACGACCGCGAACATTTCACCGGTCCGGGCTCCTCCCCCGGCTGGGGCGACGCCGGCGTCTTCCTCCCCTGGACGAGCTGGCGTCGCTTTGCAGATACCAGCGTGATCGACGAGCACTGGGACGCGATGGAGCGCTTTCTCGCCTCGATCCGGGCCGCCAACCCGGATCTGCTGTGGAAGAACAATCGCGGCAACGACTATGGCGACTGGCTCGCGCTCGACGTCAAGGAACCGGGCGATCTCACCACGCCCAAGGATCTCGTCGGCACGGCGATGTGGAAAGCCGCAGCCGATGCCCTGGTCGACATGGCGCAGGCGACCGGGCGCAGCGACGCGGTGCAGCGCTACCGCACGCTGTCCGGCGATATCGCCCGCGCCTTCAACGCCGCCTATGCCCAGCCGAACGGGCACATCGGCAACGGTTCGCAGACCGGATATATCCTCGCGCTCCAGTTCGGCATTCTGCCGCCCACGCTGCGCAAGGGCGCCGCCGATCTGCTTGTCGCCGATATCCGGCGGCGCGGTACGCTGCTGTCGACCGGCTTTCTGGGCACGCCCTACAGCCTCGACGTGCTGGCGGATGCGGGCGAAACCGCGCTCGCCTACGACCTGTTGCTGCGCACGGCATATCCCTCGTGGGGCTACATGATCGCGCATAACGCGACGACGATCTGGGAACGCTGGAACGGCGATACCGGTGATCTGGCGATGAACTCGTTCAACCATTACGCGCTGGGGGCCGTGGCGGGGTTCATGTTCCGCCGCATCGCCGGCATCGATCCGATAGAGCCGGGGTTCGCCCGGTTCCGCTTCGATCCGGTCTACGATCCGCGCATGCCCTCGGGCGGGGCCCGCTACGAGAGCCGATCTGGCGTAATTTCCACCGCGTGGAAACGTGAAAGCGATGGCGCATTTACGCTCGCCCTCGAAATCCCGGCCAACACCCGATGCACTTTGCACCTGCCTGCCCACTCTCTGGAACAGGTACGCGAAAGCGGGCGTCCCTGTATCGACCGCCGGGAAATGACATCGCTGACGGGTAATGACCGGGTGACGCTGGATGTCGGCTCCGGTTCCTACAGGTTCGTCGTGACGCAGGCGGACTTCGGATGAAAGGCCTTACAGTGAGCGATATTCATCTCGACCGGCGCGCGGTTCTGGCCGGAACCATGGCCGCAGGGGCAAGTGCAGCGCTCTCCCATCCCGCTTTTGGAGCAGCACAGACTCTGCCCCCCTTCCCCAAGGACTTCCTGTGGGGCGTGGCCACGGCCGGTCATCAGATCGAAGGAAACAACGTCAATTCCGACGTCTGGGCGCTGGAGCATCTCACGCCCACAACCTATGCGGAACCTTCGGGAGATGCCGCCAACAGCTTCGAGCTGTGGGAGAGCGATCTCGATCTGGTCCGGAACCTGGGCCTTGGCACTTATCGTTTCAGCCTGGAATGGGCGCGGATCGAACCCACGCCGGGTAGCTTCTCCATCGCCATGCTCGATCATTACAAGGCGATCATGGAGGGTTGCCATCGCCGCGGGATCACGCCTTTCGTCACGTTCAACCACTATACGACACCGCGCTGGTTCGCCGAACGGGGCGGCTGGACGAACCGCGATGCTCCCGAGCTTTTCGCCCGTTTCTGCGAACGCGCTGCACGCCATCTCGCGGACGGCATGGGGCACGCGACGACGCTGAACGAGCCGAACCTGACCGGGCAACTGGCAGTGATCCTGCCCGCCGCAACCGCCGCCACGATGATGGCTGCCGATCGGGCCATGACGGCGGCGGCCGCACGAGCCTATGGCGCGCAGGTCTTCAGTCCCGGCAATGCGGTGTGGGTCGCCGATCCCGCCGCCACGCAGGCGAACATGATCGCCGCCCACCGCGCCGGGCGACAGGCGATCAAGGCGGTGCGCGCCGACCTTCCGGTCGGCGTCAGTCTGGCGATCATTGACGATCAGGCCGCAGGAGCACACTCGATGCGCGACAGCGTTCGAGCGAAATTCTATGAACCCTGGCTGGAAGCGGCCCGCGAGGACGACTTCATAGGCGTGCAGAACTACGGGCGAACGGTATGGTCGGACACGGGGCCGCTGCCCACGCCCGCAGGGGTGGAGACCAATGGCGCCGGGGGCGAGATCTATCCCGCCTCGCTCGCAGATGCCGTCCGCTACGCCCATTCCGTTGCGCGCGTGCCGGTCATCGTCACCGAACATGGGCTTCACACCAGCGACGACACGCAGCGCGCGCGGTTCATCCCCGCCTCGCTCAAAGAGCTGCGCCGCACGATGAGCGCGGGCGTACCGGTGCTGGGCTATATCCATTGGTCGCTCATCGACAACTTTGAATGGATTTCGGGCTACGGACCCAAGTTCGGCCTGCACAGCCTTGATCGCAGCACATTCGCGCGCACGCCCAAGCCTAGCGCAGCCGTGCTCGCCGCGATCGTCCGTGCCAACCGGGTATAAGGAGGCAGACATGGCCAATCTCGGACGACGCGGCTTCGTGGCTGCCTGTGGTACTCTGGGCGCCGGCGCTCTACCTTATCGTGCCATCGCCAAAGCCCTGACAGCCACCCCCGCTGACGATCTGTCAGCCGTCGATCCCGAACTGCGGCCACTGGCCGAAACGTTCCTGAAGCAACGCGAGGCCGGGCCACCGCTTTCGCTCGCAAACCTTGCGCAAGCAAGGGCCGCAGGACTGCAGAACGCCCCTGCAGCACTGCCCGATGTTCCCTATCTGTCGAAGCGTATTCCCGTACCCGACAACCCGCCAGGCAAAGGTGGTGAGGTCACGGTCTATGTCATCAACAGCACACCGGGTGCCTCCCGCCCAGCCATTCTGCATGTTCACGGTGGAGGCTTCATTTCGGGCTCGCCGCTCAGCGACCTGCGCCGTCTTCAGCAACTGGCGCACGATCTCAGGCTCACCATCGTCAGCGTCGATTACGATCTGGCGCCCGAAGCGCGCTATCAACGCTCCATCGAACAGAACTATGCCGCGCTCAAATGGACGTATGACCATGCTGCGGATCTCGGCATAGACCGGCAGCGGATCGCGGTGCTGGGCGGTTCGGCAGGAGGCGGACATGCCGCCATCCTTGCCATCGTCGCGCGCGATCGGGGCGAGGTCCCGCTGTGCTTCCAGTGCCTGATCTATCCGATGCTGGACGATCGCACCGGCACGACACGCCACCCCGCAGCACCGATCGGCAAGCTTATCTGGACTGAAGACAACAACCGTCTGGGCTGGTCGTCCTTTCTCGGCCAGCAACCGGGCGGCCCTACGGTTCCGGCGGTGCCCGTGCCCGCCCGCTGCCGGGACCTGCGCGGCTTGCCCCCGACCTTCATCGGCGTCGGGTCGATAGACCTCTTCGTCGATGAGGATATCGACTATGCCCGCCGCCTGATCGACGCCGGCGTGCCAACGCAGTTGGTCGTTGTGCCCGGCGCCTATCACGGCTTCGAAGAACTGGTGCCACAGGCCCGCATTTCGCAACGGTTCACACAGATGCTGGAAGCCTCTCTAAAGACGGCTTTCAAGGAAGCTGGCGACAAATAGCATTGCATCAGAACCCGCTTGCCGGACAGGTCACCGCAGTCAATGGATGGTCGTCCAACCCTCGGCGTCATCATCCAGGAATGTATCCATCCCTTCGAGTTCGACTGCGCGCTCGAAAGCCTCAAAGGCGGCTGAGTCCGTCTCGAACGGATCTTCCCAGACCGTCGACGTACCCGCTTCGTTGACGACTTCCAGAGTCCAGCCGTCATCGCTGTCGAGCTTGAATATCTCGACATGCACGGTGACGCCATCCTGGCTCACGGTCTGCGACAAGGGAGAGGGTATGAGATGCGGATTGATGTCGGGCATGCCAATCTCCAGACGGTATCGGCAAAGGTATAGTTCGCCCTGCAGGCGAAACAAACCGATTAAGCCAGCGCCCTCTGTCATGCGAGGTAGCGCTGGGGGGCAGCATTCATCCTTTGCATTCGGCATGAGCAGCGATAGGCGCACACCATGATGAACATTCCCTGGGACCAGCCCGCCACGCTGATCGATCTTGATGGCAAGACGCCAGTTATCGGGTCGATGCTCGAATGCGTGATGCACTTCTCACTTTTTAAGCCTTTCGCCAAGGAGCAGGCCCGCATCCTGCTGACGCGGCCCGTGTTTCGCGAAGGCCGCAAGACCCGCACCTGGATTCTCAATCCCGACGAGATCGAGAAACTTGTCAAACGGCTCGATTCGGAGAAGAAGGCGGCTCAGTAACCCTGCACAATGAAGCGCCATCCCCGCGCCGATGGTGGCGACGAGGGTAGGAGTTGCGCGCGCATGTCGCGAAGCCATGGCTTCGTGATCTGCGCCTTAACCGCTGCCTGGCGTGCTGTTCAGGGTGTCATGTCGCGTCGCCTCTATCACCACTAAATACCTCGGCTCGCCTGAACAGCTTTTGCCGTTTGATAAGTGGACAATGGTTCGCTCGGCAATGGACCAGCCTTGCCGAGCGCGCCTTTCCAAAAAGTCATTCGCAAAATTTCACATTGAAACCGCAGGGGAACTCGCACGGCCCAGAAATTGCAGCATGATCCGTGAAAATTCGTCGGCGCTGTCCACGTTGGAAATATGCGCGGCCCCGGCAATGACATGGCAGATGCCATCCCCGGCGCGCTCTGCCATGGCGCGACTGAGGTCCGGTGGAGACATGCCGTCCCCGTCGCCCGCAATGAACAGAGTTGGCATAGCCAGTTTTCCCAGGTCGTTAGCGCGATCGAAATCCGTAATCCCCCGTGCGACATGGGCCAGCGACGGGCCATCGGCGCTGGCCGCAATGCCGTGCCAGACCTGCCAGGTACGCAAACCCTCCGCTGTCTCCTGAAAGGCCGGAGACACCAGCGAGGGCCAGTTCTGCTCCAATCGCAGAACCGGGCCGTGTGGCTGTTCAAATATCTTTGCCCAACCTTCGGCCAGCGCCTTGAACTGCGGGGTTGCGGTCCTCTCGAAACTGTTCGCCACGATCAGGCGGCCTATGCGCTCGGGATGCCGCAGCGCGAGTTCGAGCGCCACCATCCCGCCCAGCGACAGGCCTACGACATCAAACTCGTCAAGGCCCAGGTGTGCGATCAGAGCTTCGACATCGTTGGCCAGTTCCTGCACACCGAAGGGGGCCGTAACAGCGCCGGAAGCGCCGTGTCCTGCATGGTCCGGAACAATGGCACGGTAGCCTGCTGCCTTCAGGTCGGGCACCTGCGGTGCCCAGGCCCGTCCCGAGTTGCTGATGCCATGAAGCAGGAGAACCGGACGCCCTTCTCCGATATCGACATAGTAATTTGTGCGAGCCTGCACGGTATAAAAGGCCATGATCGATTCCTTTCGAGACTTCAGGAGAGGCGGGCGCCAGGCCGCAGGCGCAGGGCCATGAGCGCGAGAACAAGGCACAGCGCGGTCATCAGCCACCACGCAGGAGTGAGGTCGGACAGATGCTGGCGCAGAAGTCCCGCGATCACGGGAAGGACCGCGGCCAGCACGTAGCCGCCCCCTTGCACGAAACCGGCGATCCGGCCGGCTTGTGCCGCATCTTGGCCATGGTCCATGGCGACGATCAGCCCGAGAGGAAACAGCGCGCCGATCCCGAGGCCACAAAGCAGCGCCGCGTAGCCTGCCAGCAGCAAAGGCGCGAGAGAAAGGCATAGCAGTCCGGCTGTCAGGGCGCCGATGGCCAGCAGAATGATAGGACGCCGATCCGAGAAGCGTCCGACCGCCATGGCGACGCCGATACCGGCTGCGACCTCGGCAAGTGTCAGGGCAGACAAAAGGCTGCCTGCATCCTGCGCAGACATGCCCAATCCGGTATAATACGGCGGCAACCAGGCAAGAACCAGCGTATAGGCCCCGGTGCCCAGGCCGAAGAAGGCCAGCAGCAGCCAGCTCCGGGGGTAAGTGGACACAGAGACCTGCATCTCGGTAGGCGCGACGGGTTCCGTGGCATCCATCGCCCGCCACCACACTGTCGCACCGGCAAGAGCGGGCAGCGCCCAGATACCCATTGCCAAGGCCCAACCCTGCGCGGAAGCGATGCGCGGCGCCGCAAAGCTGGCCAGTGCCGCGCCGCCCATGATCGCGGTGGAGTAGAAGCCCATCAAGATCGCCGTCTGCGAACCGGCCCGGCTCCGGATGATCGTCGGCATCAGCGCCTGCACCACGGCAATGCCCATGCCACCGACCACGGCGGTTGCCAGAAGAACGGAAACTGTCGGGCTCAGCCATCGCGCCAGCGCGGCGAAAACGAGCGCGACGAGACCCGCCGTCACCCCGCCTCGCTGGCCCAGCGCTGCCTGAACCCGCCCGGTGTCAAGCAGACACAGGCCCATGAGCAGCACCGGCAAGCTCGTCAGCAGGCTGGCTTGGGTGTCGCTCATCTGCGTGTCACGTTGAATCTGGTCAACGAGCGGCCCGAGGGCGGCGAGCGAGGGGCGCAGATTGATACCGACGAGCAGGATCAAGGCCGCGAACAGCAGCCGACCGGGCAGTCTGGTCATGATGATACTCCAATAGCGCGGCCATGCTTGCAGCTGGGCTCGGCTCTGATATAACTCTACGTAGAGATATATAGCTCTATGTCAAGATAGTTGGAGCAACAATGGACAGAGCAGAGTTGGCTGCGGGCCAATGGGCGCAGGAACGACCGGATCTCGATACCGGGCCGATGATCCTGCTGGGCAGACTGGCAGAGGCTGCGCTGAAAACGGCACGGGATCACGTCAATCCGCTCTTCGTCGAGCACGGATTGCAGCCTGGCGAGTTCGATGTCCTGGCGACTTTGCGGCGCAGCGGCGCGCCCCATGCGCTGACGCCCACCGATCTTTACGAAGCGGCGATGATCTCGTCGGGCAGCATGACCAACCGGATTGACCGGCTTGAGAAGGCTGGCCTCGTCGAACGGCGCCCAAATCCTGCGGACAAGCGCGGTACTCTGGTGGCTTTGACGGCGGACGGCCTGCACCTGATCGATACGCTGATCGCCCTGCACGTTGCCAACCAGCACAGCATCGTCAGCGGTCTGGATCTGCGCGAGCAGGAGACGCTCAGCGAACTGCTTGCGAAACTGCTCGCGACTACGAAGCTCGGCGCAATGTAGCCGGTAGGCACCTGCCCGGCAGTCACCCCGGAATTGATCGGGCCTTGTAGATAACGGAGGCACCTTCGCATCAACGGCTGCGGCAATCGCATGAGGTATGACGCTGGTTCGCCGCAACTATCGCGTTTATCTGCCCCCTTCCCCTCAGACCGTAAGCCGGAGCAAGGCCTGTCAGCGTTCGCGAAAAGCCTCATCGCCAAGGCGCGTGAACGGCGTCAGCAGGTAACGCATGACCGAGCGCCTGTCTCCGATCAGATTGACGTCAGCGACCATGCCCGGACCAATGGCCAGCGGCGTCCCTGTGGTGAGCGAAGGCCGCGTCCATCCGCACGCACTCGCACGGTATACCGGGATTCCCCGGTTCTCTCGTTGACGGTTGCATCGGGAGATATGCCGACAACCTCTCCTTCAAGCCCACCGTAGACGGCATAGTCGTAGGCCGTGATCTTCACGAGCGCCCGCTGGCCGATCCGCACGAACGCGATATCTTCGGGCTTGACGGTGGCTTCGATCATCAACGAGCCGTCAGACGGCACGATTTCCAGCAGCGGATCGCCGGGCTTCACCGTTCCGCCGACGGTCGTCACCAGCACCCGATTGATCCGCCCGTCCAGTGGCGCGCGCACGAGAGTGCGCTTCACCTTGTCCTGCAGCGCGGGAAGCCCGCGACTGCGCGCTTCCATTTCCGCTCGCGCACTGGTGAGTTCGTCACCGGCCTTGGCGCGCCAATCCTGCCGCGCCTGCGCGAGTTGGGCGTTCGCTTCGGCCAGTGCCGCACGGGCCGTGGCTGCCGAAGCGCTGGCGGCGGCAGCCTCTCCCGTCGCAACCGCTGCTGCATTATCAGCCTGCACCAGCGACATACGCGGCTCTATCCCGCGCTGGACCAGCGGACGGAGCATCTCTGCCTGCTGGCGGGCAGAATCCCGCGCCGACAGCTTGGCAGCATGCGTCGCATCCGCTTCGGCGATGGCATGCTGGGCCTGCGCTACGCGGGCGGATGCAGCAGAAAGCGTTTGCGCAAGATCGGCTTGCCGGGTGGTATAAAGGCTCTGTTCGAGCGCGATCTGTCCCTGCATTGCCGGATCGTCGGTTTTCGGAAACTGCGGTGTGCGCCCCGCCACTTCGGCTTCGAGCCGGGCCACCTTGAGCGAAAGCGCCTCCACCGTCGCCTGTCCGGTGCCGTAGTCGCTGGCGCTGGCCGTTCGATCGAGCCGCAGGAGAGCCGCGCCCTGTTTCACGTCCTCACCGGCATGAACCAGTATCGCCGACACGATACCGCCCTCCAGATTCGAAATGGTCTGAAGATGGGCGGCCGGGATCACCCGACCTTCGCCATGAACAGTCCGGTCCAGCTGCGTGAAACAGGCCCACAGGATGGCGATCACGAAAAAGGCGGCGACGCTCCACAGCAGCAGGTTGGACGCCGCGCGCGGTCGGATACGGTCGGAAATGTCTTCAAGGTGAGCCATCGTCGTCTCAATTCGTAGCGGGCGCGGTAGTGGGCGTGACGGCGGGCGCGGCGGGTGCCGGAGCAGCGGAAGAGTTCGCGCGCTGCATCATCGCGTCTCGCGGACCGTCGGCGGCAATGCGCCCCCCTTCGACGATCAGGATACGATCGACGAGGCGCAGCAGCGAGGGGCGGTGAGTGATCAGCAGCAAGGTACGCCCTTTCAACTCCTGCTCCAGCCGGGCGATCAGCGCGGTTTCGCTCTGCACGTCCATCGCGCTGGTCGGCTCGTCGAACACCACCAGCGGCGGCTTTCCCGCCAGCGCGCGGGCCAGCGAGATCGACTGGCGCTGACCACCCGACAGGCTCTCGCCCCGGTCGGTCAGCCGCAGGTCATAGCCGTTGGCCATCCGCCCCATGAAATCGTGCGTGCCCGAGATCCGCGCGATGCGCAGCAGCTCCTCGTCATCGATGTCGCGTTCGAGCACGATGTTCTCGCGCACCGTGCCGGTCAGCAGCACGCTTTCCTGCATGGCGGCACCCATGCGGCTGCGGATCAGGTCGATGTCTAGCTGTCGCAGATCGGTGCCGTCGATCCGCACCATGCCTTCCTCGGGCGGGTAGAGCCCCAGTGCCATGCGCGCGATGGTCGACTTGCCGGAACCGACCCGGCCCAGCAACGCCACATGCTCTCCCGGCGCAATCGTGAAGCTGACATTGTCGAGCGCCTTCTCCACGCTGCCGGGATAGCGGAAAGTGACATTGCGGAACTCGATCTCACCCATGAGCGAGGCCGGGCGCAGCGGAGTCCCTTCCGGTCCCTCGGTGGGCAGGCCCATCAGGCCGTCCAGCTGGCGATAGGCCGCGCGCGTCGCCGTAAGCCGCGAGAGCAATTGCGCGATCTGGCCGAGCGGGGCGACTGCGCGACCTCCCAGCAACGAACAGGCGATCAGCGCGCCCATCGTCAGCTCTTTCTCGGCGATCAGGGAAACGCCCAGCACGATGACCCCGGCGTAAGAGATCGTCTGCGCCGACGTCGCGACATTCACGCCGATCGCGCCCACCAGCCGCTGCCGCAGCGCGCTGTCGGCGTGGTGGTCGATGGCGCCCAGCCAGCGCCGCAGCAACAGCGGTCCGGCACCTGCCGTCTTGACCGTCTCGATCGCACCGATGGTTTCCACCAGCACCGCCTGCTTGGCGAGGCCCTGGCTCATCGAGCGCGCCGAAAGCCGGTCCAGCGCGGGATAGGTCGCCAGCCCCACGCCAATGACGATGGGAGCCATCGCCAGCGGCACCAGCACGACGATCCCGCCAATCGCAGCGATGACCGCCAGCGTCAGCAGGATAAAGGGAACGTCCACCAGTGCCGTCATCGTGGCCGAGGCGAAGAATTCGCGCAGCGTTTCCAGCTCTCGCATCATGCCCGAAAGCTGCCCGGTCGAGCCCGATCGCAAGTCCATCCGCAGGGCCAGCAGGCGCTGGAACGCCGTGCCGCCGACGGCCCGGTCAATATCCATTCCGGCAATGTCGACGAAATAGGCGCGCAAGGTGCGTAGCACGAAATCGAACACAATGATGATGGCAAGGCCGATTGCCAGCCCCACCAGCGACGCCGTGGCGTTGTTGGGCACGACCCGGTCGTACACGGTCATCGAGAAGATCGAGGATGCCAGCCCGAACAGGTTGATCATGGCAGCCGCCAGCGCGACCTTCAGATAGATCGCCCGGTTTTCCAGCATCGGCTGTACAAGCCATTGCGCAAAGCGCCCGGCAGGCGGCTGGCTCATGGATGGCGCGGCGTTGTGGCGGTCCCCGGTCATGGTGTGTTGTCCTGAAGTCTGGAATCGATCCCGAGCGTGGGCAGAAGCTGCCCGGTGCGGGACAGAAGCACGTAATGGGCCGCATCGCGCTGGGTCAGGGCTTCGATATAGGCCGTCGCGGCATTGACATAGGCGGTGTTGGCGCCGAGCAGATCGAACAGATCGCCTTTCTCCACGCGGAAGCGTTCGGCGATGACGTCGCGAGATTTGCGCGCGGCGATGTAGGCGGTCTCCAGCGCCGCGATCTGATCGCTCAAGGCCGCCTGATCCGACCAGGCGATGGCCGCATCGCGAGCGGCTTCCTCACGAATACGCGAAGCCTTGGCGTCCGCGGCAAGGGCGCGGGCTTCGACCTGATCCGCCTTCGCCCCAATCCCTCCGCCGAAACGCATGGAAAGGCCGATGCGCGCGCGGACATCGTAGTCCGAATTGTTCTCGATGATGCCGTAACGCCCCGCATCCAGCCCTACCTGCACTTGCGGCAGTAGACCGGCTCGGGCGTTCTTCGCATCCAGACGCGCGCCCTTGGCCTGCGCCTGCGCGCCGATGACGCCAGGCACGGCAAGTGCCGCGTCACGCGCTTCGTCGGCGGAGTCCGGAATCTCGCCCAGCAGTGGTGCGCGGCCGATATCGGCAGGCGGAGGCGAACCCGTCAACTGCGTGAACCGCGCTTCGGCCTGCGCCAACTGCCGACTGTAACCGGCGATACCCGTCGCGATCGAGGCTGCCGCGCTGTCCAGCCGGGCGACATCGGTTTCGGCAGAAACGCCCTGCCGGATACGCTCCTGCAAGTCGCCGCGTCGCGCCTCGATCTCGGCGGCATAAGCCTTTTCCAGCCGCAGCAAGGTGCGATAACCGAACACGTCGTACCAGGCCGCAATCGTGCGCAGGGCGATATCGTCCGCCGCGCTGTCCACCCCCGCAGCCGCAGCACGCAAGCGGGCGCTGGCGGCCCCGATGCGATCCGATGTCGCGCCAAAATCGACCAGCGTCTGATTGACCGAAAGCGTTGCATCGGTGCGATGCGTCGCACGCAGACGTTCGAGGTAATTGTCGGGATCGTTGGCGAAGTCCCGCGCCAGCGTCTTGTAGCTGGTGAGCGATGCCGTGGCGGAGGGAAACAACCCCGCACGCGCCTCGCGCCTGGCGGCCTCTGCCTCGGTCCCGGCGGCTTCGGCTTCGCCCAAGGCCGGATTGCGCGCAACGGCGGCATCGATCGCAGCCCGAAAGCTGTCGGGCGTGCCGGCGGCGCGGCCCAACGCCAGAATCGGGTCGTCCTGTTCCGAAATGGCCAGCGGATCTCCCGTGGGCGCAGGCAGTTGAGCCGGAGCGGCCGGAGCCCCCTGCGTCAACGCCTCTGCCTGCGCATTACTGTTCGCCGCAAGAGCGAACACCAGAACAACGCCCACCCGGAAAAACCCCGGCAGGGTGGCGAAATAACCATTGCTGAAGTGAGTCCCCGACCCGCCGTCTCATCCGGCCAGCGCACATTTTGCCTCCTTCCTGGCAATTGAGCAATTGCAATATTTCGACATTTTGCGATTACTTACATGTAATGTGTCTTAAAAGAGTCTTCTGGGGTAGGTAGCAGCCTGAGGGTTTGCTGCTTCGCGGAAAAGACCGTGGGGCGCGTGCGAGAAGGAAATATCGGTAGCTGCTGATGGCTGTGGCCAGGGATCGAAACGCCTGCGTTTCGATGCCGCGGACTTGCGCCATGTCGCTTTGTTCAGGCGCGCGTTTCGCCCGCGCGCCATGGTGAGGATTAAACAGGGGTTTTCATGGCAACGTCGATTTTCATCAACGAGTTCCACTACGACAACATCGGCACCGATAGCGGTGAAGGCGTCGAAATCGCCGGTCCGGTCGGCACCGATATCACGGGCTGGTCGCTTGTCCTGTACAACGGCGGCAGCAACGCCACGCAAGCCGCTGCTGCCACGGTCTACAACACCATTCCTCTCACCGGTACGCTGACCGATGCGGGCAACGGCCTCGGCACTTATGTCATCAGCCTGCCGGTCAACGGTTTGCAGAACGGCGATCCCGATGGTTTTGCGCTGGTCGATGCAAACGGGCAGGTCGTTCAGTTCCTGTCCTACGATGGCGTGATGACCGCCGCATCGGGACCGGCGGCCGGGATGACCAGCATCGACGTTGGCGTTAGCGAAAGCACATCCACGACGCCGGTTGGCGATTCTCTTCAGTTGACCGGCAGCGGCACGAATTACGAAGATTTCACCTGGGCTCCGGAAAGCACCAGCACGTTCGGCAGCGCCAACAACGGCCAGACCTACGTGTCTGCGGCAGGCCCCTCGGGCCCGACCGTTGCCATCTCGGCCCTCGCAGCTTCGGCCAGCGAAGGCGCACCGGGCGCGACCACGGACCTGACCTTCACCGTGACCCGCAGCGACACCACGGGCACTGCCAGTGTGGACTGGGCCGTCACCGGCGCTGCCTCCAATGGCGCGGATGCGGCTGACTTCGGCGGCACCTTACCTTCGGGCACCGTCACCTTCGCAGACGGCGAGACGACCGCCACCATCACCGTGCAGGTGAGCGGCGACCATACGGCCGAAAGCGACGAAGGCTTCGTGGTCACGCTGGCCAACGCCGGTGACATGACGATCACCACGCCCAGCGCCTCCGGCACGATCGTCAACGACGATGTCGCCGGAACCCTCTCGGTCGCCGATGCCAGCGTTGCCGAGGGCAATTCCGGCGAGACCGAACTGCACTTCACCGTCACCCGCAGCGGCGGCAGCGACGGCGAAGCCAGCGTCGCCTATGCGCTCGATCTCAACGGCACGGCCACCGCGGATGACTTCACCGGCGAGAACAGCGGCACGGTGACTTTCGCCGACGGACAGACCACCGCAGATGTGGTCATTCACATCGCGGGCGATACCACGTACGAGGCCGATGAAACCTTCGGCCTGACGCTCAGCAATGCCACCGGCGGTGCGACCATCACCACCGCTTCGGCCACCGGCACGATCACTAACGACGATGAGGCCCCTGAAGCGGGCACCCTGTCCATCGGCGATGCATCGATCGTCGAGGGTAATACCGGCGTCCAGTCGATGACCTTCACGATCACCCGCGACAACGGCAGCACCGGCGCCGCCACGGTCGATTACACGCTGGCGCACGGCACCACCGACGCATCCGATTTCGCAGCAGATCAAGCCTATACAGGCACGGTGACGTTCGCGGATGGCCAGACCAGCGCCACGTTGCTCGTCGGCATCCTCGGCGATACCCGCATCGAGGCGGACGAGACGTTCACCGTCACGCTCGGCAATCCGACCGGCGGCATCGGCATTCTGGATGGCGACGCGGTGGGCACGATCACCAACGATGATCCCACCAGCCAGGTCTTCGTCAACGAAATCCATTATGACAATGTCGGCACCGACAGCGGCGAGGCGATCGAACTCGCCGGTCCCGCTGGCACCGATCTGACCGGCTGGACGCTGGTGCTGTACAACGGCACCACCAGCAGCGTGTACAGCACCACCGCGCTGACCGGCACGATCCCCGACCAGAGCAACGGCTATGGCACGCTCGAATTCGACTACCCGGCAAACGGCATCCAGAACGGCAGCCCCAGCGGCGTTGCTCTGGTCGATGCCTCGGGCCATGTCGTGCAGTTCTTGTCCTACGAAGGTACGATGACCGCGGCCAATGGCGCGGCGCAGGGCATGACCAGCACCGATATCGGCGTGTCCGAAACCAGCGTCACCACGGGCTATTCGCTCCAGCTGTCCGGCGAGGGCGCGAACTATAGCGATTATACCTGGCAGCAGGCGGCAGGGAACACCTTCGGTTCGATCAACACCGGCCAGACCTTCCTGCCCGCAGACGGTCCCAGCACGATCCGCGTCACCGACACCCAGATTTCCGAAGGCGACAGCGGCACGCAGGCGCTGACCTTCACCATCACCCGCGCAGGCGGTTCGGCGGCCGAAGCCACCGTCGATTACCATATCGATCTCGGCACGGTATCGACCGACGACATCACCCCAACCGTTCTCGACGGCACGCTGACCTTCGCGGTCGGCGAGACAGCGAAGCAGATCACCATCGGCGTGCTGGGCGATACCGTGGGTGAAAATAACGAGCAGCTCACCCTCACCCTGTCCAACCCGAGCGACAATGCCACGCTGGCGACGGACAGCGCCACCGGCACCATCGTCAACGACGATCCGGTCGAACTCGCGATCTACCAGATCCAGGGCGCGGGCCACACCTCGGCCTATGTCGACCAGACCGTGACGACGACCGGTATCGTCACCGCGATCAGCGACGACAGTTTCTGGATACAGGACCCGACCAGCCACCGCGAGACGGGCGCCTCGGATGCCATCCAGGTCTATGTCGGCTCCGCCCCGACCGTCGCCATCGGCGATGCGGTTTCGGTTTCGGGCGTCGTGGACGAATACCAGCCCGCCACCGGCTCACTGACCGTAACCGAGATCGCCTCATCCGATGTCACCGTGATCTCGCAAGGCAACGACCTGCCCGCCGCGACGGTGATCGGCGTGGACGGTATCCTGCCGCCCACGCAGGTGATCGATGACGATGGCCTCACCTCGTACGATCCCGGTACGGACGGTATCGATTTCTACGAATCGCTCGAAGGCATGCTCGTCACCGTGGAGCAGCCGATCGTGGTCGCGCCCAGCGACGGCAACGTGACCTACGTCGTCGCCTCGCAGGGCGAAGGCGCCACCGGCATGAACGAGCGCGGTGGCATCACCTTCTCCGCCGACGACCAGAACCCCGAGCGGATCGAGATCTACACCGACAGCACAGTGCATGCCTCGACCAACACCGACCACTCGCTGGGCGATGTGCTGGGTGATGTCACCGGCATCATGAGCTATTACAACTCCTACGAGGTTATCCCGACGCAAGACGTGACGACGGTGGTCGACAAGACGACGACCAAGGAAGTTACCGAACTGGCCGGGGACGATACACACCTGTCCGTCGCCAGCTTCAACGTCGAGAATGCCGATCCGACCGATCCGCAGGAGAAGTTCGACGCCATCGGCGACGAGATCGTCAACCACCTCGGCACGCCGGACATCATCTCGCTTCAGGAGATTCAGGATGCGGACGGCGCCGGCAGCGGCACCGACCTGTCGGGTGCGGCCACGGCTCAGAAGATCATCGATGCCATCGTGGCGGCAGGCGGCCCCACCTATGTCTACGTCGAGGTCGCGCCGACCGCAGCGGGCACCACCGGCGGTGAGCCGGGCGGCAATATCCGCAACGGCATCCTCTACAATCCCGATCGGGTCGACTATGTCGAGGGCAGCGCCGAGCTGGTCCCCGGCGATGCCTTCGTCGGCAGCCGCAGTCCGCTGGCGGCCGAATTCACCTTCAACGGCGAAACGGTCACGATCGTCGACGTGCACTCCACCTCGCGCGGCGGCTCGGACCTCGCCTGGGGCGATACGCAGCCCCGGTGCAGGCCGGCGACACGTCGCGCACCGCGCAGGCCGAGGCGATCAAGGCCTATACCGACGCGCTGCAAGCCGAGAACCCGGACGCCAAGATCGCGGTGATGGGTGACTTCAACGGCTACTATTACGAGGATGCGCTGAGCACCCTGACCAACGACGGGCAGCTCACCAACCTCTACACCCTGCTGCCCGAGGAAGAGCGCTACTCCTACCTCTATGAAGGCGCATCGCAGGCTTTCGACAACATCGTGGTCAGCGACAATCTGGTGGACGGTGCCTCGTTCGACGTGGTGCACGTCAATGCGGAGCAGGAGACCCAGATCATCACCGACCATGATCAGGTGGTGGCGACGCTCTACATTCCGGGTACGGCAGCCAACTCGGCGCCGGAGGAAGTCACCATCGACAACACCTCGGTCGCCGAGAACGCAGCTGCCGGAACGGTGATCGGAACGCTCGACGGCCATGATCCCGACGAAGGGGACACCATCACCTTCACGCTGGCGAGTGACGACGAGCGCTTTGTCATCCAGAACAACCAACTCGTGGTCGCAGCAGGTGCCGTGATCGATTACGAGGTTGAGCGCAGCATCACGCTGGCCATCACCGCCACGGATCAGGCAGGCCACGCTACCACATCATCGATTACACTGAACGTTACGGACGTGGCGGAACCGATCTCCGGCACCAGCGGCAACGATACGTTGACGGGCGGCGACGGTGCGGACGTGATCGACGGCGGCGCAGGCGATGACGTCATCGACGGTGGTCCTGGCAACGACACGATCACGCTCGGCACGGGCCATGACGAAGTTCACAGCCTGCTCGCCGATCTGCTGGGCGATACGATCACCGATTTCGGTGTGGACGATCGCATTGTCATTGCCGGCAGCGACGTGCATCGCGGGGACTTCACGGTTTCCGGCACATCGGTCGTATTCGAGGACGGCTCGTTCACGCTCGGTGCCGGGCTTTCGGGTGGCGATCTGATGGTAGCCCATTCGGGCACCGACAGCATTCTGACGTTCAATGAGTACCTTACCGAACTCAGCGACAAGACCGCCGTATCCGAAAGCGCGATCAACGGCATCGTCAACCAAGCCTACCTCAACGGCGACACCTCGGACAGCTTCGAGGTCTCCGTGGAAGCCGCCAGCGGTGCGGCTTACCACAACACCATCGGCGTCTACGAAATCGATACCGCTACCGGCGAGATCAGCGATGTGCGCATAATCGTGGCCGACGCCAAGAATGGCGGCACGATCACCGTCGATGGCGTTGAAGCCGGTCACGATCTGGGCTTCTTCCTGGTGCAGGACGGCGCCAAGTCGCTGAGTTCCGGCCAACTCAGCAGCGACAACCTCTCGATCGTCGAACAAAATGGCCACTATGCCCTCGCCGACAACGGCTCGGTGATCTCGGGGGCGACCACGTTCTTCTCGACATCCGCTGCAGCCAACTCGGATGGCGCACAACACGTCCTGTCCGGCGTTGCCTCGGACGGCTCCGGCGACATCCGCATCGGCTTCGAAGATCTGGTGCGTTCAGGCAGCACATCCGACAACGATTTCCAGGACGTCATCCTGAATGTCGAGGCCGTAGCAGTGGCGCATCCGATCCCAGAGGCTTTGGTACTGCACGGCTAATCTCGAATACGACGCAGAAAAGGATAACAGGAAAAGCCGCCCGCACACCAAAGCGGGCGGCTTTTCACATTCTGGCGCACCGAAGTACCAACCCTGGCGGTTTCCCAAAGAATTGGGCTATTTTCGCCTTCCCCCAGACACCAGTTGGACGGTCATTAAGGGATCGACATGGAACTTACGCGACGAGATCTGCCAGTGGTATTCCCGGAAGAACATCCTTGCCAGAGTACAGCCGGTGACATGGAGCTGCGTTGCCATCCCCTCCAGCGTGACCGGCACCGCCGGACTGGCGATCACATTTTCGCACACACGCCTCAGACGGGGTGCTCGGTCGCAAGTGCCACGATCGGGCGTGGCGCACGGTCACAATCGTCAAGGGTGCGAATTTTGTCCATTTTACGATGATTAATGTCACTTGCACGCGAGAAGGGCGATTCCGGACAGGGTAGGCGCATAGTTACCTACCATCGATTACCTTGCCGTGCCCCGAGCGATGCTGAGGCGCTGAAGCGAGTCCTGCGCCGCACGGCGGATGCATTCAGGCCGGTTGCCGGGGCTCCAGTCGTCCGGAGTTTCCGCGGTCCGAGCTTTCCTCGGCAGCTACCGGATCGAGCGCGGCAGACATCGGCGTTGTCCGGGGCAGCACGACATAGGTCTCCTGAGAGTGGGCGGGCACAGGCTGCGAACGGATCTGTCGCCACAGCCCGAAAGCAAGTGCAGCACCGGCGCACAGGGCGATAAACAGGAACAGGCCTGCGGTATCCAGCAAGGTCATCGCCGCCGCGCCGAGCGCGGGGCCGATGGCCGCGCCCAGCGAATAGAGCAGCACAAGCCCTCCGCTGGCCGCGATGCGCTGCTCGGGGACGAGGTGATCGTTGGTATGCGCCACACACAAGGGATACAGGGAGAAGCTCAGGCCACCGAACAGGGCGCCAAAGATCATCAAGAGCAGCACGCCGCTCGTCAGGGCAATCGCGAGACTGGCGGCCAGCGTCCCTGCGAAGCCGATGACGATCACCTTGCGTCGGTCCATCCGGTCGGACAGCCGACCCAGCGGCCATTGCAGCGCAACGCCGCCCAGGATGACCACGCTCATGAACAGTGCCGTCGCCGACAGGTCCAGACCCGAACGTCGGGCGTAGACCGCGCCCATCGCATAGAATGCGCCCAGCATCACGCCGGTCAGCAAGGCGCCGACAATCCCCAGCGGGGATATGGCGTAGAGTTCGCGAAACGGAAGCGAGGATTCCTCGCCCGGTGCAGGTGCCGCAATGCGGGTCAACGCCACGGGGACCGCCGCCAGCGAGACGAGAATGGCCCCGGCCAGCAGGGGCATCGCCGCGCCGGGGCCGCCCAGGTTGAGCGTGAACTGGCCTATCGCCTGCCCGCCATAGAGCGCGATCATGTAGCCCGCGAGAACACTGCCGCGCGCCGCGCCCTCGGAACGCTCGCCGAGCCAGCTTTCGAGACAGACGTAAATGCCCGCGAGGCATATCCCGTCGGTGAAGCGCAGGAGCCCCCAGAACACAGCATCGCGATGGAGGGCATAGGCCAGCATGCTGGCACTCAGCACCGCGACGAATGCGGCGAAAGCGCGAATATGGCCGATCCGGCGCAGCAGCGCAGGCGCGCGTATAGATCCGGCGACAAGCCCGGCGAAATAGGCCGTGCCGACAAGGCCGATCGCCATCGTGCCGCTTCCCGCGCGCTCCAGTCGCACGCTGACCAGTGTGTTCATGAAGCCGCCGCCCGCCATCAGCATGAAGATGGCGAGCAGCAGGCTTCGCACGGGAAGGATGGCGTTCAGCATGGCACGCGTAAGTAGCTGGTACTCAGCACGCGAACGTCAGGCCGCCTCGCGTTGCCGTGGCGTGGCCTCGGCACCTTCGACCAGCGCCTGATGCAGTACCCGCACGGCCGGATCGAAGTCCTCCACCGCGACGATGAACTGCACGTCGACGTTGCGAATCTGGTGCTGCATGGCGATCATACCGATCCCCGCCTGCGCCAGGGCCAGCAGCGCGCGCGGGACCAGACCCGGCTCGTTGAGGTCGCTGCCGATCACCGATACCATCGCCACCGGCTGTATGGTTACGGTCGCGCCGGGCCACTTCGCTTCGATATCGGCGACGATGGCGGCCATCTGCTTCGCATCGGTGCCGGACAGGTAATGCGTGATGGTATTGGCGTTCGAGCTCTTGCTGACGATCCAGGCGCCATGCCGGGCGAGGGTATCGAGGATCGCCGCGTCGTAGCCCTTCTCGCCCACCATGTCCTGCTCGAACACCTGCAGCGCCTGCACCGAGGACAGGCCGGTGACGATTTCCACCCGCGGTGCCTCGGAGGCGTAATCACCGCAGATCAGCGTACCGTCGTCGTGCCTGTCGAAGGTGTTGCGTACCCTGAGCGGAATGCCCGACTGGCGCAGTCCTCGCCCGGCGCGCGGGTGGATCGCTTCCATGCCCAGGTTCGCAAGCTGGTCGGCGACGTCGTAGTTGGTCCGCCCGATCTTGCGCGCCACCTGCTCTCCGACCACACGAGGATCGGCGCTGGAGAGATGGAACTCCTTATGTATGATCGCCTCGCGCGCCTGCGTCAGCACGGCAATGCGCGAGAACGTCATTTCCGAGTAGCCACGGGCGTAGCGGCGCACCATGCCGCCTTCGCACCCGGCATAGCCGGTGACGATGGGCATCTGCGTGGCAAGGTCGATCGGACCAAGCGCTTCCTCGATCCGCCCATCGAGGCTGCGCATGTCCTCGTGATCCCACAGCGTCAGATCGACGAATACGGCATCCACGCCCCGATCGCGCAGCATCAGCGCGGTCGAATGGGCGGAATGCGCCTCGCCCAGCCCGGCCAGCATCTCGCGCACGGTCGTCATCTGCTCTTTCAGGCAGAACCGGCCGTGAGCGCGAAGGCGATCGAGATCGTCGAGGCAGGCCTCGAGCGCAGCAATCCGTGCGGCGACGAACGCGTCCGCCTCGCGGCGGCTGTCAGCGCGGTCGAACATCTCGGCATTGCGCGCCCACATCGCGCCCATGACGTCGGCAAGGGCAGACCGCCAGTCGCCGGGTGTCTCGTTGCGAATGAAGTGCGCATGCACGCCGGGCTTGCCCGACTTCTTGTGCTCCAGCAGCAGGTCGGTCATCCCGGCATAGGCGGATACGACGAAGATGCGGTTGTAGAGATCCGCGCCTTCGCGTCCGGCGATCAGGACATTGTCGAACACGGTGGACGTCGCGGCCATCGACGTGCCGCCGATCTTTTCAACGGAATGGGGGATCATGCGCTCGCTCCTTCAAGCATGCCGGTGACGGCGCGTAATGGTTTCGCGTCGCGCGCCGCGATGAAGTCCGGGCGCGCAATCTTCGCGGCGAACGGCGCCTCAAGTCGGTTGCTCATCGCGTTGTAGACGAAGAAGGCATTGGCGCGCGGAAACGGGGTGATGTTCCCGTTCGAGCCATGCATCGTGTTGCAGTCGAACACGATCACCGTTCCGGGCTTGCCCGTCAGCGAGACGATGCCCTGACGGTGCGCGAGTTCGGCCAGCGTATCCTCGTCGGGCACGCCATACTCCTGCTTGCGAAGCGACGCCTTGTAATGGTCGTGCGGGGTTTCGCCCGCACAGCCGACGAATACGTGCTGCGATCCGGGTATCACCATCAGGGGGCCGTTGTGCGGCGTGTTTTCCGCCAGCAGCACCGACATCGACAGGGCGCGCATGCGCGGCATGCCGTCCTCGGCATGCCACGTCTCGAAGTCCGAATGCCAATGGAACGCCTTGCCCCTGAACCCCGGCTTGTAGTTCAGCCGGGACTGGTGGAGGTAGACCTCATCGTCGAGCAGGTAGCGCGCAACGCCTGCCAGCCGCTCGTCTGCGGCAAGGCGCAGCATCATCTCGCTCTGTTCGTGAATTTCGAAGATCGAGCGGATTTCGCGACTGCCCGGCTCGGCAATGACGGTTTCGTCCTTGAGGCTGCCCGGATCGCCCAGCAGACGTCCGGTTTCTGCCTGTAGCGCGGCTATCTCCGCCTCGGACAATACCGCGTCCAGCACGAGATAGCCGTCGCGATCAAAGCGGGCGATCTGTTCTGCGCTCAGCGGTGCGCCCGGCTGCCATGCCCGGTGGGCGACGGGCTCGGCGCGCGGCAGCAGACGAGGCTCGCCAGCGTCGCTGTCGGTGCTGCGGGTGGGGTAGTGGTCGTGCATCTCGTGCCCCCTTTCTCCTCAGTCCGCGAGCGCGGGTTCGCTCGTATCTGCGGGGTAGGCACCGTTCTCGTCGTGGACTTCGCGGCCCGTTACCGGCGGGTTGAACACGCAGGCGCAAACGATGTCCTGCACGGGACGCACGATGTGCTTGTCGTTGGCGTTGAGCGCATACATGATGCCCGGCTTGAGTTCATGGGTAAGCCCGGTGCCCAGATCCTCGATGGTGCCTTCGCCCTGCATCACCAGCACCGCTTCGAGATGGTTCTGGTAATGCATGTGCAGTTCCTCGCCCGCGAACATGGTCGTGACGTGGAACGAGAAGCCCATCTTGTCGTCCTTGAGCAGCAGACGATCGGAGTGCCAGCCCTTGGATTCAACGTGACGGTCGGACGTGCGGATTTCGGCGAGATTGCGAACGATCATATATTTAATTCCTTGAACTTGAGCGGAGGATCAGGCGGCGACGCCGATTTTCGGCAGTGCGCGTTTGACCGGCGCGATCGCCTGGGCGACCGCTTCTTCCAGAATGTCGAGCCCGGCTTCGAACACCGCATCCTCGATGGTCAGTGGGGCGAGCACCTTGACGATCTCGTCATGCGCGCCGCTGGTTTCGATGATCAGGCCTTCGTCGAAGCAGGCAGACGTGATCTGCGAGGCGACTTCGCCCGAGCCGACGTTGATGCCGCGCATCATGCCCCGGCCGCGCGTGGTCAGGCCATGGCGCTCGGCCATGCGATCGAGGCGCGTTTCGAGGATCTTGCCCCTGCGCGCCACGGCGTCGATGAAGGCCGGATCGGCCCAGAACTCGCGCAACGCTGCCGTTGCCGTGACGAAGGCATGGTTGTTGCCGCGGAACGTGCCGTTGTGCTCGCCGGGGCTCCACACGTCGAGTTCGGGGCGCATCAGCGTGAGGGCGAAAGGCAGGCCCATGCCCGAAAGCGACTTCGCCATGGTGACGATGTCCGGCGTGAAGCCCATGCCTTCGAAGCTAAAAAAGCTGCCGGTGCGCCCGCAGCCTGCCTGAATATCGTCGACGATCATCAGCGCGCCATGCTTTCTGGCAAGGGCGGCGATGCGGCGCAGCCATTCGGGCCGCGCCGCATTGAGCCCACCTTCGCCCTGGACCGTCTCGACGAGGAAGGCGGCAGGCGCATCGAGGCCGCTCGACGGATCGGCAAGGCGCTGTTCGAGCAGGTCGGCAGTGTCCACGTCCTCGCCATAATAGCCGTCGAACGGCTCGTGGCTGACATGGCTGAGCGGCACGCCCGCGCCACCTCGCTTGCCGGCATTGCCGGTGCAGGCGAGTGCGCCGAGCGTCATGCCGTGGAAGCCGTTGGTGAACGCCACCACCAGTTCGCGGCCCGTCACCTTGCGCGCGAGCTTGATCGCAGCTTCCACGGCGTTGGTGCCGGTGGGGCCTGTAAACATCGCGCGATAATCGAGGCCGCGCGGGGTCAGGATGACGTCTTCGAGCGCGCGCAGGAACGCGCTCTTGGCATCGGTGTGCAGGTCGAGCGCGTGGGTCACGCCGTCATTGGCGATGTACTCCATCAAGGCCTTTTTCAGCACCGGATGGTTGTGGCCGTAATTCAGCGACGAGCAGCCCGACAGAAAGTCGAGATAACGACCGCCTTCGCCGTCGTGCAGCCACACGCCCTGCGCCTTGCCGAACTGGCGCGGCATGGCGCGGGAGTAGCTGCGAACCTTGGATTCGCGGCGGTCATAGATCTTCGTATCCGGCGCGGTGGCGCTCGGCATGGGGGTCTTGGTCATGTCGGGATTTCCCTGTTCAGGTATGGGCGGACGGCAGCGGAGCGATGCTCGCCTGCCATTCCGTGTCATGTGCCCCGGCGAAGTGCGCAGCGCGTGTGAAGCGCTCGGATTTCGAGAGGCTGGCGCCGTGGCGGCGCGCAAAGGCGCCGAACAGCGCCCAGGAGGCCGGGTTGGCCTCGGTGATGGTGGTGGTCAGCGTGGTGGCACCCTGCACGGCAGGGCGCGCGACAAGCTCGTCGAGCATTCGTCCGCCCAACCCTTCGCCACGGGCGGATGCGGCGACGGCAACCTGCCAGACGAAGATCCGTTCGGGGTGCGAAGGCGGACGATAGGCGGAAATCCATCCGACGATCTCGTCATCGCGCTGGGCAACGATGCAGGTGTCGGCGAAATCGCTGCATTGAAGCAGGTTGCAATAGGCCGAATTGGGATCGAGCGGCGCACAGGCCGCGATCAGCGAGGTGACGGCGGGGCCATCTTCGGCGGTAGGCCGGCGTAGGACCGGCGGGGTTTTATCGCTCATGGAACTGGAGCCCTCGGAATGCTTTCCGGGGCGAACTTCGTTTACGCCTGCATCAAAGATTACTTCACCCTCCGAAGCACATTCGCGTGCTTGGCATTTGCCTCATTCTGACTTCTGATGCGGGATAACATACGTCTGTCGCGGTTCATTGCAACCTCCGATATGCGAAAAGGTTGCTGCCAGGCATGTTTTTGGAGCGCAGTATTTCGATTTTGGAAGTATCTTGCAGCTTGGCGCAAGCCCGCAGGAAAGCTACCTGTCGGGCATGGACAGCGACCTCACACCGGCAGCTCTTTCGGCCCTGAGAAAAATTCTCGACGTAGCCGATCTGGAGAACCGGAAAATGGCAGCTTTGACGGGGCTGACGCCATCGCAGGCGCTGGTGCTGCGCCAGATCGGCACCGGCGAAGGGACGACGCCAAGCGCCGTCGCTGCCGCTTTGCGGTTCGGACAAGCGACCATCACCAACATCGTCGACAAGCTGGTGGCTGGCGGACTTGTAACGCGGACGCGAAGCGACAGCGACCGACGCCAGATCCTGGTGCGCACAACCGCCGAAGGCCTTCAGCGCCTCAGCGATCTGCCATCGCCGCTGCAATTGCGTTTCGGGAGCGGTTTCAGCACCTTGCCACGCTGGGAACAGGCAATGATCCTTGCCAGCCTGGAGCGGATTGGATCGCTTATAAATAACCCCGATTTTGCTGCAAATTCGTAATGTATTGAGCAGACCTCCATAAAGATATTCAAGACACCAACGCTTTACCAGAGATTAATATTGCGCCGCGCGCACCAAGATAAAATTACATGACAGCAATTATGCAATTAACTGGCATATTAATTCTATTGATGGCTGTTCTCCGGCATTTGTCAGTTCCGCCCATCGAAAGCATCGGTTAAGTGGACAATGAAAAAGGCGGCCACCAAAAGAGGGAGCAAGCTCCACACCAGGGAGGCCGGGCCCAGGCCACCAAGGATAAGTCCGCCCGCGATGCCGCCGCCTGCTATCGCAAGGTTCCATACGGTCACGATCATCGACTGCGCGACATCGGCACCCTCGCGCGCCGCCTTGGCCGATGCTGTCTGAAATAGGGTCGCAACGCCGCCAAAGGCGCCGCCCCAGATCGTGACACCGGCATAGACGGCCATGGGCTCGGATCGCCCAAGGCCCAGGATCAGCACTGCAACAGCGAACAGGATAATAGAGCCCAGAGTCAAAAGCCGTAGCCGGTGATCGATCAAGGCACCGATCACCCAGATGCCCAGCAAGGCCGCAGCGCCGAATGCCAGCAGCACCCGGTCCGTCTGCGCGACCATGCCGGACTGGGCCAGAAAGGGCGCGATATAGGTGTAGAGAATATTGTGGGCGAGCACGAACGTGAAGGTCACCATCAGGATCGGCCGAACGCCGGGCGTCCTCCATACTGTCGCCAGGGACGTTTTCTTGCCGCGTTTCGCGCCCGGGAAGTCCGGGACCTTCCAACAGGTCCAGCCGATCAACACCAGTGTCAGCGCGCTCATAATGCCAAAGCTGATCCGCCACCCCACCAATGTGCCCAAAAACGTGCCAGCCGGGACCCCGATCGACAGTGCGAGCGGGGTGCCGACCATGGCGACGGCAATCGCCCGTCCTTCGAGATGAGGCGCAACCATGCGTGATGCATAGCCTGCGAGCAACGCCCAGAGCAGCCCGGCAGAGATTCCGGCCAGCAGGCGCGCCACCATCACGACCGCATACGAGGATGACAGGGCCGTGATGACGTTGGCGAGAGCGAAGCCGGTGATCGCCGCCAGCAGCAAGGGCCGCCGCCGCATGGCCTGGGTGGCACTTGTCAGCGGGATTGCCGCAACCAGCGAGCCGATCGCGTAAATCGTCACCAATTGGCCGGCGAGCCCGTGGGAGATGTGCAGCCCGTCACTGATCTGCGGCAGCAGGCCGGCGGGGAGTGTCTCGGTGAGAATGGTGAGGAAGCCTGCGGCTGCCAGCGCCAGCAGGCTGGCGAACGGCAGGCGGTCCCGTTCCTTATCGGCCGCGCGCGCGGGAGATTTTCGTTGAGGCTGCATGATGGCTGTTCTCGCAATTCGCTAATGGTTTCGGCTGGTCAGCCCTAGCCGCAGTGCAATTGCGGAGAAATCAGCTACAGTTCCGGATAGTCAGGACGTTGACGTCCGGAATGAGGGCTTTTCGATGATGGACCGGCTAGGCGCTCTCAACGCCTTTATGCGTGCTGCCGAAACCCGCAGTTTCGTCGCGGCAGGTCGCGACCTCGGCATTTCCGCTTCCGCTGTGGGGAAGGCCGTCGCGCGGCTGGAAGACCGGTTGGGAGTCCGGCTGTTCCATCGCAGCACCCGCAGCATGACTTTGACGGCGGAAGGCGCAACTTTCCTCGATCACTGCCGCCGTATCTTCGTTGAAGTCGATGCCGCCGAGGCGATGCTGTTCCAGGCCAGTGATGCGCCTTCTGGTGTGTTGAGGGTTAGCCTGCCGATCGCGGGAATGCTTTTGATGCCGGTGATCGCCGCATTCATGAAAGCATGGCCACAAATCCGGATGGATCTCGATTTTACCGACCGGATGGTCGCGGTAATCGAGGAAGGGTTCGATGCGGTTATCCGTACCGGCGAAATTGCCGATACTCGCCTGATGAGCCGCAAACTGGGCGTCTTCCGACACCGCATAGTCGCTTCCCCTGCCTATCTAGCCCGACGCGGTACGCCGCTTGTTCCGGCACACCTGATGGATCATGCCTGCCTGCATCATCGTTATATGAACAGTGGCAGGCTGGAGCGGTGGCCACTCGTACAGGACGGTATGGATCTGGAACTCGATCTGCCGCAGACGGCGATCGTCAGTACGATCGAGCCCCTCCTCTATCTCGCGGAGCAAGGCTTTGGCATTGCGTGCCTGCCCCCATTTGCGGTCAACCGGCAAATCGCGGACGGTACGCTGGTTCCGCTTCTCGATGACAAGCTGCGCGATGTAGGTTCGTTCAGGGTATTGTGGCCGGCGAACCGCTATCTTCCCCCGAAAACTCGTGTTTTCGTCGATTTTCTAGCAGATCATCTTGTATTGGGATAAGCGTCATCTGGATGTGTACGCAGTGCCAAGTGCTTATCTTAAGCAATTAAAAGATCGTGCTAAGGATGAAACGGTCGGAAGCTGAAGTCCAGACCTCTGTGATATATCTGTAGGGCGTAAGACCACTTAGGCTCTCGAGTCTGCCGTCAAAACTTAGGCAGCGTTGAAATCAGTCAGGTGTGTCCAGCTGCTGACGACTTGTAATGGAAGCGTTTGACGGTCGCCTTCTTGATGGCGCGATCCATCGGCCCGGCTTGGCCGTTGGTCCAAGGGTGGTCCATCTTGGTAAGGCAATGCTCGATGCAGTTAGCCTCGCAGATCATGTCAAAGCGCATCTAAAGCGAGAAAGTGGTGTTTCGGTTGCGCCGCCAGTCGGCGAATTGGATGATGCCCCTGCCGGCATCGTCAGACACCACCTTCGTCCGCTGCCGCTTCCAGGCATACAGCGAATGCTGACTGACGCCGAGCCGCTCGGTGGTCTGGGCCACCGTATCACGCCCCTCGGCAAGCTCAGGAGAGCCTTGAACTCATCGCTGAAATTGGGCCGACCCAGTCTCAGGCTCGATCAGAGTGACCTGCCTTCCGAAAAACTCTCAGAGCCGGTCAACGATTTTCGCGATTCCATCTGCGGCGCACTTTTCCTCTTCGTGAGCGCTGGCGCCGCTTGTGGCGATCGCACCGAGGAAGCGGCCGTCCTTGATGATCGGCAGGCCGCCGGGCAGTAGCGACATGTTCGGTTTGAC
This sequence comes from Novosphingobium sp. 9, assembly GCF_025340265.1. Taxonomy (NCBI): domain Bacteria; kingdom Pseudomonadati; phylum Pseudomonadota; class Alphaproteobacteria; order Sphingomonadales; family Sphingomonadaceae; genus Novosphingobium; species Novosphingobium sp. 9. Next base: position 470,753 of record NZ_CP022708.1, on the reverse strand, counting down.
CTGATCCATGACCGATGGGTCCTTCTCGATTCTGGCCCGCAGTTGCAGTGTCGACATGCGGAAACCCACGACCGTCAAGGTCTTGTGCATGGCCATGTAAATGCCATTGGGCATGGTGCCCTCGCCCGCCAGCGCCGCCTTGAGATCGCCTTCGGCATCAGACACGGCGACTGTCACGCTATACCCGTCCTTCGCACACGAATGCAGCGCAGCCAATGCCGCTTCGGCGGCCAGTTCTCCGCTCGGCCCCGGAATCGGGGCCAGGGTCGGGCGTTGTGGCAAGTCCTTGGGGCGCGGCCCGGCGGGAGGACCAAGCGGCACCTTCAACTGCGCGCTTTGCGGAATGTCGAAGTAGTCGCCCGTCATCGATTGCGGGCTTGGGGGTGTCGTGTTCCGCTCCGGGTGCCCGTCCTGCGCCTGTAGCGCAACGGCGCCGAACAACATGACGGTGCCCAGCACGGCGCTTGCGAGGCGAAGGGGTCGGTTGGCCATGGGTAAATGCTCCATCTCTCTATCGGCGATCAGCGCGTGGGCAGGAAACGGCCCGGCTTCGAGAGCCAGCCGTCGAGGTAATCGAACAGTGTCTTGACGGTGTCGCCGAATTCGTCGGGCGTCCGTTCGCACTCCGTGCAAGGCACGTACATGTGCGAGGCGCCCTCGACGAAGGCGATCTGCTTGTCCGCGCTGGTGGCGTGCTCATAGATCGTCTCGGCGGCCAGACCTTCCCAGTGGCCCGTCATGCCCATGGCGATCAGCGGCACATGGATATGCCCGACATTACCCGGCGGGTTGGCGTAACTGGAATCCCAGTCGATCCCGTGGATCGAGGTGGCATCGTAATAGAAGTCGGGGGCGACCCGGATAGCGAAACCGGACAGGAAATCGCGCACCGTGGTATTCATGGTGCCCATCCTGAAGTTCGCCGCAGGGATGCCATGCCCTTGCGCAACGCGCAGCGAATGGATCACCTCGCTGGTCTGGGCGCCGCCCTTGTGGAGCAGCGGATAAGGCTTGCTCGATGTCGAGAGCAGGCCGGTATCCTGCGAAAAAAGCTTGTTGTTCGGTCCCAGACTGCTGCCGCCGGAAATAACCATCGGGGCATCGCCGGTGAAGGCAGCGGTGCCGGCATCGAGCCGGGCGACCTTTGCCTGCGCTGCGGCGACAAGACGGTTGTAGCGCGCAGCCTCAGCCGCCAGAAACTTGCGACGAAAGCTCTCGCTGTACTGGCTGCCGCCCGGCGAGAATCCGTTCTTGGCGGAGTACATGTCGAGATCTTCGTCGATCGCGGTTCCATCGCTTTCGTCGACTACCGCAGGGTCGATGCTGAACAGCGTCATTTCCGCATCGCCCCAGTTGGCATCCGGCAGGATGACACCATCCGCCGGGGTCAGCCCGGCAAGGTCCGAGGGACACGCATGAACCATGCGCGCATTCTGGCAGAAACCGAGTCCGCTTTCCGCCATCGCCTGATAGGCGCTGACGATCGTCGCCCCTCCGCTGTGCCCCAGCAGGACGACCTTGCGCACGCCCGCAAGACGCTTGAGGAAATCGACCGCCAGCCCTGTCTCCGCAATCGTCTTGTCGAGGTTCCCGCTGCTCGGGCTCTCGCACAGGACGCGATAGCCGCGACGGGCAAGCTCGGGGCAGGCGATGAAGCGGGTATAATCGCCATAGTGCGTAACGACGATGCCAATGGTCGCCCTGTCTTCCGGTTTCGTCGGTTCATACAGCACGCCGTAATCATCGTCGGCATGATGCACGAAAGTCGTCCGGACACCGGCGGGGACCGAGGTCGGCGCTGCATCTGCACGCAGGCCCATCGGCTCGCCCGCGCGCACCGAACCGGCAGAAGCGACTGTCAACGCAGCGGAAATAAGCAAGGCATGACGCAGTGAGGGCATTGTTCTTCCAGTTGATCCAGGCTCCCGAGAGCCGCCATAGCCCATCATCCTGAACCGAAATCAAACGAGCCGCAGCGCTCGGCGAAGGCGCGGTTTCGCACCCGTATCGCCACCGCATCCGCCTCTCCCCGCAGCGCAATCGACGCCCCGCGCCGCATTCAGATTCAGTTTAATCCGACCCCGCATAGCGACCTGAAAGACAATCGGCACTCGGGAGAGAGCGATGATGGGACGCCTGATGCTTCGCAGAGACGAGGCGATGCAAAAGCCGGGAAACCATGACGCGCCCGCGCCCTGTTCACGCGGCTTGGTATCGGCCGGAGGGCGTCCACGGGACTTGGCCGTGCATCGTGAATCGAACATCGCATGACCGGGCTCGACAACGACCGGCGCCGCTGGTTCCGCATCGCCGTCCTCCCACTCGAAACCGACCTGAAACGCCATGCCCGGCGGTTGTGCCACGGCATCTCCATCGATCCCGAAGACCTGTTGCAGGATACGATGGAACAGCTCTTCCGGTACGAAAACTGGCACGGGATCGAAAATGTTCGAGCCTTCAGCATTGCCACCATGCGCAATCTGGCGTTGCAGGTCGCGCGCCGTGACAGGGTCCTGACGATCCAGACCATGGACGATCTGGAGAATTTCGACATCGCTTGCGAAGCGCCTTCGGCAGAGCGGATCGTGGTCGCGCGCGATGACTGGGCGACAGTGACAAAATGCATCTCGTCACTGCCCCCACAGTGCGGCAAGGTCTTTTCGATGCGCAAGATCGACGGATTGTCCCAAAGCGAAATCGCAAGGCAACTCGGCCTCAGTATTTCCACGATCGAAAAGCATGTTATCAAGGGATTGCGCCGGTGTTCGGATGCCATCGCCTGGCCTTCCGATCGGACGAGCAGAACGAACCGTCAGCGAATCCGCAACATCTCTCGTGACAATGCCGGTGCAGTTCCATGCCCGCCACCGACGACAGTCAGCACGCTCGCTTACGAAGCCGCCGATTATCGTCATTTCTGAAACCTGAGCACAATTGCCGACGGGTTGGCGAGCCTTCCTGAAGGCACTTGCATCGAGGCAGGTTCCTCAAAGAGCAAATCGGGCCGCCTTCCCGAAAAGGGGAAACGCGGCCCGAAATCCATGGTCAGTACCGCACCGTCAGGCGCACACCGAACAGCCGCGGGTCAGAGACCCGGACCGTCGTGCGATCGGCGGTGCCCGATGTCGGGTTGTCGATCGGACCGGGATTGATGTTCTGCGGTGCGCCCAGCAACTGCATCTTGTTCTCGATGTTGTGCACGAAGGCGTCGATGCTGAACTTGCCCGATGCAGTCGTATAGCTGATCATCAGGTCACTGCGCGTAAAAGACTTCTGAGTGAACTGAGCCGGAAGAACTGTGTAGACGCCGGTGAACGGGTTGCCGTCACCGGCATAGTTGCTCACCTTGTAGCCGCTGTTGTAGGTCGTGTTCACGTGGGCCGTGATGTTGCCCCCGCCGGCAAGGTCGAAGCGGTGCTCGTAAGAGCCGCGGATCGTGGTCCGCGCCAGCAGATCCAGTTCCTTGCCCTTGAAGTTCTGCTGGTTCGAATAGATGAAGCCGACATAGGCATCACCCGAAAAATGGCCGCCCTGCCGCGTCAACCCGAGATTGAGCGTGTCACGCGGTGTCGGGCGCCAGATCAGCTCGTTTTCCCAACCCGACATCTTCACAGGCACGATGGTGGTGTAGATGAGTACCAGCGGCGAACCGCCGGTCAGGTTGGGTGTCAGGAATGTCGAACCGGTGAGCTGGAACTTCGAATAGTCGTAATAATAGACAGACGTGTTGAACTGGAGGTTTGGCAGTATCCGCCCCTTGAACCCGGCCTCGTAGGCTGTCAGGCTCTCCGCGCCGTAGGGGGTCGATCCGCTGCCCGGCTTCGTGGGGTCCACATCATTGAAACTGCCGGGTTTGTAGCCGGTCGCCACGCTGGCATAGACCATGTTGCCCGGATCAATCTGATATTCCGCGCCCACCCGGTAAGTCAGCTTGTGACCGCTGAACTCGCCCGAATTGGAAAGCCCCCAGTCGTGCAGAGCACTGTCGGGCCGCACTGTTCGCCGTCCGCACCGTAGAAAGTGCCTCCGGCATAGACCGTCGCATCGCGAGTGGCATGATCCTGCGAATAGCGCAGCCCCCCCGTAATCTTCAGATTATCGGTCAGGTGGAAATTGAGCTGGCCGAATACGCCCTTGCTCGTGTGCCGGGTCGTACCGATGATGACCGGGTTGGGATTGTTGCACGATGCATCAAGCGAGGGCGCACAAGAGGCGATCGTCTGCCAGTTCTGATCCTCTTCCGGGATCGTTTCGTGATAGTAGTTGGCACCGATCACCCACTCCAGCCGCGAAGGCGAACTGTTCGAGAAACGGATCTCGTGCGAGGTGGTCTTGATATGCGCGACGTAGTGACTCCACAGGTAGTTCGGATCGGTGCCGTCCTGCCCTGCCGGATCGCCGGTCGAGGCGAACTTGTTGTCGTTGGCCTTGAACGAGATATAGGCGCCATCATAAGTGAAATGGACAGGGCCGAGATCCTGGTTGATCTCGCCGTTTATCATGTAGAAATCGTCGTCCAGTTTGCCCGCCATCGGGTTGGCGTAGACCTCCCGCTCGCTCTTGCCGCTGTCGTGCAGATAGCGATCGTAGAGGATGCCGTAGTTTGCGCTGCCTGTGCCGCCGATATGCCCGAACGTGCCGGTCAGCACCACGTTGCCGCTGGGGCTGTAGTCCCACTTGCCGGTGATGCGGGCCGTCCAGTTGTCCTCGTCGTTGAGCTTGTCCTGCGTCTTGTAGCTATATTGCTGGCCAAGCACCGGATAGATATAGCCGTCGCGCTTGTTCATGTTGACGGCGGCGCGCACCGCGAAGGTGTCCGTGATCGGCACGTTGATCATCGCATCGGCGCGACGGGTGTTGAAATTGCCCAGTTCGACCGATCCCGATGCCTCGAAGTCGTCCTTGGGCTTGGCGGTGATCACATTGATCGCACCGCCCGTCGAACTCTTTCCATAGAGCGTTCCCTGCGGGCCGCGCAGCACTTCCACGCGCTCCAGATCGAAGAAGGCAAGGCCGATCATCTGCGGCCTGCCGATCGGTATCCCGTCAACGTTGAAGACGTTGCTCTGCTCACCCTTGCTGGTGACGTCGGTCGTCTGGACGCCGCGGATCGCGATGTTGACGCCCTGGGATGCACTGCCCACGACAACCGAAGGCGCAATGTTCGAGATGTTCGCGACGCTGGTCACGCCCTGATCCTTCAGGGTCTCGCCGGAGAACACGCTCAGCGCGACGGGTGTCTTGGACGCGGTTTCGCTGGTCTTTTGTGCCGTGACGATGATTTCCTGCATGTCCGTCTGGCTCGCCGTAGGCGCGGACGTACCCGCCTGCGCCATCGCCGTACCGGAAATCACGAAAGCCAGCGCCGCACATGCAGCCGACGACATCCATTTGCTATGGTTTTTCAAGAAGTCCTCCCCTCAATTCTGTTCTGAATTCAATGCTTCTTGTCATGCCTTCCGACACGCCGGCCGATGTCCGACAGGAACCGCGTCAAGCAGGAAGGCTGCACAGGGAAGTTGCGCGGGAGCCTCTCTTCCTCTACTCCCCCGGAAAATAATTCGGCATCCGCTCGATGCTCGGCGTGGATACCTGCTGCAACGCCTGGTCGGATATTCTCCAGTCCCGGCTGTGTTCAGGTTCAGTTTGGAAACCCGGCTCATACCCTCTCGCGAAGACGACGGCACAGACCGTCGGAAAGGCGAGAGGATACAGATATGCAACGATGGTACGCGCAGTTGGCCTGCGGTATTTTCGCCCTTCCGCTGATCGCAGCGACGGCGCCCGCGCAGACCCCTTCCGTTCCGCAACAGGTAATCCCGTTTCAGGCCAACAACCCGTCCGAGCCGGGCGGAGACCGCCTTGAGGAACCTCGGCGTCTTGCGGCGGCAATCGTGGCCGCCGATGGCCAGCCGGTAACACGGATCACCGATGTCGGTTCCTTTACCGGAGAGTTCCTTGAAGCATTCATGGACCGCTTTCCCGAAGCGAAAGGGCAGTGGACCGAGCCGGTGGCTACCAATCAGGGCATCGCCGAACGCCGGCTCAAGCGGTTCGGGAACAATGCAAGCTATCGCATCGGCTGCCCGAGCCGCGATCTCGCACAGAACTGCGTCCCTGCAGGAACGCAGGTTCTGCTGACCTCGTGGCTTTCCATCCACCAGGACCTGCCCGGTATCCAGCGTTTCTACAAGATCGCCTACGGGCTGGTCCCGGCGGGGGGATGGGTGATCAACATCGATCACGTCGGCGCGCAGGACGCCGACTGGCATCACCGCCTCGAAGTGGCGCGAGCAACGCTGGACAAGGAAGGACTGGCCGCACGCATAGAAGGGCCGCCGGTGCACCATCCCGACTTCCGCACGCCGCTGCTGGAAGACCAGATCGCCGCGCTTCATGCGGCAGGATTCACCCAGGTGCATGTCGCCTGGCGCAGGCTCGACACGGTTCTGTTGATGGCAAGGAAATGATCGCGCCGGGACGGACGAAATGTGGCAAGCTCTCCCTGGGCGGGCACCGGCAACGGTCGCCCGCCTCTTTGTCAGAGCAGTGCCGCCCCAACCGTCCAACAGCCCGAGCTTCGAGCCCATGCGATCCTCGCGAAGTGTCGTTGATACCCCATCCGTTCCCACTGCCGCTCCGTCTGCCCGAACAGATCGGCGGAGGGTGGCGGGGCGCGCCGGAAAAGCCATCGAAGCCCGCGCGCTTCATCGCCTCCTGTCCTTCGGCGCATGTGTACTGATGTTGTACCTGGGGGCTACGGGCACGTGGATACAGGCGATCGACCTGACGACGATCCTTCGCGGAGCACGCGAAAGCAACCCGGTCATGCAATCCATCAACGAAGGCAAGTTCGGCGACAACGATTTCTCAGCCGTCCTCCAGCGCGACTGGACGGCCCCGGCCTTGCCCGATGGCTACAGCCCCGGCGCCGATTTTTCACGCGCATACGATCAGTTCCGCAAGACGCATCCCCGCCGTGCCGTCGCCTACGTAGAGGCGCGCATGGCACACAGGCGCCCCGTCGTGCAGATCGGCTTTCTCGATGCATCTGCGCCACGCACCTCCGGCGAGTATGGGCAGCGGATCGGGATCGCCGCCTACGATGCGGCCAGCGGGCATCCGGTGCAGGCGCTTTCGCCAAGAATAGCCACTCCGGCGCCCTCGACACGCCAGACCCTGAAGGAATGGCACCGCTTCTGGACCAGCGACGACGTGCCGGGCGTCTATGTCGAATTCGTCTCGGGACTGGCCATGTGCGCGTTTATCGGCACCGGTCTCGTCGTCTATTTCAGGCTGCTCGCACAGCGGCGCAAACTGGGCAGACCGCAGATATTCTGGACCACCAGCGATCGCCTGCGCTCGCTTCACCGCAGCATATCGGTGGCAGCCGCAGCGATCCTCGTGCCGGTTGCGCTGAGCGGAGCATGGCTCGGCTTCGAAAGCACGTGGCACACCTTCTTCACCCCGGCATCCGCCGCACCGGGCGCGATCACCTCCGGCACAGACGCCAGACGGATCGCCGAAGATGCCCTGACACGATTCCATCGGGCTGAGCCCGACACCGCCATCCTCAGCGTGCGCGTCCGGATCTATGCCGGGCATGAACAGGGCATCATCGTCACGGCAGGCCCGGTCCTGCGCCAGCACGTGTTCGACACCGCCAGCGGCAGGGAAGTCGGCCTGACCGAGACGTATTATCCGGACAGCGGGTTTCCTCTTGGGATCGGGGTTCACGAATGGATGAAGCACTTTCATTCGGGATATCTTTTCGGGCTTCCCGCGCGCCTGCTCGATATGCTGGCCGGTCTGGCACTGGTTTTCCTGAGCGTGTCCGGACTGCTCATGTACATCGACCTATACCGGCGGCGCAGAAAGTCCGGGCGCAAGTCAGTTCTATGGAAGTAACAACGCGTACCGGGGGGAGAAGAGGCATGGAAACGAAGCATCGAATGCGGTTCGCGGTGCCGCTTGCCGCCCTGCTGCTGGCGCTACAGCCGGCAGGTGCGCAGGGTGCAGCCCCCGCGCCTGTGCCCCAATCGTGCACGGACGATGCCTGCGCGAAGCCGCAATGGGTCTATATCGGCTCGCGACACGAAGGCCCCGGAGGCGGGATCAGCGTGGCCCGTTTCGATCCCCGGACCGGCACGTTGACTGCGTTCGGTCACGCCGCCGAGGTGGTCCAGCCGACCTGGCTGCTGCCCAGCCCGCATCGCCCGGTTCTCTATTCCGTCAGCGAAGTCGGCAACGACGGCAAGGCGCACGGCGCGGTGCTCAGCTTCACCGCCGATCCCGAAACCGGCAAACTAACCTTGCTGAGCCGCGTGGACTCCGGCGGCGGCGGTGCCACCCACCTCGCTCTCGGCGGGATGCCGCCCTCGCTCTTCGTAGCCAATTACGGCACCGGTCAGGTCGCGGCGATCCCGCTTCAGCGGGGCGGCACACTGCTCCCGCCCACCTCCGTGATGACCGATACCGGTTCGGGTCCAACACCCCGACAGGCCAGCCCCCATGCCCACGCGGTGCTGGTGGATCGGGACGCGACCCATCTGCTGGTCGGCGATCTGGGGGCCGACCGCATCTTCGTCTATCGCATCGATGCGCAGCGCCATGCCCTGAGCCTCGCATCCACGCCCTTTCTGCAACTCCCTCCCGGCAGTGCTCCGCGACATCTGGCGTTATCGGTGGATGGCCGCTTCGTCTACGCACTGACCGAATTCACCTCGCAACTCTTCACGCTTGCATGGGACCCTGCGAAAGAAACACTGCGGGTCGCCGGATCGCTTCGCGTGGTTCCCGCCGCAAAAGCGAGCACCAACAGCCCAGCCGAAATTCTGCTCTCGCCCGATGGCCGGTTCGCCTATGTCACCAATCGCGGTGAAGACACGGTGGTGGTCTATGCCCTCGACCCGAATAGCGGGCTCCCTACCGAAATCCAGCGGATGCCCGCTGGCGATGGCAGCCCCTCATCACTGGCGATCGACGAAACCGGCAAATGGATGTTGCTGGCCAATGCCGCGCCGGGTTCGGTGACGGTGCTTGCCCGCGATCCGGCATCCGGGCGCCTGACCGCAACCCCCGCGCGCATCGCGGCACCGCAGGCCGTCAGCGTGGCCCTGCTGAAGCCATGATCGCCAGACAGCGCAGACAGGCGTTCGCAGCACGTTTCGGGCCACCGACATCACGATTGTTATTGTTCCCGCGCATCAGCAACGTGATATGCCTCCGGCAACCGCAAGCCGATCGAACGAACTTGCGGAAACAGGGAGAACACGATGCGTGTACTTGTCGCAGAAGACGACAACCCGCTGGCTTGTGAGCTTGCCCGCGTGCTGCGCACGGCAGGCTTTGCCGCAGACACTTCGGCCAATGGCGAGGATGCGGCCCATCTGGGCGACACCGAACCCTACGATGCCGCTGTCGTCGATGTCGGCATGCCGGTACTCGACGGGTTCTCGGTGGTCCGGCAATGGCGGGAGGCCGGTCGCAACTTTCCGGTCCTGATCCTGACGGCGCGCGACACCTGGACGGACAAGGTTCAGGGGTTCCGCGCCGGAGCGGACGATTACCTGACCAAGCCGTTCGTGCCCGAGGAAATCGTGCTGCGGCTGCGCGCCATGATCCGCCGCGCCAGTGGCTTTGCGGCGTCGCGCATCGCGTGCGGCGAACTCGTTCTCGACAGCCAGAACGGCACTTTCGAACTGTCGGGCCAGCCGCTGCGCCTTACCGGTTTCGAATGGCGCATCCTCTCAACGCTCATGCTGCGCAAGGAACACGTCATACCGCGCAGCGAAATGATCGAACGGGTTTACGAATTCAATTCCGATGTCGATTCAAACTCGATGGAAGTCATTATCGGACGCCTGCGCCGCAAGATCGGTCCGGTACGCATCGAAACCGTACGCGGTCATGGCTATCGCATGACAGCCCATCCGGCGCCGCCGCCGCGGTGAGCATGTCCGCTGCGAGCAGCCTTCGGAACAGGTCCGCCACGCGCCCGACACGCGCAGAAGCATCGCGAGGAACGCGGCTGTCGATCCATGCCCGCATCGCGCTGCTGGCCGCGATCTCCGCCTGTCTGGCGCTCATCGCTTGCGGTTTCGCTATGAAGTACTGGGTATCCCACGTCGTCAGCGACAACCTGAACGACAAGCTCGATACACAGGTTCTGGTACTGGCGCGCGCCGTTACCCCGGATGGGCATTTCGATCAATCGCGCGTGCTGTTCCTGCCCACGCTCGAAAACCCGGCACAGGACTGGAGCTGGCGGGTGGAGACCGCTCGTGGCAGTTGGGGCAAAGGCAGCGCCATAACGGCCATCAGCCTGTTTCCGGACGGCCATCAGTACATCCGCGGAATCTACAGTGCCCACGCGCGATCCGGCGCGGGCAATCCGCTCCATGTCCGGTTGCGCCGCCTGTCGTTGCCCTCCGGCCCTGCCCGTGTCATGGTCGCCGCGCCAGACCGCGTGATCGACGAGCCCGAGCATGCAGCCTTGCGGCAGATCATCGGCACACTTGCGCTCCTGAGCGTCGGGCTAGCCGCCGCAACGCTTGTCCAGCTCCACGTCGGGCTGCGGCCGATCCGCCAGTTAAGCCATGCGATCGCCGCTGTCCGCGCCGGAGAGCGCAAGCTGGTGCCGGACGACCAGCCTGTCGAACTACGCCCGCTGGCGCTCGAACTCAACGCGCTCGTGACACAGAATGCCGAAGGCCTGGCGCATGCCCGCCGTCATGTCGCCAACCTTGCGCATGGAATGAAGACGCCGCTGGCCACGCTCGCGCTGCGCCTCGCACGCGAGGAGGCGAGCCCTGAAAGCCGGGCGCTCGTGGCCGATCTCGACCAGCGCATCGCCCACCATCTGCGCCGTGCACGCGCAGCGGCGGCGGGTGTCGGCACGCGCGCACGCGCCGATCTGGAACCGGTTGCGCGCGACCTGCTCTTCGCCATGCAGCATGTCCACGACCGGCGGGGGCTGGCCTTCACGCTGGACGTGCCTTCCCCGTGCCCGCTCGCGGTCGATGCGGAGGATCTCGACGAGATGGTCGGCAATCTGCTGGACAACGCCTGCAAATGGGCGCGAACCCGCGTCAGTCTGGCCGCCCTTGCGGAAGGCAGCCATTGCGCGATCACGATCGCCGACGATGGTCCAGGCATCTGCGAAGAGGGGCTGAGCGAAGCCATGACACCGGGCATGCGGCTCGACGAAAGTCGGCCCGGCTACGGTTTCGGCCTTTCGATCGCACAGGAACTGGCCCAGCTCTACGGTGGCAGTCTGGAGCTGGGGCGCTCGGAACATCTCGGCGGATTGCTGGCCCGCCTCACATTGCCGCGCCCTGCCCTGCTCCATCGCGACGGCTGATCTCCACAGGCACGCGCAGTTCAGCCACCCGCTGCAATCCATGGCGGGACCGTGCATATCCCGCCATCACGCCTCGCTTTCCCGAGCCGTTCATTTTCGGTTTGGCCGAACCTCCTACCCATCCTTGACAGGCCGTCCTTCCAGTCTTTCCGGACGGACCAGGGAAAAGCCGCGATGTCGCGGACGGGGAGAGGAAAATGATCGCCACGCGCCAGTCATGTCGGCAGCCAACGACCGTGCAACGCGCACGGTTGGTGGCCGCGCTCGCCGCCACGCTGGGTCTCGCTTCGGCGGCCCTTGCGCAGACCGGTTCGCATCACGCGCCCGCCGATTTGGGGCCTGCGCCCGATCCTGAAACCGCTCCCGGTATCGTCCTGAACCGTTCCGGCCTGCAAGTTCGCATTGCCCTGCCCGATGCCAGAAGCGGTTTCTATCGCGGAACCCGTTTCGACTGGTCGGGGATGATTACCCGCGTCACCATGAACGGATCGCAGTTCTACGGCCCCTGGTTCGATGCCCTCGCACCCGACATCCATGACTTTGCGGATCTGCCGAGCGGCATCGTGGTCAACCCGCTCAATGCCGGGACCGGGCCTGCCGAGGAGTTCGCCAACCGTGATGGCGAGACCGTTCCGGGCTACAATGCCGCGCCGGTCGGCGGGACCTTCATCAAGATCGGCGTCGGGCGCCTGCGCAAGCCGGATATTCAGCCCTACGATCACTTCCGGCCATACGCGATCGTCGACGGCGGTCGGTGGACGGTACGGCGGGCCAAGGACCGCATCACCTTCATCCAGCGCCTGCTGCCGGACGCGACAGGGTTCGGCTACGAATACGAAAAAACCGTCAGCCTCGCGCCCGGCGGGGTCATGACCATCGCGCACCGGTTGCGCAACATCGGCAGCAAGCCGATCGACACGCAGGTCTACAACCACAATCTCGCGCGGTTCGACGATGCCGGGATCGGTCCGGGTGTGAAAGCAGAGTTTCCCTTTCCGATCACCGGTTCCGCACCACCGCCCGCGCTGGCGCGCGTCGAAGGAAACACGCTTCGCTATATCGCCCCGCTGCAGCCGGGAGACCGCGTGCAACTGCCTGCTCAGGGCGAAAAGAAGGCCGCGCCCCCGGAGCCTTCCGCGTCACCGGCGCGAACGGGGCCAGCATTACCATGCAGACGGATACGCCGCTGGTGCGCACCGTGCTCTGGTCGATCCGCCATGCCGTGGCCGTCGAGCCGTTCACGGCCATCCACGTCGCCCCCGGCGCGCAGCAGCGCTGGTCGTGGCGCTACACATTCACACCGGCCTCGGCGGCGAAATAAGCCGACAATTGGGAGGGATATGACAATGAAACACCGGTCGAAACTCGGTTTCGGAGCGATCGTGGGAGCAGCCTCGATGCTGTTGCTTTTCACCCAGAGCGCCCATTCGGATCAGCCCGCGCCGCCTCAGGCCCGCGCACCCATCGCAGAGCCACTCGATCTGGCCGTGATCAAGCCGCAGATGGCCTGCGCCGCACTGACGTCGACCGACGTTTCGCAAACCGTCGGTGCTGTGGCCCACGTCGATGCTGCCAGTATCGTCGATGAACCGGGAACCGCTCCCTATTGCTCGGCCAAGGTCTCGGTCGACAACTACGCCCATTTTGAACTGCACCTGCCGACCGACGTATGGACGCAGCGCCTGCTGTTCGGCGGAGGTCCCGGCGCTCAGACCGCTTCGGGGATGAAGCTGGATCGCTTCGCGACCGTATCATGGGAAGATCTGGGCCGACGGGATAACGAAGACCTGCTGGCCAACGACTATCGCGGCGAGGTCAATGCCGGGTATCGCGGGATGCACCTGCAGGTTCTGGCCGCCAAGGCGCTGATCGCCAGATTCTATGGCCGCAAACCCCGCTTCTCCTACTACAACGCCTGCTCTAACCCGGCACGCGAAGGCATGATCGAGGCGCAGCGCTTCCCGCTCGATTTCGACGGGATCGGCGCGGGCTGCCCGCCCATCAACACCACCGTCAACAACGGCCTGTTCACCGCGTGGAACGTGATGACCAACACCGGTCCCGACGGCGCCCCGATCCTGACTGCCGACAAGCTGCCGATCCTGCACAAGGCAGTGCTGGACCAGTGCGATGCGGCGGATGGAGCCACGGACGGCATCGTCTCGCTGCCCTATGCCTGCCACCCCGACATTGCCGTGGTAGAGTGCAGGCCGGGCCAGGAGCCCGCCACCTGCCTGACCCCGGCGCAGATCCATGTCGCACAGGAAATCTATCGCGGCGCGCATGACAAGGCGGGGCGCAAGCTCACTCCCGGCGGCGTCCTGCCCGGATCGGAACTCGCCTGGACGGCGACGATCGTTCCCGGCAATGGCCCCTTCAACGGACCGGAAGAAGCGCGCAAGGCCACGGAAAAGGCCATCCGCTCGCACTACAGCCTGCCAGCATTGCCAGCCTCCTGGAAACTGAAGGATCTGACCTTCGATCATGCCTCGTTCGAGGCCACGACCAAGTACAGCTATCTTCACGACGGCACCAACCCGGACCTTTCGGGCTATGCCAAGGCGGGACACAAGCTGATCCTTTGGATGGCATTGGCCGATACCAACGTCATGGTTCACCAGTCCGTCCTCTATTATCAGGCGCTGCAAAGCCAGATGGGCGAGAAGACGGTCGACGGTTTCGTCCGCTTCTACGTGCTGCCCGGCGTCTACCATTGCGGCGGCGGCGATGGCCCTGTGATCAGCGACCTGCTCGAACCGCTTATGCTGTGGGTCGAGCGCGGGATCGCACCGGCAGCGCTTGCCGGGGTTCACCGTCCGCGCGGGCCGGGAATGGAGCAAGGGGCGGGACCGCGTCAGGCCACCCTCGCCGCGCCCGACCTGACCCGGCCGATCTACCCCTACCCCTACATCGCGCAATACACCGGGAAAGGTGATGTCCGGGTTGCCGCCAATTTCGTGAAGGGCGCTGCACATCCGGCCCCGGCCGGTCTCGGAAACTGGCCCGGCGCCGGATTCTACAAGCCCGGATACATGCGCTGGTGCACCGCCACGGCCACATCGATCGATTGCACCACCACCCGCCAGTAATTTCAGTCTCAGCCCCTGAGCGTTGCGCCTCGTCCGTCGCGCCGCTCAGGGCAAAGGGAGTGCCCACCTTTGCCAGACCTCAACCCTTCCCCGCCCGCGCCCGTCCGGAAGGCCGCTGCCCCGCCCGTTGCCAGACGAAGCGGCAAGTCGATCGAAATGCGCACCGTGCACCGGGTGCTCTCGCTCATCGCCTGCCTGTTCCTGCTCTATATCGGCGTGACCGGAACCCTGATCCAGACGCTGGACCTGACGGCACTGCTTACCGGCAAGCCCGAGAGCGACCCAACGATGCAGTCGATCAATGAAGGTCGGTTCGGCAACGGGTTCTACTCTGCGGTCACACGCGCAGACTGGAGCTCTGCCTCGCTACCGGCCAATGTCGACGTCGCGCGCGGCTTTTCCCTCGCGCTCACCCACTTCCATGAGGTGCGGCCCGACATGACCCCGGCCTTCGTCGAACTGCGCATGGTGGACGGGCGCGTCGTCGGTCAGGTTGCCTATGCCGATCCCGGCGCCCCGCCCGACCCCCGCCGCATGGGGACACCGGTTTCAGCGCTCGCATTCGATATCGCGACCGGGCGACAGGTCGCGCCCATCGACGTGCGCGGCGCCTACCCGGCCCCCTCGCTGCGCCAGACGCTCAAGCAATGGCATCGTTTCTGGGGACCAAACTTCTTTGGCCTGCGCGACGTGCCCGGCGTCTATATCGAACTGCTGTGCGGCCTTGCCATGTCTGCCCTGATCGTCACCGGGCTGGTCATGTATTTCCGCCTGCTCAAGCAGCGTCGCAAGATCAAGCGACCCGGCATGTTCTGGATGACTTCGGACAGATGGCGCTCGCTGCATCGCGGCGTTTCGGTGGCCGCATCCGTACTGCTCATCCTTGTCGCCTTCAGCGGCACCTGGATCGGGTTCGAGAGCGCCTATGCCACCTTCAACCGCCACCGCCCCCGCCCGAAACACTGGCGATCAGCGATGCGCAGGCCGCCACCGTCGCACGAAGCACAATGCGTGCGTTCAGAGCGCAAGAGCCCGACACACCGATCCGCGCCATCCGCGCCCGCATCTGGTACGGCCAGGCCGAAGGCGCGGTCGTCACCGCAACCGATCCCACGCGCCAACTCGTCTACAACACCGCCAATGGCCAGCGACAAGGGCTCAGTTCACCGCTTTATCCCAGGTCGGCCTTCCCCTTCGGAACCGATGTGCATGAGTGGATGAAGCACTTCCATTCCGGCGAACTGCTCGGTTTGCCGGCGCGGATGCTCGATCTGCTGGCGGGAATTTCGCTCGTCTTTCTATCGGCCTCGGGGCTGTGGATGTACATCGACCTGTGGAGGAAACGCGCAAGATCGGGTCGCAAGGCGCTGTTCTGGAGATAGGAAATCTTCGCCACGAAATAAATTAACGAAAATGATAAATATTAAGCAATCATCATGTTGAAATATGATTTTCTTCACCTTTAAAATGGCCAATTAACAGTATTCAAAATCGATACCGAACCTTATCGACGTCAGCAGAAAATTTTTATACTTACTAAGACAATCAAATACTTCACGTGACTGGACCACAACGCCGTCAGTCGCTGCTACGCGGGCGGCAAGATCAGGAGAGCACCCCGACATTGGTAAACCCACCATTGAAATCGTCAGGTACCTTCCTTGGACATGGTCGATGAGCCTGACCGTAAAATTGCCGGACTCGACAAGGAGATTACACGGAGCGCCCGCGAGAATAAGGTTGCTCGACGGCTGATGAACATCCCTGCCATCGGATCGATCAAAGTCACCGTGATCGGTCCGATGGCACTGCTAACAGAGACGTTCCAACATTGCCGGGGCTTTGGGCCAGCCCACTACAAAGATTTACAGGAGACACAACAAAGCTTGGCCGGACATCAAGGATTGGCGAACCTATATTCAGGCGATTGCCTATCAGCAGCAGTAGCTCCGTAGTGCAGCAAGCGAGCCACCGTGGGGCACTCGACGAAGCCTGGGGCGCGCATGCTGGTTCGCACTGTCGCGCTGACGAAGAAGATGGCACGTACCGCATACGAACAAGACGGATTACAAGCCTCCGTTGGCAGCGGCGGCCTAGAAACCGGCGAAGTCGCCAGCGGTCGTTGAAAGTTGGAAGGGAGCGGGAAGGTATAGGCCGATGCCGGCATCACCCATTCGAACCCGTTCTCTCGAGCGTATGTCAAAGTAGCATTAAGTCCACCACGCGGTATGGACATGCCCGATGAAAAGTATCCCGTTAATCAGCACACCGGCTTCGTCAGACCCGAAAGCGGCACGATTGGCCACCGGCAGCCCCCTCATATCAAAAGCGCAGGCAACGTACCTCGGAACCTGCCTCCATCGATGCACAATGCGCGAGACGCTCCACCAGCAGGTCCGCCTGAGCGAGCATCATCTGTGCCGATGCCTCCTGTCGTTTGATGATGCTCACACCATTTCCTGCGCTTTCTCCGGTCGCACACAGGAACTGGTCGCGATCGCTGCCGGATGGCGCATCGTGGAGCAAACGGCGCAGGCTCCATTGCAGGGCGTGATCAAAACCCGCACCGGACAGCGCGCAGATCATCGGCGCCAGAAACAAGCGAGCCGTCGTCATCGCGGCTGTAGGATTCCCCGGCAAACCCAGCACATGCGTGCACCCGATCCTGCCATACCACAACGGCTTGCCGGGCTTCATCGCAACCCCGGCAAAGGCCAGTCGCAAGCCGAGCGGCGCAAACGCTGCCCGTGCCATATCCCGGTGCCCGTGCGAAGCGCCACCGGCAATGACGAGCAGGTCCGTTTCTTCCAGAGCTGACATTGCCTTTGCACGGAACTCATCCATCCGGTCCCTCGATCGCTGGCTGCCCATCGGTTTTGCACCCCATTGGCGCGCCATCAGCAGCAGCGCCTCGCTCAGGCTGTCAGGAATCGTATCGATATCCGGCGCGGCGCTGCCTGGGGGCACGAGTTCATCGCCATTGGTCAGCACCCGCAGCCGCGGCTGTCGCCATACCGGGAGCGTGTCGATGTCGGCTGCGGCTGCCACCATCATGGCGCGAGGGTCGATACAGGTGCCCGCAGGCAACAACCTCGTGCCTTTCGCAAAGTCGGATGCACGCGGCCGGACATGCGGCTTGCCCGAGGTGCGCGGGAGGATCACGAACCTGCCGTCGATACGCGCGTGTTCGCCCATCACGACCCGGTCCGCCCCGACCGGCATCGGCGCGCCGGTGGAGATGCGCATCGCGGCACCGGGACGCAGAGGGAGCGGCTGGCCGCCACCGGCTGCGCTTTCCCCTTGCAGCACGAGCCGTGCAAGGTCGCTGATCAGGTCCACGGAGCGAATGGCGAACCCGTCCATCGCCGCGCTGTCCCGGCGCGGTGAATCAATTCGGGCGACGGCGTCGCCTGCGAGGATCCGGCGGCCGGCCTTCGCCAGCGGAACCCATTCCATCCCCAGTGGCGAGCAGCTTTGCCTGACGATCGCCTGGGCGGCGTCGAACGTCGTGGCGGCGTAGCAGGGCAGTTCGGGTGCCGTGGCCATGCCTCTACTCCGCGACCGAAAACGGCAGAGGCAACGTCGCTGCCGAACCGATGGGCACCATGCCGTCAGCCTGTGCCACGGCCTCTCCGATCAGGATCAGGGTCGGTCGATCCTCGGCAAAGGCCTGGGCGACCAGCGGCAGCAGGTCCAGCCGGGTGCGCAACTGCTGTTCCTGCGGCAAGGATGCGTCGCAGGTGATCAGGGCGGGGGTCGAGCCCGGTAAACCGGCGGCGATCAGGGCCATGCTCAGTTCGGGAGCGGCTTCCCGGCCCATATAGACCGCCAGCGTACAGGCAGGATCGGCGAGCGAGTGCCAGTCCAGATCGAGCGCCTGACCGTTGCGGCTATGCGCGGTGACGAACTGCACCCGGCGCGCGATGCCCCGCAACGAGAGCGACATCCCGGCCGAAGCCGCGACGGCACTGGCAGCGGTGATGCCTGGGCAAATGCGGACCCGGACCTTCGCCTTACGCAAAGCCGTCATTTCCTCGGTCGCGCGAGCGAACATGGCGGGGTCGCCGCCCTTGAGACGGACTACGCGTTTGCCTGACAGTGCAGCGGCGACAAGCATCTCGTCGATGGTCTGCTGGTCCCTGGAATGGCGTCCCGACCGCTTGCCGACGCTCACCCTTTCCGTACTATCGGGGATCAGATCGAGCACGCCCTCACCGACAAGGGCGTCGTAAAAGACGATGTCCGCCACTCCGATCAGCTTTTCGGCCTTGCGCGTGAGAAGGTCCGGATCGCCCGGCCCCGCACCGACCAGCCAGACTTCACCGGGGGCGATCAGTTCATTCGGCTGCATCGAGGACCTCCTCACTGGTCTGGCTGAGTATCTTGGCAAGCGCGGGGCGGCACGAGCCGCAATTGGTTCCAGCGCCGAGCGCCTTGCCGATGGCGGGCACGTCCACCAGTGCCTGCGCGCGAATGGCGGCGACGATCTGGTTGAGGCCGATGTCGAAGCAGACGCAGACGGTCGCGCCCTTGTCGGGCTGGCTGCCCGGCCCGCGCGCGGCAAGGACGGTCGCGCCGACGCCCTCGACCGCGAGTTGCCCGATCAGCCAGTCGCGCGACGGGAGCAGGCCGGTGCGCGTGACGAACAGCACGCCCGCCAGCCTGCCTTCGACCACGATCGCGACGCGGCGCGAGCCTCGGGTATGGTCGATGGCTTCGATGCGCTCACCCTTTGGCAGGCAGGCTTCGATGCGGGCGCCAGCGCCATTGCCCGCGATCTCGTAGAGCGCGCCGCCTGGCACCGCCACGCGCGTCGCCCACATGCAGGGGACACGGGCGGGTTCGTCTCCTCGCAGGATGAGGAAGCCCTTCCACTCGGTCTCGACCCTGGCGAGCGCGGCGGGGGTGGACTTGAAGCCGGGCTGGCCGGAGTGCGGATCAACCAGCGGACGCGGCAGCAGTCCCGTGCGACCGCCAGTGGAAATCTGGTCGGTCCAGTGGATCGGCGTGAAGATCTCGCCCGGACGCTGGCCATCGCTGAGCATCACGCGGAAGGTGCTCTGGCCCTGCGGGGTCGAGACGCGGGCCAGATCGCCATCCCGCAACTCCAGCGCGGCGGCGTCGGCGGGGTGGACCTCGACCAGCGGTTCCTCGCGATGGCGCGCCAGCTTGGGGGCGAGGCCGGTGCGGGTCATCGTATGCCACTGGTCGCGGTAACGTCCGGTGTTGAGCGTCAGCGGCCAGTCGGCAAGCGGGGCCTCCAGGTCCATCTGCCCGACCTTGACCATCCGCGCGCGTCCGCTTGGCGTCGGGAAGCGGCCATCGGCAAAGGGCGTACCGCCCCAGCGGAACGGCTCCATCGCGTCATAGGCCAGGTTGCCGATCGCGGCATGGGTGGCAAGGTTCAGAACGCGCGCGCCGTCATTTTGATAGGCGGTCAGGCGCGCATGTTCGCGCCAGATGTCGGCGGGCGTATCGTAGGCGAAAGCGCTGCCCCAGCCCATCCGGCGAGCGACTTCCTTGACGATCCACCAGTCCGGCTTGGCCTCTCCGGGCAGGTCCATGAACGGACGCTGGCGGCTGATCGTGCGTTCCGAATTGGTGACGGTGCCGTCCTTCTCCCCCATGCGGCGGCGGGCAGGCGGACGTCGGCATGGGCAGTGGTGTCGGTGTTGGCGATGACATCGGAGACGACGACGAAGGGGCATTTCTCCAGTGCCGCGCGCACGTTTCCGGCGTCCGGCAGCGACACGGCCGGGTTGGTCGCCATGACCCACAGCGCCTTGATCCGCCCTTCGCCGATGGCGCGGAACAGCTCCACCGCCTTGAGGCCGGGCTTCGTCGCCATCGTCGGCGCGGCCCAGAAGCGGCCGACGCGGGCGACGTTCTCGGGCGCGAAGTCCATGTGCGCCGCCAGCGTCGAGGCAAGCCCGCCGACCTCGCGCCCGCCCATCGCATTAGGCTGCCCGGTGATCGAGAACGGCGCCGCGCCCGGCCGGCCGATCCGCCCCGTCGCGAGGTGGACGTTGATGATCGCGTTGACCTGATCGGTGCCGCGGATCGACTGGTTGATCCCTTGGCTGAACAGCGTGACCGTGCGCGGGTTGGCGGCGAACAGTTCGTAGAACTTCAGCAGCAGCGCGGGGTCGAGGTCGCAGGTCTTCGCCGTGCTCCACACGTCATGTCCGGTAGCCAAGTGCTCCCAGAAACCCTCGGGCACCTCGACGTGGGCAGTCATGAACGCCCTGTTGATCGCACTTTGCCCGACCATGTCCTGCTCGGCCAGCCATGCGAGGAGGCCGTTCATCAGCGCGACGTCGCTGCCGGGGCGCAGCGGCAGGTGGAGGTCGGCGCCCTCGCACGTCTCGGTGCGGCGCGGGTCGATGACGATCAGCTTCGTGCCCCGTTCGGCGCGCGCGGCCTGGATACGCTGGTAGACGATCGGGTGGCACCATGCGGTGTTGGAGCCGATCAGTACGACAAGGTCGGCCTTGTCGAGATCCTCGTAAGCGGCGGGCACCACGTCCTCGCCGAAGGCGCGGGTGTGGCCGGCCACCGCGCTGGACATGCACAGGCGCGAATTGGTGTCGATGTTGGCCGAGCCGATGAAGCCCTTCATCAGCTTGTTGGCGACGTAATAGTCCTCGGTCAGCAGCTGTCCCGAAACGTAGAACGCTACGCTGTCCGGCCCATGGCGGGCGATGGTGTCGCGAAAGCGCTTCGCCACGAGATCCAGCGCCTTGTCCCACCGCACGCGCCGCTCGCCGATCATCGGGTGGAGCAGGCGGCCGGTCAGCCCGACCGTCTCGCCCAGATGCGTACCCTTGGAGCAGAGGCGGCCCGCATTCGCCGGGTGCGCTTCGTCGCCCCGGATCGTCACCTCGCGCACACCGGTCGGGGTGGCCGAGATGCCGCAGCCGACGCCGCAATAGGCGCAGGTCGTGCGGACCGCCTCGCGCATCAGGCAGCGTCCTTCATCATTTCGGGACTCCTGGCTTCGGGACGGGCCAGCAGGATGCGCCCGTTCTCCTCGCGCACGGCGATGGTCGGGGTGCAGCCGCTGTCCGCCCCTTGCGCCTCGCCGCTGGCCAGCGCGATGTTCCAGTTGTGCAGCGGGCAGGAAACCGAGTGCCCATGGACGATGCCCTGGCTGAGCGGCCCCTTCTTGTGCGGGCATTCGTTGACGAGCGCGAAGACCTTGTCGTCGCCGGTGCGGAACACGGCGATCTCCGGTTCCCCGTCAAGGCGCACAGTGCGGGCGCCGCGCTGGGGGATGTCGCTGAGGGTTCCGATATCGATCCAGTCGGTCATGGCGTTCACTCCGCGGCTTCGAGAGCATGAGGTTGGAGCGGCTGGTGCAAGTCGGCGCGGTCGCCCGAGGCGCGGCTTTCCCACGGATCGTCCTGGCTGAAGCTCTGCGAATAGAGGAACCGCGCGGCGAGCGCCTTGCGCCCCGCCTCGTCCTCGACCACGCGGGACTTCACGTAATCGACACCGACACGCTCTATCCACGGTGCAGTGCGCTCCAGATAGCGCGCTTCCTCGCGGTAGACCTGGATGAAGGCTGCGCAGTATTCGAGGGCCTCTTCCTCGGTCGCGACCTTGCACAGGAAGTCGGTGGCGCGCACCTTGATGCCGCCGTTGCCGCCCACGCTCAGTTCGTAGCCGGAGTCCACGCAGACGATCCCGAAGTCCTTGATCGTCGCCTCGGCACAGTTGCGCGGGCAGCCGGAGACGGCGATCTTGAACTTGTGCGGCATCCACGAGCCCCAGGTCATCCGCTCGGTCTTGACGCCGAGACCGGTCGAATCCTGCGTACCGAAGCGGCACCACTCCGAACCCACGCAGGTCTTCACCGTGCGCAAGCTCTTGCCATAGGCATGGCCAGAGACCATCCCGGCGGCGTTGAGATCGGCCCATACGGCGGGCAGATCCTCCTTCTTGATCCCGAAGATGTCGAGGCGCTGGCCGCCGGTTACCTTGACCATCGGCGCATCGTACTTCTCGACCACGTCGGCGATCGCACGTAACTCGCGCGGGTTGGTGAGACCGCCCCACATGCGCGGGACGACGGAATAGGTGCCGTCCTTCTGGATATTGGCGTGCATTCGCTCGTTGACGAAGCGGCTCTGCTGATCGTCCACGTATTCGCCCGGAAGCGCGCAGAGCAGGTAGTAGTTGAGCGCCGGGCGGCAGGACGAACAGCCGTCCGGCGTTGCCCAGTGCAGCTTGTGCATCACTTCGGGGATCGAGCGCATGTCCTGCGCCACGATCTCGCGTCGCACATCGTCATGGGTGAAGCTGGTGCACTTGCACATTGTCTTGGGGCCGGATTCCACCTCCTCGCCCAGCGTTAGCGCCAGCAGGTTCTCGACAAGGCCGGTGCACGATCCGCAACTGGCCGAAGCCTTGCAACCGGCACGCACCGCATCAAGGCTGCAGGCGCCCGCCTCAATGCAGCCGACGACCTGGCCCTTGGAGACGCCGTTGCAGCCGCAAATCTCGGCATCGTCCGAGAGCGCTGCAACGGCCGCCTTAGGGTCCGCCAGCCCACCTCCGGAGGCGAAGGCCTGCCCGAAGATCAGCAGGTCGCGGATTTCGGAAACGTCTTCGACCTTCTTCAGCAGGTCGAAGTACCAGCCGCCGTCTGCCGTATCGCCGTAGAGCACGGCGCCGATGATGCGGTCGTCCTTCACCACGACGCGCTTATATACGCCGCGCGCCGCATCGCGCAGCACGATGTCCTCGCAGCCTTCACCGCCCGAGAAGTCGCCGGCCGAGAACACGTCAAGCCCGGCGACCTTCAGCTTGGTCGAGGTGACCGAGCCGCGATAGCCGGTGTGCCGGTCGGTGAGCCCGTCGGCGAGGCTGCGGCACATGTCCCACAGCGGCGCGACGAGACCATAGACGTTGCCGTCATGCTCCACGCATTCGCCGACCGCGAGTACGCAAGGATCGCTGGTGACCATGTGGTCATCGACCTTGATGCCGCGATTGACCTCCAGCCCGGCCTCGCGCGCCAGCGCGGTGGCGGGGCGGATGCCCACGGCCATGACCACGAGGCTGGCGGGAATCTCGCGCCCGTCCTTGAGGCGTACGCCCTCAACCTTACCCTCGCCGTAAATCTCGGCGGTGTCGGCGCCGGTCAGGATAGTCTGGCCGCGCCCTTCCAGCGCGGACTTGAGCAGCCAGCCTGCCGCCTCATCCAGCTGGCGCTCCATCAGCGTGGGCATGAGGTGGATGACGGTGACCTTCATGCCGCGCAGGGTCAGACCATGTGCGGCCTCCAGCCCCAGCAGGCCGCCACCGATGACCACCGCCGAGCCGCCGCCTTGCGCTTTTCCGGCCTCAGCCGCCGCCAGCATCGTGTCCACATCGTTCATGTCGCGGAACGAGATGACGCCGGGCAAGTCCTTGCCGGGCACCGGAATGATGAAGGGATCGGAGCCGGTCGCGATCAGCAGGCGGTCGTAATGCACCGTGCGCCCCAAGCGCGAGGTGACGGTCCTCGCCGCGCGATCGATCGCGGTGACGGGATCGCCGGTGATGAGGTCGATGCCGTGCTCGTCGTACCACTCGCGGGTGTTGATGACGATCTGCTCGAAGGTCTTCTCGCCCGCCAGTACTGGCGAGAGCATGATGCGGTTGTAGTTCACATGCGGCTCAGCGCCGAAGATGGTCACGCGATAGCGGCTCGCATCGCGGGCCAGCAGTTCCTCGACCGCGCGGCAGCCCGCCATGCCGTTGCCGACGACGACCAGATGCGCGCGCCTGTCATCACCGTTGGCGTCGCCACTCGGCATGATCAGCGGGTCATCATAGTCGGAATTGGGTTCGATCCCGTCCTGAAAGTCCATGTTCGAAACTCCGGCAGTGTCATGGGAATGGGTCATGGGAAATGGAGTTGAAAACGAGAAAAGGCCGCCATCCAGACCCCCGGCACGAAACCGGAAGTCAGGATGGCGGCCTTGCCATCATTCGGTGCCTACGTGCCCCGACAGTGGAGCGTTTCGGCGATTGTTAAGGACAACGCTGTCCCTTGCACTGCAACATAAAGGGAATCGCCTGATCGCTCAAGCGATTCCGTAACGCGCCTGTCAGATCGTCGGGTACTCAATCCGACCTCACGAATACTCAGATGCGCGCGCCGGTGTTCCAGGTCGCGCGCCAACGGGACTTGACCATTGCCACCGAGGCAAGGGCCACGACCGCGAGACCGGCAAAGATGAGGAAGCCCGGCGCAAAGCTCCCGGTGAACTGCCTGGCAAGGCCGAGCGAGCTAGCAAGGTAGAACCCGCCGACGCCGCCTGCCATGCCGACGAGGCCCGTCATCACCCCGATCTCGGCCTGAAAGCGCTGCGGAACCAGCTGGAACACCGAACCGTTGCCGGTGCCCAGCGCCAGCATTGCCACCACGAACAGTCCGAGCGCCGCAAAGAGGCTCGGGGCCTGAGACACGCCGACGAGGGCAATCGCCGCCACGGCATAGACCACCATCAGCGCCTTCACGCCACCGATCCTGTCTGCCAGCGCGCCCCCCATCGGACGGACCAGCGATCCGGCGAAGACGCAGCCTGCGGTGCAATATCCGGCAACGACAGTGCTAAGGCCGAACTGGTCGGTGAAGTAGATCGGCAATGACGCGGCAAGGCCCACGAAACCGCCGAACGTCACGGCATAGAAGGCCATCAGCCACCATGCATCCGCCTGCCTTAGCAGCGCAGCATAGTCCACCAGTTTGCGCGGGGCAGGCCGGTTGGGTGCATCCTTTGCCATGAGGAGGTAAAGCGCCAGGACTATCGTCAAAGGAATGCAGGCCAGGCCCAGCACCGCGTTCCAGCCGAACATCCTGGCCAGGGTCGGTGCGAAGATGGCTGCAAAGACAGTGCCCGAATTGCCCATGCCGGCAAGGCCCATCGCCTTGCCCTGATGCTCGGCCGGATACCAGCGACTGGCGAGCGGCAGCGCAATGGCGAAACTGGCGCCCGCAAAGCCCAGGATCACGCCCAGCGCCAGCGTTCCGCCAAAGCTCGTGATGCCCATCGACCAGGCAAAGAACAGGCCGGTGATGACGATCATCTGATTGATCGCGCCTGACCGCTTGGGGCCGATACGATCGACGAGAAGACCGTTGACGACGCGCAAGACAGCGCCCGCCAACGTTGGAAGTGCCACCATCAGGCCCTTCTGCGCAGGGGTAAGGCCCAGTGTCCTGGAAATCTCGGGTGCCAGCGGGCCGAGCAGAACCCAGACCATGAAGGCGAGGTCGAAATAGAGAAATGCGGCAATCAGGGTCGGCGTGTGGCCGGACTGCCAGAAGCCGACGGCGGGCTTTTCCGCGGGTGCAGGCACGTCATTGTCTTCGTGAGGTCGCAAGAATGCGGTCGCCATGGAACGTCCCCCATAGATTATGAAAGCGGACACGAAAAAAGCCGCAGCCCGGACGTCACCCTTGCGGTGAGCCCGGTCAGCGGCTTTGCTGCGAATTTCGGTGAGGACGGCGTCCCGCCTTTGGGACAGCCTATCCGATATGAGCGCGCATCATCGCGCGACGTTTCTATAGTCCCGCGATTCACCACATCTGACAAGACGTAAAATTGCTTGTCTTTTCAGTGTGGTGGCATTTTCAGGTTTGGCCTGTTGCTGCGACGCAAAACCCGCCGGGCGACCTACCCGGCGAACCCGGCAAGGTAGTCCTCGATCCTCTCCGGATCGAAGATGCGCCCATCGAAGAACCGGTCGGGGCCAAGCATGAGATCGCCCTTGTGCGACCCTACTGGCAGAGGCATGTCGACCGCCCCTTCCAGCTTCATGCTCGCGCCCGGCATCGGCAGGTCGCTACCGGCAAGCGCGCGGCGGTAGATGTCGGGACGGAATACCGCTGCCGCCTGCCGCGCTGTCACGGCGGAAGGCTTCACCATGTTCCAGCGCACCAGCTGGGAGTATATCCACAACGCCTGGCTGCGCCACGGGAACGGCGTCGCCTCGCGCGAGAACAGCACGAAATCGGGACTGGCCACCGCCGTGTCGCCCACGCGCGGGACGATCGTGCCGGTCAGCGCGCGCAGGATCAGGTCGGAAGGCTGGCCGACGTAGCGGGGGTCGGCCAGGATGTCGGCCAGCGCCTCACGGTTCTGCGGTTCGTCGCACCACACGGCCGCACGCGCGAGCGCGCGCAGCAGGCGATCGGTGGTATCGGGGTTTTCCTCAAGCCAGGGCTCGCGGAAGGCCAACACTTTCTCGACTCCGCGCTGCCAGATGCGCTGGCCGATCGCCACCGCTTCCGCCCGGCCGGATTCGATGGCAGCGCTTCCCCAGGGTTCGCCCGCGATGAAGCCGTCGATCTCGCCTGCATGGATCGCCTCCACCGTCAGCGAGGGCGGCAGCACGCGCAGCACCACGTCGCGGTCGGGATCGACACCCGCACTGGCCAGCCAGTAGCGCAGCATCAGCGCGTGGCTGGAGAAGCGATGGACAACGCCGATGATCGGCTTTCTGTGCCACAGCCCGATAGCGGCGGCGAAGTCGTGTGCGGTGCCGAGCGGATCGACCAGCCGCGCGGCGGGATCGGGAGCCAGCGCGGCGGCAAAGTCCTTCGCCATGACCAGCATGTTCCCGTTGACGCCCAGCTTGAACGGTGTCGCCAGCGCGGCCGGCTGCTGGCTGAGGCCCAACGTTACCGCCACCGCCAGCGGCGCGAGCATATGCGCGGCCTGCACCTGCCCGTAAACCAGCCGGTCGCGCAGCGTCGCCCAACTCGTCGTGCGAACGAGATCGAGCGCAAGGCCCTCCTCCTCGGCAAACCCGCGTTCGCGCGCGGCAGCGAGTACCGCAACGTCGTTGAGCGGCAGGAAGGCGATGCGAAGGTTGGTTGTCATTATACCCCTCCCAGCAGGTCACTGGCGGTGATCAGCGCCTGCGCCACGTCAACGATCTTCTTGCCCTGGTTCATCGCGGTCGAGCGCAGTAGCGAATAGGCATCCTGCTCAGACAAGGCACGCTGGTTCATGAGAATGGATTTCGCGCGATCGATCACCTTGCGATCGGCAAGCGCGGTGCGCGCCTCCTCAAGCTCCGTCTGCATGCGCGAAAAGGCGTTGAAGCGGCGCACCGCCAGTTCCAGCACCGGCTTCACCCGCTCCTTGCGCAACCCATCCACCACATAGGCGGATACGCCCGCGTCGATCGCAGCACCAATCATCGCCTCATCGGACTGATCCACGAACATCGCGATCGGCCGCGCCAACGCCCGGCTGACGGTAAGCATTTCCTCCAGAGTGTCGCGGCTCGGGCTGCCAAGATCCATCAGCACGACATCGGGCGCCATGCGCTCCAGCCGAGCAACGAAGGCACCACGCGGCGGCACGATATGAATATCGTCATAGCCCGAATCGCGCAGGCCTTCCTCAAGCACCGTCGCGCGCAAACCGCTGTCGTCGATGATGACAATGCGCATGAATGCCCCTTCGGCGTTTATTTGCAGCAGATTTTTATTGGGCGTCAACGGCTGCGGAGAATATATCAGGAGGCAGTTCCCCATCGGCGGAAATGCCTGCTCGCTAAAAGATGGAATGGGCCTTTCGGCATGTCAGGGGCATTCGACGTGCTCAGATATGCCGATAGCGCTTTGCTCGGTTAAGACGGACATTCTTGAAAGCAATTCCTTGAATAGCATTTCCAGGTCATCGCGTCCGACATCAATGATCTCTCCATAGTCAGCGAGCACGCCATCGATCATGTCCGAATCAAGACGGACCGGCATGGCGGACACATGGGCATGAGCAAGCTGATGCGCCCGATGCGGATAGGATGTCCCGGTGAGGCTGTTGTAGGCCATGGCGACCCCCACCAGCACTACAGAGTTCAGCATCACGGGCACCAGGACGAAACCGTATCCCAGACTGAGGACATGCGGGCCGCCCAGAACAGCGGTCAATGCGACAGCTCCGCTCGGCGGATGGATACAACGAAGCCACGACATGGCGACAAAGGCCACGCCCAATGCCACGGCGGCCGCAATGAGTTGGGAGGGAATGCAGAGCGCTGCCGTCACGCCTATCAACGCCGCCAGCGCGTTGCCGCCGATGATCGACCATGGCTGCGCCAACGGGCTTGCAGGCACGCCAAAGAGCAGAACGGCCGATGCTCCCATCGGGGCGATCAGCAGAGGCGCGGCATTGATGTCGCCAAGGCCCCATGAGCAGATCAGCCCCGTCAAGGCGATGCCTGCGCCCCCCCAATACTCGCCCTAAGTCGCTCGGATATGCCACCAGAGGATTTGGGTGGGAGCAAATCATGCAGGGCCTTCATGAACTCTTCCTCGGCTGGGCAGTTCGGACGAAGCTGCGTCGCTCTCGATCTTCGCGGTGCGCATGCAGACGAACCCGCAAAAGGTCGCAGCGCGCGACAATACCGATCACCACACCCGTCCGGGCATCGACCACCGGCACCCGACCGACATCATCCGCGATCATCAGGTCAGCAAGAACCGTGACCGGCATGTCAGGCGTGACCAGCAGCAGGCCCCGATCCGATTGTCGTTCGGCAAGGGTGACGTCATCGCTCACAGTCTCGCTGCTCCAGCGCAGGACATCCGATCGGGACACGATGCCGATCGGCCGCCCGTCCTCACCGATGATGGGATAGCTGCGATGCGCGTGGGGGAGAGCAAAGTGCTCCAGAGCCCGGAAAACGGGCATGTTGCCAGGCAAGGTGTCGGGCAAAGGCGTCATGATGCCACCGACACAGGCGATTGCCCAAGGGTCGATGGCCATTTCCTGCTGAATATGCCGCCCCCTCCGCGCGATCTTTTCGGTCAGAATCGAGCGGCGCAGCACGAGGACAGCTACCGCGTAACTTGCGGCGGCAGCGGCCATGGTGGCAGGCAAGATGTCGAGCCGCCCCGTCAGTTCGATGGCGAATATCGCTCCTGTGAGCGGCGCTCGCATCGCCGCGCTCAGGATGCCGGCCATCCCGACCAGTGCCCATATGCCATTGCTGCCGGGAAGAAGCTGCCCGATCGCAGCGCCTGTCGCACCGCCGATGATCAGCAGAGGCGCCAGGATGCCTCCCGACGTGCCCGACCCCAAGGCAACCAGCCAGACCAGAGCCTTGACAACCAACAGCAGCAGGAGCGCCTGAAGCAGCAACGAACCCGCCAGAAGATCCTGGATGTTGCCATAGCCTGCGCCTAGGACGCGAGGATCGATCAGCCCGCCGATCCCTACCACCACTCCGCCTAGCGCGGGCCACCACATCCAGTGGAGCGGCAGATGGTGGAAGGCGTCCTCGATGCGATAGAGCATGGCGGAAAGTAGCGATGCCACCACGCCCACGATCAGGCCTATCAACACGGCTCCCGCAACGAACCCCGCGATGGCGGGTATGTGTCCGGACAGGGCAAACAGCGGCCCCTGTCCAACCAGCAGCGGTCGCCAGACCAGCGCCGTTACAGCCGAGGTTGCAACCGGCACAAGACTGCGCGGCTTCCATTCGAAAAGCAGCACTTCGACCGCCAGCAGGATGGCGGCCACAGGCGTGCCGAAAATCGCCGTCATCCCCGCCGCAGCCCCGGCCACCAGCAGGGTCTTGCGCTCCGCGGCACTGAGATGAAAACATTGGGCAAACAATGATCCGATCGCGCCGCCCGTCATGATGATCGGGCCTTCGGCGCCAAATGGGCCACCGGTGCCGATGGAGATCGCCGAGGACAACGGCTTGAGCACAGCAACCTTGGGGGACAGGCGACTTTCGCCATAAAGAATTGCCTCGATCGCCTCCGGTATGCCGTGGCCTCGAATTTTGTCCGACCCGAAGCGGGCCATCAAACCGATGGCGATGCTGCCCAGGACCGGCGCGACGACCATCCATGGGCCACGGGTCGCCAAGGCCATATCCGAGGCTTCGGCAGAGACGCGTCCGAACCAGACCAGATTGGTCACCAGCGCAATCAGCTTGATGAGCACCCACGCCGCCAGTGCCCCGCCCGTTCCGGTGACGAGACCTGCCGCCGCAAGCAGGACCATGGTCCTGTCAGCAGTATGATCGGCCATGCGTGGCAGGGGAATGAGTGCAGACATCGTGGCCGGCGGGATCTGTGTGGACATGGTGGGCACCTTGCAGAAAGCGCTGCGCAGATATATCGCACTACGATATGAATCAATCCCCGCATGATCCACCGGAGCCCGACGCGCTCCTCGACACCGACTATCGGCTTCTGGCGGAGTTTCGCTATGCCCTGCGCGCGTTTCTGCATTTCAGTGAGGAGGCCGCTGCTGCGAAAGGGCTGACACCTCAGCAGCATCAGGCATTGCTGGCCATTCGCGGCGCGGGCTCGCCGATGACGGTAGGAGAGCTTGCCGAGCGCCTGATGTTGCGACCGCATAGCGTTACCGGTCTGGTCGACCGCCTCGCGCAGGCAGGCATGATCTTGCGAGTAGCCGACAAAGGCGATCGCCGCCGTGTCGCACTGGCGCTGACGTCCCATGCCGAAGATTTGCTGCACGCGCTGTCTACGGTCCATCAGGCAGAAATACGTCGAATCAAGTCCCTACTCACAAATCTACTGATGCAGTTGTAGCGCGATCAGACTTCGCTGGGGCCGGATTAGATTCATCACTTGAAGCGGGTGCCGCCAGTCAATAACTTTCCAATACCGCTAGCTTTCGGCCTTCTCCCTTGGCGGCCGGGCGAGCCGCCTGGAGCCCTTTACCACCTCGGGCCTCCATCATTGCAATCGACCGCTTATCCGCAAATCGACTTACAACCATCGCACCTAGGCGGCGTGGACAAATTCCACGGCGCCCTCGCGCTGAGCTATGACTGCGGCATTTGCCGAAATCCCGGTTTGATTTAGAATAGCGAGATGCAATTCCGAACGCTCCGCATTGACGTGTCCGCCCGCGTGATCGGGGTGTGGGCACTAGGCGGCGTGGACAAATTTGAGCCAGTATCTAGCGGTGGCGAGATGGACCATGCCGAGGAAGCTGTTGGTAAGCTGGTCGTAGCGGGTGGCGATGGCGCGGTTGATCTTGAGTTGGCCGAACATGCGCTCGATCCGATTGCGCTGTTTGTAGAGCACTCGATCATACTCGATCTTCACACGGCGGTTTGACCGGCCAGGGATGACGGCCTTGATCTTTCGTTCGGCAAGATCGGCGCGGATGGCATCGGCATCGTAGCCTTTATCGGCAAGGAATGCGTCGGGTGCCTGCTCAGGCAGGTCGATTAAATCATCATATGCCTTGCAATCTGCGGCCTCGCCGCCCGTCAGATGGAAGGCGACTGGCCGTCCAAGGGCATCAGCCAGACAGTGAAGTTTACTGGTGAACCCGCCCCGCGAGCGGCCAAGAGCGCGTCGATGAGTCCCCCTTTTCCGCCCGCTGCCGAAACGTGGGCGCGGACTGTGGTGCTGTCGATGCTGTAGTGGCCGCTGTCGGCCATGATCTCGGCCAACGTTACGGCAACGGCCTCCCAGACCCCGGCCTCACTCCACCGCCGGAACCGACGATAGATGGTGTTCCAACTGCCATACTTGGGCGGGACATCGCGCCACGGCGCTCCGCAGCGGAGCCGCCAGAGAATGCCGTTGATGATGGAGCGGTTCTGCTCAGGCGGCCTGCCTCGGCTACGGTTCTCAGGCTCGATTGGCAGCAAGTCCTTCAGAACGCGCCATTCCGCCTCAGTGAGATCACCCCTGCTCAAGCCTGCCTCCAAAAAGCAGTCTTGAATCAGCGACTGGAGGCTACGTCAATCTGGTCTCTTTGTGTCGGTGGAATGATACGAAGCGACGCAACGAAATAGCAGGCTGCTGGCACGGTTATGGCCAGAGACAACAAGCCTGCCCGGCCAAAAATCACGCAGCCGCCAAATAGCGGAACGGCTATCGCTGCCAGAGACCAAGGTATCGGGCGACGCAGGATCGCGGCCCCAAACCAGAGGGAAAGGACAGCGGCAGCAATCAAAAAGGGCACAGAGAATGTAACTATCACAATGATGAGAGAGCCAAACATCAGACCGGGCAGCGCGAGCGCTAGTGCCCACACCCCGATCACGCGGGCGGACACGTCAATGCGGAGCGTTCGGAATTGCATCTCGCTATTCTAAATCAAACCGGGATTTCGGCAAATGCCGCAGTCATAGCTCAGCGCGAGGGCGCCGTGGAATTTGTCCACGCCGCCTACATACTTCGGCCTCCATGCCTCCGCATAAACGGCCGTGCGTTCGACGAGGTGGTTGCGGGCATCATCCCGTACATGGTTGCGCGATTGCTTCTGACTAAAGCCAGTACAGGGCGCACAGGAGATGAGTAGGTCAACATCGTTCGGCTCGAACCCAAAGTGGTCGGCGACGTCCTCAGGAGGTGTGACGGCAAGGTCGGCCGATAATGGCCGGAGCCCTAGGTTCGCCTCGTAAGTGTCGTTGCAAGCCGTTGCGCCAACTGGATGACTGGGCTTCGCCCCCTCAAGGTCTACGGCACCGATCGGCGTGAAGCGCCCCGTGCGGGCAAATCCAGTGGACATCCCGCCACCGCACGAAAACAGATCAACGAACTTCAATTCCCTACCTCAACGATCAGCGGTGAGCCTCTACCACCTATACCGTAAGCGAACAATTCGGGAACGAGGAAAGCACCACAGATCAAAGAATTATCGACACCGGAAACGACGTGTGCAGTCTGTCAACCCGACTGTTTTCGGAGCCTATTCGGTGCTCACGCTGGAGAAATAGCCGGAAGCAGCAGCAAAACCACCTTTAAATCGTTGATATAAAACAAAAAGGTGGTGAATGGTGCAGTCCAGCGGCAACCAGTCTCACCTGCAAAAATTCCCTAAATGGCGACTTTATCGAGAATTATCGTGAAAATGGTGATGATCTGGACCGCGCGACAGCACTATTATCGCCAGAAATCATAGCCTTGGCCGGACAATTCCCTATTCCAACTTTAGGGAAATTTTGCGTTCCGTCAGGGAAACGCAAACCCCGCTGCAGGCATCGTGATCTGTGCCGAGGAGAGGACGTGAGACGAAAGAGGAGCCGGAGGCACTACGGCCGAAGCCATAATCCAACCCGAGTTGCCTGCTTCCCCGATCGATGCGCCCTCACCTTGCAGTGATGAGACCAGGCCCTGATGGCCATTGTCCGGTGGTTTCACCCTCTACCTTTAACAGCGAGTCCCCGACTCGATGTGTGTGACGATCAGTCAGCGCTGGCGAGCACTATCACCCTGCCCCAAACGCTCGCTCCTGATCGTACGAAGGCACGTCCTGTGGATAAAATCATTTTCAAAAATAATAATTTCCCTTCCCCATGACGACACCCTTCATAGATCGCGGTGAATGTAACGAATTAGTCACCTGAATGATTTTCTTCAGATACCCGAAGTCAAGTGTATATTTATATGCATGTAATTTGACCGTTTCTGCCATTTTGTCAGGACTTACATGCAGCCAGAGGTGATAAGGGCTTGTTTACACCATAGGCGCAGCAGGCATACGAATGAGGCGGGTCATTATTTCCCGTTTGCTGGAAAGCGTTTATGAAAAATCATTCGACTGCGGTCGTCGCAACAGCGACTTCCGCGCTAATCCCCTATGCCCACAATGCCCGCAAGCATTCCAAAGCGC
This sequence comes from Novosphingobium sp. 9, assembly GCF_025340265.1. NCBI lineage: Bacteria > Pseudomonadati > Pseudomonadota > Alphaproteobacteria > Sphingomonadales > Sphingomonadaceae > Novosphingobium > Novosphingobium sp. 9. The sequence goes on along the minus strand of NZ_CP022708.1, from coordinate 436,677 downwards.
AGATCAAACAGATCGCCAAGTCGATCGAGCGCTTCGGTTTCACCAACCCCGTTCTCATTTCCGACGACGGCCAGATCGTTGCCGGCCATGGCCGGGTCGAGGCCGCCAAACAGCTCGGCATGAAAACCGTGCCGACGATTACGCTTTCGAACCTCACCGAAGCCGAACGGCGCGCCTATGTTCTGGCGGATAACAAGCTCGCGCTGAATGCGGGCTGGGACAAGGATATGCTGGCCATCGAATTGCAGGGGCTGCTCGACCTCGAGTTCGACCTCGAATATACAGGCTTCAGCCTTGCAGAGATCGACCTGGCGATTGATGCCGCCTGCGAAGCTGATCCCGAAGCACGCGATGCTCCGGAAGATGCGATCCCAACGGTGGCGGAGGAGCCCGTTTCCCGGCACGGTGATATCTGGCTGCTGGGCAGGCATCGCCTTCTCTGCAGCGATGCGCGCTCTCAGGAGGACTTCATCCGGCTGATGGGGGACGAGCGCGCCGATGTCGTGTTCACCGATCCTCCGTACAACGTGAAGGTCGATGGCAACGTCTGCGGCCTTGGCACGGTCAAGCATCGCGAGTTTGCTTTTGCCAGCGGCGAGATGTCGGAGCGCGAGTTTGCAACCTTCCTTGCGATCACTTTGACCAACATGTCCGCCTATATGCGCGATGGCGCGATTGCCTTTGTCTGCATGGACTGGCGCCATATGGGTGAGATGCTGACGGCAGGCCGCATCGCCTTCACCGAACTCAAGAATCTGATCGTGTGGAACAAGACCAACGGCGGCATGGGTACGTTCTACCGCTCCAAGCACGAGCTGATCTTCGCCTTCAAGCACGGCACAACTGCCCACACCAACAGCTTCGGCCTGGGTAACACCGGCCGCTATCGCACCAACGTCTGGGACTATGCCGGCATCAGCTCCATGGGTGCAGAGCGTGACCAGGAACTGGCCATGCACCCGACCGTGAAGCCGGTTGCCCTGATTGCCGATGCCTTGCGGGACTGCTCGCGCCGCGGGGAGATCGTGCTTGATGCTTTCGGTGGTTCAGGCAGCACTCTCATCGCGGCCGAGAAGACCGGGCGCAAGGCGCGCATCATCGAATATGATCCGCTTTATTGCGACACGATCCTACGGCGCTGGCAGGCTCTTACAGGCAAGCGCGCGACTCTCGTGGCTACAGGGCAGACTTTCGAGGATGTCGCGGACGAGCGCGCCGTTCAGGCATGCGTCGACACGAAGGAGATCGCAGCATGAGCGAGCATCCGGCCTCTTTCGGCGATGATGCCGACATCGACGACAGCCAGGACACTCCGCCTGGCCCAGACTACGAAGTGGGCTATGGCAAGCCTCCCGTCCACACGCGCTTCAAACCCGGACAGTCGGGCAACAAAGGTCGCCGCAAAAAGAAGCTGCGCGAGACCAGGAAAGACATCGTACGCCGCATTCGCGATGAAAAGGTGCGCGTTAATGGGAAATGGATCACCGCTTTCGAACTGGCGGTGAGGTCCACGTTCAATCAGACCATCAAGAGCGGTAAACCCAGGGACCTGAAAATGCTGCTGGAGCTGCTGTCGAGCTACAATGCAGGACCTGAAGACGACCCTGAGCCACCGACCCCAGAAGAGGTCGCAGATGCCATTCTGCAGTTCTTTGCCGGCATGCCGCCGCCGCCCGAACCAGTGATGCCGGAAGAGTCATCCTCAGCCTCGGACGATATCTGCGACGCCCCGCAGGCCAATTAAACCGGGCCGAGGCGTTGCCAGATTTTCGCAAGCATTGCTCCGGGCTCTTCGCCCAAAGCGACACAGATATGGCCAAACTCGATCACATCGATGCGGCGCTCACTACGCTCGATTTTCGAGACATAGGATTGAGGCTTGGCCAGTTTCGATGCCAACTGCTCCTGCGTGAGGCCTGCGGCCTGGCGGGCGGCCACGAGGCTTTGGGCGAACAGCTTGTATTCTGGGGTGAAGAGTGTTCCGGCCACGCCACGGTCGCTACAACGAACACCGAAATATCCCATTTTAGGTTATTTTAAACAGATCCGGCCTAACGCCAAAGCTCCATAAAGGAGCAGCCAGATGCCGGCAAATGACGACGTATACAATGTATCATCCTACTCCAACCGCCGCAGATACAGGCCGACCCTGCGTCAGATCTTGCTGTTAATTGTGGCGGGCTTCGTGCTGGTGCGCATCGCCGGAGGGCTGTCAGAAAGCATGCAGGGCTCGCCCGAAGAGCGCGCAGCTCAGTATCCAATACAGCCGGGTCCCACAGCCCGTCAGGACGCCATCGACCTGTATCAGCAGGCTCGCAATATTGCTGAGCCGTGTGATGTCGCTGGAGGGCTTCGCGCGATTGCACAAAAAAGCGAGGATCCCATCTCTATATTCACGCAGGCAAAAAGGGAGGACAGCGCATGTATCCACGTGAATACGAGCCTCAAGGAACTTGTCATTCCCGAAACCCTGGGCCGACGGGTAGCACTGACGTTTGCAAAAGCGCTGAGCCAGTGCGAAACGGCATATCTTTCGCAATGGAGTGTCGCCCACGCACTTGAGGATGCGCTCAAGAGTGGCGGTCAGGTGGAAGATCTCGCTGCCTTGCGCGAAAATACGTCCCTTGCCCAGCTGACCGCTCCAATGTGCTATGCCTCTCTTGCGGATGCCGCTGCGCCCTTGGGTGTCACCAGGCAGGACATTCATGCTCTACCCGCCAGCCTCGATAACATCTTCCAGTCAGACGGCACCCCGCTTCAACAAGATATCGCGCCTCGCCCGCGATCTTCTTCTCCCCGTGTTCAGATGCTGCTCAATCAATGGGACCGGCTCAATGACGAATGTCAGGGAGGATATCACTCACCTTCAGATCCCGTGTGCGCAGCCCGTAACGGGACTGAAGCCCAGCTGACGCACGAAGGATGGTGCTATGGCGGACCAGACGATACTGCGGCTACTCGCGTTTGGGAGCCCTGCACCGAAGCGGGTATGTAGCGATATCTGTAGTTCCAGATTACTTCGCCCGAATCGCCTAATTGTTAGGTTTAGGCTCCGTGAGTAAAATAAAGATGAGCGACCTGTATTGGCTGGGAGGCGAGCAGATGGCGCATATGTTGCCGTAGTTCCCCAAGCGTCTTGGCAAGCACCGAGTTGATGATCAACGGAGTGTTGGGTTGGGTGATATGCATACCTGGCTGCACCCAGTCATCGATGCCGATGGCCGCCCCCGCTCGACGACTTACCCAAAGCCAAAAGAATGCTTCCAACCCTTGAAGTTGGTTATTATAATAACCGGCATCACCATCAGTACCAACGGGTATTGCAACAACAACCCTGCGATGATCGCGATCGCCAGAGGCTGCTGGATGCCTGCACCCGCCCCCACGCTAACGCGAGCGGCAGCAGCGTCAGCACAGCTGCCAGCGTCGTCATCGTAATCGGGCGCTGGCGATGGCGGGCCGCCTCACGCGCCGCCTCGGCCACCGGCATGTGCGCCGCCATCTCCTCGAATTCCGATATGTAGAAAATCGCCATCTCGGTGCCAATGCCGATAATCATCGTCATGCCCATCAGCGCCGTAATGTTGAGATCGACGCCGGACAGCCAAAGCGCCGTAAAAACGGCCGTCGTAGACAGCAACGAGCAGCCGATGATAATGACCGGCAGCCAGAAGCGGCGATAGAGCACCAGCAGCAGAATGAATTCGGCGATCAGCGCTGCACCGAACACCCGCAGCAGTCCGGAAAATGCGATCTGCTGCTGCTGGTAGAGACCACCCATTTCATAGCGGACGCCCGACGCCAGCGTTCCGGGCCGGTCGAGCGCGGCTTTGACATCCGCCACTGCCGCACCAATGCCGCGCCCCTGTATGCGTCCCGTCACCGCGACCATCGGCTCCAGATTCTCGCGCGCGATCTGCGGCTGTCCGGCCACGGGATTGAGGCTGGCCACGCGCGAAAGCGAGAAGAGATGACCGTCACTCGCGCGGATCGGCAGTGTGGCCAGCTCAGTCTGGCTGATCGTTGTGGCATCGGGCAACCGAACGCGCACGTCCACGGTCTTGGCCGCTTCCGGCAGCGAGGTCGCGACAGCGCCAGTCAGTGCATCGGAGAGCTGTGTCTGCACCTCGGCAGGCGTCACACCTTCCATGGCTGCCCGAACCGGATCGACCTGCACATCAATGGCATCCCCGGCCAGCTGAACGCCATCCTTCACCTCGACCACGCCGGATATCGCCGAGATCGTTTTCGCCACCTTCTGGGCCTGCGCCTCCAGCACCGAAGGATCGGACGAAAACAGCTTTACTTCGATCGGCTGGGGAACGGCGGTCAGGTCACCGATGAGATCCTCCATCAGCTGCGCCACTTCCACCTCGACGCCTGGCACTTTCACCGCGACTTCATCGGCCACGGCAGCGGCCAGATCCTCCGTCCGCGTGGCATGGTCCGGCTTGAGTTTAACGAAATAATCGCCGTGGTAGCTCTGCCCGAGATCGCCGCCGAGGCCAGTGCCCAACCGGCGGGAGAAGGTCAGCACCTCGGGATTGGCGCGCAGTATCCGATCGACCTGCGCAATTTCGCGCGAGGACTCGTCGAGCGACGTTCCGGGGCGCGTGTAATAGTCCATCACGAAACCGCCTTCGTCCACGCTGGGCATGAAGCCGGTCGGCACATTCGAATAGCCAATGTAGCCGATCGCAAGCAGGGGCACGAGAATCGCGACCAGCACCCACGGACGGGCACCGAGGCGATCCATCGCCCCATCGTGTGCGTGGGCCAGCCAGCCCTTGCCCGCCACACCCGGATCCTGCCATGTCTCGAAATCGATGAAATTGCGCACCAGGACCGGCACAACGAAAGCGGTCATCGCCCACGAGATCGCAAGGGCAGCGGCCATGGTAATCGACAGCGCCTTGGAAAAGGCGCCGGTCACGCCGGTCAGGAATGCCAGCGGCAGGAACACGATCAGTGTCGCAAGGCTCGATCCTGTCAACGGCACCATGAATTCACGCGCGGCAGGGAATACGGCGTCCTGTCCCAGAACCTTGCCATCCGCGCCAACGGCACCGGCACGGCGGGCGATGTGCTCCACCATCACAATCACGTCGTCGATCAACAAGCCAACCGCCGCCGCGATGCCGCCCAGTGTCATAATGTTGAACGACATGCCTAGAATACTGAGCACAAGAACCGTTGCGGCCAGCGTCGCCGGGACGACCAGCGCCGCGATCAGCGTCACACGCCAACTGCGCAGGAACAGCAGGAGCACGAGGCCCGCCAGAACCAGCCCGATCAGCACGGCATCGCGCACGCTCACGACCGACTGCGTGACCAGTTCGCTCTGATCGTACCAGTTGACCAGCTTCACGCCCGGCGGGAGTTTAAAGGCGGCGAGCTTGGCCTGCACCTCCTGGGCGATGCGCACGGCATTGCCGTCGGGCTGTTCGTAGATGTTGAACAACACCGCCGGGCGGCCGTCCTCGACGATGCGCTGCCATTGCGGCACGCTGCCGTTCTGTACGGTCGCGACATCGCGCACCCGCACCACTCCGGCAGGATCGGACTGAACCACGATATCGCCGACCTTCTGCGCGTCGGTCACGCTGCGATCGACGATCACCAGAGACAGGCGCCCACGATCCTGCACTTGCCCGACTGCGCTGAGCACATTGCCGTCGCGGATCGCCGTGACGAGATCAGCCATCGCCATGTTGTGATCGGCCAGCCGTCGCGGGTCTGCGAGCACCTGGACCTCGGAGGTCTCGCCCCCCTGCACGCCGACCCGTGCCAGCCCCGAAATCGACGAAAGCAACGGCGTGATCTGATACCGCGCCAGATCCTGAAGGGCCGTGGGATCGGCACTGTCCGAAACCAGCGCATAGGAGATGATCGGGAAGACCGTGGGATCCATCCGGCGCACATCGTACTGCGTGCCTGCAGGCAGGCCGGGCAGGATGCGGGCAATGGCGGAATCGACCAGCAACGTGCTCGACACCATATCCCGGCCCCAGCCGAAATCGATGGAGATCTGGGCCGAGCCACGACTGGTCTCGGAACGTACGTCCTGCACGCCGGGCACAGCGCGGATCGCCTCCTCGACCGGTCGGGTTACCGTCAGCGCGGTCTGATCGGCGGGTCGGCTTCCCGCGTCCAGATCGACTACGACGCGCGGAAAAGACACTTGCGGGAACAGGCCGATAGGCAGCGACAGCGCTGCGACGATACCGGCCAGTGCCACGGCCAGCACGACGAGGACCAGCGCGCGGGACTGGCGATCTAGAAACTGCGCGAACATCAGTGGTCTCGCCTCACGGCATCACCGTCATTCACCTGATAGGCACCCTCGACGATGACGGGCCGCGCCGGATCGAGCGCTCCGCGCACCACATCTCCCCGCGGCGAGGAAAGCACGACCGTGACCGGCACGCCGATGGCCTTGCCCGATACGTCCTGAAACACGCGTGCCCCGCCGCCTGTCGTGACCACCGACTGATGCGGTACGATCCACCCCGTCGCATCGCCGGTATGGATTGCCACCTGCATACCCTCGCCCGCCAGCACGCTGCCGGAGGGCGCCGAAATATCGACGTCGATCAGCCGCGTGCGCGGATTGAGCAGATCGTCCACGCGTAGCACCTTGCCGGCAATCCCCGGAGCCTGCTGCTGCCCGGTTGCCGAAGACAAACGCTGCAGGGTGACGGTTGCGCCGGGCCGAACTGCAGCCCGGTCTGCCGGGTCGATGCCCACCGTTACGACGATGCCGCTCGTCCGTGCAAGGGTGACCAGCGGCGCGCCAGGTTGGGTCCGGTCGCCCTGCGATACGCCTAGTGTCGTAACGATCCCGTCGTACGGCGCGCGCAGCACCTGGACCGACTGCCCCGCCCCTTCCGCACCAAGCGCTTTCAGAGCGATGCTGGCGTCCGAAACCGCCTTGTCGGCCTGCACCAGCTGGTCGGCGGTCGCCAGTTGCTGGGCGACGAGCGCGGCCGTGGCGGTGCGTTGCTTGCGCGCCGCAGCCAGTGCATCGACGGCCTGCAGATAGCTGCCTCGTGCGGAAGGCGCGACGGTGAAGGTCACGATAACCTGGCCCGCCTTGACGGCGGAGCCCTGCGTGACCGCCAGCGACGTCACCTGCCCGGGCTGCGCGACGCTCAGCGTCGTCACGCCATTCTGCGCCGGCGTGGCAGTGCCATAGGCGCTGAGCGTGACCGGGAGCGATCCGCGCTGGGCGCGCACTACGGTGATCTGGACGCTGGGCGACGCCGTCGTATCGGGGGCCTCGCCGTGACACCCCGCAAGCAGGGTGAGGATACCGGCCAGGGTCGCTCTGCGAAGGGTCACTTTCCGCCTCCTTTGGCCTGAGAAAGCGCAGGTTCCGCCGGGAGGTCGACAGTCGGCAAACCCGCCCCCACCAAAGTCTGTATGGCGATCTGGCGATCACGCAGTGCCGTTTCCATCGTGATGATGTCCTGTTCCCGAGCGTACATGTTGCCGACAAGATCGAGATAGCCGCGCTCGTCGAGGTGACCGGCTGCGAAGACGACCTGTCCCTTCGCGGCAGCGCTGCGGATCGGCGCAAGATCGCGCCGGGCGACGGCCAGTTGATCGGCCAGCTGGCGGGTTTCGGACAGCATGGCCGCCACTTCGCCCGTGGTCGCGGCAAGCCTTGCGGCATATTCCGCATGAAGCTGCACCCGCGTAGCCCGCGCGATGGCGATCGCGCCCTGCCCGTGATCGAAGATCGGCAGGCCCAGCGTTACGTTCGGGCCGCCATTGATGACTTTGGCGTTATCGCTGGCGACGCTCCCCCGAACACCAGATCGGGAAATTGCGAGAGAATCGCCTGACGGACGTTTTCGTCGGCAGCGGCATAGCCCAGACGCAGCGCGAGCAGATCCGGCCTGCGGTTCACAAGGTCAGGCAGGCCCGCCTCGATGGCGGCCGGATCGAAAGGCGGCAGGGTCACGTCGGAAGACAGGTTCAGAACGACATCCGGGTGAAGGCCGAGCAGCGCATTGAGCTGATGCCGTAGTGATAGCTGGTTCTGCGCCAGCGTATCGAGCGCGGTCCGCGCGGCCTGCAACGCCACCCGTTCGGGCGCCACGGTCGCCAGCGTGACGGTTCGCGCCGTCAGTGCCCGGTCCAAGCGCGCGTTGCGATCCTTGAGCAAGGCGTAATAGTCCGCTGTCAGCGGATGCAGCCGCTCGCCCATGATGATATCGCTGGTCAACTGGCGCGCCCTGCCTGCGACCTGCCACTCCTGCCAGACGACGTCGGCTGCGACCTGCCCCTCGCTGTCATGAGCAGCCCGTTGCCGCGACTTGTAGGTCACCAGCGCCTTGATATCCTGCGACAGGCCGATGTTCCAGGCAGGGACGGTGCCCTGCCCCGACAGCAGCGGCAGGAGCGCGGCGGATAGCGAGGGATTGGGCAATAGCGACGCCTGACGGGCCTGCCCCGCCGCCACAGCACTGCGGGCTCGGATGGCTTGCAAGTCCGGATTGTTGGCCAGTGCCAGCGCCACGATCGCATCCACCGTCAGCGGACCCAAGTGTGGTTGTTGAACCGGCAAGTCAGCGATCGAGGGAGCCAGCGCCGCCGCACCCGGCAGCGGCAGGGGGTATACTGGGCGCAGCCTGTCACCAGCGACGCGTAGGCGCACATCGCAATAACACCCGCGACCGGCCGGATGCCAGTCCCTCGGCGAAACACGGCGACCGGCATCTGCGGTCCGCACAGGGTGGCAATCGTCATTCCACAGACACACCTTCATAGCGAAACGTCTGTGATCCTACCCGAACGAAGTTTCGCTAAAGGTGACGGCAAGATTGGGAATTCCCAACTTGCCCCCCCGCAACGTTTGTGCCCCTAGTGGCCCTTTGCAGACCCAAGCTCACGGAATTGTCCGATGAAGATCCTCCTCCTTGAGGACGATGTTGCACTCCGCACGCATGTCGAGCGTGCCATGATGGCGGCAGGGCATGTCGTCGACACTAGCTCGACCGGGCCGGATGCGCTGTTCCTCGCTACCAGCAACGCCTACGATGTGCTCGTGCTGGACAGGATGGTTCCCGGGCTAGACGGCCTCAGTATCATGAAAGCGCTGCGTGTCGCGCAGGACCGCACCCCGGTGCTGCTGCTCACCGCGATGGACGGGATCGAAGACCGCGTGGAAGGGCTGGAAGCCGGTGCCGACGACTACCTCGTCAAGCCTTTTGCGGTCACCGAGCTGATCGCGCGTATCAATGCCCTGATGCGCCGCCCGCCGATCTCGGAGACGACAACGGTGCTGAGGGTCGGCGATCTTGAAATGCACCTGATCCGCCGCTCGGTAACGCGCGCGGGCCGCAAGGTCGAGCTTCAGGCGCAGGAGTTCAAGCTGCTGGAATACCTTGTTCGCCATGCCGGAGAGCTGGTGACGCGCACGATGTTGCTGGAAAATGTCTGGTCGTTCCATTTCGACCCGCAGAGCAACATCATCGAGAGCCACATGAGCCGCCTGCGCGCCAAAGTGGACCGTGGCTTCGAGCGCGAGCTGATCCAGACGGTACGCGGTGCCGGATACCGCATCGATGCCGGCTAAGCCGCTTCACCGCAGTGTCCTGCGCAGCGGGACGTTCCGCTTCGTCCTACTGTTCACGGCCATATTCGCAATCGGCTCGATGCTCGTGCTGTTCACCGTCCAGCGGCAGATCCACGGTTATGCCGATGCCGCGACGGAAAGCACCCTGAACGGTGAGGCGCGGATTCTGACCTCGGAGTATCGAGCTCTGGGCCTCGGCGGGCTGAAAGATGCGATCGCCCGCCATTCCTATGGCCATGATCCCCAGTTCCGGTTTCGCCTGATGGAGGCCGACGGCCAGCTTCTTGCCGGGAACCTGCCCTCCACCGTCATGGTGCAAGGGCCCGGAAAACTGAACGTGCGCGAGCCCCGCCCTGACGCGCAGGGAATCCATATCGAAACCTTCCGCACGCTGGGCGTCACCCTGCCGGACGGACGCCACCTCGTGATCGGCACCGACACGTTCGACGTGCACGAAATGATGGAGCGACTGAACCGGTTCACACTAGCCTGCGGCATCGGCATCACCCTTTTCGCGCTGGTGGGCGGATACTTCGTCGGCAGCCTGTTCGTACGGCGATTGCATGGCGTGAACAGCGCCGTGAACCAGATCATGGCGGGGGCCCTGCACGAACGCCTGCCAACCATCGGGATGGGGCCCGAGTTCGATGAACTGTCGCACAATCTCAACCGCATGCTCGATCGCATCCAGGGCCTGATGGAGGGACTGAGGCAGGTCTCCACCGACATCGCCCACGATATGCGCACGCCGCTCACCCGCTTGCGGCAACAGCTGGAAGCGCTGCGCGGGCTGAACGAGGTCGAAGCTTACGAGGCGGGTGTCAGCGTATCGCTGGAGCAGATCGATGCCATTCTCGGCATTTTCCGCGCGCTGCTGCGGATCGGCTCGCTGGAAGGCGGGGTCGGCCGCACGCGCTTCACCACAGTGGACCTCAGCGAAATGATCACACGCGTCGGCGCCGCTTACGAACCTGTGGTCGAGGATTCCGGCAGAGTGCTGAACCAGCAGATCACCCCCGGCCTTCTGGGGATCGGAGATGGGGAACTGCTCGCCCAGGCCGTGACGAACCTGATCGAGAACGCGATGACCCACACGCCTGTCGGTACGGAAATCATCCTCAAGCTTTCCGGCGACGCGTACGGCGCACGGATTGTCGTTGCCGATAACGGCCCCGGCATCCCGACCTCGGAGCGGGCCAAGGTGCTGGAGCGCTTCTATCGGCTGGATGCCAGCCGCAGCACGCCGGGATCGGGGCTCGGGCTGGCACTCGCCCATGCCATTGCAACACTGCATCATACCGAGATCGGCCTGGCGGATAACGCTCCCGGGCTGGCCATCGGCTTCACACTGCCGCCACGAGATGACGGCCCGTCGATAGGGTGAGCCCACGTCCCGCTTTGACCTCATGATGCCATCTTGGGTTGATAGAGGCAGCCCGTCACTCCGCTGCGGGGGACACAGCAGGTACCGCGACGATCGACAACAGCAAGGTGCAAGACGCCACGCCGCAGCCCGAACCGCATGGCTACCCCCAGACATGCGGAAGCGGGACTTCGGCGATGTCTTGTCGGTAACGAAATCCGGAGTTGCAGATGTGGCCCTAAATCGCTTTCTAGCCGTAGCGATGTTGACCGGCATCATCGCGCTGATGCCGCTGCACCCTTCCCCTGCGGAAGTGATGCCCGCGTTCTCGATAGCTCCGGCCTCAGACAATCCGGACGAAAATTCCGGCACCCTGACGGTGATGACCTACAACGTAAAAGGCCTGCCATCGCCGATCGCTTTCGGGCGCCCCGCCGCGCTGGCGGAGATCGGCCGCCGTCTGGCCGGCCTTCGCAGTCTCGGCAAGCAACCGCACATTATCGCCTTGCAGGAAGCCTTCACCCCCGATGCCAAGGCCATCGCCGCGCGTGCGGGGTATCGTTACGTCGTGTTCGGGCCTGACGCCGATGCTGCTGCACCGCTCACCATTACAGGCTCTCTTGGCGGCAAGGTCAGGGCACTGACCACGCAGGCGTCATGGTCGAAGGGCGAAACGGAAGGGAAGTGGCTGGATAGCGGCTTGGTCATCATGTCGGACTACCCGATTATCCACACGCGCAAGATCGCCTATTCCTCGAATGTCTGCGCAGGCTACGATTGCCTTGCCGCCAAGGGCGTGCTTGTCGCTTGGGTTCAGGTTCCGGGATCGCGGCAACCCATCGCCATCGCCGACACGCATCTCAATTCGCGCCATGCCTCGGGTGTAGCGGAGGCGCGGGCGAACCTGGCCTATGCCCTGCAGATCGGGGAAGCACAACGTTTCCTCGCTAAAGCCGTATCGCCCCATACGAACCTGATCCTCGCCGGCGATTTCAACATCGGGCATGACGATACCCGTATCCAGACCGCAAGGCAGGCCTTCGACAATGCCTCCGATATGCAGGACGCCACCGCATCGGCAGAACGGCAGAGCCCCGCCTCGGCCGACATCATGGCCGTGCTGGAACACGCCAAGGACAAGCAGTTCTATCGCGCCGGTGTGGGACGGAACCTGCGCTTCATCGACATGCATGTTCCCTTCGGAAAGGCCAATGGCGGCGAAACGCTGTCCGACCATTTGGGCTTCGTCACCTCTTATGCGCTGAACCAGCCTTCAGCGTGAGCAACCGCCGCTCGCGGCCAGTCCTGCTCCCCATACGCACCCCAACATTAAAAATAAACAATTTGCGACTGACTATCAGTATCTCCTAGGAGCCGCTCCTGATCTGCCTCCGACACCACGGATCCGAGGCACGGGTATGGTCCCCATCGTCCAGACGATGCGGCCATACCTTCCACAGGAGGGCATCCCATTCGTACTTTGTTGCTTTCGTCCTGCCTTGTCGCCCCGGCGCTTGGTCTCGTCACGCCTGCCATCGCACAAGACAACCGGAGCAGGGACAGGACGCCGGCAGATACAGCCGCTAACGCCGATGAAATCGTGGTCACCGGCCGCGCGGCACCTGTCGCGAAAGGGGCGGACGATCGCTATCAACCCACCCCCGATGCCTCGACGCTGCGCAGTACCGCGCCGATGCTGGAGGTGCCGCAGGCGGTAAACATCGTCTCGGCGCAGATCCTTCGCGACCAGCGCCCGCGTTACCTCGACGATTCTCTCGCGAACGTGAGCGGCATCACTCAGGGCAACACGCTAGCCGGTACGCAGGATACGATCATGAAGCGCGGGTTCGGCGGCAATCGCGACGGCTCGATCATGCACAACGGCATGCCGCTGGTGCAGGGTCGCGGCTTCAATGCGGCCGCGCAGAGCGTCGAAGTGCTCAAGGGCCCCTCCTCGCTGCTGTATGGCATCATGGACCCCGGCGGCGTCATCAATATCGTCAGCAAGAAGCCGGAACTGTCGGCACACACCAGCGTCTCGGTGGCAGGCTCGACCTATGCCCACGCCCGCAACGGGTATGACCTGACGCTCGACACCACGGCACCGATCGGCAGCACCGGCCTTGCCTATCGCCTCGTCGTCGATCACGTCGACGAGGACTACTGGCGCAATTTCGGCAAACATCGCGAGACGTTGATCGCGCCGTCGCTGGCCTATTACGGCGACAATACCAAGATCGTCGTATGGTACGAATATCGCGATTACCTCACCCCGTTCGATCGCGGTACGGCGCTTGACCCAGATACCAAAAAGCCGCTCGATATTCCCAAGACCCGGCGCCTCGACGAACCGTTCAACAACATGTGGGGCAAGACGCATCTGGCGCAAACGTCGATCGACCAGCAGCTGGGTAACGGCTGGGCCGCGCACGTCAGCCTGAGCTTCAACTCGGAAACCTACGACGCCAACCAGTTGCGTGTGACCGGCGTGAACACCACGACCGGCACCCTGACCCGCAGCGACGACGCTACGCACGGAGCACTCAGCACCGACTATTACGGCACCGCCTATATCGACGGGCATGTCGATCTTCTCGGCATGCGCCATGATCTGCAGATCGGCGTCGAGGCGGAATCGCGCAAGATCTACCGCAAGGATCTGCTCCGCCAGAAGACCACCAGCACGTTCAGCTATCTCGATCCCGTCTACGGGCAGGAAGAGGCGTCCAGCACGGTATCGGCAAGCGACAGCGACCAGACCGACAAGCTGCACAACTATTCGGTGTTCGCGCAGGATTCCATCCACGTAACCGACAAGCTGATCGCGATTGCGGGTGGGCGCGGGCTCAACTGGAACCAGATCGCAGGACGCGGACGCCCATTCAACACCAACACCGACACGGGCGATACCGTGATCCTGCCCCGCGCCGGGCTGGTCTACAAATGGAGCCCGGTCTTTTCGCTCTATGCCAGCTATAGCCAGTCGCTGAAGCCCGCCTCTACGATCGCCCCGTTGACGGCAGGGGTCGTGCTCGATTCCGGATTTGCGCCCGAACGCGCCCGATCCTGGGAGGCTGGCGCCAAGCTCGATATTCCCGGTGGAATTTCCGGCACACTCGCGGTCTACGACATCCACAAGCGCAATGTGCTCGTCTCCCAATACAACGACGCTACCCAGCTGACCGACTACCGGACGGCAGGCGCGGCGCGCGCGCGCGGCGTGGAACTGGACCTTGCGGGTCAGGTGACCTCGCGGCTCAGCGCCATCGGCAGCTTCGCCTACCTCGACGGCAAGATCACGCAGGATCCGGACTATGCGGGGAACAAGCTGTGGAACGCGGCCAAGTTCACCGGCTCGCTTTCCGCCGTTTATGACGCAGGAGCGATTCTAGGACAGGACAAGCTGCGGTTCGGCGGTGGGCCCCACTATGTCGGAAGGCGCGCAGGCGATTCCGCCAACAGCTTCTTCCTGCCCTCCTATATCACCGCAGATGCTTTCGCGACGTATGAGACCCGCCTTGCCCGCCGCAATGTGACGTTCCAGTTCAACGTGAAGAACATCTTCGACAAGCTGTATTATCCCTCCAGCGTGAACACCTATTTCGTATCGGTGGGCGATACCCGCCAGTTCTCGCTGCGCGCCACTGTGGACCTTTAAGCCCATGCTCAAATCCGCTTTCATGAGCCTGTTCCTGGCACCGCTATGCGCCCTGCTGCTGTCGGCAAACCCGGCAGCAGCAGCAGTGCAAAAGCACGTGCTGCTTGTCACCCAGACGGGCGGACCTAACGCGCCGGTCGATGCCAGGATCGCCGCGCATCTGGGAACACTCGGCTACGACGTTCGGCTCGTAAATCAGGACGCCGATCCGGCAAGTATCCGTAACATCGACCTGATCGTCCTGTCCTCGACCGTGTCGGCCAAGGACGTCAATCCCGGCTGGCGCACCGTCGCCATTCCCCTGCTGACCTGGGAAAACGATTTTCTCGACGATCTGGCCATGACGGGCAAGCGCCACGACACCGACTTCGGCGAGGTCGATAAGGAGCGTTACCTGTGGATCGTCAATGCCCCGCACCCGATGGCGGGCGGCCTTCCTGCGGGTATCGCCAATGTCTTTGTCAAACAGGCAGGGATGAGCTGGGGCAAGCCCGGCCTTGGCGCCACCACCATCGCCACGATCTACGGCCAGCCCGAAAAGGCAGCGATCTTCGGGTACGAGAAAGGTGCGACGATGGATTACGAAACCCTCGCGCCTGCCCGCCGGGTCATGATGTTCCTGGGCAACGACAGCTTCACGAACCTGTCGCCTGCCGGGATGACCCTGTTCGACAGCGCAGTTGCCTGGGCCATCGGTTCGTCCGAGCGCCGGCCAGACAGCAAGTAGCCCCGAATAGCCCGCTGGGTCGAAACGTCAGACGTCGGCCCAGCGGCGCAGCAGGTTGTGATAAAGCCCCGTCAGCTTGATGACGCGGGCATCGCCCTGCCCCTTTTCCGCCGCCAGATCCTGGATCGTGCAGTCCAGATCGAACAGCGACTGGCGCGCTTCGTTCTCTCGCACCATGCTTTGTATCCAGAAAAACGAGGCCAGCCGGGCCCCGGCAGTCACCGGCGTGACATGGTGCAGGCTGGACGCCGGATAGAGCACCATATCGCCTGCAGCGGGCTTTACGCGCTGCTCGCCGAACGGGGTCTCGATCACCAGCTCCCCGCCCGTGTAGGTATCCGGCTCTGCCAGAAACAGCGTAGCGGACAGGTCGCTGCGGATGCGGAAATCGCTGCCGCGCTGGATGCGGATGGCATTGTCGATGTGACTGCCGAATTCACCGCCCCCTCGTATCGGTTGAACAACGGCGGAAAGACCTTGAGCGGCAAGGCAGCGGCGATGAACGTCGGGTTGCGCCCCAGCGCGTCGAGCACCAGCGCGCCCAGCGTCCGGGCGGCCTCCGACCCTTCCGGCAATTGCAGGTTGCGCTTGGCCATGGCCGACTGCACCCCGGAGGTGGCATTGCCGTCCTGCCAGTCAGCCTGCGTCATCTGCTGCCGGACATGCGCGACTTCGGCCTGATCAAGTACGGACGGGATAACAATCATGACGACCTCAGAACAAAGGGAATGGTGACGATACCCTGGACCAGCACCGGCTCGCCATCGCGAACCACGGGCTTCCAGCGCCATTTGCGAACGGCGGCCAAAGCGGCTTGATCGAGCCTTGCCGAGCCGCTGCTTCTGGTAACATCGACAGAGGAGGCCCGCCCATCGATCCCCAACAGCAGCTTGAGCACGACCGTACCCTGCTCGTGCTTGCGGCGCGATTCGACCGGGTAGACCGGCGGCGTGGCCGAAATCATGCTCGACGACAGATCGCTGGCATTCATGATGCTGGGCTCGGCGGCCGGGGCAGGTGCGCTCTTCACTGCGGTTGGAGCAGGTGCGGAAACCTGCGTCATGGGCGCTGTCACGGGTGCCGGATTTGGGCTTGCCGTCACCGCAACCGGCGGCACAGGTGTCTCCGTTGCCACGGGGATCCGCACCAGCGGCACGGGCCTGGAGGGCAAGGCCTTCGCTTTGCTGGTCTGCTGCCTCGCCTTTGGCGCTGCGGCAGCGGGCCTCATCAGGTTCAGGGTCACAAGTGCAGGCTCGCGTCGTACGTGCCGGGCCGAAACCATATTCAGCAAGGTCAGTACCCCTGCACCGCCCAGCACGATCAGAGCGGACATAGCCGCAGCAAGGGGCCGCGAGCCTGCGGATGGACGATAGCCCGCCCGATCGACGCCGCCCGACTGGATTACGCCAGGATGCTCCGCGCCGCTCTCGCCATGCTGAGAGGGCATCGCGCTGAAAGAAAGTTTCGCCATCATGGTCCCGCGTCAGTCTGGCAGGGCACTATCGGCAGCGAGAGCCGCAAGGCGCGGATCGGACTGCTGCATGAACCAACCGCGCATCTGCTCCATAAATCTCGCCGTCGCGGTTTCAGGGACGCGAGCCAGCCAGATCAGAGCCTCGTCGATACGACCATCCTCGACCAGAATGCGCGCATGATTGAATTGACCGCGAAAATCGCCAAGCTCGGCGGCGCGACGATAATGCCGTGCGGCAATCGCACGATCTCGTTCAACGGCCCAACCGTCTTCATAAAAACTGCCGATCATGTTGATCGACTTGGCATGACCTTGCTCGGCCGCCTTGCGGAACAAGGCAAGAGCCTGGTGCAGATCGCACGACACGCCATCGCCCAGGGCCAGCAGCGTCGCCAGATTGTACTGTCCCCAGTCAAGGCCACGCTCGGCCGCAGCGCGATACCACAAAGCGGCCTGCGCCTTGTCGATGAGCGTGCCCCAGCCATGTTCGATACACCGGCCGACCATATTCATGCCCATCGGATGTCCGGCCTGCGCCGCTTTTCCGAACCACGCCAACGCATCCATCACATTGCGCTCGGCACCGCCCAGCCCTTCCAGACGCATCTGCCCCAGACGAAGCTGTGCTTCAGCAGAGCCACCCTCTGCCGCGACCTGCAGGGTGGAAAGCACCGTCTCCGGCGCGCCCGACAGCAGAGCCGCGAGATCCTCTCGATCCATCGCATTGAGTTCGGCCAGCGTGGTCATAGTAAATTCCTGAAAAACGAACGGCGGGAGCCAGTCTCCGCCCCCGCCGTCCTTGCAGCCATCAGTAGGTGATGCTGAGCGTGCCCATTACCGTCCGGCCTGCGGCCTGATGCGCGTAGTGCGTTGCATAGGCCTGATCGAAGTAACGCTTGTTCGTCAAGTTCAGCGCATTGACCCGTAGCCCGATCATGTCCGTGATCTGGTACGTAGCATTCGCATCGAAGCGCCAGTAGCTGGGCACATACGTCGCGCGGGTCTTCGTGATGACGACCACACCGTTCTGGATCGTGCGGCTATCGGAGAAACCGCCGTAGACCCGGCTCATGTAGATGGCGCCGCCACCCACAGTCAGCTTCGGCGTCACCTTGTAATTGGTGAAGGTCGTGAAGCTGTACTTGGGGGTATTCGGGAACGGATGCCCGGTCGCAGCGGCAGGCGCGGTCAACGAAACGCCGTTCACCGTCGTGGTGGTCAGGCCTGCGTTCAGCACCTTGGATGGCATGTAGACGAAGCCGCCGAACACGTTCCACTGCGGCGTGATGTTGCCGTTATAGCTCACCTCGGCGCCGCGCACCCGCTTGGTGCCGACGTAGGACAGGCTGCCATCCGGGTTCGTCGTCCGTGCATTGACGGTCTTGGTCTGGAAGACATCGACCGACAGCGACAGGTTATTGTCGAACAGATCCCACTTCGTGCCCAGTTCATATGACGTCGTCTTCTGGACCTTGAAGTCGTTAGGATCAATGTTCGCGGTCGTCACAGTGTTGTCTTCCGAACCCTGCCCGATAAACGAGCCCGGCGGGATCGCCGACTTGGCGGTCGAGAAGTAGATGCTGCCATTCGATGCCGGCTTGATCAGCACACCGGCCTGATAGGTCCACAGGTCGTTCTTGGTGTTGACCCAGGTTCGCGATGCGGTGGAGGTGGCCGTAAGCCCCGCGCTGGCATTGGTCGAAACGTGATCGTAACGCCCCCCCAGATTGACCAGCAGCCAGTCGGTCAACGTCATGGTGTCGAACAGCGAGGCCGAATAGTCGCTCGAATTGGTCAACGTCTGCGTCTTGGGCAGGCTCTTGACGATGGCGGTCTCGGTCGTCGACGTGTCGCTGGTGTAGCTGTTCCACGCATCGTAGGGGTTCGGATTGGCAACCGTCGTGCAATAATAGCGCGCCAGCGTAGCGGTGTTACAGCGCGGGCTGACCGTCGAACCCGTGGAAATCGCTGCGCCGGTCGCGGCGTTGGACACGAACGAGCCGTAGGCCGAGTTCTGCCAGTTGTATTCCAAGCTCGCCGAGAAGCTATGCTTGATGCCGCCGGTATCGAACTTGCCGGTCAGATCGGTCTGGTTGGTCAGGCTTTCATAGAAGCCGTAGCGCGTGTTGGCGCGGCGCCATACGGTACCGGTGTTGTAGACGTTGCCTTGTGAATCATCGGGCTGCGTCCAGACATATTCCTGATAGTTATGCGAATAGCGCGTCGTATTGCGGATGACGAAACCGTTGTCGAATTCGTGCCGGAAGCGCGAGGTGAACTCGTTCACCGTCGTATGGCGGAAATCGCGATCTACCAGACCGTAATAGGCATTGCGCGGCACGTGAATGCTCTGGCCATCCGCCGTGGTGTAGTCGGTCGCCGGGCCGGTAAGGGCATTGGTGGTCGGCTGATTGTTCAGCGTGGTCGTGTACGGAATGCCGGAATCGGGCAGTTCGTTGGTATGCAGGTGATAGTAGTCCAGCGTCAGGCTGGTCGGACCGTTCAGCCCAAGCGTGATCGACGGTGCGATGCCCCAGCGCTTCTGGAACACCGGGCCACGGCCCGCCACATCCTGATCGTGATACATCGCGTTCAGGCGGACGCCGACGAAATCGTTGATCGGCTGGTTGATATCGACCGTGACACGCTTGTAGTCGTCGCTGCCGTAGGTCGCGTCCATCTTGGCGAAGCGGTCTGCGGTCGGCGCCTTGCTGACGATGTTAATCGAGCCACCAGCATTACCGCTGCCGCTCTGCACGCTGTCCGAACCCTTAACGACTTCGATCGACGACACGGCGAACGTCTCGCGAGACGAAGCGCCGATGTCGCGCACGCCGTCCATGTAGAGCGAGTTCTGGCTGTCGAAACCGCGAATGAAAGGCCGGTCGCCGAGCGGGTTGCCGCCCTCGCCCGCGCCCATCGTGATGCCCGGAACGGTACGCAGTGCATCGCTCAACGTGGTGGACGCAGTATCTTGCAGCACTTGCTGCGGGATGACCGTGATCGAACGCGGGGTATCGACCAGAGGCGCGGTATACTTGGGCGAATCCATCTGCTCGGTCTTGTAGCCGCTCTCGTCGATCGCGGTATCCGTTACTGTCACGCCGCCCAGCACGGTCGTCGGCTCGTCCGACTGGCGCTCGGTGGTCTGCGCCTGTGCGGGCACGGCCGAAGAGATGATGCCGACGGCACCGAGCGCAAGAAAGCTCGGGCTGCTGGCGGATAGGGTTCGTGGTCTGGTCAAAATGCGGCTCCCTGTTGTTATCGCAACGCGATTGCAAACGTGAGCCGCGGGTATTCGTAATGCGAACCAATATCAATGTCACGGCGCTTTGGCCAAAAGCCACGATGGGCAGACATTCTTACAGTAAGTTTGAAATTCGACCCGACGATAATGGCGAAAATGCTGGAATTCTTCGTCCATTTTCATCAACATTGGGATATTATTGGGATAACAATAAATTGCCCCAACCCTCGAGTTGGCTTCCGCATTTCATGTCGTGCGAAATGTATTGCGCCGAAGAGGCAAAGAAAATTGCGTGCCTGAGATCTCTTAAGGATACAACGGCAAGCGGACTTCAATCGTGAAGCCTCCTCGCGTCGGGCGCACGGCCGCTACGCCGCCATGCGCCGTGGCGATAGCTGCCACCATACTCAGCCCGAGGCCATGCCCTGGAGAGCTTCGGCTGCGATCGAGGCGCACAAGCCGATCGAAAATACGCGCATGGTGTTCTTGCGGAACACCCGGGCCATTATCCGTCACCCGGATGACCGCTTGGCCATTTTCGCAGCAAACGGCAGCCTCGATTATCGTTCGGTCAGGCGTATGCACCATCGCATTATCGAGCAAATTGCCGACCATGCGCTGCAATAGGGCCCTGTCGCCGAGAACCTGCGCAGAACTGACCTCGATATCCAGCGCTCGGCCCGAATCCTCGACAGCTGGGCGATGGGCTTCGGCGATGTCGGAAACCGCCTTGGCCAGATCCACAGGTTCGAACCGGTTGCGCACGGCCTGCCCGTCCAGTTCCGACAGCGCCAACATCCCAGCGAACAGTTCCAGCATCGTGTCCATTTCGATCAACACCGAAGCCAGACCCTCCTTCTTCACGGGGTCTGTCTCTGCCCTGTCCATCCTCTCGATATGCGAGCGTATCCGGCTGAGCGGTGTTCGCAGGTCATGCGCAAGCGCCGTGGAGACCTCTCGCAGATTGGTCAAAAGTGCCGCGATGCGATCCAGCATTTCATTGACGATGGCGGAAAGCCGGTCAAACTCGACCCCCGATCCGTCCAGCGGCATTCGCTCTTCAATTCGTCCTGCTGTGACAGCAACCGCCAGCCGCTCGAAGGCCTGTACCCGCCCACGGAATACGTGGATCAAAGCGTAAGTTGAAAGCGCACCGATCAGCAGGATCGCACAAAACGCCATCACGAACAGATGCTCGATCCGCGCGTCGATGCGATAAATCACGATCCGATCCGCCGCGACGACAAGCCGCCCGCCGCTGCCGGTCGCCACGTTCACGCCCTGGGCGATTCCCTGCGAGCCATCCGTCCGAAAGAAATGGATGAACTCGGTATACCCGGCCTTGGGAATAGCGGCGTTCAGATCGCCTGCCACTCGCCGCCCGTCGGCATCGGTGACGATGTAGGCCATGATCGGCCGCATCGCCCCCGCATGGGCCGCGACATAGCTGATACCGTCGGTTCTGCGCGCACGCACCGCCATGACAAGCGCCTGAGAGCCACCCTGTTTCTCGATATCGAGCAAGTTGCGGATTTCGAGCTGAATCTGGGCATCGAGGCGCCTTTCCAACTCGTGATGGACAAGTCGCAAGGTGGTGTCGCCCAGTATCGCTGTCACCAAGGCCGCCGCAATAGCGAACAGAACCGTCAAACCTCGGAACGTACGTGGCAAGGCCCATATACGGTGCAACAACAAGCCCACCTTACTCCTCTGCATCGGCCAGGATGTAACCTGCCCCCGCACCGTCCGGATCGCGTTATAGTTTCCACGTTCGTTCAGCTTGCTGCGCAATCGGCTCATATGCGTTTCGACAATATTCGTTTGCGGGTCGAAACCGAAATTCCAGACGCGATCCAGCAGCATCGTCCGGCTCAGAACACGGTCGGCACTGCGCATGAGTTGCTCGAGCAGGCTGAACTCACGTGGTTGCAGATCAACCAGGCCGCCTGCGCGCCAAACCTGCCGACGGCGAAGATCCATTCGGATATCACCGACTTCCAGCACGTCCACAGATGCAGTAATCGGGGGACGCCGGGCAAGCGCATCCAGCCGCGCCTCGAATTCCGAGAAAGCAAACGGCTTGACGAGATAGTCGTCCGCGCCGGCCTGCAGCCCTTCTACGCGATCCTCAATACCGCCCAGCGCTGTCAACAGCAGAACCGGCGTCTGACACCCCTCCTTGCGCGCGCGGCGCACGACCGACAACCCGTCGAGTCCGGGCACCATGCGGTCGATGACAGCAACGTCCAGCGCTGTGCCCATCAGGACTGCATAGGCATCGTGCCCGTCGCTGCTGCGATGGACCTTGTGTCCGGCCTCACCCAATCCTGAAATAATGAATGACGCGAGTTCCTCATCGTCCTCGAGCACAAGCACATTCACTTGAAACAGACCTTTTCCCTGAATCTGAGCACAAGATTGGGAAAATATTGGGGCGGGCACAAATTACCCCAACATCACATCCGCAACATGGCCACAGCTGTTTCTGCCGGATAGTCTGCCATCATGCAAATGCAACGCAATAGTTTTGAGGACGCCACATCTCTGCATCCCGTCTTCGTGGCAACGGATAGGGTGCCCCGTTACCGGCGCAATCCAACGCCTCGACGGCCAAAGGCCCAAATGCCTTTGACGCGCATGAACCGGCTGGCCGCCGTCGAACGAAGCATCGTTGCAGCCTTGCGAGGCAAAAAATCGGGCAGCTTTGACGATGATGCTATGCTGGTATTCAGCATCTTGCGAAACATGGCCAGCAATCAGAAAATCATCATCGCACCGCTGGACTGCGCCTTTCTGTCCGAGGGAGAAGCCATCATCCTCGCCGTATTGACGATGTTGCAGCGCAAGAAAGATGACTACGATTTCGGGATGGGCGCGGATTTCATGTCCTGGTCGCTCAAGGCCTGCGACTTTCTCGACCGGCAAAACAAGACGCTGGACTGGAGAAATTTCTCCCGCTTGGCAAGAATTACATAAACCTTCCCGCACCCGGGCTTTTGGCGCGGAGAAGGATCGGATCGGTTTCAACGAGCCTGAGCGACCGCACCATCGCTGCGGTGCTGTTTTTGTACTTGAGAAAGTGCGGCGACATCAAATGCGCCTCATAGGCGACCTTATCGGCGTAGATTTCAACAATGCGGATCTGCGCCGGATGGCCCTTCACCGAGACGGCATTCAGTGAAAGCACGCCCGGCTCCAACCGAACCGCAGCCTCGATCTCCTCGCTCAGGAGTGCCTTATAGGTATCAAGCTGGGCTGGATCGATGTCCAGTTCCGCGATACGAACGATGGGCTCGCACACTGGTTCCGCCATGGCACTCCTTCCTGGCAAGGCCAGCGCAATCGCGCCGACGAATGCCGCGAATATACGCGCGGGCCGGGTGATCACCACCTAAACGCCCGCGTCCTCAAAAGCCTGTTTCAGGATCGGTAGCGCCGTCATCGCAGGCGGCCATCCGGCGTAGAAGGCGATCTGGGTGACGGCCTCGACGATCTCGCTCTTGGTTACACCGTTTTCGAGCGCCTTCTTGATGTGGAACGGCATCTCGTTGATGCGGTACATCGCGATGAGGCAGGTGATCGTCACCAGGCTGCGGTCGCGTGGTTTCAGCGCCGCGTTCTCCCAAACGTCGCCGAACAACACCTTGTCAGTTATCTCGGCGAGGTGCGGCGCAATGTCGCCAAAGGATTTACGGGCGTTGGTAGGTTCGATGGACATCGTCTCTGCTCCTGCAGTGAGTGGCCATGGCATGGTCGTCATGGCAAACATAAAGATAGCGGTTCGCCGGCTGAACTGGGCGGCCAGCATCATCAGTGCGCGGTAAAGCCACCGTCAACCGGCAACGCGGCGCCAATCACAAAGCTGGCTGCCGGACTGCACAGCCACAACACGGCGGCGGCAATTTCGTTGGAATGGCCGAGGCGACCGATCGGCTGCTCCCTCATAATATCGGCCATAGCTCCGGGTTGTCCGGCCAGCATGTCCTGCACCATCGGAGTGTCGATCGTGCCGGGGCAGACGGCATTGATGCGGATGCCGCGCGACGCATATTCGACCCCGGCACTACGGGTCATACCGATCACCGCGTGCTTGGTGCCGTGATAAGCGGCGCGCTGCGGCAGGCCGACAAGGCCACCGAGCGACGAGCAATTGACGATCGCGCCAGAGCCTTGCGCGCGCATCACCCGCAACTCGTGCTTCATGCAGGCCCAGACACCGCGCTGGTTTACAGCGGTAACGCGCTCGAAGTTCTCAAGCGGCTCGTCGGCCGCGTCGGACGGCGGCACCTGGATTCCGGCGTTGTTGAACGCCATGTCGAGCCGGCCATAGCGTGCGACCGCAAGGTCTATCATCCCTGCCACCTGGACCTCGTCGGCGACATCGCAGGCCGTCCCGATTGCAGTGCCACCCTCGCTGACGATCCGCTGCGCTTCATAAGCGGCCAATCCGCCATCGATATCGGCCAACACTACCGACGCGCCATTTGCGGCAAAGGCGCGCGCTGCGGCCAACCCCATGCCTTTGGCGGCGCCGGTCACCAGCGCGACCTGCCCTTTGAAATCATAAACAGGGTTCATGGATCAGCCTTCATCTTTATTCGTGGCCCTGGGCCCCGGACCGTAGCCCGGCACCTTGGTCAGCGTGCTCCACCTGCGCTGAATGTCCGGATCGTAGACAAGCGAGAACCATTGATCGGGCTGGATTTCCTCGAAGCCAACGGACACCGCCTCATCCCCGTAATTCAGGATGCGGGTGATATCGCTGACGAGCGCAACGGACAGATCCCGCTTCTGCACGTCGGACTTGCCGGGGTAGAGCTTCACTACGACATGGGGCATGCGCTCAGTCGCTAGCCAGGGGAGCGAAATACTCCTCGTCGGTCACTTTCTCCATCCAGACGACGTTCTTGCCGTCGACCATGTCCTGGATGGCAATATGCGTCATGCCCTCGTGCGCGGTGGCGCCGTGCCAATGCTTATGATCGGCCGGACACCACAGGATATCGCCGGCATGGAACTCGTACTTCCCACCACCCTCGATCTGGGTCCAGCCCACACCTTCGGTCACGATCAGCGTCTGCCCGGCAGGATGCGTGTGCCAGGCACTGCGCGCGCCGGGCTCGAAATGGACGATCCCGCCGCTGATTCGAGACGGGTCCGGGCGCTGGAATTGCCCGGTGATCGTGACCTTGCCGGTGAAGTATTCAGATGGTCCGTCGACGGTCTTGAGGTCATCCTTGCGTGAAATGTCCATGTTGGTCGGTCCTTTCTGCGCCGATGCAGCGCCTGCGAGCGACATGAGACCGGCAAGAAAGATTGCGCGCTTGATCATGAAGGCCAGCATCCAGTTCGCGATCGTTCGTCCTGAGCGATCGACATGACGCTTATCTAGGGCACCCGGACGAGCAGGATTAGCGCCCCGGCACGCAATGAACTGATGAATGTAGCTCAACAGCGTGATAGTCTGGGCCAATGCAGATAAGTCGTGCCGACCTCGCGGATTTTCTCTATTTTCTCGCCATTGCGCGGCACGGTAATTTCCGGCGTGCGGCCCTGGAAATGGGCGTTACCCCCTCCGCGCTGAGCCACGCCATCTCCGTACTGGAGGCGCGGCGAGGCGTGCGATTATTGAACAGAACTACAAGAAGTGTGACGCTTACCGCCGCCGGCGAGGAACTTCGGGCCTCGATCGAGGGGCCGTTGCAGACCGTCAACGATGCGGCAGAAAATCTCAACCGTTTCCGCGATACGCCGACCGGCCGGGTAAGGATCAACGTCCTCGAAGATGCAGTGCCGCTTCTGCTTGGGCCTGTGATGCCCATCTTCGTCGACCGCTATCCGGAAGTGGAAGTCGACATCAGCGTCAGCAATCGGCTGATAGATGTCATCGCCAGCGGCTTCGACGCGGGCATACGGTACGGTGGCACGGTGCCGGAAGATATGATCGCGCAACGCCTTTCGCCCGACATCCGCTGGGTCGCAGCGGCATCGCCGGCCTATCTCGAACGCTTCGGCACGCCGGTCGTCCCGCAAGACCTCCAGGATCATCGCTGTATCCGCATCCGCCTGGGCAACGATCAAGTGTACGACTGGGAGTTCGAGCGCGGCGAGGAAACAGTCTCCGTGACAATGCCCGGTCCCTTGACCGTTGACAGTAGTCACCCAGCCTTAAGCTTTGGCCTTGGCGGCGCCGGTATCATTTACGGTGCAGAGCCGATAGTCCGGCCTTATTTGCAAAGCGGCGCGCTGCATCTCGTGCTGGGTGATTGGGCATCTATGGGCGAAGGCCTTCACGCATATTACTCCGGGCGTAGGCAAGTACCGACCGCCTTGCGGCTTCTCATCGATCTCATCCGAGAATTAGACCCCCTAAAATGAATATACTATAGATAGGTGCAGCCGGATAACGACTAACGGTACAGCATTACGGGATGAGACGATCCGCGAGGAGCCGTTCAAATAGCGCGTAAAAGGCGTCGTCGGTCGCTTGATATGCCGTAAAGCCGAGTCGCCGGCTTTTTGACATGTCCGTCACGACCTCAATGGGGCGGCCAAGATCGGCATCGGTGTGCCAGGGCGATGCGAGGCGCGACAGATCCGGCTCGATCAGACCTTCACGCTCGGCTAGTGCCCGCCAGTTATCGGCATCATTCGCCATCTGCTGTTCCAAAGGTCGGACGGTTCCATCAAAAGGCTCTGCTTCGATGCCGAACCAGTCTGCTATCCGGCCCCACATCCATTGCCAGCGAAATACATCGCCATCGACCACGTTAAAGTCTTCGTTGTGGGCTGCCTCGCTCTCCGTCGCCCATAGCAGATGACGCGCCAGTTGCCCGGCGTCGGTCATGTCGGTCAGGCCGTTCCATTGGGCCGCCGAACCCGGGAAGATGAATGGCCGGCCGGTATCCCGACACAGCGACGCATAGACAGCCAGGGTCGTTCCCATGTTCATGGCGTTGCCAACCGCCTTGCCGATGACCGTATGGGGGCGATGAACACTCCAAGTAAAGCCATCGCGCTGTGCCGCCGCAAACAGTTCGTCTTCCTGAGCATAGTAGAAGTTCTCGATATCGAGCCGACCCTGCTCTTCACGGAAGGGCGTCTGAGGCAGAGTGCCTTTGCCGTATGCCTCGAACGGCCCAAGGTAATGTTTGAGCCCGGTGACCAGCGCGACGTGACGTGAGCGTGAAGCCTTCGGCAAGCCGGCGAGCAGGTTGCGAACCATGGCGCCATTCACCCGGATGTTTTCAGCCTCGCTGTCCTGGCGTAACCAGGTGGTGATGAAGACCGCATCAGGGTCGATCTGCGCAAGAGCTGCAGAAGTAGCCTGCGCATCCTGCAGATCGGCGAGGATGGGAAGTACGCCGTGTTGCTCGACCGGGCGCCGGGACAGCCCGTAAACCGTCCAGCCCTGCTCGACCAACAATGCAGCCGTCGCGCTTCCCACTATGCCGCTAGCGCCCACTACCAACGCCGTCTTCGCCATGATCGTCACCTTCGTCTCGTTCAAGAGCAACTCAACTAGGCAGGATGCGCGTTTGGTTCTAGACGGCACCAAATAGGTCACTAGGCACCAAGAGGTAACCAGCCATGCTCCCCGGCACCGCTGAAGAAGAATGGCGCGAGGACTGCGCACCGCGCCGTGTCCTGTCGCTTTTCGCGACCAAATGGACCAGCATGGTGCTGCACACCTTGCATGCACGCCATGGTGGCGTTTGCCGCACCGGTGTGTTGCAGCGAAGCCTTCCGGGTATCTCCAAGAAGATGCTGACGCAGACTCTGCGCGATATGGAAGAAACTGGCCTGATCAGCCGCCATGTCCAGAGCGCTATTCCGCCAGCGGTCGAATACCGCCTGACGGCGCTGGGCATGCGTTTCGTTGAGCCGGTAGAATTGCTTTATGCATGGGGACGTGACAATCCCGATGCGCTCGATCAGTTTGGGACCAGGCCAACGAGCAGGCGAAACTGACTTCCTCAGTCGCGGATTGATCGAGGTGATGATCATGGTCGCGGCTGAGGAAGCGTCGTAGCGCTGGTTCATGTCTTCCAAGACCGCTGAAAATCTTTGTTGTGCAATCCTAGTCGCCAACGAGCCCGACCCATTCCGGTCGTTCGACTGCGGATTTCAATCGCCCAAGACCGGACCGTCAACTCCGCAGGCCGTCAAATTTCCTAAGCCTCCACCAAGTTTGAGGCGCTAGACCCCGCCCCAAAAATCAAGGATGCCCGTAACGGAGAGGCCATTGGATCACGCGGGCTGTCCACAGCGGCCACCAGATCAAGACGGGTTGAAGCATGAGCCGGGGAATGTGGTAAGCGAGCATGTATTCGTGGTCGGGCTTTGCCAGATCGATAAACATATGCTGGAAGTTCGCAGGCCAGACACACACTGCGTAAATGGCAAGCCCCCATGCCGCAGCCTTGCGTAAACTCGGAAGTCGCCATTGCATTATTCCGATTGCACCGGAAATTTCCGCTAATCCGGTCAGCATAACCATCAGATCAGGTGCGGGCACCCAACCTGGAACGATTGCGACGAATGGGGTCGGTAACGCAAGGTGGAGCACTCCGGCAGCGACATAGAAACACGCGATAACATTGCGGGAGATGGATCGAACCTTCATGCCGGGCCTTCTGCGCTTTGGGGTAGAACTTGTCAGGATAAAATATAATCACAACCTGACCGGAAGCCGGTTCTGGAAACACGCAGTCGAAGCACCGATTTCATGCACATGGAACTGAGTTTCCAACCCATTATGTCCACTCAGTCGCTGGCTTTTTTACCTCCCCGGTGCAGAAACTCCGTTTTCGCATTCCTATTCCCGGAGGTTTTCCTATCTCGATGTGCTGACCTGCTGGGTAAAGCGGGCCATATCGTCGAGTACACTGGCCCGTCCGCGAAGGGGTTTGGCAATCGCGGTGACGAGACCCACATGCCCCACGTCGGCATAGCGCTGTCGCTCCACCCGGACGCCGGCGGCTTTCAGCTGGCGTTCCAACGCATCGCTGTTCGCCGGGCGCACCAGCTTGTCCTTGTCCCCCGTTGCCAGAAAGGCGGATGGGTCGCCCGGACCTGCGAAATGGACGGGCTGGGTTGAGATAGGGTCTTCGACGCCCGCGAAAGTCTTCTCCACCACAGGGCCTTCGAACGGCAGGAAGTTGTAGGGGCCCGCCAGTCCGATCAAGCCGCGAACGGCAGTGCGATCCTTGCCAAGCCATCGGGGATCGAGGGCCAGCATCGCCGCATTGTAGGCCCCGGCAGAGTGCCCAGCGAGGATGAGCCTATCCCGGTCACCGCCGAATTCCGCCGCATGGGATCGCACCCAGCGCACGGCGGCCGCGTTGTCTTCCAGGAAGGCGGGATAGCGCACTTGTGGGACAAGGCGGTAATCGGGGATCGCCACCACGAACCCGCGCGCGGCCAGCGCGCGCCCGACGAACGCATAGCCAGTCCGTGTTCCCGAGTTCCACGATCCGCCATAGAAGAAGACGATGATCGGCCGTGGTGCAAGCGAGCGAGCCTTGGGCGTGTAGACGTCCACGCGCTGGCGCGGATCGGGACCAAAGGCTGCGCCGCGCACGGCCAATACAGTCCCGCCGTCCTTCGGCATGACGGTATCGAACATCTTGAGCGGAGAGCAGGCCGAGGCAAGGAGCCCTAGCAACAAAGCGATGCCCATCCGCGCACGGCGTCGGTCAGCGAACCTCACGGCGATCCGGGTTATCTTGTGCCACCGTCTTCATAACATCCCTCCTTGCAAGGAATTTCCCACGCTATAGTGTCTGCTTCGATGGAGCTACGTTGCTCGCCGGTCGATGGATGCACATGGATACGACGATTTCCGACATGAGCGCCATCAGCCTTGCCAGAACGCTGCAACGCGTCGCCGATGGCGACAGGGTAGCGTTCGAGGAAGTCTATCGTCGCACCTCGGTGAAACTATTCGGCGTGTGCCTCCGTATCTTACCTGTGAGACACGAGGCAGAAGAGGCATTGCAAGAGGCATATCTCCAGGTTTGGCGGCGTGCAGCAGCGTTCGACCCCTCACGCGGCAGCGCCATGACATGGCTCATCACGCTAACGCGCAACCGGGCGGTCGATCGCCTGCGCGCAGATGGCAAGATCGCGACAAGCCCGATCGAACTGGCGGCCGAAGTCGCAGACGATGCGCCTGCCGCGCCGGACCTGCTGGAAATGGGTGAGGACGAACAGCGTCTGGCCCATTGCCTCGGCACGCTGGAAAATGGCGAGCATCAACTTATTCGCATCGCCTTTTTCGAAGGCTCCACATACGCTGAACTCGCCAACCGCGCCGCGACGCCGCTGGGGACGATCAAGAGCCGGATACGCCGTGCCCTGCTCAAGCTGCGGGACTGCCTGCAATGACCACGCCGCTTTCCGATGACGACGAACTACTGGCCGCCGAGATGGCCTTCCGCCTGATCGATGGCGAAGACCTGCGCGCGGCCGAAGCGCGGCTGGGCAGCGATGCCGAATTTGCCGCAGCCCACGCCCGCTGGCAGGCGCATGCCTGTGCGATGCTGTCCGGGTCCGGCGAAGCGCCTCGTCCGTCCGTGTGGAGCGCGATCGAGGCGCGAC
Source organism: Novosphingobium sp. 9 (assembly GCF_025340265.1). Classification (NCBI taxonomy): domain Bacteria; kingdom Pseudomonadati; phylum Pseudomonadota; class Alphaproteobacteria; order Sphingomonadales; family Sphingomonadaceae; genus Novosphingobium; species Novosphingobium sp. 9. Next base: position 406,023 of record NZ_CP022708.1, on the reverse strand, counting down.
TGCCTGCCAACGACGTCACCCCGAAGGCGCCTGGGAATACGTCTCTGCGCTGGTGGCAGGCCGCAACCCTGATGGCTGGCAGTGCCGCCGTCGTTCTGGCCGTGGTCGCGCTGCGCAAGCCGGAGAGCGTGATCGTACAGGTGCCGGTGGCGCAGCAGGCGGCAGCGTCCGCGCCGATGGTGGCGGTGCTGACTGGCGAAAAGGGCGTGGTGACGGTCAGCTTCGATCCGGCGAGCGGACGCATGACCTCCGCCGCAACCGGGCTGGAGGTGAAGGGCCACTCTCCGGAGCTCTGGGTGATCCCGGCAGACGGCAAACCGCGCTCGATGGGCGTATTCGATCCCTCCGCTCCTGACTGGGCCAAAGTGCCGACAGGCGCGTCGGCGGCCATGGCTGCGGGGGCGACGCTGGCAGTGTCGGTGGAGCCTTTGGGCGGTTCGCCGACCGGCCAGCCGACCGGCCCGGTTATCCTGACCGGAAAGCTGGTGGCGACCTAGCCCCCGCCTTGCGCTCTCATCGTCGCAGCGGCTCCAGAACATAGAGGCCAACATCGATGGTGCCGGAGCGAAATCCCGCCTCGCAATAGCTGAGGTAGTAGGTCCATAGCCGGCGGAATTGGTTGTCGAAGCCCAGCGCCGCGATCTGCGGCCAAGCCGCCTCGAACCGTTCGCGCCATATGGCCAGCGTATCGGCGTAGCCTTCGGCGAACCTTTCCTCACCGATCACGGCAAAGCCCGCGTGCTCGGCCTGTTGCTTCAGCATGTCGATCGTGGGCAGCATACCGCCCGGAAAGATGTAACGCTGGATGAAGTCGGGATTGCGTTTGTAGGAGGCAAACCGGTCCTGACGAATGGTGATCGCCTGCAGCACGACCCGTCCATCAGGCCTGATGCAGCGCGCAAGCTGTTCGAAATAGACCGGCCAGTAGGCCTCGCCCACCGCTTCGAGCATTTCGATGGAGACGATCCGGTCGTAGCGGGCGATTTCCTCACGATAGTCCTGAAAACGCAGGTCCACCCGGTCAGCCAGCCCTACCTCCGCCGCGTGCCTGCTGGCATAAACGAGTTGCTCGGACGACAAGGTCAGCCCTTTCACGCAGGCGCCCAGACCGGCGATCCGGGTGGCAAGCGCCTTCCAGCCGCAGCCGATCTCCAGCACCTGCGAACCTTCTTCGAGATCGAGAAGCTGGACGATCCGCGCCAGCTTGTCCTGCTGCGCCGCCTCCAGCGACTGTCCGGTCTCGATTCGGCAGGCCGATGAATAGGTCATGCTGTCATCAAGCCACAGGCGATAGAAGGCGTTTCCCAGATCGTAGTGGAACAGGATATTGCGCCGACTACCTTTGGCCGAGTTGCGTTTGAGCGCGTGGGACAGACGCCGCCACCAGCGGACCGGCGCAAAGCCTTCCAGAATACGGTCCAGCCGCGCCACGTTATGCGCCGCCATGGCGATCAATGCGGCCAGGTCCGGGCTCGTCCAGTCCCCGGCGATATAGCCTTCCGCGAAACCGACGTCGCCGCGCGTGAGCAGACGGCGAAAGGCGCGGTGGTTGTGCAGTTTCATGACGCCATGCGGGCCCGGCAATGTACCGATATGCGCAATCGTTCGTCCGGAGGGCAGGATCACGGTCAGGCGCCCACAGGCAAGCTGTGCCAGCACACGCCGGATCAGCCATGGTCCGGTCTGTGCCGGCTCCGAATTGCGCCGCGCGTCGTTAATCGACGCGGCATCGGGCGGCGTCATAAGACTTTTGCGGGTCATGTCCGGGCCACCGTGATACGCTGAGTTGGCGCCGCCGGGCGATCATGAACCGGCACGCCCTTGCGCCATAGCAGCGCCGCTTCCCACAGGATGCCGCCCACGACTTTGACCGTTAGCAGCGGCTGCGTCACGAAAACCCGCAGGAGCGCGCTGTCGGTCAATGCTTTGCGTTGCGCACTGTGAACGGCGGTGAGGACCGGGCCTTGCGCGTCCGATGTCGTGATCGCGATCGACAGATCCTCGCCGGGTACGACAAGCCGAAACGCATAGTGCAGATCCATCGCCATGAATGGAGATACATGGAATGTCTTGGCGCAATCCTGCCGGAACAACCGGCCGTCTTCCCGGGCTGGCAGGAGGTAGCTGTGCCGTTCACCGAAGGTGTTGTTCACCTCGCACAGGATCGCAAGCAGCTGTCCGTCGCGGCGATGGCAGAAATAGACACTCAGGGGATTGAACGCGAACCCGAGGATACGCGGCATGGTCAGCAACCGGATCGCGCCGCCGTCCGGATCGAGCCCGCCCTCGCACAGATGACGCTCCACCTGCAGGCGCAAAGGCTCGCCGGTCCGCGCCGCATAGTCGCGATCGTAGAACGAGAACAGATTGAAGCGACCGCGCGAGAACAAGCGCAATCGCCGGTCCAGCGTATCGATCTCATCAAGGTCGAGCAACAGCGAGAAGATGCGATAGCGCAGGCGGTGCACCTTGGGCCTGACCCGTCGATGCATGACCGACCCGACATAGAGGGCCGAGGCGCCGGTCATGCTGCGACCGACAGGCACGAACGCGCAGTAACGTGGATCCGATCGGATTCGTTCTCGACGATCCATGGCCGCCGCACACCGCCCAGTTGTTCGGCCACGGCAAGGCCCGCCTGCAACCCGTCCTCGTGAAAACCGGCGCCGAAATACGCGCCGCAGAACCAGGTGTGGCGGTGCCCCTGAAGCGACCACAGCTCCTTTTGGGCGGCTCCGGCAGCTGCATCGAAGATTGGGTGATGATAGATATCGCGCCGATGGACCAATGCGGGATCGGGCTCGCTCAGCGGGTTCAGCGTCAGGAACAGCGGATGGCTGTCCGGGATGCCCTGAAGCCGGTTCATCCAGTACGTCACGGAAAGCGCCGGCGCGCCTTCGCCCTGTTCCGAGGCGTAGTTCCAGCTGGACCAGACCCGCTCGCGTTGGGGCATCAGCGCTGCGTCGGAGTGGAGCACCGCTTCGTTGCGGCGATAGGCGAAGGCTCCGAGCAGCCGGGTTTCGTGGTCGCTGGCGTCCGTCAGCATTCGCAACGCCTGATCGGCGTGGGCAGCGATCACCACATGATCGAACCGTTCACGATGGCCGCCGCTCTCGATCTCGACAGCGCTTCCGAGGCGTCGGATCGCCTGCACCGGTTGCGATACGCGGATGCTTCCGGAGAACGTTCGCGTCAGGCGCTCGACATACTCGCGGCTTCCGCCCTCGACCGTGCGCCAGGTAGGGCGGCGGCCCAGCTTCAGCAGGCCATGGTTCTCGCAGAAACGCACGAAGGCAGCAGCCGGATAGCCCGGAATATCGCGCACCGGGGTGGACCAGATCGCGGCGGCCATCGGATAGAGGTGATCGTCGCGGAAGGCCGCGCCGCAGCCCAGCCCGTCAAGATAGGTGCCAAGACCAACCGTGCCCATGTCCGGCAGGTCACGCGGCGCACGGCGATAGAAACGCTCCAGATCGCGCAGCATCGACCAGAACCGGGGCGATGCCAGATTGCGGCGCTGGGCAAACAGACCTCCAAGGTCCGTGCCGGAATATTCCAGCCGCCCCCGGTTTAGCGACACTGCAAAGGTCATCTCGGTCGGCTTGGTCGGCACATCGAAGTGGCGAAACAGCGCGGTCAGATTGGGATAGGTCTGCTCATTGTAGACGATGAAGCCGGTATCGACCGGAATCCCGTCGACCATGGTGGTGTGGCTATGTCCGCCAATCCGCGCGTCCGCCTCGAACAGCGTCACACGGTGACGCTGCGAGAGCAGCCACGCTGCAGACAGCCCGGAAATGCCGCTGCCGACGATGGCGATATTCAGCGTACCGTCTGCCTGCATTCGTGTCTCTCCACATCGCCGGGCGCTCTTGCCGGCTCAAACAGGTACGCAGCGACTGAGGATTTGGATGACGAAAAAACCGGCGAGGCATCCAAATCGCGAAACCTTGCGTATCTGCGTCCATGGGTATCGTTTTCCTCGTCTTCGTACTGGGAGCAGGTCTGTCCTTCGCAATGGCGGGGGTTTGGCTTGTCGCGCGCAGACCGGGATGCTCGGGTTGGACCGATGTGATCTGGTCCTATGCTGTCGGGCTGGCGGGAGCGGCGGGCGCACTGGCGCCGCTTGATGGCGAAATCACGCTTCGGCAAGCGCTGGTGGGCGCGCTGGCTGTCGCATGGTCGCTGCGACTGGGCACCCATATCGCGCGGCGCATCAAGCCAGGGCACGACGATCCCCGCTATGCGGCGCTTCGCAACGAATGGGGGGAGCACTTTGAGGTCAGACTGTTCGGCTTCCTCCAGATTCAGGCAGCCGCCGGATGGCTGCTGGCCGTCTCGATCCTTGTCGCCGCGCACAATCCGGCACCGGGCGTCGCGTGGAGCGATATCGCAGGCGCGCTGCTGCTGGCGGGCGCGATTGTCGGAGAGACCATAGCTGACGCCCAGTTACGTGCCTTTACCCGCGCTTGCACCGATCGCTGTGCCGTCTGCCAGACGGGCCTGTGGAGCCTGTCGCGCCATCCGAACTACTTTTTCGAATGGCTCGGCTGGTGCGGTTATGCCGTGATCGCAATTGGGCCGGACGGCGGCTTCGCAGCGGGCTGGTTCTGGGGCTGGGTGAGCCTGTCGGGTCCGCTCTTCATGTACTGGCTGCTCGTCCATGTCTCCGGCATTCCCCCGCTCGAAGCGCACATGCTGCGCTCGCGGGGGACGCCTTTCGCGATACCCAGAGGCGCATCCGCGCGTTCTGGCCTCTTCCCCGCATCGAGGAGCACCACCGGCCATGAATCCCATCGCTACCGCCATCCGCGTTGTCGAAACGGCGCCTCTGCCCGATGTGCTGACCCGTGTCGGCATCGATTTCCTGGTGGGATCTCGGGTGAAGAGCCTCTACGATGTGCCTCCGTCAGATGCCGCCTTCGCCCGCGCAATGGCCGATCATCCGATCGCCGAACATACCGACAAGGCGAACGAGCAGCATTACGAGTTGCCCCCTCGCTTTTTCGAACTGACGCTGGGCGCCCGCCGCAAGTACAGCTGCTGCCTGTACTCGACAGGACGCGAGACGCTCGATCAGGCCGAAGTGCTGGCGCTGGAGGAAACCGTCGCCCATGCCGATCTTGCCGACGGGATGCGCGTTCTGGAACTGGGGTGCGGCTGGGGCTCGCTCAGTCTGTTCATGGCCGAACGGTTTCCGACGTCGCAGATCACCGCAGTGTCGAACTCGTCCCCCCAGCGCGAGCATATCGAGGCGCAGGCGGCGGCGCGGGGGCTGACGAACCTGACGGTCATCACGGCGGATATGAACGATTTCGAGCCGCAGGGACGCTTCGATCGCATCGTGTCGGTGGAGATGTTCGAGCACATGTCCAACTGGGCTTCGCTTCTGGCCCGAGCACGCTCGTGGCTGGTGCCCGAGGAGGGACGGCTGTTTCTCCACGTCTTTTCCCATCGCAGCCAGCCCTATCGCTTCGACACGCGTGACCGGACCGACTGGATCGCACAGCACTTCTTCACGGGCGGCATCATGCCCAGCCACACCCTGATCGCCCATTTCCCCGAACACTTCGAGATAGAGGCGCAATGGCGCTGGGATGGCAGGCATTACCAGAAAACAGCGCAGGACTGGCTGGCCCGCTTCGATGCCAACCGGGCCGAGATCGATGCCGTCCTGCGCGACGTGTACGGTACGCAGGCCCGGCTCTGGCGCCGACGCTGGCGCCTGTTCTATCTCGCGACGGCGGGGTTGTTCGGTCATGCCGACGGCGCGGAATGGGGCGTCAGTCATTTCCGCCTCAGGCCCGCCCCCGATCCCGTGTGACGCCTGCCCCTTGCATCACGCGCGCTTCGATATGACCGTGGCAGGCCGCTTGCGCGCCTATGCATGGCGCCCCGATCCGCTGAACCGTGCCGCAAACGGCATCGCGCTGCTGGTCGCATCGAGCCAGCCGACGTACCCGCTCTACGTCCTGTGGATGACGGGGCCGGGATGGACGGTGGCCTGCTGGACCTTTCTGTCCACGCCGTTTTTCCTGTGGGTGCCGCCGCTTGCACGCTGCCATTCGCTGACGGGGCGGGGGCTACTTCCTCTGGCAGGCATAACCAACGCCGTTATAGCCACCAAGGCCCTGGGAGAGGCTTCGGGTGTCGGGTATTTCTTGATGCCGTGCGCATTGATCGCCGTGCTCGGCTTCCGGAGACGCGAATGGCCTGTCGGTTTGGCGCTGTTGTGCGCTACTGTCGCGGGCCTGCTGCTGGGCACTCATTCTGGCATGCCTTTGGCGCAATTCGACGCCCATGCCTACACCGCTTTGAAACGCCTCAATGGCACTAGCGCTTCTGTGCTGTCGATACTCATCCTATGGCGATTTATCCGTGCGCGGTTATCCAGCGCATCGCCAGAAAGCCCGCCCCAGCCGCAACGCCCGTAAGCAGCGTCCCCCAGCACAAGTCGGCCCCTGTCACCAGCCCGGACCAGCCCCGAAGGGTGGACTGGTTGGTGAGGTCGTATGTCGCATAAGCGACAAGACCGAGCACGGCGCCACGCATGACAGCCCCGAACAATCGGTCAGCGGCCAGCGCAGGCCATACCGCCAGCACCAAAATCCCTGCGATGTAGATTAGATAGAACGCTGCCGCTGGAACGACACTGAAGCCGTCGCGCAGCAAGCCATGCAGCTCAGGCTTGTAGAGGCGGCTCGCTGTCAGACTGAGCCAAACGACATCGAACGCCAGAAAGACCAGACCGGTCACGAGATAGCTGCCGATCCACGCCTTCATTGGCTGTCCTTCCGTCGGGGCGCGCCCTGCCACCCTCTCCTGAGCCCTTAACGTCCCGATCATAATTGCGATCCCGAGCATAGGTGCACGCATCCATCGCGGTCATGTCTCCGTATCTTCGGTTTCCTGTTCCGCAGATCAAGGACATCAATGATGAGGATTTCGGCGACAGTGATCGCACCGGCGCTGGCATTTGCGGTGCTCACCCTGGCGCCGGGCACGACCTCTCCCGGTTTCGCGCCGGGTCAGTGGGAGCATCACACCAACCTCGTGAGCGCCAGCGTTCCCGGCGTTCCGCAATGGCTTATCAAGCTGGTGGCCGGACATTCCATCCGTCGCAATTGCCCCAGCGCCGAGGAAGCGCAGTATCACCCGGAACGCCTGCTCCAAGGCGACGACAACGCAACCTGCAAGCTGCGCAAGCTCTCGATGCTCGATGGCAAGCTGGAGTTCGATACGTTCTGCACGAACAAGCGCTTCCCCGATGGTCTGCTGGTGTCGTCGCGCGGAACCTATACATCGACAAGCTACGCGATCTCGACCACGAGCACGGGAACCAAGGACGGCAAGCCCGTGCGTATACTTACCACCGGCAGTGGAAAGCGCATTGCCGGCACTTGCGAGAAGCCCTGACCTGAATAGATGCCTGACCCAGGGAGATGGACCTGTCGCCGTCAAGCGTGAGCAGTGGAATTTGCCGCTCTTGATAGAGAGCATTCGGGCAATTCGGTTCAGATCACGGCTTCGCAAAAACTACAAATACAGCGGCGATCCCTGCCGATTCTTTCGTCGTAAAACTCCGTGATCCCGACTAGGAGTGGTCATCGATTACACCAGCGTATGCTATCGACATCTTCGGCACCGAAATTTCACTGGACGCCGAACCGATCGACCGCCTGCGCGTTGATCGCGACAGACCCGGCTCTCCCTATTCGGCAGCGCAGGATAGTGGAGCAGCAATCAGGATATGGAAGAGAGCGTCGATTTGTCCACCGATGGGCACCCTTCCGCCCCGATGGCGGATTTGATCGATCGGTATGACTGGGATTCGTCGCCGATCGGTCCTCAAAGCCAATGGCCCCAAAGCCTGCGCATTACCGTCGACCTCATGCTGGCATCGGGCCATGCCATGTGCCTCCTGTGGGGGCCCGACCTCACGCTTCTCTATAATGACGGCTATGCGCCATTCCTCGGCGCGCGACACCCGCAAGCGCTGGGGATGTCGTTCCGCGATGTCTGGGCAGAGATATGGGATGACATCGGCCCTCTGGTCGAGCGCGGCTATGCGGGCGAGACCTCGAACCTGATCGACATGCCGCTCCTCATGACCCGCAACGGCTTTCCTGAGGAAACCTGGTGGACCTTCTCATACTCGCCGGTTCGTGACGAACATGGCGAGGTGATGGGGCTGCTGGATGTGGCCTCGGACAGCACGCCCCGCATCCTCGCGGAACGCCAGCGCGACGCAGCGGAGGCAAAGCTGCACGACAGCGAGCACTTCATGCGCAACGTGCTCGCGGCATCGACCGACTGCATCAAGGTGGTCGAACTGGACGGCAGCCTCTCCTTCATGAGCGAAGGCGGCATGGCCGTGATGGAGGTGGACCATTTCGCCGAGTTGGAAGGCTGCCCCTGGCCCGGTATGCTGAAGGGCGACGGCACCGGCCATGCAAACGCGGCAATCGACGCTGCCAAGCGGGGGCAGTCGAGCCATTTCGAAGCGGCCGCCGACACCTTTCGCGGCACGCCCAAGTATTGGTCGATCTCGGTCTCTCCGATTATCGGCAAGGACGGTCAGGTCGAGCGCATTTTGTCGGTGTCGCGCGACCATACCTCGCTGGAAGCCGCCCGCACCCAACAGCGGCTTCTGAATGACGAACTCAACCATCGGCTCAAGAATATCCTTGCCATGGTCCAGTCGATTGCCAGTCAGACCTTGAGGGATGCCGAAAGCCTGAAAGATGCAGCAGCAGCCTTTTCCTCAAGGCTGGTGTCGCTAGGCCATGCGGCAGACATTCTCACCGCCACCTCCTTGCACGCCGCCGATCTGCACGACGTGATCCGGGCCGGGCTGGCTGCGGTTGATGGCAAGCGAGATCGCATCTCGATTGAAGGGCCATCCGTTACATTGGACGCCTCAGCCGCTCTTGCGACCACGCTGGCACTTCACGAACTGGCGACAAACGCGATAAAGTATGGCGCCTTGAGCAACGATGCAGGGACCGTAACCCTTGATTGGACAGTCGTGGGGACAGGTGACGAACGGCAATTCTCCCTGCGCTGGAAGGAACAAGGCGGCCCCGCCGTTTCGCCGCCTACCAAGCGCGGTTTCGGATCCCGCCTTATCGAGCGATCCTTGCAGTCCTATTTCCGCGGCGAGGCGCGGTTGAGCTACCCGACAGACGGTTTGGAATTCAGCCTCGTTGCACCGTTGGACGGCGACAACGGGATTATAAAGGCACAATAATGGGTCAGGCACTTCAAAGAGCGATCCTCATCGTCGAGGACGAGCCGCTCATTCGCCATGACCTCATGGACTTTTTCGAGGATCATGGCTTTCGCGTGCTGGAAGCAGGCAATGCCGACGAGGCGATAGGAGTATTGAACAACAATTCAGCGATCCAGATCGTGCTGACCGATGTCCAGATGCCAGGCTCGATGGACGGGATACGCCTCGCCCATTTCATCCGCGACCGCTACCCGCCGACCATCTTGATTGTGGCATCAGGTGCCGTAAAGTCTAATATGGCAGATCTTCCGGATCATTCCATGTTTGTCACAAAGCCCTTCGATCCTCGCGCTGTGCTGCGTCAAATAGAACGAATGTCGGCAAGAAACTGATTTAGTCTCGACCCTCCCAAGACGCTCAGCCGCCAAGTTTCGACGTCCAGGTCCAGACCGGCAGCTATCCGGCAGTCGCGACCAATTCGTGACGTTTGGAACTCTATCCACGATATAAGATACGGACTGTCAGCTTTCGTAATGACTCATCATCATGAGTTTCTCCCAAGCTCGGGACGGCTCAGACCAAATATCCGGCGTGCGTATTGATCAAGCCCGGCGATGCCTCCCAATTGGCCTATTTGCCAGCCAGCATTTTCGTGGTTTCATCGAACAATTCCTCTATGGCAATGCGGCGAGGAATGATCTTTTGCTCGAAGGCCCAGTCGATCGCCATGGCGATGCCCTTGCGATTGGCCTCGAAGCCCATCGGCGGATAGGGATCGGGCGCGCCACCGTCGGTAAGGGCACGGCTTTCTCCGATCATGCGGTAGATCTCGCGTACCACGTCGGGGCGCTCGTGTGCGATGTCGCGATGGATCACAAACATGTGGTTGATCGGAACCACGCCTTCGCGCGCGAACCAGGCGCGGGCTGCGGTTTCGGGATCGCGGATCAGCATCTGGATGCGCGGATCTTTCGGCATGTCGTTTCCCAGCAGTGCAGCGGGGAGCGATCCGTCCAGCATCATGTCGGGGATCGAGGCGCCTTCGGGAAGGCGCTCGCAATTGGCCGGGTCGCTGTATTCGGCCAAGTGAGCATCGTCCGAGGTGCACCACGTAACCTTGTCGAGATCGACGCCGTAATCGTGTTTGAGGATACCGCGCACCCATAGCCCGGTGGTCTGCGCATAAGTGCGCACGCCCACCCGGCGGCCTTCGATGTCCTTGGGCGCGAGGTCATAGAGTTCGCGGTTGAACCCGGCGCAGCGGTGCTGAAACCGCCCAGAAATCGGTGCGGGCAGCAGCACGAAGGGTTTGCCGTAGGCGATAGCCTGAAGGCAGGTGACGATGGCGAGTTCGCCGCAATCGTAGGCGTTTTCGCGCAGCATCGGCTTGAACCCGTCATGCGCCGTTTTCGGCCCGCAGAAATCGAGTGTCACTAGCGGCGAGGTGACGCGTCCGTCCTTCATCGCGCGGGTAACGGGGTAGTCGGCAAGGTTGGTGCGCAAAGTAAGCGTCTGCGTGTCCGTACTCATGGCAGGTCTCCGGTGGGCAGCCGTCTCCCGTTCCCGTCGCCGCATGAAAGCGGGGCGGGGCGACGGGAAAGCGGCACTGGGAAGGTCAGGACGTGAGCGGCGGGATCAGCCGTCGCGCTTGCTGCCGCGCCAGGGGGCGAACATCTGCTCGGCCCGCTTGGCAAGGCTGGTGAGGATCACGCCCATCGCCATCAGCAGCAGGATCGGCACGAACATCGAGGCGGTGTCGTACTGATTGCCGTACTTCACGATCAGTGCGCCGAGGCCGGTGATCGCCGTGAAGAACTCGGCGACGACCATCGCGATGATCGCGCGGCCGATGGCAAGGCGCACGCCGGTCATCATGAACGGCACGGCCGAGGGCAGGATGATCTTGCGAAACACCTGCCATTCGTTGGCGGCGAAGGCATCGCTGACCTCGATCAGTGAGCGGGGCACGTCGCGCACACCGGCGGCGGTGTTGATGAGCATAGGGAAGATCGCCATCAGCGTGACGATGAACAGCTTGGCGGCATCGCCAAGGCCGAACCACAGCGTTACCAGCGGGATCAGCGCGACCAGCGGCGTTGCATAGAGCGCGTTGACGAACCAGTCGGTCGCCGCATCGAAATAGCGATAGCGCCCGATCAGCAGCCCGAACACGACGCCAAGACCAACCGCGAGCAGGAATCCCATCAGCAGGATCTTGCAGCTGCTGAGCAGCGAGGTGAGCAGTTCTCCGTTTCCTGCCATGACGATACCGGCGCGCACGATGGCGCTGGGGTAGGACATGAACAGCGGGTTGATCTGGCGTCCGAACACTTCCCAGGCGCCGATCACCAGCACGATCGAGGCAAGGCGCACGATGGCGGACAGGTCGCGCTTGCGCGGCGGTGCGGCGGCAGGCGGCGGCACGAAGGCCGCGCCTGCTTCCGCTGGTGTTTCTGGTACGGGGGCGGGCATGGCGGAGGCCGGTGACATGGCGTGGCTCCTTTCGGAAGTATCGGACGTCCGGTGGACGAAAGCATCGGTGGCAAGGGCGGTGTCGGTCATGCTGCCACCGCCTCTCCGCGGATAAGGTTCCAGATGTCCGCACGGATCGACTGGAAGGTGGCATCGCCGCGCAGTTCAGGCAGCGGCGGGCGTGGGCTGGAAAACGGGATCGGGATGATCTTGCGCACGCGTCCGGGGCGCGCGGCCAGCACGACGATGCGGTTGCTGAGGTAGATCGCCTCGTCCAGATCGTGGGTGACGAACAGGGTGGTCTTGCCGGTCTCGGCATGGATGCGTAGCAGTTCGGCCTGCAGAACCTCGCGTGTCTGGGCGTCGAGCGCGCTGAACGGCTCGTCCATCAGCAGGATCTGGGGATTAATGGCAAGCGCCCGTGCCAGACCGATCCGTTGTTGCATCCCGCCCGAAAGCTGGTGCGGCAGCTGATCGGCGGCATGGCCAAGGCCGACGAGTTCGAGCAGCTGCGTCGCGCGCGCGGCGCGTTCGGCGCGGGTCAGGCGCTCCTCGGTCTTGCCCATCAGTTCAAGGCCGAACTCCACATTCTCGCGCGCCGAGCGCCAGGGCAGGAGATTGGGCTGTTGGAACACCAGACCGCGATCGCGGCCCGGCTTCGTCACCGCCCGTCCATCGATGGCGATCTCGCCGCCGTCCTGTGCGATCAGGCCGGTGATGATGCGCAGCAGGGTGGTCTTGCCGCAGCCGCTCTCGCCGATGATCGAGACGATCTCGCCTTCGGGCACATCGAAGCTGACGCCGCCCAGAATGGTGTTCACAGTCTCTGCCCCGCCGCCGCGCGGCTGCGTGTGGAAGGACTTGGCGACATTGTCGACCTTCAGTTTTACCACCGTGTCTTGCATGGGTTCTCTCCGTGAAGTTCAGTCCGCACCATTCAGTCAGCAAGGCGCGGGTAGAGGCTCTGCGCAGTGCGGGCGAAGATCCACTCGCGATCGGTGGCGGAGACCGAGGCCAGGCATTCGCGCGCGCGGTTCAGATTGCCTTCGAGCGTTCCTTCCGAGGTAGGGTAGTTCGATCCCCATGCCATGCGCTGCGCCCCGAAGGTCTCGACCAGCTTGGGAAACAGCGTCTCGGGCGCCGCGCCGCCTTTGATGGCATCCACGAACGTGCGCGGGGTCAGCTTGAAATGGATGTTCACGAAGGGGGCGAGGTCGAACAGGCTTTGCGCCGCTGCATAGGGCGGGCCGTCGGTGAAATCGGGCCGCGCAAGGTGGTCGAGCACGATCTTCACGTGCGGGAAGCGGGTGGCGAGCGCGCGCACCTGCGGCAGGCCTGTCGCGCCGGTCTGGATGCAGATCGGCAGGCCCAGCTCGCCGCAGGCCTCCCAGGCGGGATACATGGCGGGGTCTTCCAGTTCGGTGGGATCGAAGGCCTTGGTACTGCCGCCGGTGAAGATACGCAGGCCGACCAGACCGGCATTGGCCCAGCCATGGATCACCTTCACGGCATCGTCTGCCCGCATGTCGACAGAGCCGACCGCGACAAGCCGGTCGGGATAGCGGTTGCAGGCATCGACGACATAGCTGTTGTCGAACCCGTAGGTGGTCGAGGAATGAACCACCGCTGCCTTGTCGACACCGGCATGGTCCATCGCCGCGATCAGCGTCTCGACCGTGCTGGGCCGTTCCTTCGACCAGTCCGAGCGCTTGCCGAACAGCGGCGTCGGCGGATAGGCGGTCTCGTCGTCGGAAATGACGTGCGGGTGAATGTCGATGGTGCGGGACGCCATCAGGGCTTCTCCTTGAGTGGGGGCGATATGGGAGTGGGGGAGGCTCACGAGTGCCGCTCCAGCAGGGCGATGGCATCGCGCGCGAGCGACATGTCGGTCGCCTGTTCGAACGGCACGATGCTCTTTTGTTGGCCGAACGCCATGTTGAGCTTCTGGATGTATTCGATGCGGTCCGGCCCGATGACGAGATCGGTGGCGAAGGGCTTGTAGGTCTGGATGAAGTGCCACTCGGCCTCGTGGTCGGCCTGGGAGGCGGAGGAGAACGCCTTGCGCCGCGCACGGATGAACGCGGCCTTGTTGGCGGGCTCCTGCACGAAACGGAACATCCTGGCGTAGGCAGCCATGGCCCGCACGATGGTCTCGCGCCGCTCCTTGATCGTCTTGGCCGAGGTCCACGCGCCCTGATAGGTGTAGAGCGGCAGCTCCTCCGACAGGTTGCCGTGAGGCAGTGCGTGGACGTGGTACTCGTCCGCCGTGTCGATCAGCGCGGTCTGGGCAAGTCCGGCATCGACCGTGCCTGCCGAAACCGCGCGGAACACGTCCGGGCTGGAGCCGATGTTGACGAACCTGATCTTGCTGGTGTCCACCCCATACTTGCGCAAGAGCGTGACGGTAAGCTGATAGACCAGCGCCCCGATCGAGCCGGTGCCGATCGCCTTGCCTTCCAGATCCTTCAGCGATTGCACGTTGGGCTTGCCGCTGAACATGGCAAGGGCAGGCAGCAGGATGCCGCCGCCGATGATCTTCATGTCGCTGCCGCGCTCCATCGCCGGGAACGCTTGGCCGAAGCCCGACATCAGCGAACAGTCGAGGCTCTCGCCGACGATCCCGCCCAGGATGCGCGAGCCATCGGCGATGTTCATCAGATCGGCATCGAGCCCGAAGTGTTCGAGAAAGCGCTCCTGCTTCATCAGCTGGGTCATCACCATGGTGAGACCGCCCGAGGCATTGGCGATAAGGATCGAGTTCGGGCTTTCCAGCGTGTGCCCGCAGCCCGTCAGTCCGGCAGCGAGCAGGGCGCTTCCGCCGGCAAGAACGGCGCGGCGCGAGTGGGGAGCGGTCAGGATCTGGCGGGTCTCGCCGATGAGGCTGGTCATGCGCGGGTCTTCCAACTCCTGTTCAATCGTCGGTTGCGGCGGCCGGAGGCATTCCGGCGAGCGTCGCCACGTTCACCACCAGCCGCAGGCCGAACGTCACCATGTTCTTGGGCACGAACGTGATCTTGGGCAGCTGCGAATTGTCGGGGTGAACGATGTACTGGACGTTCGGCGTCAGCCGGATCGAGCGGCCAATCTGCAGGCCGTAGCTGGCCTCGAACGCGTACTCGTTCGGGTTCTCCACCCCGCCACCGCCAAGGCGAAGGCGGGTATCGCGCAAGTACGCGACTTCCTTGGAGCTGACGTGCAGGTAGCTGCCCATCAGGCCGATGCTGTCCCTGGGGCGGCTCTTGAAGGGGCCGCGCAGGACGAGACCTGCATAGAGTTGCCGGTCGACGACTTCCTCGTTCTCCAAGGGCTGGAGATAGCCGCCGAACGCGGTCAGGCTTCGTGTGGATTTGGGATCGGGACGCCAGAAGGTCTTTTCGGCGAGTATGTAGAAACCCGAACGCAGCGTATTCGCACTGCGCTGGGCCGTGCCGGTGAGGCCTGCGGACTGTCCCTGCGCGTTGTAATAGGGATCGACGCGGGTGCCCGTGCTGGCATAGCCGCCGACCTTCAGCTGGAACGGATAGCGCGTCTTGGCAAGGCCGCCGCTGTCGTAGGCCAGTTCGAACGGCACGGTGAAGCCGGTTGCATGCTTGATCGAGAAGTCCAGCCCGCGAGTATGGGCGATGAACGGATTGACTTCGAAGATGCCGGTTTGGACATAGCCGTGCGCGCCGACCTTCGCCTTGACGTTCGCGCCCCAGGTGGCCGAAGGCAGCAGCGAATATCCGGCCTCTGAATTGAGGATGGCGGGGATGCCACAGGCCAGACCCTGCTGGAAGAAGCAGGCACTTTGCAGGTGGCCGTAGAAGGCCGTGCTGCCAAGCCGTCCGGCGATGATGTCCACCCGGTCATGCAGCAGCTTCTGCTCGATCGAAATCAGCCCCATGTGCCACTGGGTATAGTCGTTCTTGTAGATGCCCTGCTGCTTGATGAACGTGCCCGTCACCTGCTTAGCAAGGCTGCGGCCATAGTCATGATAGAGCGTGAAGTGCAGCGCGCCGCCCTTCCAGCCGACGAGCTTGTTCATGTCGAGGTCGGCGCCGATGTAGAACTGGCCGACATTGCCTGTGCCGCGATGGACACCGCCGGTCACATTGCCTGCGACATCGTTGGTCAGCAGCGCGCGGATGCGGATGCCATCGTGCGCCCAGCGGTTGCCGATGACGGAAAGTGGGCCGATGCCTTTCTTGGCATCGCCTGCATCGCTGGCGGACTGGTCATCGTCGGCGGGCTTGGCGGAATCGGTGTTGCCTGTCGGGTCTGCCTTTGCGGCGGGTGCGCCACCGGGCAAGGCATAAGGGCCGGTGCCTTGGGTGGTGGCCTGAGGCAGTGCAGGCGGCGACACAGGGGATGCCGTCTGGGCCCAGGCGGGGCTTGCCGGGGCAAGCAGGATGAGGGCGAACGAACGTCGCCAGGGCGCAGCCATAAGGGGTCTCCTCCGGGCGCTGGAACACGGCACACGGGCCGTCATGCGAAGCCCGCAGGGGCTCCGGTGGAAGCTGGCGCGGTGCAGTCGCGCGGCCCTTCCACTCAGCGAAGGACAGGCGCGGCGGCGTGAAGCGCAAAGGGGGCTCAGGCCCTTCGTCGGGTAGACCTCGGGATAGGGAAGCCGTTCATCAGATCATTCCTCTCCGGCCGGGTAGATCCCGGTCCTTGTCACGCGGCCACCTCGTCTCGTGCGGTCCGTCGCTGCAGTAAGAGATACGCGTGGCGCGGGAAGAAGGGGGCAAACATTCGGCAACAAAACCCACAAATTCTCGTTAAGCGTTTGATGAAGGATATTCCCGCTCCATGGTCGCAGCGCGCCACCCTGCGCCAGCTTGCCATCTTCGAGGCAACCGCAGAGGCGGGAACCGCCGGCCGTGCAGCGCGTCGCCTGCGGCTGTCGCAGCCGGCGGTCAGCCATGCGCTGGCCCGGCTGGACGTAAGTCTGGGCACGCCGCTGATCGAACGCTCTGCCCGCGGCAGTGCGCTGACGGCGGCAGGACGCATCTTGTGCATGCGGGTGGAGCGCATGCGGGCGCACTTGCGCAAGGGACTGGCGGCGGCGCTTGTGGCCGAGGGCGATGGAGATGACGACATTGTCGTCCGGGCGCAGGGGCAACTGACCAGCACGCAGGTCGCCTGTCACCTTGCGGTGGCCTCGGCAGGGTCGTTCGAGGCGGCGGCGCAGGAATTGGCAGTCTCTCCACCGGCCGTGAACCGTGTGGTGCATTCGCTGGAACTGTTGTTGGGGGCGCGGCTCTACCGCCGCAGCGGGCGCCGGTTCGAGGTGACGCGCAAGGGGCGCGTTTTGGCGAACCAGCTGCAACTGGCGCTGGCCGAGATCGATCAGGCACAGGACGATGTCGAGGCGGAGCAAGGGCGCGGCAGAGGTCGCGTGCGCATCGGCGTGCTGCCGATGACGCCCAGCGCCGTGGTCGGTGCGGCGATCGGTCAGTTGATCGCGCGTCATCCCGATGTCGAACTGCGGATCGAGGAAGGCCCTTATGATTGGGTGGCGCCGCAGCTGCGCGACGGTCGGATCGATCTGCTGTTCGGGGCGGTGCGGCCCGAACGCGTCGACCCGGACTTTGCCGGACAGCCCTTGATCGATGACCCTTACGTGATCGTGGCAAGGGCCGGGCATCCGGTAACGGCGACCGGGCAGGTCTGCGCCAGAATGCTGTCACAGCAGGTATGGGTCGTTCCCTCCGCCGCCAGCCCGCGCCGTCAGGCCATCGAGGAGGTGCTTGCAGCGCTTCCCAGTCGCCCGCGCGTGGTTCTGGAAACCAGCTCCGAACCGATGCTCATGGCCACTCTGGCTGCAAGTGACTGCGTGACGCTCGGCCCTCGATCACAGGTGCAGGGTATGGCCGCGCAGCCTTTGCTGGGCGCAACGGAATTCAAGGGATTGAAAGTCCAGCGGTCGATCGGGTTCACGGTGCGTCGCGACTGGCTGCCCACCCAGATACAGCGCAGCATGATGGCGTTGCTGGAAGATTGTACGTATGGGCTGATAACGGGATATGATGGCAGGGCGTGATGCCGCAAGAGGCCAAAGCATTATGCCTTAGGGAAGAGGTCTTGGGAAATTCGTGCTCAGCAAGCGCACAGTCGACCCATGCACGAACCCGCTCGCGCGGGAGGGGCGCGTGGGGCGATGTAGCGTGGTACATGTAGGCCTTTAGCGGGGCGAGGCTGGCAGTTCCTTTAACGGAGAGGAACTTGCCATGACTGTCTCGATCAATACCGCCCCGATCAGCCCGCTGCGCCAGCGGATGCAGCACGACATGATGATGCGGGGGCTCGGTCCGCATACCCAGAAGGATTATGTGCGCCATGTGAAGCGCCTGGCAGCCTTCCTGGGGCGCCCTCCCGATACGGCAACGGAAGAGGACCTTCGCCGCTTTCAGCTCATGCAGCATGAGAGCGGGGTCAGGCCGAGCACCATCAACGGCACCGTGTCGGCCTTGCGCTTCCTGTATAACGTCACGCTCAGGCGACGCGATCTGGCGCGGGCCTTGGTCGTCACCCGCATCGTGCCCCGGCTGCCCGAAGTGCTGAGCGTCGAGGAGGCTGCGCGGTTGCTCCAGTCCGCCCCCGGCATGAAGTACAAGGCGGCGCTGGGGTGGCCTATGGCGCGGGCCTGCGCGTATCCGAGGTCGCCCACCTCAAGGTCGACGATATCGACAGCACACGCATGTTGATCCGCGTTGAACAGGGCAAGGGCGGCAAGGATCGCAATGCCATGCTCTCGCCCCAGCTGCTCGAACTGCTGCGGATGTGGTGGCGAGAGGGCAGGAAGCGCGGGGTGCTGATCGCGCATGGCTGGCTGTTCCCCGGCCAGAACGTCACCGATCCAATCTCGACCCGGCAGTTGCACCGCGCGGTCCAGGAGGCGGCCGAGGTGGCTGGCATCCGCAAGCGCGTCAGCCCGCACACCCTGCGCCATTCCTTCGCCACGCATCTGCTCGAGCAGGATGTCGATATCCGCGTGATCCAGGTCCTGCTCGGCCACAGCAAACTGGAGACCACCGCCCTCTACACCAAGGTCTCCACGCGCACGATCCACGCCGTGTCGGGCCCGCTTGACCAGCTGATGGCGCTGATGGAGGGCAAAGCGCCCATAGGACCAGACGACGCCGGATGAGCCGATGCGCTCCAACCTCGAGGTCGCGGACATCTTCCGCTCGGTCGGACCAGCCTACCGGGCGGCCCATGCCGGGCACCTGAGTCTTGCCCAGCTCAAGGTGATGTCCGCGATCGAGACTTGTCGCACCGCAGCCCTGGGCGGGCACGTCGAGGCCTGTCAGGACTGCGGGCACTGGCGGGTCGCCTACAACAGCTGCCGCAACCGGCATTGCCCAAAATGCCAGGGCGCCGCCGCGCGCACCTGGCTGGCCGAACGGGAGGCCGACCTGCTTCCCGTCGGCTACTTCCACGTCGTCTTCACGCTACCCGCCGAGGTTGCCGACATCGCGTGGCAGAACAAGGCGCTGGTCTACGACCTGTTGTTCAAGGCGGCCGCGCAGACGATGCTGACCATCGCCGCCGATCCCCGCCATCTGGGCGCCCGGATCGGGATCACCGCCGTCCTCCACACCTGGGGATCGGCAATGACCCACCATCCGCATGTCCACATGATCGTGCCGGGCGGCGGTATCGCGCCCGATGCAAGTCGCTGGATCTCCTCGCGTCCGGCCTTCCTCCTGCCGGTGCGCGTGCTGGGGGCGCTGTTCCGACGGCTCTTCCTCACCCGGCTGAACGCGCTGCACGATGCCGGCAAGCTCGCCTTCTTCGGCTCCCTGACCGATCTGACAGAGCGGCGGACCTTCCAGCGGCACCTTGCCCCGGCGCGCAAGAAACGCTGGGTGGTCTATGCCAAGCCGCCCTTTGCCGGGCCGGAAGCGGTGCTCGCCTACCTCTCGCGCTATACCCACCGCGTCGCCATCTCGAACCGGCGCCTGATCGCCTTCGACGCGAACGGCGTGACCTTGCGTTATAAGGACTATCGCCGCGATGGGCCCGAACGCCAGCGGGTCATGACGTTGACCGCCAACGAGTTCATTCGCCGCTTCCTGCTCCACGTCCTGCCGCGTGGCTTCCACCGCATCCGCCATTACGGCCTGCTCGCCAGCGCCGCACGCCACGACAATCTCGCGCTCGCCCGCCGCCTGCTTCCCGTCACGCCAGAGGTGGAGGCGGAGGCGCCGGAGCCCGAAGCCGAGCCCGACACTTGCGCGCCATGTCCGTGCTGCGGCGGGCGCATGATCGTCATCGAAACCTTCCCACGCTGGAGCCAGCCCCGCGCGCCGCCCAGGCCTAGCCCGCCAATCCGGGAGCGCGCCGCATGACCCGGCATGGTCCGCCAGTCGCCATGGCCCCGCAGAGCGCGCGGTGGTCAGAGGGCCGACTTGCTCCCAACGCGCGACGCGCCCGCGTCTGCTCCTGGCATCAACCTCGACAGCGCGCCGAACACACCCTCAGCGCATCCAGGCACCCGCTACTGCGCTGCTGTCGTGCCTCCATCAAAGCGCGCACTTCACCCCGCCACACCACGCGAAAGCGCAAATCCCCATAGCCCAGCCTATCGGGCACGCGGGTTCCTGCATGGGAGGCTTTCGTACGCAAGCGCCCGAAACCCTTCACCTTCCCAGTCGTTCAACTGCCGATTCCTCGCTCCCAGGTGCGGTCGTTCCGCTTTCGCATTCTCGACGCTCAAGACTGGCCGATTACGGAATTCAGCTTACCAGATGGTAGCAACAGATGGCTGACCCTCACCGTATGGATTGGCGTCGCTGTGTGATCGACTTTCGGGTCCAACGGCTGAAACAGTTAGGCAGGACCTGTGAACCAGCACGACCACACGCTGCCTCTACCGTACGCGAGGTGACGTGAGAGCGATGGGATGCGGACAATGACGAAACCGTTCGACGATGGTTGCAAATCGACGCTTCAAAGAAGAACGCACGGCTGTCAGATCAAAGATAACCATTCGCCTCCTTGTGTTTGGCCAAAGAGTCTTATGCCCTGGCTCTCAAATTTTAATTGGACAGCAGAGATGATGGACTGGTAATCCTTTCGCGTAATACCTCTGAACAGAGCGAAGAGCTCTGCATCTATGTGGTCGAGATCGTCGGGACTTTGGACGAGATCGAGTTCATTTAGGTCCTCGCGCCCTATGTGAAGGGCGACAGTCATTCCGCAAATCTTCAAGAAATCACGTAGGAGGGCGGGACTGTTGAGCAGCGTCGAGACGCCGCGAGGCTGCCACGCTCTGAAAGCGCTCGTACGCCAGCGTGCATCCATGCTTTCAGGGATATCTGCGGTGAATGCCATGACGATGGGAAAGCGGTAAATCTGGATGACATGATTTGTCGCCTCGTCACTCTCGAGATATTCGTCCGCGACCGCCTCGATACGTTCCAAACCATATGGTGTTTGGCGCTGGATATGCTCTATAGCCTCTTGTCCGATTTGGACAACTTCCCTGATCTGCTCCGCGTAATGATAGGCAACTTCGACGATCGGTTTCGAGATGGAATCGTGTCCGGGAGCGATAATCTCGAATTGCTCGCCCCATTGAAATGACACGATTGTGCTCGGGGACATGACGTTGGCCAGCATTTTAGCGCGAATGCGCGTTCCTGGCACGGGGTCGAATGGAAATCTGCCGTGTTGACGCTGATTTCCAGGCCCTTGTCAGTGGACATATGGACAAGGCCATCGCTAACGGCGGTGACTGCGAAATCATCTGAGCCCAGCGGCATAAGGGCTCTACCTAGGACGAGGAAAGTTTCTAGCACCTCCCCAGGGACGACCTCGGAGCCGACCGAGGTGCAAAATGCGCGAAGCTTCTCGGCGTAGAGTTCGGCTGCAGGATCTGCTTCGTCCGAGGGCGTACGACCCAAAAAATCGTCAGCGCGGCTGCGAGCAACGGGTGCGAAGGGAACCGTTGTGCCCCAGGCCTCGACCTGACGGGCAGTAGTTTCCGGGTCCGAGGTCAGCGCAACAACCCTTTCGGAGAAATATACGCTGACCTGATTGTATAGTTCGACAATGCCGGTGTCCTCATCGAGGATCAAGGCAGCTAGTACCGGGTCGTTGAAGAAATAATTACGCAGGAAACCGAGCAGCATGTCCGACCGGCCGTGGCTTTGGGAAAGGGTCTCGATGGCGCAGACAAAGAGATAGCCAAGTTGGTAGCTGCCGTCCCGTGGATCGATGGCCGATTGGAAAATCCTCTCGAACCGTGTCCGTTCGGAAGGGATGATGCGCAGCTGGCGCAGCCCCATGGCGAAGGAGAGGCCGCCCTCATAGGACAAGTGCCGCATTTCTGGGGAATTGGCATGCACTTGCAGGAGAGCGTTGATCTGGTCAGCTCCTGCAAGCTCGAGTTCGCGTGAAAGGCGATCGAGTGTTGATTGCCACTGAGAAGTGACCCGGGATTTCCATTGAGAATTGACCCGGGTGGGTATGGTTTATGTGCTGCCGTTTTTGGGCAGGTTCAAGGTGCGGGCTTCTCCTTTCTGGCTTTGGGCGTAGCGGTGCTGGCGCGGAAGCGGAAGCTGTCGTTTCCGGTCTCCAGGATGTGGCAGTGATGGGTTAGCCGATCGAGCAGCGCGGTGGTCATCTTGGCATCGCCGAACACGCCAGCCCATTCGCTGAAGCTCAGGTTGGTGGTGATGACGACGCTGGTGCGCTCGTACAGCTTGCTGAGAAGATGGAAGAGCATGGCACCGCCCGATGGGCTGAAGGGCAGGTAGCCCAGTTCATCGAGGATGAGCAGGTCGAGGCGTAGCAGGCGTTCTGTCAGCTGGCCGGACCGGTTCAAGGTCTTTTCCTGCTCAAGCGCGTTGACCAGATCGACCGTGGAGAAGAAGCGAACCTTCTTGCGGTGATGCTCGACAGCCTGAACGCCCAGAGCCGTGGCGATATGGCTCTTGCCGGTGCCGGGCCCGCCGATCAGCACGACGTTGTCGGCGTTTTCCATGAAGTCGCCCTGATGAAGCTGGCGTACGAGGGCTTCGGTGATCTCGCTGGCGGCAAAATCGAAGCCCGCCAGATCTTTGTAGGCCGGGAAGCGTGCCGCCTTGATCTGATAGGCGATCGACCTGACCTCCCGCTCGGCCATCTCTGCCTTCAGGAGCCCAGACAGCATCGGCACGGCAGCGTCGAAGGCAGGCGCGCCTTGCTCGATCAGATCGCCAGCGGCTTGCGCCATGCCGAACATCTTGAGGCTGCGCAGCATGACGACGATGGCCGCGCTGGCGGGATCATGACGCATGGCGGATCTCCCTTAGCCTGTCATAGCGTACGACATTGGCCTCGGGCTCCTGCGTCAAACGCAAGGCCTGAGGCGCATCGATCGGCGCTGCTGGAGGCACCTTGCCATCGATAAGGCGATGCAACATGTTGAGAACGTGGGTCTTGGTGGCAACACCGGCTTCCAGAGCCAACTCGACCGCGCTCAACACTGCCCGCTCGTCATGATGCAGAACGAGAGACAGGATCTCGACCATCTCCCTGTCGCCGCCCGGGCGCTTTAGCAGATGGCCCTGTAACTGCCGGAAGGCTTCGGGCATCTCGAGGAAGGGGGCGCCATTACGCAAGGCGCCGGGCTTGCGCTGGATCACCGCCAGATAATGCCGCCAGTCATAGATCGTGCGTCCCGGCTTGTGATGGGAACGGTCGATGAGCCGGGGATGTTCGCACACGATCTGACCTTCGGCCGCTATGACCA
The DNA here is from genome assembly GCF_025340265.1 of Novosphingobium sp. 9. Taxonomy (NCBI): domain Bacteria; kingdom Pseudomonadati; phylum Pseudomonadota; class Alphaproteobacteria; order Sphingomonadales; family Sphingomonadaceae; genus Novosphingobium; species Novosphingobium sp. 9. The sequence goes on along the minus strand of NZ_CP022708.1, from coordinate 382,594 downwards.
GACGATCCGGGTAGACCCTCAGGCTGACGGGTCGGTTCGCGAAGGATGCAGGCACCGAATAGCGGTTCCGGTCGAAGGCAATGAGGCAAGGTCGGCGACACGCGCTTGATCTGCTCGACAAAGCCATCGAAGGGCCGGCCCAGCGGCATCAGGCAGGAAACTTCCTCGGCGTGCGCATCGGCCACGGTGCCGGGCAGGACACCATGCTGGATCTCGCCCCATTGGGCGATGCATTGTTCTTCCAGCCAGGTGTTCAACTCAGCCAGATCGCGGAAGCTGGGCATCGGTTGCCACAGCCGGCGTCGAGCGTCCTGGACGTTCTTCTCGACCTGTCCTTTCTCCCAGCCAGAAGCCGGATTGCAGAAATCGGCCTCGAACAGATAGTGGCTGGCCATGGCGGCGAACCTGGCATTGACCTGCCGCGCCTTCCCCGTCCCGATCTTGTCGACAGCGGTCCGCATATTGTCGAAGATGCCACGCTGCGGCACGCCGCCAAGCACCCGGAATGCCTGCGCCAGCGCGTCGAACAGCATCTCATGGGTCTGGAGCAGATAGGCTCGCACGATGAAGGCGCGGCTATGTGCCAGCTTGGTATGGGCAACCTGCAGCTTGGTCACCTTGCCGTCCAGCACGGCATAATCCTCACTCCAGTCGAACTGGAAGGCCTCGCCAGGCTGGAAAACCAAAGGCACGAACGTCCCGCGCCCGCTGGTCTGCTGTTGATACTGAAGCTCGGTCCGCCATCGCCGCGCAAAGGCGGCCACCCGGTTATAGGAACCATCGTAACCCAGCTTCACCAGATCAACGTAGAGTTGCTTGGCGGTCCTCTTCTGCTTGCGGGATTTCTTGGATTCCACTCGCAGCCAAGCCGTCAGTTTGTCTGCGAAGGGATCGAGTTTGCTCGACCGTAACGGAACCTTGAAGCTGGGTTCAACCGTGTCGGAGCGCAGATACTTGCGGATGGTGTTGCGGGACAGGCCGGTCCGGCGCTTGATCTCCCGAATGGAAATCCCCTGCCGGAAATGCCACCGGCGGATCACACTGAATAAGTCCATGTCGATCACTCCAAGACCCTCCGACTGGCAGCCGGAAGGGAGGAAAACATGGGTCAATTCTCAGCGGTAATTTATACGCGCCCCGGGTCACTTCTCAGTGGCAATCAACACCCTGGCCAACCTGTCGAAATCGCACCGGTGTATGTGCTCCTGGCCTCGCAAGAAGGCAGTTACATCACCGGCGAGGTATTTGGGGTGACAGGGGGCGCTGGCATTGCCTGATCCGTACTGCGCCCCTCATTCGTACACATTGCCGGGCGCGGAATGAATATAGTTTCCTGTCGACCATCCAGCCGCCTGGTTACGATCCAGTGCTGGGTGGTCTCCTCCAGCCTGTAATCGCCACGCACAAACAGTTCCGGATCGCGACCGCGCCTGGCAAGCAGATGGCGAGTTAATGCCAGCTTTCTCCCACAAATCGAGGTTTCGTCTTGGCAAAAGGCTTCGATTGCATGGAAATCGACTGACCGGCGATTATCAGGGTCCGTCAGCGCGACGTGGAGCACTTCGCTTCCTCGATAGATATCCGGCACCCCCGGGGCAGTCATTTGGAATGCGACCTGTGCCAGTATGATCGCCTCTCGCACCGTGTCGAAATCGAGCTCTTGCTCGCGAGACCACAGAACATGATCATCGAGATCGCGAAGGAAACCTCGAGATAGCTGCCCAGCGATCTTTTCCAGCTTCTCTTGTGGCACCTCATGAGAGGATAATACCTTTCCTTCACGAAGTGCCTTGGCAAGATGCCCGTCAATACGTGCGCCAGCATTATCGGCGCCACGCATGACAAGCGCTGTCTGCATGGCATATAGGCCAACATGCGAAGGCAAGTTCATCGCTTCTGCTTCGCTACGCGCCGCGCGATACAGTTCCTGTGCCAGCGTCGGCCTCCAAGCCAGAGCAATCAGCGCGGCCCGGGCATCTGCACTGCGCTTTGTATCGTGGGTCGATAGGGTCGAAAGCCCCAGCGGTGTCTGATCTGCCCGCTTTTGCATCGCGCGCTCAAAGGCAATCGGCTCGAGGACACCAAGATCGGGCTCTAACCCCACTTCGCAAAAGGCAAGGCATGCCACTGCGCGAAAGAAAACGGTGTCCTCTTCCGATTTCGCGGTGAGCGCCCCTGTCAATTGCTCGAAGCGCGTCGCGAAGGCTCGTGATAACGTATCGTCCGGCGCGTGAAGGAGGTCAGCCAGCAAAGTGGCGCCATGTCCTTGGGCCTTGGCCAACGCCGCTTGCGGACCTGGCTCAAGCGGGCATCCATCCGCTGCATAGGAGCGATAGACCGGCCAATCGCATGCAAGCGAATCCAAGGCATCGGCAAGAACTGCATCGTCGTGTCGTGCGGCCTGGCCTGCGCTATCTGCCGCATCCGATGCCAAGGCCGTGCGCGCCGCCTGCAACACGCGCGCGCGCTCAGGGGCAAACGTGTCCTGAAGCAATCGGCCACGCACGTTGCGCACTTCATCCGACACGTCAGCAGGCACCGCGCCATTTGCCGCCTCGTGCAGTGCCGCCAACCCTGTGGCTGGCATCAGCAATCGCGTGAGCGGAGCGAGAAATTCATAGCCGCTCATCCCCGCAACCGGCCATCGCGGCAATGCCTCGTCAGCTTTCACGATCTTCTCTATCCATATCGGCATGGGCGTCGAGCTGATGGCATCGAGCGCGGCACGCAGGCGATTAAGATAGTTGCCGGGTCGCGCCAGACCGTCGACATGGTCCACCCTTACGCCCTGGACATGCCCGGCAGCGACCTGCTCGAATAACCAGCGGTGCGTCAGATCGAACACCACCGGATCTTCCTGGCGCACACCGATGAGGCCGGAGATATTGAAGAACCGACGATGGATGATTTGCCCGGCACTGTCCCTCCAGTGCCCCACGCTCCAGTGCTGCTGGGCCAGCAGTTTCTCCAGCCCATCAGCATCGAGCGCTCTTTCTCCCGAGGCCAATGCCGCAGCCAAGGATGTCGGGTTCAGCGGGTAGATCTCATCATAGATTTTCAACGCAGGCAGTTCGCCGGTGCCAGAGATTGCGAGGGCTTCCCCCTCGAGCAAATCCACCGTCGGGCGATCAAGCACAGGAAAATGCAGACGTCCACGATCCCAGTCGATATCGAACATTTTTGCATGTTCGCTATCAGGCCCATACCGAAGGATGTCCGCTACGAAAGGGTTCTGTGGCGAAAAGGCCTGATGGTTGGGGACAATATCCAAAATCAACCCGACCCCAGCCTGTCGTGCCGCAACGGCAAGCGCGGCGAATGCTGTCTCTCCGCCCAGCTCCGGGTCCACACGTGTGGGGTCAGTGACATCGTACCCATGCGACGAGCCCCTGACAGCGGCCATCAGGGGCGACAGATAGAGGTGACTGACACCCAGAGCATTGAGCCAGGGCAGCAATTTTTGCGCAGCCAAAAGATCCACCCCATCACGCAATTGCAAGCGATAGGTCGCGACAGGAGCCGATATCATTTCGGGCATCACAAGGTCTCCCCGGTATGGCGTGAACTGACAGCAAACGACAACGCAAACGGGCTCTCGGGGTCTTCAAGGGTCAGCACGCTGTGTTCAAATGGCACGAACTCTTCGCTTCCCCCGCCAAGCTTGGCGCGAAGTGCGATGCGAGCACCGCCGAAGTCCCACAAAGCCTCGATCGTCGCACCTTCCCGGGCGACGTCGCAGACGGGTTGCGTATTGCTGCGCAACAAAGGTGCGACATGTGAGGCACGCAGCTTGAGCAACCTTGTCAGGAACGCTTCGTGCATCCGTTGCTCCTCGCGTGAGGGCAAACCGATGCGGGAGGCTTCGAATGTGGCCACCTCCAGCGGATCCGGCACCTGACCGCCGAACGAGGAGAATTGCGCAAATTCCTCGGCTCGCCCGCTGCGCACGGCATCCGCCAGATCACCGGAAAAATCGCAGAAATACAGGAAAGGCGCATCCGTCAAGAATTCGTCGCCCATGAACAGCATTGGCACGAAAGGCGACAACAAGGTCAGGCCATAAGCGACCTTGAGCCCGTGCCGGCCGACTGGCGTGGGATCGACAAGATGGTGCAGACGCTCGCCCCACGCGCGATTGCCGATCTGGTCGTGGTTTCCCAGAAAATTGACGAATGCGGTGCGTGGCAATGTCCCCGACGGCTCGCCGCGCCGATCTGCAGCAGGATTTTCAAAAGCCTGCTGTTGCGCATGCTCGCTGCGAACCTGCCCCTGTTCGACATAGCCGTCTCGCAAGGCGATCTCGATATCTCCCACCGGATCGCGGGCATAAGGCGCATAGTACCCTTCATCTTCGCCAGTAAGCAAGCAGTGCACGGCATGATGCCAGTCGTCATTCCAGGTGCCATCGAACGGCGCATCGGGCGTAAAATATCGCACCGTGTTGCGCTCATCTTCGGTGACCAGATGGATTTGGCGCCCCCATTCCCGGGCCCGAATGCATTGCCCCAACTCATCGAGAAAATGCACAGGACTGCGGTCATCAATGGCGTGCACGGCGTCAAGGCGCAAACCGTCGAAACCGTAGTCCTCGAGCCAGGCGAGCGCACTATCGATGAAAAAGGCTCGGACGGCAGGAATTTCCCACGCGATCCCCTCTCCCCACGTCGAACTGCGCCCGACATGGAAGAACGATGGACACCAGGAGGCCAGATAATTGCCTGATGGTCCCAGGTGATTGTGCACCACATCCAGCAGCACACCCATGCCCAACCCATGCGCTGTAGCGACAAAGGCCCGCAAATCCTGCGGCGTTCCATAAGCGTTGTGCAGACACCACGGCAGCACGCCGTCATATCCCCACCCGCGCTGGCCATCAAACTGCGCCAATGGCATCAGTTCCACGAACGTGATGCCCAGCGACTTGAGGCGCGGCAACTCGTGCATCGCGGCACACAGCGTACCCGCTTCGGTAAAGGTGCCTACGTGCATTTCGTAGATCACCGCGTCTGCCCAGTTCAATCCTTGCCAGGTGCGATCAGGCCAGGTGAATTCACGCACGTCCATCAGGCGCGAGGCGCCATGAACATCGCCGGATTGTATACGAGAGGCGGGATCAGGATACTCGCGACCATCGATCAGCCATCGATATGCCGTCGACGGAGAGGCCTGCGCCTCAACCTGCCACCAGCCCGCACCTGTACGTGAGGCCTGTAACGCTTCTCCTGCCAGTTCCAGCCAAACGTCAGAAACGTCAGGCCCCCAGATGGCGAATGCCCACGATCCATCTGCCTTATGCGTTGCTCCCCAGCGAAGACTACCGGCCATCTTGGCATCGTTTGAAACAGCAGGAGATGTCATGCGAGCGCCCTTGCTCGGCGAGGCAAACGGCCGAACGTCGTCATTCGCGCAATGCGCAAGGAGCAAGGTCGTTCCCGACAGATCAAGGATCTGAGTGGTGCGAATCAGACGATCGAAATTCAATGCAAAGCGCGCGCAAAGACCATACAGACTGGCGCCCCGGTTACCTGGCCTGGCTCGACGGCGCGCGGGTCGCCGGCAGCCGACAAGCGACCGCACAGCGCTTCGCATGATCGGGAAGTCGGCTTTGACGCTACAACCTAAACCGAGAGATCAATCCTCGGTGGGGATCTGGGAATTTTCAGATTTGTGGGTTCCGTCTCGAGGCAGGCCGGAAAAAACACCCTTTGCGTGCAAAGCTTCGGTCGCTCGGGCATCATCTTGCGCCCGGCCGGGATCTTTACCGGCACCGCCCGGAGCACGCGCCTTGCCCTCCGATCGGCCCGGTCTTTTATGCTGCTGTTCCCCTCCGGACGAAGGCTGAGCCGATTCATCGGTATGGGAAGTCATGTCCATGCGCTCCGTTTTCGAAAAGCAGGCCAGATCAGCCATGTCTGTGCCGGGTGGCGGACTGGCAAGCAGACAGCTTTTTTGACCCACCCGACCCCGAATGCTGAAGACGGTGGATCGGTTGCATTTCCTATCATCGCCTTTCGACGATCCGCGTCCGTGCGCGGCTTGCCTGCGGTGGCATGTTGAAAAGACCATGTCGCGGCGCGAACTACTCCCGCCGCATGGCCACATGCAGAGCGACCCTCACCTTTTTTCCGCTAATCGTGCGGTGATGGAACACGTGGACGCCGCTTGTGATAATCCACTGCGAGACGCGCGCTAGAACTTGCGGCTGATACCGAAGGCAATTTGCACATCAGGCGTATTGTCGTTCAGCCCTGCAGTCGTCTGGAAATCGACTTGCGACACGGTGTCCAAACGCCAGGCAAGCGACACAGCGGCTTGTGCCAGTGTAGAAGCCTCTTGCGGGTCCTGATCCTGCATGATTTCGATTTCGGGAGACAGGCGCAAGGTGTCGGTAACGCTGAACTGAAGTCCCGCCGCTGCTCCGAATGCAAGATGGCGCCCATGGCGATCTTCATCGACTGCCGCCTGGATCTGCGGCGACAGCGCGACTGTGACCAGATCGCCGAATTTGTAGCTCAATGGCACCGTCAGGCCGGCACTCCAGTCCCCGTCACCGACGCCGTGGGTCGCTGACGGCAAGACAACATACGGCAAGATGCCGGCAGCCAGCCCCGGTGCCTTTTCCTGAGGATGAAGCAGGTTCTGCTTGAGCCCCAATGTCACATCGCCAATGCCGCTTGCGTGCTGCGAAACCCCGCTGGAAAAATCGGTGACGCTATCGCGTGTATAGGCCGTCCAGCTCATCTGGACCTCGGTAGATCGTCCTAGCCCGTACCGTGCCTGGATTTCCCCGAGATCAAGCGTCTCGTCCTTTTCCTGCGCCGTTCGATCACGCTCCCATGTAGCAAGCCCTATTTCGACTTGTAGATGGCCGGGATCGACCGTGCAGGCGGCTGTCGTCAGCCCCGGCCGCTCGGTACAAAGTTCTCGAAGCGTGCTGGCTTCCTGGCTGCTTCCATCCTGAGCACAGGCACTGTCGGCGCATACCGCCGTCAGCAGCGAGAACGACAATACGATAAACCTGCGCATGGCACACCACTTCCCCCAATTTCCGGTGAAAGCCAAAACCTTGAACGCCAAGCTACGTTCCAGATCAAAAGGAATAGAAGGTCGACCGGAACCTCGACGCCCAGGGGGCGTGCATGCCCGCGTTATCCACGAGGGTACCATCGCAGCGCCTAGTGCATCGAAAGCATCCGCAGGGCGCCATGCTCGATCGACTATCTGATAGAAATGGGTGACGCGGGCCTGAGAGCCCGGAACAAGAAACAAGACGAAAGATACGGACGTCCGAATTTGGCACTTGATGTCAGCGATACCTTGGAACCTTACGCCGTGGGCCCACTTCTTCCAGCGAAGGAGAATCATATGATCGGCAAGATTATCGGCGCCATCGCAGGCAAGCATATTTCACAAGATGCCAATGGCGGCTCCGGCATCGGCGGTGCTCTTCTGGGGGTTGGCGCAGCCACCGTGATTCGTCGCCTGGGTCCAGTCGGACTGGTGGCAGCGGCCGTTGGTGGGTACGCCCTCAAAAAGCATCAGGAAAAGCGGCGCGGAAACACCCCGCTCTGAAGCTGGTCTGCCTCTTGGACTGGCAATTGAAGACAATCGGCCGGATCATCGCTGTTGCGCCATCCGGCCTATTGTTTTGCACCTGACCACCTCTGCGCAGCTCGGGCGCGGGAGGCCTCCGGGATTGGGCAAAACGTTCTGCTCAATGCCCTTTTCCCCTTTCAACTGGTCGCAGCCGCCGAACAATCTCGAATTGATCGTCCCTCCTGCTACGATCAGCACGAGCAACCAGCTTTCCATCTGTTCCTCAGGAGTTTTTCCTGATCGGGATATATTGGCAAGTGAACTCCGGTTCTCTGTTCATCCCTGCCGGCGTCAGATGGATGAACAGGCTTGCGTCAGTCGGGAGCTCGCTCAAGCAAAAGGCGTGCTCGGCCTCATAGAGGTCGTCCTTATGAGGATCGATCCAATGGCGGACGAGTTTCATGGCGCGCCACTTAGCCTTGGCTTCGGTTTCCGCAACGACGAAAACGTTTCTGTGTCGCTCCGAGAAGTCCCCGGCTCATATCCGCCGAGGTTTACGAAGAAGAGTTTTTCGCTTCCTTGATACGGCTGCTCCTTGAGCGAAACATCATATCCGTCGGCATGGGTCACCTCTGCCCAGCAGTCGATGTGAAGGCTGCGCGGCACGCCCCACCATTGCTGGCGTAAAGTAGCGTAGGTTTCTGCGAGAGAGTTTGCGACGACGAAACGCACGTCATGGACTTCGACATTGGCCCCGGGAAACTCCCCGCCGATGTAGATTGCGAACAGCTTCATTATGCGGCCGCTCCCAGATTGTTGCTCAGTGCTGCAGCGTCAGACGCCAGAGCCGCTGCCAGCCGGGGGGCTACAATTTTCCCCATCTCGCACGAGCTCGTGATCCCCTGAATGAAAGGATGCCGCCCCATGATGAACGGCAAACTTAGGCAGAACAGCTGATCTTCCGGTATCGCAAGGGAGATGGGATGGAATTCGTCGTCGATCACGATACCTCGCGAAGGACATGGCGCATCCGGATCGGCGACATCGCGGATGATCCCCTGTTCACATAACCCGGAGAACGGGAAATCATCAGCGGCCAGCGCCCGCTGGCCGGTCGCCTCGATAAAGGCCGGGAATTGGATCGACTGCCCGCCCACATGCAGGATGACGCCACCTTCGGAAGAATGCGTGTCGAGGTGGTATTCCTCGCCGACAGCCAGCACATCCAACTTGCCGGCTCGATGCAATGCCAGCATCCGCTCGATGGATTCATGTGGGACCGTTGCATAATCATCGACAAAGATGGTCTTGAAGCAGGAGGAGAACCGGCCGAAATCCTCATCACTGAGATGCGGCACGATATCCTCGATCACCTCGTGCATGCGCAGGATAGCGTAGCGCCAGGCGACGGTGTGCTGAACGGCATAGTTGGCCCTGGCTTCCTCGAGGTTCGCCTGCGCCCATTCGAAAGGATCGCTGGCCATGCGCTCTGCGAAATAGGCGTCGCAGAACCCGTCCATGTCGAGCTCTTCCAGTCCGACCTTTTTGGCGTAGGAAGGATCGGCATGGACCAGTTCCCGTTTGAACAGGGAAAAAGTCTTCTCCAACAGGTTGCCGCTGTCCCGCTCGATCAGTTTCGCGATCGCATCACGGGTACAGATCGAGAGCGGCTCGTAGGGTATGGGAAAATAGAAGTCGGCTTCCGGCAGCAGCCCTTTGCGCGACAGCATCGTCATGCGGAAATCGCGCGTGTCAGCCCCCGCGACATAACGCAACACCCCGTCCTCCCCCCTCATGAAATCGCCGTGGCCGAGCGCCAGGGCCACGGCAGCATCGATCGCGGTGAGTGACGAGCCGCGAATGCCGACATGACACGGCGCGATCTTCGCGATCCTGGATGCGGGCCATGGGCTGATAAAGTAGCCCGGGCACACTTCCGGTTCGGCCGGCCACTGATGACCGGTCGCCAGCACGACATGATCGAAGCTTTCCGTGAACACACCACCACGCGGTGGCCGAACGCTCAACGTCAGGCCGTCGCTGGTACTGACCGCATCCAGCACGTCGCAGCGAGTCTGGACCGTAACCCGAATTCCCATGGCGCCCGCACGATCGAGAATGGCCTGGAACTGCTCGTGAAAATATTCGCCAAGCACCACCCGCGGGAAGAATGTACGATCGTTGATTTCATCGCGCGAGATGTGCAATTTTTTCAGGCGCTCATCGTCTTGCCGGGCCAGCCATGCGACAAGCGGCTCCTCCAGTGCCGGGATTTCGACGCTCGCAATGTTCGACAGCATGGCCGGGTCATTCCAGCCGGGACGATATGGCGTTCCACGCCCGATGCTGGCCTGCTTTTCGAAGATCGTCAGTGCAAATGGCGGCGGTGCCTGATCGAGCAGAGCATGCAGGGTATAGATGGCTGTCGGCCCCGCGCCGACAAATGCAAGGGAGCGGTTCATGCCCTGAAAAATGCCTGGACCGACCGTTTGGCTCCCACTGATAGCTTATCAGCCAGCCATAACCTGCACTGTGGCGAATGGGGAACATAACCCCGCGCAACGGGTTTATAGATGCGAACTCGCCGAAACAGGTCGGCGCAGTGAAACTATCTAAGGGAGAGGCCTCATGCTTCGCTGGGCCATTATTTTCGCCGTAGTAGCCGTTATCGCAGCACTGCTGGGGTTTGGCGGCGTCGCAGGCCTTTCTGCAGGCCTTGCCAAGGTATTCTTGCTTGTAGCCGCCGTCATTCTGATTGCCGGTTTCTTCTTTGGTCGGGGTAAGCGCATTCCCTAAAGCGCCATCTTCAAGGCATCCCGATAGCGAAGTCCGCAAGCCGCCGATGTGAAAATATCGGCCATGGTTTGCGGACTTTCTCTTTGAAATCGGCTCATACCCTCGGTCGAGAGAAGCACTTGGATTACATCCTCCGCCAAGCCCGCTGCTGGTGCCTTCTGCTCCAGGCCAGCATCAGGATCATTGTTGCAGACAAGATGGCACCTCTTGCAAAATAGAAGCGGGATTTGAGGGCTTGGCCGCACGCAACAGGGTCGATTTCCAGCGCGGCACCTGACGAAGCGCAAGCGTTCAAGGCCGGGTATGGATCCCTCAAGAATCAGAACAAACAAAGAACAAAAATTCTTGAAATCAGCGAGCGATGGCTTATCGTCATCCTCCGGCAGCCTGACAATCGCGCCGAACTTGATCTGACCCGCGAAGGTTACGTCTCATGGCGCAGCTAAATACGACCGAAAAACTCACGATCCTTGCCGACGCAGCAAAGTACGATGCATCGTGCTCCTCCTCGGGCGCCAGAAAACGCGATTCGAGAGGCGGCAAGGGCATCGGCTCGACATTAGCCGGCGGGGGGATTTGCCATGCTTACGCACCAGACGGACGCTGCATCAGCCTGCTCAAGATCTTGCTGACGAACAGCTGCATCTTCGACTGCTATTATTGCATCAATCGAAAATCGTCCAACGTGCGCCGCGCGCGCTTCACGGCCAAGGAGGTCGTCGACCTCACACTCGACTTTTACGCTCGCAACTATATCGAGGGATTATTCCTGTCGTCGGGCATAATCAACACGCCCAACTATACCATGGAGCAGATCGTCGAGGTTGCGCGAAGCCTGCGTAATGATCACGACTTCCGGGGTTATATTCACCTCAAGACCATACCCGATGCTGATCCCGAATTGATCAGGAAAGCGGGGTTTTATGCCGACCGGGTATCGATCAATGTCGAACTGCCGACAACCAGCGGATTGCAACGACTTGCGCCGGAGAAATCCGAAAAGCGGATTGAAGGCGCGATGAGGGATATGCGTTCTGCCATTGAGGAGGGAACCGACGCAAAGAAGCGTTTCCGGTCTGCCCCCTCCTTTGCGCCCAGTGGACAATCGACCCAGATGATCGTCGGGGCCGATGCAGCGACCGACCGTGACATCGTGGCCCGCGCTTCGACGCTCTATGATCGCTTCGCACTGCGGCGGGTCTATTATTCAGCCTTCAGTCCAATCCCCGACGCAAGCGCGGTACTGCCGCTACAGCGCCCGCCCTTGATGCGCGAACATCGCCTGTATCAATCGGATTGGATGATCCGTTTCTACGATTATACGGTGGAAGAAGTGGCCGCGGCCGCCGATCCGGCAACGGGAATGCTGCCGCTCGACATAGACCCGAAATTGGCCTGGGCGCTGAAGTTCAGAGGCATTTTTCCCGTCGATGTAAACCGGGCGCCGAAGGAAATGCTGCTGCGCATTCCCGGCCTTGGTCCAAAGGCGGTCAGTTCGATCCTCACGGCACGGCGCTGGCGAACGCTGACACTGCAAGACATCGGCCGGATGACCGTGTCCCTCAAGAAATTGCGTCCGTTCATTGTTGCGGCTGACTGGCGTCCGGTAAAACTGGCCGACAGTGCCGATCTGCGCCCACTGATAAAGCCCAGGACGGTCCAACTCGAACTCTTTGCCTCGTGAAAGGTCAAGCGGCGCCATGCGGGTAGTCCAGCTTGAAGCCGAAGATGATTTCGATGGCTGGCGTGCAGCCGCACGCGCGCTGGCGGCAGCACGCATACCCGCGCAGGAAGTTCTGTGGCAGATCGGCGGCCAGCGTGCTGACTTGTTCGGCGATGCGCCCATCACGATAGAGCCGATGACGAGCGACCCGGCACCATCCTTGAGGGTCTCCAGGGATTTCGTTCATCTGGCGAGCCGGGCAATATTGCACAGCGATCCTGAGCGCTTTTCGCTGCTCTATGCCTTGCTCCTGCGCTGTCTCGATTACCCTCAGGTCCTGCGTGACCGCGCCGATCGACAGATGCGGCGTGTGCTGGACCTCGATCAGACGATCCGCCGTGACATGCACAAAATGCGCGCTTTCATCCGCTTTCGCGAGGTCCCCGAGGGTAACGATAGGCGCTTCGTCGCCTGGTTCGAGCCTGAACACCACATCGTGCGTGCCAATGCGCCTTTTTTTGTCGGCCGCTTCGCAAACATGCGCTGGTCGATCCTGACGCCGAGAGGTTCGATCCACTGGGACACCGTCTCCCTTGCCGAAGGACCTGCGGCCCAACGCGGCGATGCGCCCGGCGACGATCCCGTCGAAGGAATCTGGAAGGCCTATTATGCGGCAATCTTCAATCCCGCGCGGTTGATGACGAACGCGATGATCAAGGAGATGCCCAAGAAATACTGGAAGAACATGCCGGAGACCGCATTGATCCCGGAAATGATCGCCGGTGCCCGCAAACGCGAACTTGGGATGATTGACCAGGCCCGCGCCGTTCCCGGCAAAGCGCATGGCTCTGCGACGATCTCGCTCTTGCGCGATGAGGCAGCCTCCTGCCGCCGCTGTCCCTTGTGGGGACCGGCAACGCAAACCGTCTTCGGTGAAGGGCCGCATGATGCCCAGGTCATGGTCGTGGGGGAGCAGCCGGGCGATCAGGAAGATCAGGCCGGACGCGCCTTTGTCGGTCCGGCAGGCGAAGTCTTCGATCGCGCTCTTGCGGCAGTCGGCATCGACCGGGCGCATCTCTATGTCACCAATGCCGTGAAGCACTTCAAGTTCGAGCCACGCGGAAAAAGGCGCCTGCACGCCAGACCCAATGCGGGCGAGGTCGATGCCTGCCGCTGGTGGGTGGATCAGGAACGCGCGTTGGTTCGCCCGAAACTGGTAATCGCGATGGGCGCAACTGCCGCGCGCGCCCTCACTGGACGCACGATTACCATAGGGCAGGTGCGCGGGACCGCTATCGAACTTGGCGATGGCACGCCTTGCTGGGTTACGGTTCATCCCAGCTATCTCCTGCGACTACCATCCCACACAGACGCTGCTGCAGAGTTCGATCGCTACGTGGCCGACCTTCAGGCTGCCTTCGCCAGTCTGGAAGCCGTTACGTGATGACACTTCCACTCGCCCTCTTCCGCCTGATTTGGAAATGACGGACCGTCGCCGCGTGCCTGTAATTTTTGGTCCTAATCTCCCCGAAGAAGGCTCTCCGGTGCTCTTTGTGCCATTCAGGCCATCGCGCGAGCTCGCAGTAGATCCAAGCTCGCACAGCTATACATTGACCTTTTGATGAATTTAAGACAACATCAATATAACAAATAATTATATAAAACACTCAAAAAAATATATTCAAACTTTAATCGATCTGACTTCGATATTTTGCGATAGCATTTCGATTTTTCCGTATCCAGTCAAGAATGAGACGTCGGCAGCATCACGCCCCACCCCGATCTTGGCGATGCGATCCGGCGTTGTCATGTCTGTGGCATCCACCATGTGCCAGGCACCGTCGAGAAATACTTCGGCAACGGCATGAAAGTCCTCTGGCTCGACACCAAGACCATAGACACTTGCAAAACGCGCAGGGATGCCACTGGCTCTCACCATTGCGATCATTAAATGCGCGTAATCACGGCACACGCCCTTACGACTTTTGAATGTGTCCATCGCTGTGGTGAAAGCGTCGCTGGAACCCGATTTATATGTTAAGCGTGCCGCTATATAGTCGCGAATGGCGGTGACACGCGCCCCGCCTTCAAGGCCGCCAAATTCACTTTGAACGATATCGCCGAACGTATCGGAGGAACAATATCGCGACGGCATCATGTAATCGACTGTTTCTCCCGGCAAAAGGTGCGGCAGCACGGCCGGTAGATTAACAATGTCGGCTATTGTTCGATTAATCTGAACCACCGCTTCATAGCGAAGCTCCAGCGGAAAACCTGTTCGCAACCAAATTCGCTCACCAATGCCCGACTGCGCTGGCACCCGGGCGAAATGATCAGCTGGAGGAAGTTCGATATGGGCATGAACCACGCTCTGTTCGGGTATCATCGCAACCTCGAGTTGAAGCAAGATATCGACGGGTTCCGAAACCGCGTAATCCAAAGCAGTAGTGATCGCGAGTTGCATGCGGAAAACGCCCTGTTCAACCGCTCGGCAAGGCCGCCGAGCCTGACGTCAGCTTAATGCCGCTCCCTCAAGCAAGGATCCGCAACAGAGACAATTTATGCCCGGCGATCCCAATAAAGATGCTTTTGTAAAAAAATAGTCGCATTGGGCGTTCGATATAAAATCGAGGGCGAATACTCACCCCAGCGACTGCTCAAGTCAAAAAGTGTGCCAACACCGCATCGTAGGCCTGGCGAGGCATTTGCTTGAGACCTGTGATGCGCTCGCCGATAGGCAACCTCATCGGGCAGCGCCATAGCTCGCATGCGAGCCCATCCGCGCTATTTGACGACCTTTGTCGACACCGCCATGTCAGCGTAAATTTCATCACCTCGCAACGCCTGGATGGCTGCCGCGTAATCCGTGTGGCTAGAGATGGCACTTCCCGCGACAATGGCATCTGCCCCTGCTTCGCGAACCGCGCGGACTGTTTTCGCACCCTGCCCTCCGTCGACCTTTATGTAGGGTGAAAACCCGCGATCTTCGTCGTTCAAGGTGGTGACATTCCCGGCAGCAGCTCTCACATGCTTAGGTCCCTGCCCCATGGCGATAGAAAGACCAGCACGCACGAACATCGCGAGATCGTTGTCCTGATCGGCGATGACAGCCACATCTTCGAGCGACACCCCCATCGCCCGTGCAAGCGCAGCGGCGCCATCGCCCTTGTTGGCCGCCGCTGCGGTTATGTCGAGATAATAGGGTTGCGAACGGATCACCGTCGCATCGTCACCGAGCGCCCGTACAACCGTAGTTTCCAATTCCACCAACATGTCGTGATCGTCAGACACCGCGGCAATCTTGTCCGCCTGCCCCAACAAGGGGGTAAAGTTCTCAACCAGTGTGGGCTCCTGATCCGCCGTGAGCCGCTCGCTGTCATCGTGAGACGATCCCGGCCCCTCATAGGCCTGGCATCGCTCTCGATCTTTTCGAATATAGCCTTGGCATCGTGCGTATAGCGCCCCCCGCAGTAAGCGTGATGCCCGTTCATTGAGAGAAATGGGCACCTTTTCGGGGCGATCTGCGACCTTACGCTCTTTCAAAATGCGATGCGTCGCCCGTTTTTACCGCCCGGACGCGCTGATCGGGCTTCACCTGAAACCAAAAGCTGTCCTCAGGCGATTTGCTTGTCATGGAAACGTCCGCCGCGACCGACCCCGAACTGTCCGCTGCCGGCATGCACGCTGGCAGATCGCCTCGATGGCAACGCATCGCCCGCAACATCATACTGGGCATGATAGTCGTTGTGTTCGCAGTCTGGCTGGTCCTGTTCATCACAAAAGGCCGCTTTCTGCGCCACTCATTCGAAACCGCCACAAGCTCGCTTTCCCAACGGAAAATTCACGTCGCCGGCGATTTCCAACTGTACTTTGCCCCCTTTCGACTGAAATTTGTTGCCGACGGACTGTCGATTTCAAATCCGGGCTGGGCAAAAGATCGCGCTTTATTTTCCGCACGCCATCTGGATGCGCGTGTTGCGCCACTCTCTCTGATATTTGGCCAGCGACATATCTATTCGCTCGTCCTCGACGGCGGGAAAGGCGATTTCGAATGGGACGCCCAACATGTCCGCAATACATGGACCTTCGCCAGCGATGGTCAGGGCAAGCCCTTTGCAATGCCGAATATCGGTACTGCCAGCATAACCGATACCCATGTCCATTATAGCGACCCCGCGATGCCCCTCATGGCTGATCTTGCGATCGCACCGATCACTGCCAGCAACACCCATATCGGCCATTCCGTCGGTATTACCGGTTCGGGCAGCTTCCGTACAACGCCCTTCCGGTTGTCCGCCCGCCTGCTCTCTCCCAATGCCACTCTCGCCGGTACGACGAACCGCCTCGAGGCTCGCGCCTGGGCTGCAAACAGCGTGATCGACGTATCGGGAACCTTGCCGGGATTAACCGATATCGAAGGCGTGCCCCTCGACGTTGCCGCAGATGGGCGCGATATGTCCGAGCTGTTGAAAGTGATCGACGTGGCGATCCCGCAGACCCGCCATTATAAACTCAAGGCCAAGCTCGTGAAGCGCGGCGACACCTACCGCTTCACCGAGATGACGGGCACGTTCGGGCAGTCCGATCTGGCGGGGCAGTTCTCGATCACCAATGGCAAACGCCTGAAACTTGATGCAGCGCTTGTCACCAAACGCCTCGACATTATCGATGCGGCGCCTTTTATCGGCTATAATCCCGACGTGGTGGCGACCAAGGGCGCCGTTGCGGCCGCAGCGGCATCCGGCGCTGGTTCACAACGGGTATTGCCCGATGCCAGCTTGCCCGTGGCAATGCTTCAGCGCTTCGACGCCTCTCTCGATTGGAAGATCGGAATAGTTCGTTCCCGGAACGTGCCGGTTTCCGATATCTCGCTCGCCCTCTCACTGGACCGGGGGCGCCTTGCCTTATCCCCTCTGACATTCTCGATGGCGCGCGGGGACGTATCTTCAGATCTGGTTTTCGACACGCGAGAGCGCCCATCGGCTATACATTATGACATCCGCCTCGCCTCTACCCCGATGGGCCGTCTGCTGGCCGGGTACGGCGTGGCGGACTCTGGGACCACCGGCACGATCCACGGCCGAATAAAGCTGGATGGTCGCGGCGATACGATCCATGATTCCCTTGCCTCCGCCTCGGGTCGTATAGCTTTCGTCATGCCGCATGGCACGTTGTGGACCCAAAATGCCCAACTTGCCGAACTCGATCTTGGCACGTTCGTCTCCAAGATGTTTCAGGGGAAGTTGAAAAAACCGATCGAAGTCAATTGCGGCCTTATCGCCTTCACGGTGCGCAACGGGAAAGCTGCCGCCGATCCGATCCTGATCGATACGAGCAAGAATGTCGTCACGGGGCGCGGGGGCTTCAGTTTCGATACCGAAGCCGTAGACATGGCCTTTCGGGCGGATGGCAAGAAATTCAGTCTGTTCTCGGGCCAGTCACCGGTCGGCCTCGGCGGCCATTTCGCACAGCCTAAGTTGCAGGTGATCAGCCCTCAGTTGCTTGGACGTGCGGGTGCGGGAATCGGCCTCGCCGTTGTCGCGACACCCGTGGCCGGGCTTCTTGCTTTCGTCGACCCCGGCGATGCAAAATCAGCCGCCTGCGGGCCGGTATTGGCCGGCGCACGAGCCAATGCCCAACGAACATCGAAGGGCAAGCCTCGTGACGATGTCGGTCATGGCCAGACAGACAAGGTTGTAGACTAAAGGCCAGTATCGAGACGGAATTCGGCGGTGAGCGCGAACAATCGGCAGCCCGCAGCTTTATGTCTTCATGACAAGGATCGAAGAACAGGTCGCGACCGCCCCCTCAACACCATCCACGCAGGCCGCTCATTCCAAACGCCGCAACGGCTACCTGCCGCTTGCGGATTACGCCGCCCTCGGCGACGGGCGCTCGATCGCCTTGTCCGGCGCAGATGGATCCATTGACTGGTGGTGCGTGCCCAATATGGATTCGGCCCCTCTCTTCGACCGGCTGCTCGACGGCGTAAAGGGTGGCTACTTCTCGATAACGCCGCGCGAACCCTTCACTGCCACGCGCCATTATCGCCAGGACAGCAATGTCTTCGAAACTGAGTTCATCACCAAAAGCGGGCGCGCCCGCCTCACGGAAGCGCTCAACAGCGGCAATGCCGGACGCCTGCCCTGGACCGAACTTGCCCGGCGCATCGAAGGGCTGGATGGCGAGGTGCGTTTCGATTTTGCCATGCGACCCAGCCATCGCGGCGATACCGCCAGCCCCTACTATTCGTCGATCGGCAAGCACACGGTCTTCCATGTCGATCGCGTTCTGGGCCTTTTCATCCATGACGAGAACGTCGCTTGCGAATGGAGCGATGACGGCGTTGTCGGGTCGCTCATGCTCGCCAAAGGCGAACGACATACCTTCGCCGTGGTCGCTGGCAGCGACGAACCCCTCGTTGCGCCGGGCATCGCGGAAGTCGATGCCCGCATCGACACATCAGACAAGGAATGGCGCGACTGGACGCGCCATGTCGGCATCCAAGGGGCTGACCGCAGTGTCTTCCTGCGCAGCGCTCTGGCGCTCAAGTTGCTGCTCTATTCACCCTCGGGTGCCATCACGGCTGCGGCCACGACATCGCTTCCCGAGAGCTTCTCGGCGCCCAAGAACTGGGACTATCGCTATGCCTGGATCCGCGATGCAGGCTACACGATCGATGCGTTTCTGGCAGCGGGAGCAGAAGCGGAAGCGAAGGCGGCCTTTACCTGGCTTTTGCGCCAGCTACGCGATTATGGCCCCCGGGTTTGCTATGCGCTGACCGGCGGCCCGGTCCCGGAAGCCACCTTCTGGCCGCTTCCCGGCTATCGCGAACGGGGCCCCGTCGTAAGTGGCAACCGGGCTGGCGAGCAGATCCAGCACGGGGTTTACGGCGATATCTTCGAGACGGCGGCCCGGTTCGTGAACTGCGGCAATATCCTCGATAGCGCGAGCGCCGAATTGCTCGCCCATCTGGCGGATGCCTGCGCGGACCGCTGGCGCCTTCCCGACGCAGGCATCTGGGAGTTGGAGGAGGAACGGCACTACACGATGTCCAAGATCAGTTGCTGGCAGGCCCTCGCCCGCGCCGTGGAACTTGCCGATCAAGGGCAGTTGCCCACCACTTGTCGCGATCGCTGGAAGCGTGAGCGCGAGCGCATCAAGGCCTGGATCGAGGAGAATTGCTGGTCTGAGGATCTGCGCGCCTTTGTCATGTATCCCGGCAGTGGCGATATCGATGCCTCGCTTGCGCTGGCCGTACGCTTCGGCTTCGACGGCCACGAGCGGCTGCGCCTGACGATGGAGGCCATCGACCGTACGCTGGGTGCAGATGCTTTCCACTACCGCTATAGCGGTATGGATCAGGAGGAAGGCTGCTTTCTGGCATGCTCGTTCTGGATGGTGGAAGCATGGGCCTTGCTCGGAGAACGCGCAAAGGCGCGAGAGCGAATGGACGCCCTTACCCGCAGCCTTGCCCATGGCTGCGGTATTTTGCCCGAAATGATCGATCCGGTCAGCGGCGATTTCCTGGGCAATCTGCCGCAGGGCCTCAGCCACCTTGCCCACCTCACCGCGCTGGCGACGCTGGACCGCGCTGAAGACTGCGATTGAAACACAGACGACATTCTAAACGATCGGGACATGCCAGGCATCGCGGGAACCGATCCTTGCCCTGACCAGTTGCAATCCCTGAACACCCAAACTTGCTCCCACCGCCCGAAGTGCTTGCCGCTGCAACCCTTTTTGCAGCGCCATGGCTTGCGCGCTGTGGAGCGGCAAAGGACAGATGGAGGCTTCCCTCATGACCATGCCAGACTTCGAACACGGCATTGACGCCAGCGACCTGACGGAAACCCAGCCACTTGCCGGAACCTGGCGCGGGCAGGATGTTGTGCTTGTGCGTCACGGCGGAAAAGTCTGCGCACTGGCGGGAAAATGCACCCATTTGCAAGCGCCCTTGGCCAAAGGCATCGTAACAGACGGCCAGATCCGCTGCCCTTTCCATCACGCCAGGTTCGATCTGGAAACCGGCGAGGCGGTGGCCGCGCCGGCGTTTCTACCGCTCACACGGTTCGAGGTGGCCCAAGACAACGGACGCATTCTTGTCACCGGAGAAGCTGCTGCCACACAAGCCCCCGCCCGCGCAGCACCAGCGTTTTCAAAGCGCGTGGTGATCATAGGCGGTGGTGCAGCCGGTCATGCCTGCGCCGAGATGCTCGGGCGCCACGGGGCCGGAGACTACGTCACCGTGCTCAGTGCCGACGATCATCTGCCTTACGATCGCACGTCCTGCTCGAAAGCCTTCCTTGCCGGTGCGGCGGATCGCGACACTATCGACCTCCCTCTGGAGACACGATCCGGCTTGCCCTGCCCGACTGTCCGCACGCAGGTTGCCGTTGCCCGCATCGAACCCCAAGCCAAGCTCGTCGAGACAGGTAAGGGACAAACCATACCCTACGATGTGCTTGTTCTGGCGACAGGTGCGACGCCGATTTCCCCCGACTTTCCCGGCAGCGATCGGACAGACGTTCATCAATTGCGCACGCTCGATGATGCCGAGGCGCTGATTACCGCCAGCATGGACGCCAAAAGCGCAGTCATCCTGGGATCCAGCTACATAGGCCTCGAAGTGGCTGCATCGCTTGTCCAGCGGGGACTTCAGGTCCATGTCGTTTCGACCGATGACATTCCGCTGGAAAAGACTGCAGGTCCTGAACTCGGCAAGGTCTTGCAGGATCTCCATGAAAGCAAGGGCGTGCGCTTTCATTTGAATCGCGAAATCCGGGAGTGGAACGGAACGCGGGCGCTCCTCGACAATGGCGAAAGCGTTACCGGCGATTTCCTGGTGCTCGGCACTGGCGTGTCCCCTCGCGTGGAACTGGCACAGGCCGCCGGTCTGACCCTTGCGCCTGACGAGATCGGCGGCATCGCCGTCAATGGCAGGTTACAGACGTCCGTGCCCGACATCTACGCGATCGGTGATATCGCAGCGTTTCCCGATCCGCGTCTCGGGCATGCGATCCGCGTCGAACATTGGGCGCTGGCCCAGCGCATGGGACAGTGGCTGGCGCGCCATCTGCTTGGCGAGGTCGAAGGCGAATTCGATGCCCTCCCCTTCTTCTGGTCGGGCCAATACGATCTCAATCTACGCTATATCGGCCATGTCGACAGCCCTGAAGATCGCAAGGTGGACGGCGATCCGGCAGAGCGAGATGTGGCGATTGTAATGCGCGAAAACGGAGACGATCAGGCTCTCGTCACCTGCGGGCGCGACCGCCAGTCACTGGAAGTCGAGGCAGCGTGGGAGGGCCGATGATTCGCCCGACACTGGTCTTACTTCACGCACTCGGGTCCAGTGCATGCGAATGGGATGACGTCATTGCGGCTCTTGGTACGCAGGCCGACTGTCTCGCACTGGATCTGCCGGGATTTGGCGCCCGTGCCGCAGCGACGGGATTTGACACGATCACGATGGTCGAGGAAATCGCCGATACGATACGCGAGCAGATTACCGGTCCATGGATGATCGTTGGCCACAGCATGGGCGGAAAGCTTGCTACCCTCCTCGCCGCACGCGCGCAAAGCGGGGAGATGGGCCTCACCCAGCTGTCCGGCGTCGTGCTCGTTTCGGCATCACCGCCCTCGCCCGAGCCCATCGACGAGGCGCGGCGCGAAAGCATGCTGGCATGGGTGGCCGACGGTTCGATCGACGTCGAAAACGCCCGAACATTTGTCAGCGACAATACTGCCAGCCCGCTTTCCTCCAGTCGGCGCGATCGAGCCGAGCGCGATGTCATGCGATCGTCGCCTTTTGCCTGGCGAGCCTGGCTCGAGCGTGGATGCCGGGAGGACTGGTCTGCGGCACTTGAACCGCTCGATTGCCCCGCTCTGATTCTTGCCGGCAGCGAGGACGGCGATCTGGGAACAGATGCGCAGCTGCGCCTGAATTTGCCGCACTATGTCAGGGGGGCCGTCGAAACCATTGCCGGGACCGCGCACCTTGCGCCTTACGAGAAGCCGGAAGAGCTGGCACAGCGGATCATCGGGCATTGGACAAGGTGCGCGCCATATATCCTGCCTCCCGAGACCGGCACACTTATCGCCTCCTCGCGGACCAGCACGCGAACTCGCCGGGTGCATTACCAACGGCGTTGGGCGCCGACTTCGCCGCCGCCTTTCTCGGAGCGCCAGATGGAAACGCTGGAAACCCTCGTGAACCTCATCCTGCCCGGCATCGCGACCGAGATGGAGCTTCCGCAGCGGGTCGCCAAGGCGCTTGGCGAGGGCCAGGGCGATGGCTGGCGCTTTGCAGATCTTCCCCCGGATCGCGAGGCATGGTCTATAGCCCTCGATGGCCTGTCCGACCTTGTCGGCTCATCGACACAGGCCCGGCAAACGTGGCTTCAGGCGATGAGCGAAGGACGCAAGAGATTGGGCTCGTGGTCACCCGACCAGGCCCGACACTGGTTCCAGGATGCCTGCGCCCTGATTGCCCAGACCTGGATCGCGCACCCGAGCACCATGGCCCGGATCGGCTATGATGGCTTTGCCACTGGAGCTGATGGGGACCGGCTTGTCGGCTACCACCTCACCGGTGCGGACAAGCGCGAGCCGTGGCAATCTCCTTTCCCGCAGGGCGTCGCATGACCCGCAAGTTCGCGTGCGACGATATCGTCGATGCCGTGATCGTCGGCTCCGGTGCGGGCGGCGCGCCGCTTGCCGCGCGTCTCGCCGCTGCCGGTCTGTCGGTAGTCGTGCTGGAGGCCGGACGACGCTTCAGCCCGGCGGACCATACGCCTGATGAACGCGCCGCCGACATCTACTGGATGGACGAGCGCCTGAGCGGCGGCAGCGATCCCACAGCCTTCGGCGCGAACAATTCGGGCATGGGCGTCGGCGGCTCCACGCTGCATTGGGGCGCGTTCACGCCGCGTCCCGATGCGCGTGACCTGAAACTGCGCTCGCTTTGCGGAGTGGGTGAGGATTGGCCGATCGCCCATGCGGAACTCATGACCTATATCGAGGAAGTCGAAACGGTCCTCGCCATTTCCGGCCCCTCCTCCTATCCGTGGGATCCGAACCGCCGCTATCCGCAGGCTCCTGTTGCGCGAAATGCGCCTGCCGAAGCGATGGCAAAAGGTTGTGCCGCCACAGATCTTATGGCCACCGACGCCCCCGCGGCGCTCGTCACGCGCGACACGATGGTGCCCCATTGGGGGCAGCGCCGTGCTTGCGTGAACTGCGGCAGTTGTCATCAGGGCTGCCGCAATGCCGCCAAGGCCAGCATGGACGTGACCTACCTGCCGTTGGCTCAGGCACATGGCGCGGAAATCCGCCCCGGCGCGATGGTCCACGATCTCGACCGCGACAGCGAAGGGCGCATCACAGCCGTGGTTTATCGCCAAGGCGGGATCAATCATCGCCAGCGATGCCGCGCCGCCTTTCTGTGCGCCGGCGGTATCGAGACGCCCAGGCTGCTGCTCAACCTCGATCTTGCCAATTCAAGCGGTCAGGTCGGGCAAAACTTCATGGCCCATGTCGCCACGCAGGTCTGGGGTCGGTTTACGGCCGAGATGCGCATGAACCGGGGCTATCCATCTTCGCTGATCAGCGAAGACATGGTGCGTCCCGCTGATGTGACCTTTGCAGGCGGCTATCTCATCCAAAGTCTGGGTGTGCAGCCTGTCACGCTCGCCAACACGTTTGCACGAGGCGGTCTGTGGGGCGAAAAACTCGTGCACCATCTCACTGGATACAACCGCCTAGCCGGAATCGGGATCAACGGCGAATGTCTGCCGAGCGAGGACAACCGGCTCACATTGTCCGATGAAGTCGATGCCCTCGGCATGCGCAAGGCGCGGATTGATTTCAGCTATGGCGAAAACGAGAAGGCGATAGACCAACACGCCCGTCACGTCATGACCGCGATCTGGGAGGCTGCCGGTGCACAAGAGGTGGTCGCCATGCCACGCTCTGCCCATACCATCGGCACCTGCAGAATGGGCAGTGATGGTGACCTTGCCGTTGTTGACAGGGACGGACGCAGCTTCGATGTGCCCAATCTCTATATCTGCGACAACTCGATCTTTCCCAGCGCGCTTTGCGCCAATCCGGCGCTCACCATCATGGCGCTGTCGCTGCGCTGCGCAGATCGCTTTCTGGCGAGCCGGCAAGGCCGTTGACCAGGACAAATCCGGCGGAAAAACCCGCCGGATCGTTTATTGGCCTGCCCGCTCGTGACTTAGGGCGACTGCGGAATCACGCTGATCAGCGCATCTTCGCCGGGCTCGTCGGCAGGCGGAAGGTGCAAGGCCTGATCGGCACTGACCCGTCGATCACGATCGGCAGGATCGAGCAGAACGGTCTTGCCGGTCTTGAGCGATTCCTCGACGGCAGCCAGCACCCGCATGTCCATCAAGCCTTCTTCGCCATCCGCTTCGGGCGTTAGATCCTCCAAAATGCAGGCCGAGAAATACTGCGTCTCGTTGCCGAACTGCTCCACTGGATCGAACCGGTGCGTTTCGGCGTTGCCGTCGCGCGTCTCGACATAAGTCACGGCAATATCTGGCCCGAACATGAAACAGGGCGAGGCATGGATCGTCGCTTTCGTGCCGACCAGAGTAAAGTTTTCCGAAGAAGCGGTCGCGTAGCTTGCCACGAACTGTGCCACGCGTTGGTCCGGAAAGGTCAGCGTCACGGCAACGGTATCGTCGAAATTGAAGCCGCGTGCGGGGTCGCTCGATCCAACCGCATGTACCGCAATCGGCTCGGCACCGAAGAGATTGCGCACCGCATTAAGGGGATAAGTGCCCATATCCGGCACAGGGCCACCCCAATAGCCGTTGTGCCCGCGGGAATTGGCCTCGCGAACATCCTGCGTGAAGCTTGCCGAGAACGAACGCAACAGGCCAAAGTCTCCTTGCCTCGCCCGCGTGAACATCTCGACATTGCCCGGCTCGTGATGCAGGCGGTACGCCACCATCATCTTGGCGCCCGAGGCTTTCTGGGCCGCCACAATGGCTTGGGCATCTTCAAGGCTTGAGGCCATTGGCTTTTCAAGCAGGACATGAATGCCTGCCTGCAATGCCGGTTCGGCGTATTGGCGATGAAGGAAATTGGGCGTGGCGACATAGACGGCATCGATTTCGCCCGAGGCAAGCAGATCCTCGTACTGGTCGTAATGCCAGGCTTTGATGCCATAGGCTGCAGCGAGTTTCTCGGCCTTGACCGGATCGCCGGTCACCAGGGCGGCAAGCTGCGAATTATCGGTCTTGCCGATACCCGGCATGAAAGCCTGCTGTGAAATCTGTCCACCGCCAACGACGGCATAGCGCACTTTGGTCATAAGCGCTCCTTGCAAGAATGAGGGTTGGATAAGCGCGTACCCGAACGATGCCGGACGCTTCCTCTTTGCAATGCACAGGCACGCCGTATGGTTGCAGCCCGCTGCTCTTGATAACACGCGAACCGCTGGATCAGATATTCCCCTGTTCTTCCAAGGGAACCTTGTCATCGGGGCGATAATACAGTTGCGCGCAGGCTTGCGTGAGGCACTCTCCCTCGATCACAAGATCCCGACGCCAGGCATCGGCCAGAAAGTCGAGGGTGTCGAGGTGCCGATCCTCGAAATACATGCGATGGACATCCTCGCGACCGGCCCCGTAAACGATCCGGGAAACCTTCGCCCAGATCGCGGCCATTGTGCACATGCCGCACGGCTGAAGCGTGGAATACAGCGTGGCGCCGCGCAGTTCCATGTCGCCCAGCGTTTGCCCGGCAGACCGAAACGCCAGAATTTCGGCATGCGCCGTCGCATCGCACGTCTCGCGTGTGCGATTGACACAGGCCGCCAGCATCACGCCATCTTTCACGATGACGGCGGCAATCGGCGTATCCGCTGGCGATGTGCCTTTGATCTTAGTGGCCAATTCCACTGCTCGGCGCATCCAACGTTCGTCCGTTTCGTCCATGCTCCTTAGTCTCCCCGAGAAGTGTCGGCACTGCTGACGCCTTTGCATGTAACCTTCCGTTCCGCCTCCCGTTGCCCTTGATTTTGCCCCTACGACGAAAGGAAAGTCTCCCTGACCTCGGGAACTGCGAGGCAGCCGCGAGCCTTCCCTTAGTGAACGCAGAGCCCTTCCCGCTATCTGACGAGGCAAAATTGCTATGCTGCAAATCCCTTCGAACGACGCCCAAACTCCGCGACGTCCCACGACCCTGGGGGTCGACACCCTGATCGACATCGGTGCAGGTGCTGCAGCAGGCGGTGTAGCTGGCATCGCAGCGTCGGCGATCATGAACGGTTTCCAGCGGCTGGTTTCGCCGATCTTCGAGCCCACCAGTGCCGGGCTTGCCCCTGCAACCGAGCGGGCTGCCAATCGCGTGGCCATCGTCTTGACAGGTTCAGGCATTTCCAAGGAAGATCGCACCGCCAGCGGAACGGCGGTACACTATATCGTCGGAACGGCTACCGGCGCCCTTTACGGTGCCATGGCGGAGACACAGCCAAAGCTGACCCGATGGCATGGCCTCGCCTTCGGTCTGGTCGCGGCAACGCTTGTCGATCAATTGGCTGTGCCATTGCTCGGCCTGGCACGGCCACCCTGGCGCTATACGCTGCGAACCCACCTGTACGGTTATGCCTCGCATCTGGTGTTCGGCCTGGCCACGGAAGCGACGCGCCGATTTCTGCGCGAGCGGCTCAATCGGACCTCGGCAACAACGTACAGCACGGTAACGGTTGAGGATATCGCCATGCCGTTGATGCTGGGTTTCATCAATGGTCAGCGCACTTTCACCCCGCCCGCCACCGTTACCCTGGCCGCTGCCGGCAGCGGCCTTGGCCTTGGCGGCACGCCGCTGGCCATTCTCAATTCGAAATGGACTGGCACGGTGCTCGGCGCTGCAGCGCTTGCGGAATTCTTTGCGGACAAGCAGCCCGGGATCGCAGCACGAACCACCCCTGCCGCCCTTGCCGGTCGCGCCTTTGGAGGCGCTGTTTCGGGGGCAGCCGCCGCCCGGCCCGGCAAAGCCTGGCTTTCGGCAGGCATTGGGGCCGCAGCCGCCATCGCCGGAGGCTATCTCAGCTACCGGGCGAGACTCGCGTTGGCCCGAGCTATCGGACGTGATCGCCCCGTTGCCATTGCGGAAGATATCTTTGCGCTCCTCGGCTCGGCTGCAATCGCCAGCTATGCAGCCATGCGGCAAAAGCAGCGCGAGGCATTGCCTCCACTTCTGCCAGCTCCTCAACGCCCCTCCGCCGCATAGACGATACCGACCGGGAACATCTGCCTCCCTCGCCCGTAAGCCACGCTGTAAGAAAAAAACAGGAGCCCCCATGACTGATAGCACCGCCCCGCGCACGACCAACGACGCCGGCATCCCGGTCCAGAGCGACGAGCACTCGCTGAGTGTTGGGGCCGATGGCCCGATCGTCCTTAACGATCACTACCTGCTCGAGCAGATGGCCAACTTCAACCGCGAGCGTATCCCGAGCGTCAACCTCATGCCAAGGGCAGCGGCGCTTTCGGGCATTTCGAGACGACCGGTGATGTCACCCGCTATACCAAGGCGAAGGTCTTCCAGCCGGGTGCCAAGACCGATACCGCCATGCGCTTCTCGACCGTCGCAGGCGAGCGCGGTAGCCCGGACACCTGGCGCGATCCGCGCGGTTTCTCGGTGAAGTTCTATACCGAGGAAGGCAATTTCGACATGGTCGGCAACAACACGCCGATCTTCTTCATCCGCGATCCCATGAAGTTCCAGCACTTCATCCGCTCACAGAAGCGCCGCGCCGATAATGGCCTGCGCGATCACGATATGCAGTGGGACTTCTGGACGCTTTCGCCCGAAAGCGCCCATCAGGTGGCCTATCTGATGGGCGATCGCGGCATTCCCAAGACTTGGCGCGAGATGAACGGCTATTCAAGTCACACCTATTCGCTGGTCAATGCCGAGGGCGAGCGGTTCTGGGTGAAGTTCCACTTCAAGACCGATCTCGGCGACGGCAATGCCTATTTCAGCCAGGACGATGCCGACGCGATGGCAGGCAAGGACGGGGACTACCATCGTCGCGATCTGTTCGAGGCCATCGCGCGTGGCGATCACCCCAGCTGGACGCTCTATTGGCAGGTCATGCCTTATGAAGACGCCAAGACCTATCGGCTCAACCCCTTCGATCTCACCAAGGTCTGGCCACATGAGGACTATCCCCTGATCGAAGTCGGCAAGCTGACGCTCACCCGCAATCCCACCGATTTCCACACCGAAATCGAACAACTGGCTTTCGAACCCAACAATATGGTCCCCGGCGTCGGCCTTTCGCCCGACAAGATGCTGCTGGCTCGCGGATTTTCCTATGCAGACGCCCATCGCGCGCGACTTGGCGTCAACTACAAGCAAATCCCGGTGAACCGTCCGACAGCACCCGTGAACAGCTATTCGACAGCGGGTGCGATGCGCATCGAGAAAGCTTCCGATCCGGTCTATGCGCCCAACAGCTACGGCGGCCCTGCAGCCCAGACCGATCCTTACGAAGCCGGGATCTGGCAGGCCGATGGCGAACTGGTTCGCGCGGCCTATACCCTTCGCGCAGATGACGACGACTGGAGCCAGGCAGGCGCGTTGGTGCGCGACGTCATGGACGAGGCAGCCCGTGGTCGTCTCGTCGAAAACGTGGTTGGCCATCTTTGCGATGGCGTCAGCGAAAAGGTGCTGTTGCGCGCCTTCGAATACTGGCGCACCATCGATGCGGAAACCGGCAAGCGTGTCGAAGAAGGGGTGCGCGCAAAGTTGGGCGGAAAATCAACCGCACCTGGCATGGGTTCGGCCGTTTCGATTCAGGGTGAGCAAGCCTCAGGCCTCGGTAAGGCCGACATGCACCTTACCCACCTGCGGACAGAATAATTTCTACACGATTGGGCACCTCGAGCGGGGTCTCGCTCGGGGTGCGCCTTTCCATCAAGCCACACTCTTTTCGCTGCAGCACTCAGGCAGAAAGGTGAGCATATAGCCATCTACATAAGAATGGGCCATATCGTCATGGACCTGCAGGTAATGGCTGCTGCGGAAATAGGCCGCCAGATAGACGGGGAGCAGGATTTCTTAAGTTTGGTCATCTATGAGCAGATGACCTGTTATGCACCCCGAACTCGATCTCTTCACGCTGCGCCTCAGCAGCACATTGGCCAGCGCTGCATTTGGCCTGGTTTTCGCGACGCTCTGGCGCGGCCGGCGAAGGGACGATCATCTGCTATACTGGGCCGCGAGCTCGCTTCTTTATGCCTTGGACCTCATCGGCTTTGAAGTTTTTCCAAGGGCTCCGCTTGCCGTTGGGATGATGCTGTACGGCATGCTGTCCGTCGTGAATATCCTGGCAGTGTCCGGGCTCCGCCGCATCGAACGACGCCCGGCATTTGCGCCGTGGATGATTGGCCTCGCAGGTGCGACGATGGCATTCTTCGCCATTCCAGTACTGGCATGCAGGATTTGGCCTGTATTGCCCGTCTCGCTCATTCCGATTTCACATGCGTCAGGCCTGATCGTGTCCATGGCCGTCACCGGAGGTGCATGTATCCGCTCTGGCAAGCGTAGCGCATCCCGGGCGGGCGCGATCGCAGGGTGCGCCATGCTGGCCTATATTCCTGGCTATTTACTGGCGATCGCTGCCGAGCTTGGGTGGTCGTCCGGAGCAAGTGGGCTCGCCCTGGTCGCGATGGTTTCCGACCAGTTGTTGCTGGGCGTGCTTAACCTGGGGCTTCTTGCAGTGCCCAATGAGCAGGCCCACGTCCGACTTCGCGAGGCTGCCCTGCGTGACCCCTTGACCAAGTGCTGGAACCGCGCCGGCCTTGCTGAAATCGCTGCACGAAAGCACGGCAAAGGAATTTGGGCCGTCATCGCGCTCGACATCGATAACTTCAAGCCATTGAACGACAGCTTCGGCCATGCGGCTGGCGATGTCGCTCTGGAACAACTCGCCATGCTGGCGATGGCAGCGGCCGGGCCCCATAATGGCGAAGTGATCCGTCTTGGAGGCGACGAGTTTCTGATTCTCCTTCCCGACGGCGACGAACATGGTGCACGGATCGTTTCGCAGACCCTTGAGGATGGTATCCGAACCCTTCCCCGTGCATCTCCATGGACTGTAAGCATGGGTACTGCCTTCAGCCTGCCAGAAAATCTCGGATTATCCGCAACGATCTGCCGTGCGGACGCGGCGCTGTACACCGCAAAGCGTCAAGGCCCTGGGCGCGTAGCAGCCTGAGCCCTGTTTGCAAGGCTATGACATCCCTTGTCCATTGCAGGAGCGAAACAGGGATGCGTCGTACCAAGCGAACATCCATCGGCTTTTTTCAGCTTTCGCGCCGAGAGACAAAATGAAGTGCTACCAAGCCCAGTAATCCGGCCAGTACAGATGCGCCGATCACTCCGATCGACGCCTGATGTGATAGATCGCTCCCATCAAAAGCCAGATCCGCAATAAACAGCGAAATGGTAAATCCGATACCTGCCAAAAGGCCGATTGTGGCGACCATGATCCAGGTCACACCCTCCGGCCGTCGCGCCAATCGCAAGGATGTCGCAAGACCGGTGGCAAGAAGAAAGCCCAAGGGTTTGCCCAAGACAAGAGCAAGAAGAATCGCGGGGGCCAGTGTTCCGGAAAACGCCTCGCCCAAAGCGGATAGCGTCATCGGGACATGCACATTGCTGAGCACGAAAAGGGGAAGCACAATATAACTCACCCAAGGCGTCAATACACTTACCACACGTTCGCCTGGCACGTCCGTGGCCAAGGCCATTTCGGAAAGATACCCCAGGCGAGACTGCACATCGTGTCGCTCCCGACGATACGCATGCGGATCGTCCTGCGCTTTCTCCATTCGCTTATATTCATCTTGAAAGCGGTCGATCTGGCCCTGGATTTTTCCGGCGAATACGCCTTCGGCAAGCCTCGGCTTGCTCGACGTTATGAAACCGAGAAAAACCCCGGCGATCGTTGCATGAACACCGGATACGAACACTCCTGCCCACACCACCAGCGCCAGTACGATGTATGGCATGGAGCCAATCCAGCGCGCACGGCGCAAAACGATCATGGCCAGATAAGCCACACCTGCGGCGATGAGCCCCAGCAGAATAAGCTGTTGTGTATATACCCCTGCGATAACAATGAGGCCTCCCAGGTCATCAACAGCGGCAAAAGCCAATAACAATGCTCGCATTCCTGGCGGGAACCGCCCTGCAAACATGCCAAGTAACGCAAGGCCGAATGCAGTGTCGGTTACCATTACTGCACCCCATCCGCTGGCAGCCTCGGTATGCCGGGTCATCAGCAAAAAAAGACCGACTGGGACAAGCATCCCGCCAAGCGCACCCGACACCGGAAATGCGGCTGTGCGCCAATGCGCCAGCGCGCCGTTGACCACTTCACGTTTCAGATCGGCACCAATGATCACGAAGAAGATGGGCAATAATGCGTCATCGACCCATTGAGCCAACGATTGCGACACGACATGGGGACCAAGGCCGATCTGCAGGGGAAGATCCCACGCAGCTTTCCAGGCGGCACCCCAAGGGCTGGTCGACAGTACAAGCGCAGCAATAGTCGCCAATAGCATAGGTCCGCCGGCGATCTCGTCACCGGCGAAAAACGGTTCGACACGCTTGAGGAAGGCGCGGGTCAGCGGGGACATTTGGGCTCTGGCATGCTGCTTGCCAGTGATACGCGGCCTTAACCCCACGAAATTGCCATCTGTTGTTCAATCCACGAACGCAGAGAGGCGCTGCCCCATTTTTCGCCTGTCAGAAGCAAACGAAATCGTGATCTGCGAGAGTCCAGGTTGACCGTATACCCAACTCTTATCGACAGAGATGAGGCGCCCGTCGGCAAGACGGGCACCTCTTTTCCCTTACTTGTCCGGATGACCAGTGCCTGGCTCAGTGGTTTTCGGCGCCTTGCCATCTTCGATGCGACCTTCGTTGCGAAGTTCGCGGCCTTCCTGCGCCTTCTTGTGGCTTTCAGGAGACTTGCCGTGCTCGTACGCTTCTTCCTTGATGTAGCCGGCGGCTTCCTTGATTTCACCCTTGATGGTCATCGTATCTCTCCTTTTGGCGAGGGCCAATGCCTCTGCATCGCGTTCAACGTCCGCCGTATTGCAAAAGCTCCTATGCGCACTTTTGCTCTCGCGGCCCGCAGGCCTTGATGCCTGCTTGCTCAAACATATTGCCTCCCGGTCGTTGGAGACGCGAATCGAGTGGCAGATGTCGCAGAAAACCAATGGCTGGCCGTCCCGGTTCGAAAAAACGGCGAGTGGCTGACCAGGCGCCAACCCGCCCAAATCTGTGTAAGTAGCACCTGAAAAAACGCGTCAACGCGAGGGGCGCTTGCGATGGCCTGCCGTCAACCATGCCGGGAGAACCGTCGGGAGGCACTGACGCGGCCATTTTCCGTAATGTTTTTCAGGCCATCAAGATCGTGGCGACAGCCGATCATCCTTACCGGATAGGGGCAGGCGCACGGTAAAAGTGCTCCCCTTATCTATTCCTTCGCTAGCGACTTCAATGTTGCCGCCATGCAGGCTCACCAGCTTGCGGACAAGCGCCAAGCCGATACCCAAGCCACCTTGGGAATGCTCCCGGTGAGCGTCGATTTGTGCAAAGACTTCAAAAATGTGTTTCTGCATTTCAAGGGGAATGCCGATGCCAGTATCCTGTACTCGAAGGACGACCTCGTTGTCCTCCACATCGCAGTCGAGCCGGATGATACCTGACGCAGGGGTATATTTGGCGGCATTGCCCAGTAAGTTGGCAAGCACCTGGGCAAGACGGGTATGGTCAGCCTCCAGCCATACATGCTGATCCGGCATCGTCACACAGAACTCGTGACCAGCCTCTTCAAATCGATGCCTGCTTCCCGCGATTGCCGATTGCACGACATCGTCAAGCCTTACCCGTTCTAATTGCAAGATCACCTTGCCCTCGGTGATCCTCGAAATATCCAACAAGTCGTCAACCAGCCGGGACAGATGGCCCAGCATCCGGTCCATCTCGCTGCGAATCGTTTCTGCCTGCTGCTGTCCGCGAGGCTTTCCGAGCAGGTTCAATCCGCTCTTGAGCGCCGCCAGCGGATTACGCAGTTCATGCGCCAGCACAGCCAGGAAATGATCCTTGGCACGATCGGCTTGTTGCAGGGCCGCAGCTGCACTTACGAGATCATCGCGCTGGGCGGCTATCTGCTGCCTTTGCCGATAAAGATCGAGAAAGACACGAACTTTTCCTTGCAGCACGGTCGGCTCGATTGGCTTGGAAATGAAGTCGACGGCACCTGCCTCATACCCTCGGAACCTGCGCTCCAGATCCGATCCACCCGCAGTTACGAAAATGATGGGCACATGACGGGTTCTTTCCGCCCCCGCATC
This sequence comes from Novosphingobium sp. 9, assembly GCF_025340265.1. NCBI lineage: Bacteria > Pseudomonadati > Pseudomonadota > Alphaproteobacteria > Sphingomonadales > Sphingomonadaceae > Novosphingobium > Novosphingobium sp. 9. The sequence goes on along the minus strand of NZ_CP022708.1, from coordinate 349,183 downwards.
AATTCCGCGAGTTCGAAACCATTCATTTCGGGCATTTGCACGTCAAGCAAAGCAAGGGCGACATCATGCTGCAGCAGCAACTCGAGTGCCTCATTTCCGCATGAGGCCTTGAGTACGTCAATGCCTTGCGTTGCGAGCACCGCCTCCAGAGCCAAAAGGTTGGCTGGCACGTCGTCGACCAGCAATACAGGAACAGGACGGTCTACCGTACTCACGCGCGGGCAACGTCCAATAGTGCCAGAGCGATCTCATCGATGCCCAGAACACGGGCCTGCGGGCAGGCCCCGAGCGCAGCATCGGGCATCGTTCGGGCCGACGCGGTATCAGGGTCCTGCACTATAGTCTCTCCTCCTGCTCGGGCCACTGCAGACAACCCTGCAGCCCCATCCCGGCTAGCCCCTGTCAAGACCACTGCGACAAGGCCTGGCCCGTAGGCATCGGCCGCGCTTTCAAACAGCACGTCTATTGCCGGGCGGGAAAAAAAGACAGGATCATCGACAGATAGCGAAAGATTTCCTCCGGCTTCCACCAGCAAATGATAGTTCGGCGGTGCAAATATCACCTCTCCCGCTGAAACCGACTGCTTGTCCTCTGCCTCCTGCACTGTCAGCGCGCATCGAGCGCCAAACACCGCTGACAATTCGCTACGCCGTCCTGCCGGCAGGTGGACAACGACAAGCACCGGGATGGGATAATCTGCCGGAAGACGAGGGAGTATGCGCAACAAGGCATCTATTGCGCCCGCAGATGCCCCTATGACCACGGCCTGCGCCCGGCGACATTTCATGTGCTGCGTCGCTGATAGATCTTTTCCGTCTGGTCGAAGGCCACAAAGGCGTCGACGTGACAGGAGAAGCGCAAGCTTTCCTTCGCTCCAAGGCCAAGGAAACCGCCACGGGTCAGGGATTGGCGAAACAGTCCAACGGCTCTGTCCTGCAACGTCTGATCGAAATAGATCATGACATTGCGACAGGATACAAGCTGCGTTTCGGAAAATACGGCATCGGTCACAAGGCTATGGTCGGAAAATACGACACGATCGCGCAAACTGTTGTCGAAGACTGCCCCACCATAGCCTGCTGTATAATAATCTGAGAGGCTGCCTTTCCCACCCGAAAGTCTGTAATTCTCTGAAAAGGCTGCCATTCGATCAACCGCATAAATTCCTTGCGAGGCGGCATCAAGCGCTTGAAGATTGATATCGGTCGCATAGAAAATCGTCCGCTCTTCAAGCCCTTCCTCCCGAAAAAGGATTGCAAGCGAGTACAATTCCTCCCCTGTACTGCATCCTGCGACCCATACCTTGAGCGAGGGATAAGTGTGAAGACGCGGCAGAACCTGTTCGCGCAAGCTTTTGAAATAGGAGGGGTCGCGAAAAAGATCACTCACCTGCACCGTGAGGAAACGCATCAGCTTGGCGGCTGCCACTTGATCATGCAGCACTACTTCCTGCAACGCCGAAAAAGATCGCGCACCCAGGCGGTCGCGCGCTTGCCGCAGTCTTCGCCTGAGCGAGGCTTTGGCGTAGTTGCGAAAATCGTAGTGATAGCGCTGATAGATCGCCTCGAGCAAAAGCCTGATCTCGATATCCTCGATCTGATGCGCAGCCTCGGCGCTCTCTCCCGGACCTTCCCTATCGGACATGATCAGCGCGGCATCCAGACGCGGATCAACGACAGCAGTTTGTCCACGTCGAGCGGCTTGGCCATATAGTCGTTGGCACCGGCGGCGATACATTGCTCCTGATCATCCGGCATGGCCTTGGCCGTAAGTGCGATAACCGGCAACTTGCTCCATCGAGGATCCTGCCTGATTGCCCGCGTGGCCGTGAGCCCGTCCATCACGGGCATCATTACGTCCATCAACACCAGATCGACTTGTCGCTCCATCGTGCCAGACTGCGAGGCCAGGAAATCGAGAGCCTCCTGCCCGTTACGCGCGATTTCCACGATAGCGCCATGGGGTTCCAGGACATTGGTCAGCGAGAAGATGTTGCGCACATCATCTTCAACGACAAGTATGCGTCTACCTTCCAGAACGGCATCACGATTCTGAGCTGCCCGGATCATCGTCTGCTGTTCGGCCGGCAACTCGGTTACGACCTGATGCAGGAACAGCGAAACTTCGTCGAGCAGCCGTTCTGGTGAACGGGCGCCCTTGATGATGATCGAGTCCGAATACCGGCGCAGGCGCTGCTCGTCCGAAACGGAAAGGTCATAGCCTGTATAGACGATGACGGGCGGGAACGAATAGGCATCTTCACGCGCCAGCGTCTCCAGCAACGAAAACCCGCTCGAATCCGGGAGGTTGAGATCCAGCACCATACAGTCGAACGTGCCAGCCTCGAGCTTCGCAAGGCATTCCGCGGCGCTGGCCACACCGACGGTTTCCACGTCGCCCGATGCCAGAAGTCTGCTGACCGCATCGCGCTGCACGTCATCGTCCTCGACAATCAGCACCCGTCGCGCATCACTCGAAAGCTTGGCTGCCAAGGCTTCCAATACGCCAGCCAGATCCTCGCGTCTCACCGGCTTCACGAGGTATCCGATTGCCCCCAGAGACAATGCCGTTTGAGTATGGTCGCTACCCGAAACTACATGGACCGGAATATGGCGAGTCGCCACATCGCGCTTCAATCGATCCAGCAACGCCAGTCCCGATTGGTCGGGCAACCCGACATCAAGCACAACGGCATGCGGCTTGAAGGTACGAGCCAGTTGCAGAGCATCTTCGCCCGTGCTGGTCACGAGGCACTGGAATCCCATGTCGTGCGAAATATCCCGCACGATCGCGGCAAACGAGGCATCATCCTCCACCACCAGCAGGACCCTCTGCCCCGGCATAAGCGCATCACGGTCATCGGCGACCTGCCGGGTTAGAACCTGCGGCGAATTGGGCGATACTGCAGATGGCGCAGGAATAGATGGGATTTCAATCGCGGCAAGGGGACGAACGGGCTGCGCCGGCGCAGCGACATTGTCCGGATCATAGGTCACCGGAAGCAGAAGCGTGAACCGGCTGCCCTTCCCAGCGATGCTGGACAACCCGATTTTTCCGCCCAGAAGCCTGGTCAATTCGCGCGAGATCGAAAGCCCCAGCCCCGTCCCGCCATACTTTCGGCTGACGGTCCCGTCGGCCTGTTGAAAGGCTTCAAAGATAACGGCCTGCTGGTCTTCGGGAATGCCGATGCCGGTATCCTCTACCGACAGCGCGATATCGTGCGCCCCATCACATTCGATTTCAAGGCGCACACTGCCCGCAGCTGTAAACTTGAAGGCATTGGACAACAGGTTCTTTAGTATCTGCTCAAGGCGCTGGCGATCCGTGATGATCGAAGTTGGGACATCGGGTGCGATCGCAATCTCGAACGCGAGGCCCCGCTCCTGAGCAATCGGCTGGAAGATCGTCCGCAGATCGCCGGCAAGACGCTCCACAAAAAGCGATTCGGGTTGAATCTGGAGATGCCCGGCCTCGATCTTGGACAGATCCAGAATGTCATTGATCAGCGCCAGCAAGTCGTTTCCGGCAGACTCTATGGTCGTGGCGTATCGAACCTGGTCGTCACTGAGATTCTCGGCACGATTTTCGGCCAGTAACCTCGAGAGGATCAGCAGTGAGTTGAGCGGCGTGCGCAATTCGTGGCTCATATTGGCAAGGAAGTCGGACTTGTAGCGGCTCGCCTGCTCTAATTCTCGCGCCTTGAGCTCTACTGCGGCATTGGATCGCGCCAGATCATCGCGTTGGGTTTCAAGGAGTTGCGCCTGCTCTTCCAACTGCGAGTTGGTCTGCTCCAGTTCCACTTGCTGCTGCTCGAGACTGGCCTGCGACTGCTTGAGTGCTCGTCCCTGCTCTTCCAGTTCCTCATTGGAGACGCGCAGCTCTTCACTTTGTACCTGAAGCTCATCGGCATGGTGCTGCAGTTGGGTGCGATAGCGGGCCGAGCGCAGCGCCGTTCCCACCGTCGTCGAGATTTCCGAGAGGAATTCGAGCGTCTGTTCGCTCACGGGGTGCAGGAAGCCCAACTCGATCACGCCTTCAACGGCGTTATCCGCAAGCATCGGCGCGATCAGCAGATGGCGAGGCTTGTCGCGTCCGAAAGTCGAGCCAATGGTGAGATAACCGTCCGGTATATCAGACAGCAAAACAGGCTCGCCATCGGCTGCGACTTCTCCAAGCAACCCGTGATGAAGCGAGAAACGTTCGACAATTCCGGCATCGGGGGGACGCCATATACGGCGGCGCGCGCGAAATGATCTCCTTGCCCGGCGAAGACGGCACCTGCCTGTGCTCCGGTAAAGCGCACGAGAAAGTTCAACGCGCTTTCGCCAAGCTGGTGAGTCCCCTTGTCCCCCAACATCGTTGCAGAAAGATCCACCTGTCCTTGCTGCAGCCATTGGCGACGACCTGTCGCCAGCGCGGCGCGGCGTATGAGGAAACCTATGACGAGGGTCAGGAGGATGCCCAAGACACAGGACATCACACCGCTAATCCAAGCCGAACGGTAGGCCAGATCCATCTCTACCATACGATCTTGCCGAAGGCGGACTTCGGCTTGTTGCATGACCGCCAGTTGCGCTCGAACAGCGTCCATCTCGACTTTGCCGCGGTCGCTGTTCACGATCGTTAGCGCGTCTGCAGGGCCTGCCGATCTGCGAACGTCAATCGTTTGCTTGAGCTCTGCCAGCTTCGCATCGATGTGGCGGCGAAGGGGTATGAGGCGCATCTGCTGGCCGGGATTATCACGCGTCAAGGACCCGATCGATCGAAAGCGGGTGTCCACATCACCAATCGCGGCGCGGTAAGGGTCCAAATATTTTTCCTTGCCCGTCAGCAAGTATCCGCGCTGTCCTGTCTCTGCATCCTGCAATGAGGATTCCAGCGCATCAAGGGCCACAATCACTTGATGTGAATGAACGATCATATGCATGTCATCGCGAAGGACCGTCACATTGCGATAGGCAATTATACCGCTGGCAAGGAAGAAAAGGATCGCCGCAAACAGGCCGAACGCTGTTCGGGGATCCATACCTTTTGCACCACCGCGATGGGCAAGCGAGGCGGCACGGTTCGAAGGGGCTTGCATAGACCTGCCTGGACATCCTTTTGGAAAGCCGATCGCTTGCGTTTATTTTTATGCAAGATCAAGGTCCATTATAGGGATCAATGGCCCGTGATTACATTAGCTTTTTACCATCGGCGATGAGCCCTTCGCCAATTGCAGCGCCGCAGTCCGATCACTCCAATCCAACATCATGCATGCAGAAAAGCGGTGAAAACGTCAGAACGGACGACCTGCGGCAGCGCACACCCTTAAGAAGTACGTCAGATGAAAAATCGGCAATGTTTCCTGCGATTGTTAAACTGGGGATCGCAAGCGCAGTAGCCGCCCTCTGTGCCTCACAGAGTATGAGAGGAACCCGCGAGGTAGAAGCGTCGGCGAACCTTTGCATGCGATAGCATGCCGGCCGAGCCCGTGCCTTGCGGGCAAGCACTACGAGCTAGCTTGCTCACCGCCATTGGGGCCCACCGTATCCACAAAACCGGGCCGCAAATGGTCAATGGAACAGGTCCGGCGGTAACTCGAGGACAGCTTTCCGCACGAACATCCAGTCTAGAGGATACTCATGGTTCGCCCTCATTTAAGCATGGGGATCGGCGCCAGCCCTTCCGACGTGCCCCCATTTCCTACTTACTCCGAGGCTGAGGCCAGCCTCACCGCACGCACGTAAGGTCTGGGGGCTACTCGGGTCATCCAGAAGCGCGACACCCGCGACGCCTGAAATTTGAGCGCGCAATATCAAAAAGGACCTGGAGCAGTTTCTGCTCCAGGTCAACACAGGCCTCTAGGGCCCTTCGGGTCGCCTAATAATACTGAAGGCTTGCAGTGCTCGGCGCTATAACATTTCTATACTTCAACGATTAATTCTGTCTTGGTGGTCGCACACAAGTGTCTGCCCACGCCGCGCTGAAACGCGGTTATCAGACGGTTACGATTGACCAGAACCACCCAGTATGTCCCGCAACCATGCAAAAAGCTGATCATGTTGACGATATAGCTCGGAGATGACTTCGCTCGTTGCACAATCTGGGTGATCCAGCGGGACACGCGATGCCCGCTCTAGCGCCTGTACATCATCGACGTCGATCATCCCTTTTTTGGCAAGTCTTACCAGCAACACGGAAAGCCCATTAAACGTCGATAAATTCGCCGCGACCAGACATTGTATCGTGTCCTGATTGGCCTGTGAATCAAGAGCCATGACACCTCCGAAAATACGATCCAGCGAATATCATATTGCCTGTGCACAAAGATGCCAGAGTGATTTATACAAGTTTTCAACATATTATTTAACATATGTTTATTTCTTAAAGGCAGATCTATAGATGATACAGCCCCATTCATACGGATCGCTCGGCAGCAATGGGATTAAGTGACATTGTCCGAACGCATCCGTTTCTTTATGTCCTGGAGCTCTAGCGCGACACAGGAAACAGACCAACCAGTCGGGCAAGCATGGCCGAAACATACCTGCTCAGACCGCGTCGGCGACATACATGGTTCGAGATGTTCAGACTCATTCCGCTCAGGCTGCCACAGTGCGCTTGTGTTCACGCCACGTTAGCCGCGATAATCTCGGCGTTCGAGGGATACCGCTCGATGGCCAGCATATCCTTGTTCCAAATCACAAAACCAGCGTCCGCAAAAGCGGCGAGCCAGCCTTCCATCGGCCACACGCCCCATTTCTTGTGAAAGATGTGCGCGTTGCGCACGATATCCTCAAAATGCTGCAAGGGAGGATCGGAACTGGCATGGTGCTGATGAAATGCACCTGCCCCCCCCATAAACAAGAGCGGCAATCCATCGTTTTTGGCCCTGAAACCAAAGTCGGTGTCTTCAGCACCATAACCGGAGAAGCTCTCATCAAATCCGCCAAGGTTTCTAAATCGCTCGCGTCGTATTCCGAAGACTAGCGACCAGAACAAGCCCGGATTGTCGATCTGTTGCAATCCATTCGATGGGAAACTGCGGGCAGGATGACCGTGGGCATGGGCCAGAAGCGCCGTTTCATCCCACTGGGAGCGAGCATCGTTGGGCCCTAGATAGCGGACTTGGGCACATACCAGGGCATCGTGATCAACAAGCACTTTTGCGATGGCCGAAACCAGACCGCGCATCGGAATACAATCGACGTCAAGGAATAGCAGCTGATCACCTGCAGCGACCGAAGCAGCCTTATTGCGCGCTTCTGCCAGGGGTAGTCCTTTGCAGGCCAAGCGAACGGTTCTGCAGGAAAAAGGCAGGTCGTCCACCTGGACGGGAGACTCGCTTGCCATATCAACGATAATCAGTTCATCGGGAAAAGCCTCACTGCGGCGCAAACCTTCAATCAACTGCGCAAGGTGCCCTGCCCGGTTGCGGACGATCGTCAACACGCTGATGCTCATTTCAGTTTTCGCCAAAGGTCCAGCCGATAGTCAGCGCCGTGCTCCGCTATGCATACGGATATCGTTTCACCCAAATGTGCCTTGAGCTTGTCCACGGCGCCGTCGCCGCTCTGCGGATAATCTGTCTTGCCGGTCCAATGAACCAGCAGCACATCGCCCCCGGCGATCAGGTGGCGTTCAAGCCATTCCGCCGCTTCGCCAAGATCGCGGTCATTCCAATAGTAGGCGACCTCCGACAAGACAACGAGGTCAAATTTGCCGTGGGGCGCCTGCGCCGGAAAACGCATGTTGGCAAAACCGACGTGGCCCAGATCTGCGCATCTCTCCCGCGCCGCCCGCAGCGCCGTGCCACTCACATCTATCGCGAAAAGAGAGGTCGCCTGCGGCGCGAGCCGTGATGTCAAAACGCCCTTTGCACAGCCGATTTCGAAGACATGGTCATATGTTCTTGCCCCCAGAACCTCGACGGAGCGCGCGAACTTGCGCTGCTCATAGGGGCTGGTTTCCAGATTCCAGGGATCGAGCGTACCTCGAAACATATTCTCGAAGTACTCAGAAGGCAGGCTGGTTTCAGGGCGGGTCATCGATGCCTCCATACATAGAGAGTGTCCCGTGCCGGCATGCGCTGTTTTTCGGCAGGAAGCCGAAAGCCTTGGCCATATGAAGCCGTCAATTGGCTACGATGCGAGCGCAGCGCTGCTCTGCGCTTTCCAGGCGGCATCGCTTCGGTGCGAATGACTCGAATGAGCCTTCCAGTAGGACGGCTGGACCAGACGCAGAATTCCGCCACGATGACTTGTCGTTTTGCAGAACGGCCGGCTGCATAGGCGAGCTGTGCTGCCGCCGCGTGATCGCAGTGCGGCTCGTGAAGTGCTGTGACGGCGATCGCATCGACGCGCAGCTGACGGCAGAGCGCAGCCAGCGCGCAAACGCTTTGATGAAATTCCATGCTTCCCAGCTTGGCTGGCCTAGCGTCTTGCCAATCCAGATGAACAGGGACGTGCTTGCGGCTCCCTGTCAGTCGGAACAAGGCCAAGGCAGCTTCGCGACGGCGAACCGCTATAAGCCTGCCAGCGCATCCATCGGAACAAGGGTGCGAGCCAGAACCATCGGTCAGATATACCAAGGCCGCGAATCGATCTTGCGCGGCGGCCTGGGCAATAAGGGCGCCGGCGCCGAGAGTCTCATCATCCGGGTGCGGTGCCAAGACCAACCATCGCCGGTTGCCCCAAGGGCGGCCCCCAAGCGTGCCGGTTACCACAAGCTGTCCTCGCAGCCCCATGCATCGTGATCAAGCCAGACCAAAGCCGCCTGATCGCGAGCATAGTCTGGCCCCGCTTGTCGCAGGTAGAGCGACAGATCGCGAGTGATCTTGTCAATGCGCTGACCGTCCATTGCGCTGCAGGTGCCAACGATGCGCGCGGAAAGCTCCATAACGTCGAGCCCGGCCCGCTCGACGACACCGCGCGTTAGCCGGGCAAATGCTGGCCCGTCGGCATCGTCGACGGCGGCACGGGCCGCACATTCGCGCACCCAAAGATAAGCCGTCCGAGTTGCCACAACACACTCTGCGAATTTGGCGCGCTGGAGCGGGTCAGTGCGTGCCTTATCGGACATGGCCTTACGCGTTTCTGTCAACAAGGCCTCGATACCGCCCAACTGGACAGCGGCGAAACGCCAAGCTCCAGTTGTGAATCTGGGATCGTGGTCGTAATCGCCTGGCAAGCCAAGGAGATCGTGGTCCGTGATCGGCATTCCTGTCAGATCATACCTGCCGCTATTGCTCGCGCGCATCCCTCGAACCCGCCAATCTGAAAGATCAGCACGTGCAGCCTCGTCGCCGGCGACGATGACAAGTTGCCGACTTCCCTGCGCCAGCCTCGCCGTGATAATAGCGTGCGAAAGCCCCCCCGCTCCGCTCGCAAATGTTTTGGAACCATCAAGCAGCCTGCGGCCATCAGTGCCAACGACAATCCTGACGCCGGGGGCGGGCTCCGTCGCCCACACGCCATAAAAGGCCCCAGCAGCAAGCCGACCGGAAAGATGCGCAATCTGCTCGGGCAATCCGTACCATTCGAACAGCGCCAGCGCGTTGACGTGACCTTCAAACAGACGGCCCGCGCTCAAATCCGCGCGGCCGACTATTCGCAAGACATCCATTAAAGAGCGATAGCGGTGCGCTGTATCGCCGAAAGCGGTACCGCCAGCATCGACACAAGCAAAGTCCCGGTGGAGCCCGGCTCTGGCCAAGGTGCGCATACTCTCCGACGGAAAGACGGGCGCGGCATCATATCGCGCGCCCAGAACTTCGAGTTGTCCCGCTATCGCGCCGGCTCGGGCCACCGGGGTATCCGTCTTGCTCTTAAGGATAGATGACAGGTTCACGCCGCGACCTTCGCACGCTTGATCGAGATATCTGCATGCTGCCCAAGCCATGCGGCGACTTTTTGCGCCGCTTGTGGGTCATAAAGCGCACGCCGGGGCGCTGCCGGCATATCGAGCACATCCTCAAAGAGTCGCGGCCAGAACCGTCCTGCCGGCCATTCGGGAAGAACGAGCGCAGCTCCCCACGATTTCAGGCCCCTGCCTGTTGCAGCTTGTTCCTGAAAGGGACGATCTTCCGGCAAGCAGATAAAGGGCTTGTCTGCGGCCATGACTGCTCCGACCACGCCATTTCCGGCGCCCCCGACAATGATCCTTGCCCGAGCTATTTCGATCTCTGGGCGGACGACCCATCCGGCAAACTCCAGATTTGCGGGGCAGTCGATCGGCGCTACGGCGGGACCAATGACACGCCATTGCCAATGTGGACATGCGCGTGCGGCCTCGGCAATCAGCGTTCCATCGCCCGGGCGACCGCCTTGGCCGAAAACAACAAGGATGCGGTCAGCTACCGTTTCCTCACAAGCCGGCAAACTGGCGATCCCGGGCACGTAGAACGTCTTTTCGCGGACCCAATCCGGCGTGCCGTCGGTTTCCAATGCGGCGTGAAAGGGAGCCAGGATTGCCGAGGCGCCCCTGAAAGCCTCAAGGTGAGCCGGATCGCTTCGCTCGCCACCGAGCCGCACATAGACTGTCGGCACAGACGCTAGCCGAGCTAACATCGCGACCTCTGCCGAAACATCGACGACCATCAAGCTGGGCTTCGCCTGCGCAATCCAGTTTACGATCCTGGCAGCCCGCGCACGAACACCGTCATGATCGAGCGGGGCATAGTGCAGCGCATTGGGGCGGCACGTGGCCGCATCGTTTCCATCGAACCGGCCTGACAAAGGCCGATCGTCGGGCAGATCGATGCCGCTGTCGTCCATGCCGGTGCCTAAAAGGACCACAGGTCTGTCCGCTACCGAGCGTATTGCCTCGGCACGCTGGCGATGCCCGGCACCATGGTGGTGAACGTAGTAGCCGATCGGTCGTTCAATCACGACAGCACATCCAGAACCAAATCGCGAGGCATCGGCGGCAATAGCGGTTCTTCGCGTACGATCCTTTTGTGGCCTTCCGGTCGCGAGCGAAGACGCTTTCGCCACTTCGCCCTTTCCTGCCAATGCTCGAAACCGGGGGCGCACGGCATACTGCCCGACGCTGCCAGATCGAACAGATCCTGCATGTCCTGCGCCATGCCCCCTTCAGCCCGCCCCTCGCGACGCGGCGATACCCAGGTGAAAACATCGGCCGGATGAGCCAGGCGCCCGCCATGGGCAATTGCCGCCATAACCAGCGCATGATCTTCGCCAGTGCGCAGGAGCGGCACCCCCCACAGCGAGTATAAAGGCATGCGCGCAGAGCTAAAGACGCCCCCGTATGATCACCATGCCGAGGTGCCGGGTTCCATGGCAACGGATCCAGGCTATCCTCGATAGCCCTGACCGCTTCCCAATAGGCTTCCCATGCCTGCCGTAAGGCAAGAACGTTCTTCGGAAGTTCCTCGGCTGTATCAATCGCAATGCGCCCACCTACCAGATCAGCGCCGCGCGCAAATGCACGCACCATATTATCCAGCCAATGGGGCGGCGGGAACGTGTCTGCATCAGTACTTACGAGGATGCCCTGATCGTGGGATGGCAAAAGTGTCAGGCCGGCATCCATAGCAAGACGGCGAGCAGAGCCGGCATGGGCAAGCTCGGCCGCAAACGTCGCCTCCTCGACATGAATGTAGAGACGACCGCAATAGTCCGATCGGGCCTGGGCAAGGACCTGATGGCTGTCGTCCGTCGTGTTGTTAAGTGCGACAATCACCTTGATCGGACCAGGTCTCGATTGTGCAGCAAGCCCACGAAAAAGCACTGGCAAGCGCGCAGCCTCGTTACGGGCAGGAACGCACACGCACAAATCCAGGCCTTTTTCCAAAAGCGGTGCCATTTTTTCCTTACGCATGGAGCAAGGGCACCGCATTTGCAGCTTCTGCACCGCCATGATTGGCGGCAATCCGCCGATGATAGAGAGCCTCATAGCTATCGATCATTCGGCGGGCATCGCACGTCTGTTCTGCTCGCCTGCGGCAATCCTCACGGCTTAACGTGACAGCAATTCGCACAGCCTGTGCGAGCGAGACCACATCGTTGGGTGTCGCAAGCGCGCCACAGCTTTCATCAAGAATTTCCGGGATTGCGCCCCGCCCAAAGGCCGCGACCGGAACCCCGCAGGCCAATGCTTCAGCGACAACCAGACCATAGGGTTCATCCCACATCGGCGTGCACAAAAAGGCCCGTGCCCCTCCTACGAACCTGGCAAGGGCACTATGGTCAAGATGGCCCACATGAAACACCTCGTGGCCAAGATGCGGTTTGATCAAGTCGTTGAAATATTCCTGATCAAGAATCGGACCCGCGATGCGTAACGGCAAGCCGATCAATTTTGCAGCCTCTATGGCGAAGTGCAGCCCCTTTTCGGGGACAATTCGTCCATACCAGACAAGATAGGGCGACGGCTGCGGTGCTGCGCTGAAGGCAAACTTCTGAAGGTCTATGCCATTGAGAATGACCTGGTCTGTTCTCGCAACGTGATCCCATAGTCCGGCAACGGAACGTGAAACGGCTGCAAAGCTGTGATTGGGAGCATCACACAGTCGCGCACCGCTTTCCAGCCAGCAGAATGGTGGCGTATGGAGGGTCGTGACCATCGGCATCGGAAGGGTATCGGCCATCGATACGGGCAGGTAATGCAGCGAATTGTTGTGAATCACGTCGAAGGAACGCTGCCGCAATGCCTTCATCAGCGCCAGATAAGCATGATGCTCCTTAAAGAACCCGACATCATGGGCCTCTGCCGACCCAACTTCCGCCAGAGCCGTCGCATCGCATATCGCTTCCAGACCCACGGAGGGGTCTGATCGCTCCGAAGCAAAGACTGTCACGTAATGTCCGCGGCCCCGCAGTTCACGTGCCAGAAGATGGGTATGCGTTTCCAGCCCACCCGCAAAAGGCTCGGCAATGGGATACTTGAGATGCGAGATGATGCCGATCCGAAGCGGCCGCGCGCTATGAGCAGGAACAGGGAGCGGCATGACGCCATCTCCTAAATAGGAGGGGCCAGGCATGGTGGAATCAGGCTGCAGGCTTTGCATCCAGATCTACCTCCAATTCGCGAGGCCAATGGCGCAAAGCACGGCAGGTTGCCACGAAGACCGCAGCATCTTTTGCGGCGCCCAGCAGTAAGCATCCCTCATCGAGATCGTCGGCGATTCCGGCCTTGACGAAAAGGGGCTGCGCCTCGCCGGAAAATCCTATGAACTTGCAATGCGCAAACGCATCGGTAACGAAATCCTTCGCCGCTGCATCATTTGCGAGCAGCGCAACGCCGTCTTCGGACACGATGATCGCTACCGCATCAAACAGCACAGAAGGGCCGCCGTCGATCTTCTGTTTGGCCGCGACGGTCTTGCCATTTGATAGCGTGACGCCTGCAATCTTGGGGGCAATCACCTCGTAAACGCCCCCCTCCTTCTCGACTGCCTTTACCAGAGCGGCGAACAGCTTGGCATCGGCTCCATCGGTGAGAAGAATGCCCAGCTTGCGTCCCTTAAAGCTTCCGGGACCGTTCTTGAGGATGCTCAGCTTGTCCGAGGGCGGCAGATTGGTAATTGGGGCACGGGCGGCAGGTGCCGCGTTAGGCAAAGGCATGCCCAAGCCGTCGGCAACGGTTGCTGCCAAATCGGCATCGATATTGAGCAGGTGCGAGACCGTCCGAGAACGAATGTCGGGGCGCTCGACTTTGGAAAGCTCGAAGACCAAAGCATCGCCGATATGCTTTTGCTCGATCGGGGTCTGCGACACGAAGAATTGGCGGGCCTGACTGTAGTGATCGGCAAAAGTTTCAGAGCGAGTCCGCTGCTTGGGGCCATCCGCTACCTCGGCAAAGCTCGCGAACCCGCGCGCCGGATCTTCCCTGGGCCCACCATGGGTCGGCCCCCAGCTGTTAGGCTCATAATTTGCCCGCCCCTTGGGGTTCTGCGTCGCCATATGCCCATCCTGCTGGAAGTGATGCATGGGGCATTTGGGCGCATTGATAGGGATATGGGTGAAGTTCGGACTACCCAGGCGCTTGATCTGGGTATCGAGATAGGAAAAATTGCGCCCCTGAAGCAGAGGGTCATTCGAGAAGTCGATGCCCGGCGGCACGTTTTGGGTGCAGAAGGCAACCTGCTCTGTCTCTGCAAAAAAATTGTCGACGACACGGTCGAGAACCAGACGGCCAACGATCCGGACCGGCACCAGTTCCTCAGGAATAAGCTTGGTGGCGTCGAGCACATCGAAGTCGAAGCTGTCAGCAAAAACATCATCGAACAGTTGGACGCCCAGCTCCCATTCGGGAAATTCGCCGGAATTGATCGCATCCCAAAGGTCGCGGCGGTGGAAGTCGGGATCGGCGCCATTAATCTTTACCGCCTCGTTCCAGAGCACCGATTGGAGGCCCTGCTTGGGCTTCCAATGGAATTTGACGAACGTCGATTTACCTTCGGCGTCAATCAGACGGAATGTGTGAACGCCAAAACCTTCCATCGTACGGAACGATCGCGGAATAGCGCGGTCCGACATCGCCCACATGATCATGTGGAAACTTTCCGGTGTCAGGCTGATGAAGTCCCAGAAATTGTCATGAGCGGTCTGGGCTTGCGGGAAGGCCCGATCCGGCTCCGGTTTGGCGGCATGGATCAGATCGGGAAACTTCATCGCATCTTGGATGAAGAAGACAGGGATATTGTTCCCGACGAGGTCCCAGTTCCCTTGCTGGGTATAGAGCTTGACCGCAAAACCCCGCACATCTCGTGCAAGGTCCACAGATCCCTGGGAACCTGCGACCGTCGAGAAGCGGACGAAGGCAGGCGTCTTTTCGCCAACTCGCTGAAAGATGTCGGCACGGCTGACGTCCGCCAGGCTGTCGGTCAGTTCGAAAAAACCGTGAGCCGCATAACCTCGCGCATGGACCACGCGCTCAGGGATCCGCTCGTGATCGAAATGGAACATTTTCTCGCGAAACTGGAAGTCTTCCAACAAAGTCGGTCCGCGCGCCCCTTGCCTGAGACTGTTCTGATCGTCGGATATCGGGATACCCTGTTGGGTGGTCATGGTGGCAACATCGCCAGAAGCGCCTTGTCGTGTCTCACCCCCTGAACCTTGCTGCTCGGTGTAGGAGAAAGCCACATCGGCATCGGCCGGGATGACGCCCGCCTTTCTAGCGGACTCCCCGCCAATCTCGACCCTCGCCAGGTCCGCAGCCGTAACATCGGCAGCGTTGCGAGGAACAGATTTCGATTTCGGGGGCTTAGCCATGATCATTCCTATCGACTGGTCTGCCGATCGAACCCCTAATGTCAGCTGCGGTTGCGCAAAGAACGGCTAAATTAACTTGCGTTAAAACGAATTATCACCGGGACTTTGCAACGGAATCTGAAATCCATCCGTTGAAGATCTCGCATTGCAAGACGTTTTTGAAAAAAACTCTGAAAAGGCATCAATGTTTACGGATCGCTTCCTGAGATATAAACGCGGCATGAAGCTCGAAGCGCACGAGCGCTTGCGGCTTGAAGCTGCAATTTCTGAAGTGCGAACACTTGATGCTCGCGAAATCGTAGCACGCCCGCGAACGCTCCTCCGCAAAAGCACGCTGTTGATAGACGGTTTTTTGTCACGATATATCGACGACAGAAACGGCTTGCGTCAGCTTGTCGCCATTCATGTGCCAGGCGACTTCGTCGATCTGCACGCCTATCCTCTGTTGACGCTCGACCATGAGGTGGCAACTATGACGGCGGCAACGGTTGCAATCGTGCGTCACGATGCGTTGGATGCAATCATTGCCGAACAGCCGCAGATGAGCCGGAAGCTCTGGTTTTCCACGCTCATTGACGCGGCGATCCACCGGGCTTGGCTGTTCCGCCTCGGGCGTCTCGACGCCATCGGTCGCATTTCCCATTTTCTATGCGAAACCAACGCGCGGTTGTTCTCTGCCGGGTTAAGCGATGGTCGGCGCTTTGTATTACCTTTGACCCAAATGGATATCGCGGAAATCTGCGGCCTGACAAACGTCCATGTCAATCGTGTCATGCGCCAGCTGCGCGAGGAAAAGGTTTGTGTATTTCGCTCCTCCCTCGTGGAAATTCTCGACATTGAGCGACTTGTAACGCTGGGGCAGTTCGATCCCAATTACCTCTACCTCGAAGATTCCGACCCCGTTCTGCCCCCTCATTCAGAGCATCGATTATGACAGCAGCTTCCAATCCACCGCGTCCTTGCGACGAGCCCGGCGTGGCCAGCGCAGAAGAGGGCGTTGTAATTCTCGATGGCCCCAACGAGTTGGCGGTGACGATGACCCCCATGCCGCTGCGAATACGGGGCACAGCCTGATCATGGCGGCAGAGTTGGCCGAGCGGCAAATCCGAGACCGCACTTCATATTTGAAAAATAGGAACACAGCTGCTCATAGGGAAGATTAATATGCGCTTTACCTGCTACAACGTCAGGAAGCAATCTGCGTTCATAAACCTATATTAAATTAACACTTCTATAATATCGGGGTCGCTGCATATTTTTATCCGCGCCAGATTACGAAGCCGTTAGCGTTACGGCGTATGGCATGGCTTTTTGCAATTCCTGTTGGAACCATATCCAGCATGCGTTCGTAATCAGACTGTAGCGCTTTGCTGACGGCAAATGTTTCGATCCGCACTTTTGCCCTCATCCTCCCACTTACAGGAGCCCGTCATGACCGATCGCCTGACGATGCAGGACCCCCGCGCCCAATATCCCGCTCCCCCATTTGCCAAACAGCCGCAGCCCGCCCCTGGCATCGCTGGCAGTATGACTCCCAGGCCCGATCACGGCGAAGAGAGCTATCTTGGTGCAGGCAAGCTCCAAGGCCGAAAGGCGCTCATTACCGGAGGCGATTCCGGAATCGGGCGAGCGGCGGCCATCGCTTACGCCCGCGAAGGTGCAGATGTTGCGATTTCCTACCTGCCCAGCGAAGAGCAGGATGCCAAGGAGGTCATCGCTCTCGTCGAGGCCGAGGGCCGTAAGGCCGTTGCATTGCCAGGCGATGTGACAGACGAGGTCTGGAGCAAGCAGATGGTCGAGAGCGCAGTACAGGGCCTCGGAGGATTGGACATTCTCGTTATCAATGCAGGACACCAGCAATTCCGGGAAGATATCGTGGCGGTCAGTTCGCAGGATTTCGACACCACCCTCAAGACAAATCTCTATGCGCTTCACTGGATCGCGCAGGCTGCCATTCCGCACTTGCCTGCCGGGGCATCCGTTATCACCACAGCTTCTGTGCAGGCTTACGAGCCGTCAGATATCCTGCTCGATTACGCCACAACCAAGGCCGGGATCGTTGCCTACACGAAAGCTCTTGCCAAGCAACTGATAAAAAAGGGCATTCGTGCTAACGTCGTAGCACCGGGGCCGTTCTGGACAGTGCTGCAGACAACCGGTGGCCAGCCTCAGGAAAAGGTATCGAAGTTCGGCGAACAAAGTCGCTTCGGTCGCCCCGGTCAACCGGTGGAAATCGCACCTGTCTACGTGCTGCTCGCCTCCCAGGAAGGCAGCTACATTACGGGCGAAGTCTACGGCGTGACGGGCGGTGCCGGCATCGCCTGATTTATGTCGCCGACCCGACCTTTTGCAGAACCGTCGTGTGGTATGACCGCTAAGCTTGACTTATAGAAAGAGGAGCCCGTTATGGATCTGGGTATTTCCGGTCGCATTGCGCTTATCAGCGGCGCAGATTCAGGCATGGGCAAAGAAACGGCGAAATTTCTCCTGCAGGCAGGCGTTCGTGTAGCCATCACCGATCAGGTTAACGGCACACTCGAGCAAAGCCTGACGCAATTGCAGCCGTATGGCAATGTGATCGCGATCGCGGGCGATGTAACGCGCCCGGCCTCTGTCGCTGAAATCTGGCAACGTGTTCGCGAACGTTTGGGACCGCCCGATATTTACGTCAACGCCGCCGGCATTACCGGAGCGACCGGAGACTTTCTCGATATCGACGATCAAGGGTGGCACGAGACCTTGGACATCAATTTCATGGGGGCTGTTCGCATGTGCCGCGAGGCCATTCCGGCTATGCGTCGCCAGAAATGGGGCCGTATCATCCTTTTCGCCTCGGAGGACGCAGTTCAGCCCTATACTGACGAAATGCCATATTGCGCTTCGAAAGCAGCTGTCCTCAATCTCGCAAAAGGTCTGTCCAAAGCCTACGGTCCTGACAATGTTCTTATCAATACCGTGGCGCCTGCGTTCATCGCCACGCCGATGACAGATGCCATGATGGAAAAGCGGGCCGCAGAAAAGGGGACCACCTTCGATGAGGCCGTCGAAAGTTTCCTCGTGCAAGAACGGCCTGGGATGACGCTCAGGCGCCGGGGCGCGCGGAAGAGGTCGCCGCAGCAGTCGCGTTCCTGTGTTCGGAGCGCGCAAGCTTCATCAACGGTGCCAACCTGCGGGTCGACTCAGGATCTGTATCGACTTTGGCGGGATAAATTCGCGCAAGCTCGGCGATGAAATTTTACCTTGCTCATCGAAATCTGATTTTTCGCATCTGACGTCCCGTCTCCCGGACAGTCGGACAGAAGCAAAAGACTGTACGAACCAAGATCGCCTGCTATCCACAAACCTCTGGCCGGAGCCGTCGGAAGAGATCGAAACGTCCGAATAACGCCACGTAGGCGCCCTTCGACTGACCCCAACACGACGAGCCGAGTGAACTATCACAGATGTTTGTGGTTAAGTTTGAAGGCGACTCTCGATACGGAGTATTCTTGATGGCTTTCATCGAAACGAAAGATGGCACCAACCTTCACGTGAAGGATATGGGGCAAGGCAAACCGGTGGTGCTGATCCACGGCTGGCCCTTGACCGGCGATATGTTCGAGTACCAGACTGTGGCCCTCCTCGAATCTGGATATCGCGTTATCACCTACGATCGTCGCGGGTTCGGCCAGTCCGGGCACGGCGCCTCGGGATATGATTACGATACGTTCGCTGACGATCTTGGAGCAATTCTTGATGGACTCAATCTCGACGGCGCATCATTGGTCGGCTTCTCGATGGGCGGCGGCGAGATAGCACGGTATCTCAGCCGTCATGGTGCCGCTCGGGTGCAAAAAGTTGTTCTGGTCAGCAGTGTAGTCCCCTATTTGCTCAACACCTCCGATAATCCCGACGGGGTGGATGAGAGCGTATTTGAAACCATGAAAGCCCAGATCCGAGAGGACCGGTTTGCTTTCCTGCAGGATTTCGCCAAGCAATTTTATGGAGTTGGTTTCATTTCCAGCCCGGTCAGTCAGGGCCTCCTCGACTGGAGCTTTTTGCTCGGTACAATGGCAAGTCCGAAAGCGACAGTCGATTGCATCGACGCTTTTGCGAAGACCGACTTTCGTCCAGATCTGGCCTCTTTCACCGTCCCTACGCTGATCATCCACGGCACGGCCGACAAGACGGTTCCGATCGCCCCTTCCGGAAGAGCTGCTGCCGCCGGAATTCCAGGTGCCGAATTTATCGAATATGACGGTGAACCTCACGGTCTGTTCGCGACAGCCCCAACAAGACTGAACGATGACCTCATCAGTTTCATCGGATGACGGCTCATCGCGCCCATGCGCCGCCTGCCCGTAGAGGCGGGCGAGCACAAAGGACGAAGGATCGAAAGCGCTAAGTAGAAGTTACAATATCTGACAGCTCCCTTTGGCTCTTCATGCGTAGATTTGGCGAAATTCTGACAATAAAAGGAGATAGAATCTCGCTTGAAAATCGCACCATAGCTCTTCTAATCGCGCCGCGTGGCACAGAAGAGGTGGAGTTCGTCGAGCCTCGCCGCGCTTTACAGCACGCAGGGGCGAAAGTTACTATTATCGGCTTTGAGAAGGGCGAAGTTCAAACCAACGTCAACGATCTGGATCCCGGCGGCACGTATCGCGTGGAGGAAGGGTTTTCCGATGCTTGCATCGACCATTTCGATGCGCTTGTTATCCCGGGCGGAAGCGTTGGTGCCGACAAGCTTCGTGGCAACACTGAAGCGGTGAAATTCGTTCGCGCCTTTTTTGAGGCGGGCAAACCCGTTGGCGCAATCTGCCATGCACCGTGGTTACTGGTGGAAGCCGATGTGCTGAAAGGCCGTACGCTGACTTCGTTTCCAACGGTCAGGACCGACATCGAGAACGCCGGTGGCCACTGGGTCGATGAGCAGGTCGTTGTGGACCAAGGTCTGGTCACAAGTCGCAAGCCAGACGACCTTCCCGCCTTTTGCGCAAAACTGATCGAGACGTTTGCGCAAGGCCATTATCCGGAACAGCCCCCAAGCCCATGACCGAAGGACCGCGATTTGGGCGCTGACTTCATGACTCTGTGCCAACCCAACGCGCCGGAAGCGGCCAAAGCAGAACTTTTCTGGGTCTCCGTGGCGGGAGGTGGCACACGGCGCCCGCCTCGGATAAGCGGTGAACGCGATCCGTACACCAGTCGCCGGGGCGCGGCTCGTCGTACGGGGCCAGGTTTACGGACCCGAAATTTCATTTGAAGGTTATATGCGCTGAGATGCGAGCATGAGCGGTGATTATTTCCATCTCAAGCCGGAACGTCGCGCAGTGCCCTTCCCTTGTGCGACAGGCCTGCACAAACCACACCCGTGAGTTCCCAATCGTGTCATTTCATCAGGAAGCCGATGGAACAGCGTTTTATTCTCAATGCTGAATGACTTCTGTGGTTGCCGCCCGTGAAGCAAGAAGTTTCGGATCCGGTGGGTTTGTGATCGAGTGCGGTCTTCTGTCAGGCCTTTGATTGCGGCATTTCGGAAGCCGCTGGCCGGTATGGTGATCTGCGGATCAGGTCCAAATCTAACCGTCGAGCTGCAATGCTCTCGTCATTCACCTGGTTTTCCTGATCCAGATCTGGTCGATCATTTTGCCCATTCGGGTCATCGCCTTCTTATTCCCCCATTATCCGGCGTCAGGCAGGGTCGGTCGGATGTCGCTCATGCCACCGCTGCCTGCGCCGGAATTCGATAATCCTCATTTTTCGTTATCAATGCCCAGATCGTCCGCGCCATCTTGTTGGCCAGCGCGACCGCAACGAGCATTCGGGGCTTTCGCGCTATTATGCGTGCCAGCCATGAAGCTTCTGGGATTGATCTCTGCCCAAGTCGGTTCAGCCGCGACATCGCACCGATAATCAGCAGCCTGCGAATATCAGCTTGCCCCGCCTTCGAGATGCGTCCGAGACGCTCTTTACCGCCGGAAGAGAACTGGCGCGGAACAAGGCCGAGCCAAGCGGCAAAGTCACGACCGCACTTGAAGTTCTCCATCGGCGGGGCAAACGCCTCGACAGCCAGCGCGGTTAAGGGGCCAACGCCGGGGATGGTCTGCAAACGCCGCGCCGTATCGGCCTGGGAAGCCAGCGCCTTGATCTTCGCAGTTCGGGCATTGATACGCACCGTCTGCTCGGCAATTTGCTCCAGCAGTTCTGCGCACTCCTCGCGCATCAAAGCGGGCAGTTCGCTATTTGGCGCTTCCACTATCTCGGCGATCCGCGTGATCTGGTGCATTCCCTGCGGAACAGCATGCCCATACTCATAAAGGCAGGCTCGAAGCGCGTTGATCAATTCGGTGCGCTGGTGGACAAGCCGTTCGCGGGCCCGAAAAAGGATGGCTCGACTTTGTTGCTCGGCGGTCTTGGGCTCTACAAAGCGCATCTCAGGGCGCTGTGCGGCGATGACGATGGCCTCGGCGTCCGCCGCATCGTTCTTCTGCCGCTTTACGAACGGTTTCACATATTGAGCAGCAATCAGCTTCACCTCATGGCCAAGCCGGACCATCTCACGCGCCCAATAGTGCGCGCTGCCGCAAGCCTCCATCACCACCACTGCTGGCGGCTGCTCCGCCATGAAACTACGGAATTTCTCTCGCGATAGCTTCTTGCAGAACCGTGGTTGCCCACGCATCGACGCCGCGTGCAGCTGAAAGACATTCTTTGCCAGATCTACCCCGATCATCGTATCCTTCGTCACGGTTGCCATCCTTTCCGCTCTGTGGCTGCAAACACCACGATCTTGGCACATTGAGATGCCGTCTGGGGAGGGCGGCAACCACCCCATCTGACCGGCTGACGCCGGTAGGATCAAGCGGAGGGGCTGAAGCCATCCTTGTGGGTATGTCGGTCCAGATAACGCATGATGATGTCATCGGTGATGTTGCCGGATGTGGTGGAGAAGTAGCCGCGTTGCCAGAAGCGTTACCCCCAGTAGCGCTTACGGATGTGCTCGAACTCCTGCTGGATTTTGCGCGACGAGCGCCCCTTGGCGCGGCGCACGAAGTCGGCGACCGAGACGTGGGGCGGTATCTCGACGAACATGTGGACGTGATCCTTCGACAGCGCGCCGTTTATGATCGTCACGCCCATCTCGGCGCAGACCTGCCGGATGATCTCGCGAACCCGCAAACGCACATCGCCGATGAGCACCTTGTACCGATACTTCGGCGCCCAAACGAGATGGTAGCGATGATGGAATGTCGTGTGACAACCGGACCGATACGCCATAGCCTGTAACCTCGGGAAAAACGGAAGCCGCCGAAGGCGTAAAGCTTCCGTTTTTCCCGAGGTTACAGGCTACCACGCGAGTCTGTGGCTAAAGCCAGTATCCGACTGAAGTCGGAGGGGTTCCTCCTCGGAATAGGACTCTAAACTCCGATCGGTGCGCGCGGGCGAGCAAGCCAGGTTGGCTCACCCTGGCATTTGAATTTGCAACGATAGCATTGTGGATGCCGTAAAGCAGTCGAAGCTCGGCAAGATGACAGACCAGGGCACGCAGATACACTGTATCAAGCAAAAATAACGAACGGCGCATGGCCTGCATATCACCCAACCGGGTCAATGGTCGGGCGCAAGAAAGGGATAATCGGAGTATCCCTTGACCCCGCCGCCATAGAACGTTGCCTGATCAGGTTTTGTCAACTCAGCTTCGACACGCAGGCGCTCCGGCAAATCGGGGTTGGCAATAAAAGCCCGGCCAAAGCTTATCGCATCCGCATCCCCTGCCATGATCGCGGCAGCGGCGCGGTCCGCATCGTAATTGCCATTGGCAATATAAACCCCGTCATAATGCGCGCGTAAGCGCTTCAGCAACGCGCGCTCATGCTCTCCTGTATCCTGTCCTGTAAACTGTTCGATCACGTGGAGATACGCGAGATTGCGCTTTCCAAGCATATGATAGGCAAGGGAAAAGGTGGCTTCCGGATTGCTGTCACTCATGTCGTTCGCCTGCCCAAGGGGCGAAAGGCGAACTCCCACCCGATCGGCGGGAAATACGGACAGAACCCGGTCCAGCGTTTCGCGCAGCAGCCGCTGACGATTATCGATTGAGCCACCATAATCATCGTCACGGTGGTTGGTACCATCTTGAAGAAACTGGTCGAGCAGATACCCATTTGCTGAATGGACCTCCACGCCGTCGAAGCCAGCTTGCATGGCAAATCGGGCGGCACGCTCGTAATCGTCAAGCGTCGCGGCAATTCCATCGGCATCTAGAGCCTCAGGCTGCGAGGTATCGGTGGGCCCCTCGGCGGTGAAGGTCTGTGCCTTGGCGCGGATGGCGCTGGCGGCAACGGGGGACCTTCCTTCCGGCAAAAGAGACGTGTGGCTGATCCGCCCGACGTGCCAGAGCTGGCAGAAAATTCGCCCCCGGCCGCGTGGACGGCCTCAATGACAGGCTTCCAACCTTCCACATGCGCCTTGCTGTGGATACCGGGCGTATCGATGTAACCCTTGCCCATCGCAGATATCTGCGTGGCTTCAGAAATGATGAGCCCCGCCGACGCCCGCTGTCGATAGTAGGCGATGGCGAAATTTGCAGGCGTTCCATCCGCATGGGCACGGTTTCGGGTCAACGGTGCCATGAGCACGCGGTTTGGCACTTCAAGGGCACCGATCCGGAGCGGAGCAAAGAGATCTGAATGGCTGTTCATAACAACGTAATCCTCGAATTGATTTGCTGTAGCCACTCCAAGCTTGCGCTTTTGCCACCGGAGCCGGCCTGAGCGGCATAAGCGCCGCTCATTTCCGGAAAAATGCCGGAACACACGGTCTAAATCGTCTTTTCGCTCCATCGCGATCATCGCCAGCGCGTTTCCATCGACACGACCGCGCCATGTTCCCAGAGTTCCGATGCCACACTCAATCTACGCCAATGCCAGCCGGCATACCTTTGCAGGGGGGGCTTGGCCGCATGAAGGTCATATCAGCGCCTTTCGCATTCAAGGGCGGCGACTTGGCCTCACCATGTGCGACCTTCAGATCGAACCAGAGAACTCGGAGGCAAGAAGTCTATTGCGCAACAGTCTCCCATCTGATGGGCACGATAGCGAGCGTCAGATCAATCGGCAGGCGCGTGCTGCGTACTTCCCGGATCGGCCCCTGGTCTTTTGGTGGTGTCTGCGCCGGCCCACATCACACCAACCGCCAACACCACCACCAGAGCCACGGCTCCCGTCAGAATAATATTAAGCTTTTTTCCGCCACGGTTCTCATTTGAACGCTGGTGACTTTGATCGGGCTCAGGCGCCATCATTCGTCCTTTCTTCATGCTTCCTGCAACCAACACAGTCATGCGCGTATCGTTGCAGATGCCTTCGTCGTGTCAGCATCCTGGCATCGTACGATCCGCACAGGTCATCGACCGGGCCAGTTGCACCAAAACAACGCGATTCAACCCCATCGCGGACGGACCGCATTCCACTGAAAGCCGATCCTATCCTGAGTACGCTAAACGGTAAGCCTGTGCCAAAACGACAGAGCCTGGGACTTTTCGCTAAGGTGCGTGCCGTCGCGTTTTCCATGGTGCCAAAACATTGCTCGAGCCATTCTGCAATGCAGGCCAAGGAAAGGCGCCGAGTACGACCGCGAAATCCAGCGCGGGTACACGGCACCGCCGGTGTGCACTAAAGGCCTTGAAAAACCGCGGATGGTGCAAAACCTGCGATGGGCGAATTGCGGGCATGGAATACATCAATGCAGACCTCAATCATGGGTAGATTATCGAGAGGTAACTGCTCTTGTCTGCCAACATGTGCGGCGGCAAAAATCTGATCGGAAGGCCCTCAAGCTTGACCCACCCCCTTATTGCGTTCTTGTTCTCGAGGACGAGTACCTCATCGCAAGCGAAATTTCGGCAGTGCTTGAGGACGCTGGTATGGAAGTCCTTGGCCCCTTTGCTTCTGTGGATAAGGGCGAGGCCCAGTATCGATCGGGAAGATCAATCGATGCTGCGGTGCTGGATATCAATCTGCAGGGGCAATCGGTATTTTCTTTTGCGGACGAGTTGCTCGCAGATCATGTTCCTTTTCTTTTTTCGACAGGCTACGATGGCGACGCGATCCCCACCCGGTTTTCCCGCATCCCGCGTTACGAAAAACCCATACGGGTGGATCGGCTGGCGGGTGAACTTGATGCGATCATCAAGGCCTGAAAGGCCCACCTTGAAGAGGCAGCTCGAGATGGAATTCCAGGCCATCGGACTGGAAGTCCAAGTCGGTAACCGCACCAAGTTCATCGGGCAGCAACAGCAATAAAAGCTCCGTACCGAACCCGCCCTGCCCCTTTCTCACCGAAAAAACGCCGCTTTCTTTCCAGTCCAGTATCAACCATGGCACCCTGCTGCGGCGCTGCACGGCCCAAGTCACTGATATTTTGCCGTCCTCGACTGACAAGGCCCCATATTTGACGGCGTTTGTGGCCAACTCATGAAAGGCAAGGGCCAGCATCTCTGCGGTTTTGAAGGAAAGCTCAAGTTCCGGCCCCGCAAGCACCAAAGCCTCGCCATCGCGCGCGAGATGCACCGCAAGTTCATCCCCGATCACATCGGCCAGATAGATACCGCGAGCCCCCGCAGCCGTTCCAATCGCCATCTGGATGCGGGAGAAGGCGTCGATCCGACCTTCCATGTGCATCAGCGCTGTTTCGCGGTTTAGGCTGGCCGACATTGTTCTGCGGATGATCATTCGGACGACACCCAAGGCATTTCGCAGACTATGCAACCCCTCCTGACGGGCACGACTTTGCGCGAGGATATTCTCTTCACCGGGCTTGTCTGCGTGGCCGCGGAACAGGAAAGCCAGCAAAACTCCCGTAATGCCTCCTGCCTCGTCAGGGAGCGGTGAGCAGGTGATGTCAACTGGAATTGCATCGCGTATCAGTCCCGGCTCACAAGGACGAAGTACGTCGTGCAAGCTACTTGCGGTACCGTTGAAAGCCAGTTCATGCAGAAGGCTTTCTCCCGGTGCCAGTGGCATTGCACGGCCGCTAGTCCCGAGTTGGGCGAACATGCCTTCGCAAAACATCGTTTCGTAGGCATCATTGTGAATTCTCGCGCGGCGGTCTCCCCACAATATCGCCATGGGCTGCGGTGAAGCGGCGATCAGATCAACCATGGCCTGCAATCGAGAGGGCCATCGGTGCGGATCGGGCAGCCCGACATCACTCCATGCGCCGCGCGAAAGCGATGACATCATTGTGTCGGCGCTGCTGATGCCCGGCCATTCAACCATTGAAGCCGAGCTGCCTTTCCCTCCTGTCGAGGTGCAGGTAATTAGGGTTGAACAGAGCCACCGACATGAGCGAAGGCAAATCCTTTACCAAAAGCCGCTTGTTGCGCAATTCGATCAGATTGTCGCGACGCATCTCCTGAACTGTGCGATTAACATGGACATGGGTCAGGCCTGTCGCTTCGGCAATTTCCGCCTGGGTGAGCGGAAATTCGCAGCTACCGTCCTCGATCATGTCCACGACCTGCTGACGAACATACATTTCGCAAAACAAGTGGGCGATACGTTCGTATGCAGTTCTCCTGCCGATGCTGGTCGTCCACTCGCGCTGAATTGCAACGGTCACCAACTCGTGCCACCAAAGCGCGCGGGCAATCCTGGGCGAGCGATCCATGAGCGTCTGAAACTCCTGCTGCCCGATCTCCGCCAAACGAACGCTCGTCACGGCCGAGAGCGAATGATCCATTTCCTTAAGGATAAAGACATTCGTGTCGCAAAGGTCGCCATTGATAAAGAAAGACAGGATCTGGCGCCTGCCATCAGCCAATTGCTTGTAGCGCTGAGCCCAGCCTTCCAGGATAACGTGGACGTAATGAGGCTCTTCTCCTTCGCGTATGATGTCTTGGCGTGGCGCTACAATTCGGGTGCGCTTCTCCAGAGCCTGCGACAGCAATAGACGGTCCTCGCTCGTAAGATGGACGAATGCGGACAGACGCAAGGACAACGCCGTGACGGGCTCCAGAAGGTTTGGGGACGATGTCATTGGGCTGTCGGTTTTCTTTGTTCATTCACATGCGTTAAAGCCGCTGGAAATTCTTGCTGACTGTTCAGTGGAGTAGCAGGCGCGATTCTCGGAACGCCATCGGCTTGACGCTCGAGGGCGAGCTACAGAAATCGCGGAAGCGATCCCTTTAAAAACACCATAATTGCCGGTTGTGCGCGCTAAAAACGATCAGATGCGGGCAAATTAGGCCAGGCCGGAGCAGGGACGGGCATTTATTGATCTATGTGAATGCATGCGACAGTCGTTCGATGGTGCAACGCATGCGGGGCAACAGGACGAGAGAGATGGTATCACCGGTGCAAATACGTCTGCTGCGGGCGCAAACCGGGATCCTTGCAGATGTCGCCGCAAAGAAGACTCTGAGGACATTCCAGCCCGGTCAGATACTGTGCTCAGAACATGAAACGCCATCCGGAATCCTAGTGGTTCTCAAGGGCTGGATCGAGCAAGCCCTGCAACTACCCGACGGGCGCCGCCAAATCGTCGGCCTCGCCATTCAAGGCGATATGTGTAATTTAGGAAGCGTGGCCTCTCGCCCGGCAGACTGCACGCTGACGGCGCTGACCGAGGTTGCAGTCGGCGAAATCGGCACCAGCGAATTGCAAGAGACTTTACTCCACCGACAGGAATTTGCCACGCCTTTCTGGGCGGGGCATCTTCGAATACTCGCTATCCAAAGGCGGTGGATTGCCATGTTGGGGCAACGCAATGCCCTTGAACGCATCAGCCATCTGTTCTGCGAACTGTTTGTTCGCCAGCAGATGGCCGGCCTTTGTGACGACACAACCTGTCCCTTCCCTCTCACGCAAACCCAGATTTCCGAAGCGTGCGGACTAACGCAGGTCCACACCAACCGCACTCTGCAGGAACTACGCAAGCGGGGGCTTGTCGATCTTAATCAAAAGCAGCTTCGCATTCCGCATTTCGACGAACTGGCGGCGCTGGCCGTTTTCGAAGGAAGCTACCTGCGCAGTGAGTACCCTCCCCCGAGATCGCCGTCGCATGGCCTGGCAGCCGGACATACCAGTCCATAGGGAATCCAAAAAAATTGTCGTAAGGCCGGAGTCTATGGTCGAGCCCGCGCTTCCTGCTTGCAGGGATGTCAATACCCAATTGGCGCGTTGGCCTTCACTAACAGGACAATTACCGGGCGGTGACCGAACTGGTTTGCGGTAAAATACATATGCCGGGCGAAATGCTCACGGCCTTCGAACGCCAGAGCGAATGGCTCCTGCCCCTTGGACGCAAGACAGCGGTGGAACGGGTGGCATTCCTATTTCAAGAACTGCATGACCGCCTCTAGGGACAAAGCCCCTCTTCCCCTCACGAATACGCCATTTGCCTTACACAGCAGGAAATCGCGGACATCTGCGGCTTAACGCCCGTCCATGTATATCGGGTTCTATCGCAACTCCGCCAAGGACCATGTCATCAAATGCGGGGGGCAAGATGTTGTCCGTTCCATGCCCTTGAACACTCGCGGCGATAGCGAAACATACCCAAAATAGCGTGGCCCGAAAAACAAACAATCGGCCGCCCATTGCACAAAATAGGCAACATCCTAAAAATTACCTCTAGCCTTTCTCGGCAGATCTTTCCTGATCCTTCAATGTTTTGAAATGCCCAATATTGCTACCTACAAACACTATAGCAATAATGATGCCAACAATAATTACAATCGCTATTGCTGCTTTACCCTTGCGGCGAGGCCCAGGATTGTTCGGATTATTCATTTTGCGGGGCTTTCTCTCTGCAGCAG
This sequence comes from Novosphingobium sp. 9, assembly GCF_025340265.1. Lineage (NCBI taxonomy): Bacteria > Pseudomonadati > Pseudomonadota > Alphaproteobacteria > Sphingomonadales > Sphingomonadaceae > Novosphingobium > Novosphingobium sp. 9. Next base: position 320,164 of record NZ_CP022708.1, on the reverse strand, counting down.
ATTCAACATCCCACCATCTGTCAGCGACCGCTAACGGTACGGAAATGATCAATGATCCGCCGATCCAACTGATGTTCGAAACGAATGGCGAGCCGGTTTGCTTCTGAATGGTTCCACTCAATGCGGAAAGGCACGGGCCCAACAGCCCCGATCCAAAGATTTCCCGCATCCCCGGAAAAACGCGCTTCTGGATCAATCTGCAATTCGCATGAATCAGGCGCGAGACGAGCAACGCGGACGGAAATGGAACGCATCGAATTTATACATTCGCCAGGAACTGGCATGGCATGTCCCTTTCACCAGATCACACGTCAACGGATCACCGCGACTTTGTTTTCCAATTTTGCGAAAAAACTGATCTGTATTAAAAATCATCTCCCGATTCAGGCCGAGAAGCACTGCCTTTCGTAGCGCTAAAGTGCGTCATCATCGTCGAAATGGTGCGAAAATCGACATCGTCCTTTTCCGAAAGTCACCTTCATCCGCTCTTCTTGCGGCGGGTGTCCCACCCTTTTTTCGCTGCAGCCGATCTTTGCTCGTGAGTCTGGCTTGCTCCCCCGATATGCCCGCCCTTGCGTGATGACGCGTGGCTTTCCTTCTTTCCTCGCCCCGAACCCGATTTCTTGCCACCTCCTGACTCTTTGTTAACTGTGGCCCAGGCTCGCCGCTGCGCCTCGTCATGACCAACCCCGCGATCTTCATAGCCTTCCTCGATATGCTCGGCCTTTCGCTTCTGCTTGTCGGTATAGCTGGACTTGTCTCCACGCGGCATAACACGCTCCTTTGCGTTGTCAGAAAGATCTCGTTGCTCGGTAGTTGTCAGCCCTCCGGCGCTCTCTACGAAGACTGCCACCTGCTACAGAAAAACGATGGGGTGGTGTGTCCATGCGCGGGAATCAGCTGCTCTTTGCGACTGGCCGCCAAACGCCTTGCTGAACACGTGAGCGAAGCTTCGTGACGCGATTCTCCTGCCTGAACGTCCTGTTTTCCAGATCGAGGACGACTGAAGGCGATATCGTTTTGTGGGACCATTTTTGCGGTCTGAATCCCTCATCTCTCGTCATCAGATTGCGGGAAATGCCTGGCGACAGTCAGAGGCGCATTCCCGACACATTTCCGCGCAGAGACGGCAATGCTCGTGGTCATGACGTCCACATTCTTCCGCACAGCTTTCGCACGTTATAACACACGTCTCGACCATCGTTCGCAATACTGCGGAATTGCTTCCTGTGTGTCTCATCGCCAGACGAGCCGTCGCGCCGCAGACATCAGCGCAGTCGAGGCAGGCCCGGATGCATTGTCGCATGTCTTCATCTTCCGCAATGCAGGCGTCCGCGCAAGATGTACACAAAGCCGCGCAGAAAAGTGCATGACGTGCTGCAGTAGCAAGTTCTTCATTCAACGTATCGACGTCCGGATGAAGCGCGATCATGTTATGGAGAGACATCTCCTTATTCTCCTGCGTTGCGGCGGGCCACGAAGGCGTAATCGCTTGGAGAAGTGAAGGCTCCGTATCCTTGATCCATGTTATCGACACGCTGCCATCACGAGAAATCGCGTCGGCGTCTGGCATCGCCCCCCAATGCTGTAGGCACAATCTGCCTAAAGGGGTACGTTCGCCAACGCCCATATTTCGGTCGATCACCCCTGGGATTGCCTCCGTTGATCCGGGTCCGAAATTTCAAAGGTACTCGTGTGCAGGATAGTTGACCGTATTCATAATCCCGGCAACTCTTCATTGCTGAAGAGTTGCCGGGAACCACCTCCCCTGCTTACCGCTTGTGAGTGCCGAACAAGGAGGCAGTCCATGCCCGCACGCGCATACTGGAAAGGCCATATCCGTCTGGCTCTCGTCTCGATCCCGATCGAGGTCTATCCCGCTACGCGATCGGGAGCGGCGATTGCCTTCCACCAGATTCATGAGCCAAGCGGCAAGCGCATCCGCTATGAAAAGGTCGCGCCCGGCGTCGGCCCAGTCGACCGCGACGAGATCATCAAGGGCTTCGAGATTTCCAAGGGCAGTTACGTTTTGCTCGACGAAGAAGAGATCGAAGCGGTCAGGATCGAAAGTCGCAAGACGCTCGAACTTGTCCAGTTCGTCGATGCCCACGAGATCGACGTGCTCTATTACGAGAAGCCCTATTTCGTCGTCCCGGCCGATGATTTGGCAGAGGAGGCTTATAGCGTATTGCGCGAAGCGCTGCGCAAGGCCCGAAAGGTCGGCCTTGGCCAGCTGGCGGTGCGCGGGCGTGAACAACTGGTCTCGATCAAACCGTGCGGGCGCGGACTGGTGATGGAAGTGCTGCGCTATGCCGACGAGGTCCAGAAGGCCCAAGGCTACTTCCGCGAGATCAAGGACACGGCACCGGATACCGATCTTCTAGACCTTGCAACCACGCTAATCGAAAAGAAGTCCGCGCCGTTCAAACCGGCCGAATTCCACGACCGCTATGTCGATGCGCTCCATCGCTTGATCGACAAGAAGTCCAAGTCCAGGAGCAAAAAGCGTATACTTGAGGATGTCGAAGAACCGACCCATGGAAAGGGGAACGTCATCGACCTGATGGCGGCGCTCAAAAAGTCAGTCGGGGGCAAGCCCGCCAGCAAGTCCACCTCATCGAAGCGCAAAACCGCGGTGGAGACGACCTCTTCGTCGAGTGGTAGCCGTGCACGCAAGAAAGCGTAGCGGCAAGAGCGGAAGCGCCGCTGCCGATCTCTTCGCGCAATATAACCGCAAACGGGATTTCGCGAAGACCGCCAAACCTACCGGCAAAAGTGGCAGGACCCGTGGCAATTCCTTTATCGTGCAGAAGCAAGCCGCCCGGCGGCTGCACTGGGCTTTCCGTCTCGAAGTCGACGGCGTGCTCAAGTCCTGAGCGGTAACGTGTGGACCGAGCGCCGATCCCGACGACAAGCGCCTTGCCGTGCGCGCCGAGGATCATCCGTTATCCCATGGCGAATTCGAAGGTGGTATTCTCAGAAGGGAGTATGGCGGCGGCACAGTGATGCTTTGGGATAAAGGTACCTGGCCGCCGATCGCGGGCAAGAGCGCGAGGGACATCGAAGAAGTGAACTGATGCGGTGGATGCCTCCCTTCACCGCATTAGTTCAGCCAACCATGGCAATTGAAAGTCACCGGGAAAAACCCAGCGCCGTAAAAGCTTCGGGTCGGTTGGGAGGGCCTTGAAGGCCTTCGGGTCACAGCCGTCATATTCGCTGCAAAGCGTTAGGCTGTAAACTCATAAAATGCCTTGAGGATTGGCTGTTCGCATGATTCAGAGTGTTCCAGACTTGGAGGGCTTGATGGCACGACGGCGGTACGAACTGACAGATCGGGAATGGGCGATTATTGAGCCGTTGTTGCCCAACAAGCCACGGGGCGTGGCACGGGTGGATGATCGCCGAGTTCTCAACGGGATCATGTGGCGCTTTCGCTCGGGAGCGACGTGGGCCGAAGTGCCAGAGCGCTACGGACCTTCGACGACCTGCTACAATCGGTTCGTGCGCTGGCGCAAAGCCGGGGTCTGGGACCGGCTGCTGGCGGCGGTTTCCGCTGGATATAATGGCGAACTGGTGATGATCGATTCCACCTGCATGCGCGTCCACCAGCACAGTGCGACGGGCAAAAAGGGGGAAGCTGCGATCGTGGCATGGGACGTTCCCGGGGCGGTCTCACCAGCAAACTCCATGCTCTTGCCGATGCTGACGGACGCCCTGTCAGCCTGAGGCTGACAGGTGGGCAGGTTCACGACGCCTGCGAAGCCGAGGCGCTGATCGAAGCCATTCCCGACGGTGCAACTCTGCTGGGCGACAAGGGATATGACAGCAACGCCATTCGCGAGGCGGCTGCGACCAGGAACGTCTGGGCCAACATTCCCAACCGATCAAACCGCAAGCAGCGCTTCGCCTTCTCGCCATGGCTCTACAAGCAGCGAAACCTCGTCGAACGCTTCTTCAACCGCATCAAGCAGTTCCGCGGTATCGCCACCCGATACGACAAAAAACCCGCCAACTTCCTCGCAGCCATCAAGATCATATGCATCCGCATCTGGTGCAGCGCGTAATGAGTCTACGCGGTAACAGGTTGCATCGCTTCAAGGATTTGTTGGCTCATCAGCAAGATGGAGGAACCATCTGACACGATCAGCATTATGCACTCACCGACGGCGCTTACCCCCGTTTGTCTCGTCGGTAGTTGATCGGGCCGGCCAACCTGCCCTGGTAACCGGCCCGATCACGAATAGCGGACGTCAGCACAGCCTGAAGCGCTTCTCCCGTCAGATCCCAATCTAGATCAAGACGCTGAAACTATCGTCGATGGGCCGTGTTGAGGTTATGCCAGCGCGACTTCCCACCCCGAAGCGCTGGACTTGATCGGGCTGGCCCGTTGGCTGAATACTGCGGGCCAGCTCGATCATAGCGCGATCACTGGGGACCGCGTGGTGGGGCTCCGTCCTGCCGGCGCCTGTCACCAGGTGCCGGCACTTTTTTGAGCCCTGATGCTTTGAAGCTCTGTTTGGCGCAGCACTAGATATCCACGAATGACAAATAAGAAGGTGCTAGTGGCTTGCGCCATAGAAAGAATTTTGCCACCGCCCTATTTACTGCGATGCTCGGTTACAACACGCGACCTGTCGCCGACATCGCAGTACCATTTTTCATACATACATTAGGACAGCAGCTTGGACTGTCGTTCGACCGCCTATTGATTTGGCGCCTTCTCGATGGCAAGCAACCGCACGGCTGCGGGTTACGGCAGTCCATTCGATGGAGCCCCGCAGTCAACCGATCTCCGCGCAACAGGCCGCACCAGCGCGTCTAGTTCATGATCGGCGGAACAGCGCTGTCTTGAGGATGGACCCATTCAAAGCTTTCGAGGATCGGAACTTCCTCCAGAGGCTGAGTGGTCTTTTGAATAATCGTGAGCCAGAGGCCGTCGAAATCAGGGATGACCGCCATGGCCGGGCTTTCGGCTTGAGGAAACACGCTGGGGTCCACTTCGACCGCAACGCCTAACCGTATCGATGGCTCGAGCACATGCTTGCGCTGAATATGGATGCAAAGTTCTATAGCCCAACCATATTAACGACATGATTTTTTCTGTCACGGCCACAAACAACCCGAGGCAGGGAACTCCCGGAACCATGTGGCCGGAGCGGCATTATGCACTCACCGACGGCGCTGCCCCCCTGTTTGTTTCGTCGGCAGTTGATCGGGCCGGAGAGGTTCTCCCTGAGCTACCGGCCCGATCACGAGCCTCCGCATGCCGTGGCCTTCAAGACAGGAATGCCATTGGTTGCTAGCTGCCAGAACCGGACGGTCCTTTCCTATGAGCGTAAAATTGGCAGCTGAGTGACTGAACCGGTCATTCGTGGGATAGGCGAATAACCAGGATTGGGCGTGCGATTGCATTTGCGGTATTGTGGCGCCTCTTACAATCCATCCGTAATCGGAGGTATGAAACTGACTTGCGCAAGCCGCCATGCACGGCCTTCTTCCTTGGGCCAATAATGGCGCGGCTGCCGATCCTCCTCTGGCGCATATACGCCGTGGACTTCGGCTCGGATCAAGCGACCTGTCTCGCGCAGTCGAATAATCGCGTTTGGAAATTCATCGCGCAGACGCTCTTCGAGTTTAAGCGCATCGCCGGAAAGCTTAGGGCTGGAAAGGGCCCGTGGTGAACCGTCGATCAATTCGGCGGTTGAAGATCGCAGCGCCTTGACGCCATCGCTGATCACATCGATCGAAATGATCGCCGCCGCTATGGAATCGGACCACCACCAGCCAAACCCAAGGCCTATGACCCCGGCAAGGCCCGCCGCCCCGGTCAGCCAATTCGCTTTGTTCATAAGGGCATCGGTATGCAGCAGCTTGTCGTTCAGCTGCTCGGCGAGTGGTAGCTCCTTCCGTCCGATAAGAATGGGCGGAATAAGCGAATAAAGCTGTGCTGCGATCATCAGCCACCCAAGCCAGAAATCATAGCCCAGCAGCGCGATTGATCCGACCGTCGCGTGGTCGGCAGTCACAAGGGCTACGACCGCGTTATAGAGTAGAAGCAACCCCACCGCCGTAAGCGCGACTGCCGCAACGAAAAAGCCGAGCCCGTTGACCCGCTCGAAGCCGAATGGAAATCTTTTGGACCTCTCACCCTTCAGTTCCATGTGAGCGGCGATGAGAAACATGATCGGAGGTACGACACCAAGGGTGTCCTCTACCCATGCCGTCTTCATGGTTTGGCTTTGGCCGAGCACGAGCCCCATCACGACGATGATGGTCGACGTCCAGAACAGGTTCCAATATTCCAGCCTGATAGCAGCGCGCATGGTATTGCGAAGTTCGGTTGGCAAACTGTTGCTCATTGGCTTCTCGCTTCCGCTGAAACGGCGCGCGATGCGCGTTCCACAAGCATGATCCAACGGTTCTCACCGTTTCGCATCGCTGCCTTCAGTTCGAGTGGATCGCTTTTTGGACCTGATGCTCGCAGGGGTGGCCCGAAAGCTACCTCCGTCTTCCACGGACTGGCTTTGGTGAACTCACCTAAAACGAGATCGAGGTTTCCATCAGACACTCGTTGGAGAAGATCTTCCGCTGTGCCAACCGCAATACTCGGATGTGCGTAGATGCGCTTGGAAATCTCGCCTATCAGCTGCTGGCCCTCCTTCCTGCGTTCGGTGCCGGCAACCATTCCAACTTTGAACTGCCTTTCATGCGCAATCCTTTGTGACGTATTTTCCGGATCGCGCGGCAAAGCCTCACAACCTGGCAGCAGAAATGCCGTTACAAGCATGGCCCATTTCATGTTGAAGCGGTATTTGTTCATCATCGCTAATAGAACGACGCAGTCCCTATGTGGTTTCGTCAACATAGAGATGTAGCAGGGACATTATGCGGAAACTTCAGACAGGGCTTTGCATGCTTTTGCTTTACGTACCACAGGCGGCTTTCGCGCAGGATAGCGGATCATCTTTGGCAGCGCGGAATTGCGCATCGAGAGGCCGCCATTGCAGCCTACACGGTCGAGCTCGGACCGCTCTAGGTGGCATTTGGACTAGCTAATTGACAACTGGGCAAAACAGCGAGCCGCGAGAGGGTCAATTGACGTTGAAAGATATCCAGCGGCGCTATGGACTAGCGGCACAAACTAAAGTCCAGCTTTCACGGAGAGCATATGGGCGCACGACGAGGCGCGATCACCAAACGGGGCCCTGCACGACAATGGAATCGGGGTCCAGCTAAGCCTAAAGGCCCTCAATGATTGCCTTTAGGCTTAGCTGGACCGGTTAAAGATCAGGGATAAACTGGTCGGCCCGACCCCACATCGCGAGATTTTTCGATGATGCACGCTTCAGCATTTCGGCACCATCGCCGATGTGCCAGCGGGACGGCTTATCAAGATTGCGCAGTTCTTCCCAGGTGACTGGGACCGCAAGCGGGGCGTGTTCGCGGTTGCGCGCGCTGTAGGGCATCACCGCTGTGGCGCCGCGCTGGTTGCGCAGATAGTCAATGAAAATCCGTCCGGTCCGTCTCGCTTTCGAAAGCGCAGCAGTGAAGCGGGTCGGCTCCGACTGCTCCAGCGCCGTGGCAAAGCGATGGGCAAAGTCCTTCACCACCGGCCACTCCGCCGACGGAGTGAGCGGCGCGATGACGTGAACCCCTTTCCCACCGGTCACCATCGGAAATGTCGTAAGCCCCATTTCGGACAAAAGATTGCGCATATGGAATGCGGCAGACACGACATCCTTGAAATCAAGGCCCTCGTCAGGATCGAGGTCGAACACGAGTCTGTCCGCCTTCTCGACATCCTCGATCCGCGCCCCCCAGCCATGGAACTCGATTGTACCCATCTGCACGCAAGTGAGAAGGCCGGTAGGCGTATCGACGAAGAGATAGGCTTCTTCATGTCCATCCTTTTCCCGGATGCCGACCTGCCTGACTGTATCGCCGAAACTGCCGGCGTCGTGCTTCTGGAAAAAGCATTTCTTCGCCCGCCCCTGCGGGCACCGTACCAAGCTGATAGGCCGGCTCCCCGCCCATGGCAGCATGATGGGCACCACGGTTTCGTAATAATCCGCCAACTGACCCTTGGTGAGCTTGCCTTCGGGAAAGATCACCCGTTCGCGGTTGCTGATATTCACTATGCTGATCGAAGAAGCAGTGGCCACATCAACCGCTGCTTCCTTTTCGATGACCACCGCTTCTGGCTTCTTGTCCTCACGCAAGCCGAGATAGCTGGGATGGCGTAAGACCCCTTCATCCGTGAATTCCAGATACGCGATCTCTGCGACAAGCTTTGGCTCGATCCAGCGGGCCCCGCGCACGGCGGCGCGCGGAGCCTCGACAGTTGGTTCGTTTCGGGCGAGCGGAGCCATGATTTCCATCAGCCGCGTGATCTCCTCGTCGGCGAAGCCAGTACCTACTTTTCCCGCGTAACGAAGCTGGCCATCCTCGTTGACGGCCAGTAGCAGCGAGCGGAATCCGCGCTGCTTGTCCGAAGGGGTGAAGCCAACGATCACGAATTCCTGACGGCGTATGCACTTGGTCTTCATCCAGTTGCCGCTCCGCGACCCGCTGTAGCGCGCGTCGGCGCGCTTTGAGATCACCCCTTCCAACCCGACATCGCAAAAGCTGGTCAACAGCTTCTCTCCATTGCCGACGATATGGTCGGAGTAGCGAAGGTGCCCCTTTTGCTGGGCCAGGAGCTCGGCAAGCTTTTCTTTCCGCTTGATGAGCGGGAGGCCAGTCAGATTCTCCCCATTCAGTTCAAGCAGATCGAAAGCATAATAATCGATCTTGCCAGGATCATCCTTCAGCGCAGCCTGAAGGGCCGCAAAGCTGGTACGACCATCGGCTAGTGTTACCACAGCCTCGCCGTCGATCAGCGCGCTGTCGACATCGAGCTGGACAGCTTGGGCGATCAGACCCGCAAATCGATCCGACCAATCGAGCCCTGATCGGGTATAGGCCCGCCCTTCGCCACCGCCCACGGCAATGAGCGTTCGGTAGCCGTCATATTTAAGCTCATGCAGCCAGCGGTCGCCTGATGGCACATGGTCCACTAGAGCTGCAAGCTGGACCGGTTGAAAGGGCGGCAGCTTGCCGTTTTTGTTGCGCTGGCTCGGAGCAGCTTTTCTCGCCGGCGCGGATACCGCCGCTTTGGCCCTTACATTGCGTTTCTGTATCGTTTTGCCAGCGGCGATCTCTTCCATCGTGCGGCCGCTGTCTACACTGGTGAGATGTATCCCGATAAGATCATCCGAGCCAGCGGCGAACTCATCCTCGATCTTTCGCAGAATCCAGTTTTCGCCTTTTTCGCGTCCGCGAGGCTTGAGGCGGAACATGATCCACTCACCCTGCATCCGGCGTCCGTGTAGCGTGAAATGCAGATGGCCCTCGGCCAATGTCTTGCTTGGATCCTTTTCCGGGACCGGCTCCCAGGTGCCATTGTCCCACAGCATCACGGTGCCACCGCCATATTCACCTTTCGGAATCGTACCCTCGAAACGCGCATAGTCGAGTGGATGGTCCTCCGTGCGAACCGCCAGGCGCTTGTCGTCGGGGTTCGGACTTGGTCCACGCGTCACGGCCCAGCTGACCAGCGTGCCGTCGAGCTCAAGGCGAAAATCATAATGGAGGCGACTCGCGGCATGTTTCTGCACGACGAAGCCGTTGCCCGCTGTCGGCGTGGATACTCCTGACGGCTCAGAGGTCCGTGTGAAATCGCGCTTGCCTCGATACCTAGCAAGACGCTCTTCTGCTGACGCCATTTTTGCTTTTGAAGCTATTACCATGTCCGCTCCGATCGAGATTGCAAATTGTGGAATGTTTACGGCTTTCCTCTATTCTCCGGTCTGACTGTTGGGCGCAGCGACAGCCTTGGACTCTGGAGACTCGCGCTGCCGCAAGAATATCGAAAGGACGACCAGCACGGCGGTCGAAAGGAACTCACTTTGCCAATTCTGGAAAGATTCAAACCACAGTTTCCCGTCGGCAAGATAGGCCAGGACTGAGAGTGGTGTCTCACCGTGCTCCAGCGCATCCTCCGCCGCCGCGTGCGCACTCTGAAACCAGTGCATTGCAAACGACGCTGCAAATAGCAGAGCGAGCACAAAGCCAAGAGATCGGGCGTACAAGACGCGCAACGCCGGTCCTTTGTGCAATACGGATGGCGCTCCGGGCCGATAAGCCTGATGGTACAGATGTTCGTCTCGTTTGGGATCATCAGGATCTTTAGATTCAGCAGAGCCCTGCTGGATCAGAAACGCGGTGAGAACCACATAGGCTGCCATTTGCAAGAACTCGCTCTCCCAGTTTTCGAAAACCGACGAAAGAAATTGCGGACTGGCGGCATAGGCAAATAGCGACAAGCTTGGCTCGGCATGCCTTCGGGCATCTTCCAACGCGACATGCCACCCCGAAATCCACTGCCCGACAATGCAGATCGCAAACAGGGAAAGGAGGGCAATCGTCAGCCCGTTGTTCTTCAGCCACCCCATGGGGGTCTCTCTCCCATTCTTTCGGCCGTCCATAGCAACACCTGGAGAACAAATCGGTTCGCTGGGCAAGCTGCTAGTACTTCAAGCTGGCCAGCCCATCCATCGACCATAAGTTCCGAGATCGCCGAATTGTCTGCGCCCATGCTCTGTACCATGATTTCCAAAGCCCATCGGCCCCGGTTTTCATGTTCTGCAGCGACCGCATTCCGAAGGCACCCATAGGTCGTAGTCACGCATATGGGCATCTGCCGCAGTGAACAGGACGCATATGTCCGTGGCAATCCCGCTCAAAACCAGTTTGCTGGCGCCAAGCTGCGGTAACAGGACCGGCAGGTTTGTCGCATAGAAGGCGGAAAACTGCGGTTTGATTATGAAATAATCGGCCGGCGCCGGCTGCAGCAGCTCGGTAGCAGGATTTTTAATTTCCAAGGCACCGGCAATCAGGCTGGAAGCTTCCGAATGCCGATCGCCAAATCAGGATGGAAGCTTCCGAATGCCGATCGCCAAAATTGTCATTCACGTAAATGACTGGCCATTGGCGATCACGAAACTCACCTCGCAAGCGATGAATGTTACGCGCCGCTGCCAGCGCGGACGGTTGGAGATCGTCAGCTCCTTCAAAATCGAAGCAGTTGACCATGTCCAGAATGAACATGCCTGGACGATCACGTAATTCAGGGGGCTTCCTCAAACTGGCAAGACTTACCTCACCTATGAAGGTGCGGGGCGAATAGCGATCCAGCGCCGGGCGGTAGCCACTTACCGTATCCTTTTGCAATTTTGACGGCTTGCGCGTCCAGCTTGTCATGATCGTTTCCTACGCGATTGATAAGCTCCTGCGCGCAATCCCCACCACAGCTCCTTAATATCCGGGCTTGTCTGGATTCGCTACGCGCAGCTTTTACCTCTTCAGCGTGTCACGTCTCCGTCTCGGCGCTCCTTGGCCGGATATTCATCCGGATTTACTTCACCCACCATTGGGCGGTCTTCGATCTTTTCGGGCTTCTGTCCGCCACCCGCGCGAGGATCATGATGCTCGTCGGGGCGAGCGTCGCCTAACGCACCGCGCGGCGTCTCCGATGGGTGTGCCGGGTCCGGGCCGCGGTCATCCTTATCTGGGCTAGTCATGGAGCGTCCTTTCAGTGATGCAGACTGAAGAAGAATCCGCGTCCGTTGTTCCAGTCTAGAAGCGCAAGGCTAACCTCGATCAATGTATTTCAATCCGGATGGCAGGGATTGCCCCTGAAAGGTGTTGTACTTCGTCGCTCTAAATGGGCGCTTCATCCGATCAGGGTCAAAATCGCAACCTGGATCAATGCTGCCCTGAAATGAAACCCTACCGAATATGCAGGGAGCGGGCAAACCGGAGAGGCGCATAGCATGACTGATCCTTCCGCGTTGTCATATCGCGAGTTCCGCAAACACGACCATCTGGCGCGTAAGAACGATATCCAGGAGAATATCCTTCGCATCGAGGAAGGCTGGGCGAGCCGTAATTGCGTCCTGCCCGACGGCCGCAGAGCGATAACCTCGTTTTTTCTTCCAGGTGATTATTGTGAGCCTCATTGGCTGCTGTCGGGGAAGGCTGACCTGCCAATTGTAGCCCTGACCAACATAAAAGCGCGACTAATCCCTTTGGCAGACATTCACAGTCGACGTGAGCACGGGGTTAAGGACCTACTCGGCAGCATACTAACAATGCACCGCCGTCAGACCGACATGGCCGTGAGCTTGGCGCGCAAATCCGCCCTTGAACGTGTTTCCGGCCTGCTTCACGAGCTCTTTACACGGCTTGACGCTGCCGGGCAGGCGGTTGGCGACCGGTGCAGCATCCCGCTCACTCAGCAAGATATCGCGGACATGCTTGGTTTGACATCGGTGCACGTGAACCGCGTGCTGAGCGAGCTCAAGAGCCGCGGTACGATTAGGTTAGCCAGCAAGACTTTACGTATACTGAATCCCGCGACCTTTGACGCTTCGCATTCGTCTTTTGCAGAGCCGGGGAGCCCGTCACGGATCCCCCCTATTTCATCTCGACCGAAGGTGGTCGCCGCGTAATTGAAACTTACAGGCTGCTATCGCTGATTCCATTGAGCGTGGGCTCGAATTATGCGAGCATCAATCCGATCCCGATAAAGGCAACGCCGATGGCTCTGAGAGAGTATTTGCCAAGGGTCGTCAATCCGTAGTCTCCCAGAATCGTGCTCGCGACGACAATCAAGCCGAATGCGCTCAGGATCATCATCGGGATGGAGAGATGCGCCATTGAAACCGCCCTTTGATCGCACTGAATGTGATCACCGTACACGCGAACGATTTGGGTGCGTTGACCTATGTTAACGCCGGAACGTTTAGAGGTGGGAACAAAGCCTACGGTCATGGGCTCTACTGTCGCGCTGCCGGAAGGACGGCGCAGGTCATGAATAACCCCTTTGTCCTCAAACTCCAGCACGGCGCCAAGCTGACGGAAGAGGATCGAGAAACTCTCCGTGCGGTGAGCTGCGCTACGCGCCCGCTACACGCCAGGCAGGACATCATTAGCGAAGGCGAACCGCCTCTCAACGTCCACTTGCTAATGGAGGGGCTGGCTTGTCGCTACAAACTGCTGCCGGATGGAAATCGACAAAATTTTTGCACTGTTTGTGCCTGGCGACATTTGTGACCTCCACGTCCAAATCCTGGGGTGCATGGACCATAGCATCGGCACCCTGACCGCTTGTCGACTTGCTGAACTGAGCCCTGCCACCGTCGCGCGGTTGACGGCGAATCCAAGGATTAACCGCGCCTTGTGGTGGGCGACGCTGGTAGATGAGGCGACGTTGCGCGAGTGGCTGGTCAACATGGGTCAGCGTTCTGCAGATCGCCAGCTTGCTCATCTATTGTGTGAGCTGCTCATGCGGTACCGCCTCGTGGAAATGGCCAAGGATGATAGCTTCCAGCTTCAGATGACGCAGAAGGAGCTTGCCGACACCACCGGGCTCACGACGGTCCACGTCAATCGTATGATGCGCGCGCTTCGTGAAGGGAGCCTTATCTCTATCGAAGGGAAACGTATTTTTGTGCCTGATGTGACCGCACTCACAGAGTTTTGTGATTTTGACGCTAACTACCTGCATCTTGACGATAAATCGCCCCAGTTGGGGCGGCGGCGCTGAAGCGAGACACCCACAAATGTATTAAAACCTCCGCTACCCTATGACGATCGGCTTGTGGCAAATGTCCTCGCTAAGCGGATTCCGGCCGCACGAGATACCAAAAAGGAAAGCCGAGCCCTCGATCTTCTGATCGGTCGCCTCCAAGCGCCAAGCCTAGCTGAAACCATCTCTCATTTCACTCTGCGGCCACCGCGAACCATTTCCTCGACCCAAGTCAGCAGAAGGTCGTGATAGGCCTTGCGACATGTCTCGTCGCGCAGCGCGTGATCGGCGCCCTTGAGAATGCGATAGCTGAGTGAATTACTGTGATGAAAAGATGAGATGAACGAGCTTATAGTCTCGTGCGGTACGTAGTTATCATTCTCGGATTCAACAATCAGTACATCTCCGGCAAATGCCTCGCAGGCAGCGAGCGCCTTATCGTGCTGTCCGGTACGGAAATGGCTGCGGTAAGTCATGATCTGATCCCGAGGGAGCAGTGCTTTGGGTTTTTCCCAATGCTCGTCGGGATATAGCGCTGGGACCCTTAAAGCCAGCCAGGCTACAGGTCGATATTTGGTCAGCAGCGCAGAGAGGTAACCGCCATAACTTGTCCCGACCACAGCGATTGCCGAACGATCGACCTGCGGCTGCGAGGCCAGGAAATCGTAGGCGGCAAGGACATCAGCCAACCCGTCCGATCGAGTAACTGTATTGCGCTCGACGTCGTGACGCGCATGACCGCGCAGGTCAAATGTGAAGCAGATGCAGCCCAGTTGGGCAATTTCTTCAGCGCGAGCCAGATCCTGAACCTGCGACCCGCCCCAGCCATGCACGAAGAGGACACCCGGTATCAGCTTCGCTGGCAAGAGCAGCGTTCCATCAAGCGTTTGCCCTTCGACATTTATCGTTACGCCTTTACGTCCTTCGATCATCGTCTCTCTGCATACTTGTCGAGAAGTCCGACCGCCGGATCTCTCCCATGAAAATAGATGGTGGCACCGGGCGGCAGAACCGATGTGCCTCCGTAAACTTCGACCGTAGCTGTCTCCACCATTTCAAGGTCTGGATCTGCGGCGAAAGCTTCAAAAGCGGCAATTTCCGCGCCGCTCGCTCCGCCCGCGCGCCAACTTTGTTCAAGCACCCCAATCTTTCGCAATCCTTGCGCATCGGTGCCGGACACTACATCGTAATTGCGACGCGACGCGATTATATCGGGATAAGCATCGAAAACCGCCGCATCGAAATGCCGCGCCTTAGCGACAATCTCAGTAAGAGAGGGCATTTCGCATGGCGTTGCGAGTGCTGCCCACCCGCCGCGGACACATCGCAAGTGCGAACCCGCATAGACTTGGGCGCCACGGTTATCGCGCGTGAGGTTCTGCGTACCCCAATAGGCGATCGAGTCTCCGAACAGGCTTACCGTTCCTACACTGTAGGTTTTTACCGCCTCTAGGTTTTCTTCTATGACGAGACCGGTGCGTCGCAGTGCTGTTGGATCGTAACTAACAACGGCGGCATCTAGGGCATCACAATCGCGCACGACGACCTGTCCTCGCCCGATGTTGCCTCGACATCTTTTAGCCTGATAGGCCCAAGTTCGAGCAGCATCCGGCCTGCCACCCGCGCTTCATCAGCCGAAAACACGGAGTAGCCGCGCAACACCGCATCGCCGAGGTTGGCGCTCAATGTCCGCGCCCAACCGAAGGGATGAATAGCAGCAGCATCCCAGAGCCCATGGCTAATAATTTTCGTCGCGACGAACGGCTCGGGCACAGCCCCTCCGTATAATTGTTCTTCAGATAGGATCCCAAACTGGGTAGCCTCCTTGAGAGTCAAAGTATCAGCCGGAATGAAGAACGGTTGAGAATCAGATCGCACGCCCGGCTCGATGACCCGGCCGCCGCACAACCCAGCGAGACGCTGCGCCAGAACGGCACGTGTCGATATATCGTGACCATTTGCAAAGTTCTCTCCAAGTAACCTAGGCTTAGGAAGCAGTATTGAGATTTCGACATCCATGCGTGCTTCTCCCAATTGACCGGTTTGCGCTTCCGCCCGGATAAGGATCTCCTTGAATGAGCCGCGCATTTTGCGCGGCATTGCCTGCAACCATCTTCGTAGTTTTGGCGGCCTTTTAGGGGCCTAATCGACATCTTTTAGACGGTAAGCGGGCGGTCGATGCCATCCAGCGTTGACGAACTGCCTCCATTGGCACGACGTTGCCCTGCGCAAGCTCAAATCGGTTGCGGCTGCCTCGATAGCGGTTCGTCCGCTACCACCAGCAGATCGTAACCGGCCCACACGACGCAATGCGCAAGCTCGAACCTGATCCCGATGGCCGCGTCCGTAATGACGGCGAATTTATCGGCCATGTGCGACTCTCCTCATACGGCGACGCGGTCGAGGCCAGGCTTCATCACGACCTTGGTCACGTCATTCTGATGGTCGTGAAACAGGCGGTACCCCTCTGGCGCCTGCTCCAATGGCAGTCGATGGCTGATGAGGAATGTGGTGTCGATCTTGCGCTCGACGATGGCGTTGAGCAGTCCCGGCAGATAATGCTGCACATGAGTCTGGCCGGTCTTAAGGGTCAGGCCTTTTTCCATGAACGCGCCAAGCGGGAACTTGTCGACGAAGCCACCGTAAACGGCGGGCATCGAAACCCGTCCGCCCTTGCGGCAGGCATGGATCGCCTGTCGTATGCTGTGCGTTCGGTCGGTCCCCGTAAAGGTCGAGACTTTGATTTGATCCCAAACGTTGTCCGCGAAGAACCCATGGGCTTCGAGGCCCACCGCATCGATGCAGGCGTCCGGGCCTATACCACCTGTCATCTGGATCAGAGCCTCGTATGTTTTTGTTTCTTCATAATTGATTGTCTCCGCTCCGAACTTTCGCGCGAGTTCGAGGCGGCGCGGAAAATGGTCGATGGCGATGACGCGTTCTGCGCCCATCAGGAAAGCAGACTGGACGGCGAAAAGCCCCACCGGGCCGCATCCCCACACTGCGACCGTATCCCCCGGCTCGATCTGCGCATTCTCCGCCGCTTGCCAGCCCGTGGGAAGAATATCCGAAAGGAACAGCACCCGGTCGTCATCGATGCCGTCTGGAATGACGATAGGCCCCACGTCGGAGAACGGCACACGCACGTATTCAGCCTGGCCGCCCGCATAGCCGCCGGTCATGTGACTGTAGCCAAATAGACCGGACATCGGCTGGCCGTAGAGTTCCTGAGCTATATCCTGATTGTCCGCCGGGTTGCCGTTGTCGCAGGCAGAGTACTGATGCTTGCCGCAATGATAGCAGCTTCCGCAAGCGATAGTGAACGGCACGACTACGCGCTGGCCCTTTTGCAAAGTCGATCTGGAACCTGTCTCGACGACTTCGCCCATGAATTCGTGGCCGAGGATATCGCCTGCCTTCATCGTAGGGATGAAACCGTCGTAAAGGTGCAGATCTGAGCCGCAGATCGCCGTTGACGTCACCTTGATGATGGCGTCACGCGGATTGAGGATTTCGGGGTCATCCACGGTATCGACCCGAACGTCGTGCTTGCCGTGCCAAGTTACTGCGCGCATCAGGCAGTCTCCTCTTCGCGTTGCTTGAACGTGCGGGCCGCGGTGGCAACCTCGCCTGTTTCCATGAGTTGCTTGAGGCGCCTGAGATCGCGCCGCGTCTGGGTGCCGGGTTCGCGCTGGAACAGCTTGGCGACCAACTTGCCAACAAACCCTGCCGGGGGCTTGTAGAGGATTGTTGCAGTCACGACTGTCCCTCTCCCGCCTGCATCGCTAAATTCCACTCGGCCGCTATTGGAAACGTCTGAGCTATTCGTCGATACCCAGGCTAATGCTTCACCGGGAAGGTCCTGGACGATTTCTGCGTCCCACTCGACGGTCATTCCGGCGGGGCCTGTCACGACCCAGTGAGACGTGCGATCATCCTCCACATCAATACGCCTCACGTTTTCCATGAACTTGGTGAGGTTCGGAAAATGCCGCCAGAATCGATACAGATCGTCTCTGCTGCGATTAATTGTCACAGAACAGGCAATAAGGGTGCCTCTCTCACCGGAGGCGCTTTCGCGCACCGCATTTTGCATGGCACTTGCATGCTTTATCGTGGCCGGCGGGGCATCGTCACGCAAGTCCGTCATTGTGGGTCCCTATTCGTATGAAGTGCATTGGTAATATGCCAACCATTTAAATTGTGCCGATGCTGTTCCGCAGTGGGTTGGCGGGGTGCCAGGCCGGAACGCTTATGCTTCACCAAGCGATCCCCACCGACAGCGTTCCCGGATGGCGCCCATGCGCTAACATGGATCAGTCTGTCCGATTGCTGGAGGAGCGTGACTTGATCGAGGTTAGGAATACTCGGTTGCTGGGAACGGATAATAATACCTGGCCCTTCCATCATGTAACGGAACGGAAGGAGCGATATGCCCCGTAAGATCACGCTCACAAACGGTGAGGAGCCCCGGCTACGTGCTGGCGATGATCCCTATGAAACACCGCACGGTCAAATGGGGACGCCCGTCCAGACGAGAAGCACAATCCTCCAACGCGCGGCGCTCAGAAACCAGAAGAGGCGGATGATCGGCCCGTCGTCAGGAGCGTCAAACCGGAGGATTATCCCGAAAAGGAACGGTGCGACGGGGACGTCGATCATGACCCTCAACGATCAGCCTGATTATAAGGCGGACGAAAAATCGAGGAGAATTAAGCATGAGACCAGATGAAGACAGCTCTAAAAACGCCGAGGCTGAGAACGAGATGATCTGCCCTCCCTCCTACCAAGGTGTACAACTGCGTCCGACCACTGGGCCTGCACGTTCCGGATCGTCCAACATTCGGAATCCCGAATATGCTGACGAAACAAGAGCGACCAACGAAATGCAACTTAGTAAGGAGGCGGATGAAATAAAGACGATTGTCTTCTCCTTCGTTTTTCTCAACCGGGCGTCGGCACAAGCTTTCGCTGTTTCCATCGAGAACGAAGAAGTACACGCACAGGTCGCAGATCCGACGGACGGGACTACATCCTGCACTGTTCAGGTATCCAAAATCCTTGCTGCTAATTCCGAACGGATATTGTCAGAGCAAAAAGAAATGCAAACAGTAGCGGAGCGTCAGGAAGGTAGATCTGACGGCTGGCTCGTCCGCGAACTGGACACCTCGAAAAACTCGTGGCGTCTGACGGCGTGAAGTGCTTCACTGCCTTTGCGCGATAGCGGAGGTGATGATGGCAGGGCAGCCGGGTTTCTTCGATCTTTCGGACCGATATGAGGCGTTGAGCGCGGCGGGCGATCCGCTGGAGCGTCTGGCGGCAGTGGTGGACTTCGAGGTTTTCCGGGGACCGCTGGTAGTGGCGCTGCGCCGTAGCCCTCGCGGCAAGGGTGGCCGCCCGCCGTTTGATCCGGTCCTCATGTTCAAGGTCCTCGTGCTCCAGGCGCTCTACTCGCTTTCGGACGAAGCCACCGAGTTCCAGATCAAAGATCGCCTCTCTTTCCAGCGTTTTCTGGGGCTTGGTCTGGATGGTACGGTGCCCGATGCGACGACAGTGTGGCTGTTCCGGGAGCGTCTGGTGAAGGCCAAGGCGATCGACAGGTTATTTGCCCGCTTCGATGCCGCTCTCACGGAGCGAGGGTACCTTGCCATGGGCGGGCAGATCATCGACGCGACCGTAGTGCCGGCCCCGAAGCAGCGGAACACCGAGGAGGAGAAGGCGGCCATCAAGGAGGGCCGGATACCCGAGCGCTGGAAGGGTAACCCTGCGAAGATCCGGCAAAAGGATCGCGATGCCCGCTGGAGCGTCAAGTACACCAAGGCGAAGGTCAAGGAAGGCGCGGCTCCCAAGGCCTTCAAGCCGGTCGATCTTGCTATCCCCATGTTCGGCTACAAAAACCACATAGGGATCGATCGCGCACATGGCTTGATCCGCACCTGGGATGCCAGCGCCGCCAATGCCCATGATGGTGCAAGGCTGCCGGTGTTGATCAGTCCAGATAACACCGCCTCGGGCGTCTGGGCCGATACGGCCTACCGATCAAAGAAGAACGAGGCGTTCCTCGCCAAGGGCATGTTCACCAGCCACATCCACCAGCGCAAGCCGCACCGCCGAGCGATGCCCGAGCGTATTGCACGGGCCAATGCGAAGCGGTCGGTGGTTCGCTCTGCCGTCGAACACGTCTTCGCCGGGCAAAAGCACCGCATGGGCCTCGTGGTGCGGACCATCGGCATCGCTCGCGCCCGCATCAAGATTGGGATGGCGAATCTCGCCTATAATTTCCAGCGACTGGCCTGGCTCGAGGGGCGAATTGCGCCTGCATGACGCCGAACACGGCCTATGCTCTCGGATCCGTTACGCAAATCACTGAATCAGCCTCAAAAACGGACGCTCCCAATTCGCCCCGCGCGCCGTCACCTTGCTATCATGCCGAAATCAGGCGGTTCTTCGAAGTGTCCAACTTCGTCAAAAACGGAGCAGCCGAGCGTAGCCGTTATTGTGTGAGCATTGGTAAGGCTCACAACCATCCGGATATCGCCAATGCTTGACGGGGATTTCACTACAGCAATCTTGCGGCTCGGACTGGCAACAGTGTTAGGTGTTGCGTTGGGCCTAGAGCGGGAACGGCACTGTCATGATGCGGGCCTTCGCACGCACGGCCTCGTCGCCCTTAGCTCAGGTATGCTAACACTCTCCGCTTTAGAAATGGTGGAGCATCACGGCCAAGGCGATCCGGTTCGCGTGATCCAAGGGCTTGCGCAAGCGATCGGCTTCATCGCTGGCGGACTTATTTTCGTGCGTGGGGGCGATGTCCGCAACATGACTACTGCAACTAGCCTTTGGATGGCGGCAGCGGTCGGCATTACAGCCGCTGCCGGCCAATACGGTCTGGTCCTCACTGGCACTGCCCTGGCCTTAGCATTACTCGGTGCTGCAACTGCAGTTGAAAAACCATTGCCGCGCCAGGATAAAAGTTTGCGTAGCGGGGAGCAAGGCCAGATGCCCAATCGCCGAGGGGCGCTACCCCAGGCGACGCAGTTCGATGACCAGGTTGTGACCTCAAACGAGCAGGACAAAAATTAGATGCCCAATCGCCGAGGGGCGCTACCCCTGAGTAGCCCCTAGTTTTCTAGACACCTTGAGCCCTCAAAGCCTGCCGTCGTTCGAACTCGACGGGCGACAGCATCCCGTTTCTGGCATGCTTACAGATCGGGTTGTAGAACATCTTGATATAATCGAACACGTCCTGCCGGGCTTCGTCGCGTGTTTTGTAGGTGCGTCGCGGGATGCGCTTGAGCGATGAGAAGAAGCTTTCGGTCGCAATCAAGAATTTTGGTCTGGTAAAAATCGTACAGCGCCAGAGCCTGCTCGAGGGCAAAGATGTGTTCATCTCGCCAGGTGCCAGGCAGGGCCGCGCATATCTTCTCGGCAGATGCATGACAGCGAATGTCGCGCATCGCCGCCAAGGTATCTGGCACCGGCTCGCCCGAGACGATCGCCCTGATGATCCGCATGCCCGTAACCCCTGTGATATTAGTGACGACATGGTGGAGCTGCACATTCATCTCCATCAACGCCTTCTGCATGTGTTGGATGTGCGAGGCGCAATATTCGATCAGGCGTTCACGTTGCCGCAAATAGGCCCGGAGCGTGGCGCACCTCCTTCCGGGGGAAAGCTGCCGCGCAGTAGACCATAGCTGTGAAGGCGTTGTAGCGAGGCGGCGTCGTTCACATCGGTTTTGCGGCCCGGCACATTCTTGGCGTAACGGGCGTTGACGAGGATCGCGAAAGCCATGTTCCTCGAGCACTTCATAGGCCGGTATCCAATAGACGCCGGTCGATTCCATCGCCACGCTGGTGTCACCGCAAGTCTTGAACCAGCGCGCTATGGCGTGCAGATCGCCGGTGAAGGTACCAAAGGATTGCACAAGATCACCGTCAGCATTCGGATTGACGGCTGCCATGTGCATGGTCGAGCCAATATCAACGGCGGCTGCGCCCGGATTGACCATGGACAGGGCGTTCATGCTTCCAGATTTTGGTCGAGTCATTCCACATTCTCCTCCGGGTCCGGAGGGTATGGGCGATGCAAACCGTCATTTTCCTAACCGGGGTCACCGCGACGCGGCGCTACCACTCTCAAGTGCTCAAATGCCCACGGGCCACGTTCTTTAACGGGGTATCATACCACCAATAAGCTATCGGCCGCGGCCCTTCGTTCCCCGACTTCTTTCTATATTTTCCAAACCGCAGGAATATCGCGCCCAAGCTGCGCGCGCTGATCAATCACATCAAGCGGCAACGGGTGCAGGCACCAGCATGACGCTTAGTCGGAAATGGCTTGGGTCTGAATCATAAATCCCTGTTAGGCAGGGTTGATCATTCAGACCACTCGGCGAGCAGAGACTGCCCAGCCCGTGATGGATATTGATACGGGTCGGGGTCTTTGCACCTTCGCCATTCGAACCCTCGCGTGCAGGACGTGGGATACCCCGCCTGGAAATTGAACTGATGCGATGAAGGGAAGCATTCCACCGCATCCGTTCAATCGCCGGTTGGCGCGTCGATGCGAGCTGGCTCGATTTGGGTAGGGGATTCGACGTTTGTCGCCACAGGTTTGGCCGATCTTCCTAGCGAGTGCTCTTGCGCTTGCATTAGCCATAGAACAGCAGTTTTTCGAGCCCTATTTCCACTTTATGTTTTGCCCTACAGGTTATGGAAAGATCCCTTGGCCGATCTTCTGGCCGAATTTTAGTACCCGATACTGCGATCACGCGCGGAATTTCATAAGTATCGCTCGGTGTCGCGCGCCACTAAACTGGTGCGGTGGATGCCTCCCTTCATCGGGCTCGTATGATGCTGGACGGTGCCATGGCAGCGCCAGAAGGAGGAGCGTAGCAGAGGCAGGACACGTTCGAAATCTGCCCAGCCCCTGCCCCCGATGATATCGCAGCAAGGCCCTTTGCGTCCCGGTTGAGCAACCAGCTGACATAAAAAGACGTTGCCAATCGGAAATTGTTCAGAAATAGTTGCAGCATCAATAAAAATTGATCGCTTTGCGGAAGAGGAAGTCTCGACCGGCACCAGCCTGTGTCCAGGGCACGACGGGGAATCGTTGCAACGGGGCACACAGCTTGAAAGGGTGTTTTGCGCACGGTGAGGCGAACGTGCCGTCGCAGACGCAGTGCTTTGATATGCGACTTGCGCTTATAGAGGCGCTGCGCGCGCCGATCCTGGAGGCCTCATCGCTCGACGAACTCCACGAGGCACTGGCGCGCGCCAGCTATGACATGGGTTTCGAACGCTTTGCCCTTGCTCTCGAGATCGGCCTTGGCGGCGATGCCGGAACATCGCTGTTGGTCCACGACTACCCCGCAAACTGGGCCGACGTCTATACCGGCTTCAACTTGGCCGCGACGGACCCGGTTCGCCGGGCAGGAGAGCACAGCATGGTCGGCTTTCGCTGGCAAAGGATCGGCGCACTTATACCCCTCACCAAGCAGGAATGCATCATGCTGGAAATTGGCCAGCAATTCGGGATTTGCGATGGCTTCACCGTTCCCCGGCATTTGCCGGGCACCCTGACCGGAAGCTGCAGCTTTGTCACCGGATCTCAAAGCCTGCCCGAGCCCTACCTGATTGTCGCAGAAGCCGTTGGTGCGATGGCACTGGAACGTGCCAGTCAGTTGTCAGGACAAGTGTCACGCCCGCAAAAGGCGCGCCTGACGCCCAAGCAAATCACCTGCCTGTTATGGGCAGCGCGCGGCAAAAGCGATTCTGAAATCGCCAACATAGAAGGCATCAGCTACCAGACCGCAGCCCAGCACCTCAAGGATGCCCGGCTACGCTACAATATCGGTCGGCGCGAACTGCTCATCGTCTATGCGCTGTTCGAAGGGCTGGTCAGTTATGCAGATATCTTTCGCTGGCGCGATTGACGCCTGGAGGCTTCCCGCGCCCGGCTCCCCAGATATGGGGATAGGCGACTCGCACGCAAATCGTCTTCCTTGCAGAGGCATCACTGCACAGGAAAATGACCATGATTGCAGAACTCTACGACGGCGCGCTGGCGCGCAGCCGGTCACCACTTCGTGCCATGTTCCAGGCACGCAAGGAGGTTTTCGTCGATCTTCTGGGCTGGGACGTACCGGTGTCTGCAGAGCATCTGGAAATCGACCAGTTCGACAATGCCGATGCCCGGTATCTCGTGCTAAGCGATGAACAGGGACGCCATAGGGCCTCGAGCCGACTGTTGCGCACCGACCGCCCCCACCTGCTCGCCGACTGTTTCGCGCATCTGTGTTCCACTCCGCCTCCGGCCGGTCCGACCGTGCGAGAGATCACCCGTTTCTGCCTCGATCGCCACCGGCGCGCTGCGGAACGTCGCCTCGCCCGGAACCGGATTGTCACCGCGCTAAGCTGGTATGCGATGAATGTCGGCATCACGGCCTATACGGGCGTGGCCGACCAGGCCTGGTTCGAACAGATCTGCACCTTTGGCTGGGATTGCGAAGCTCTGGGTCGACCTGCCCGGCATGGCAATTCCTGGATTGTTGCGCTTCACATCGCCATTGCGCCCGACACGCTTGAACGTCTGCACAAGAGCGACATCTTCGCGCCGGTCCCGCTGACGATGATGCCATTTGTGATGGCCGATGCGATCGCATGACCGATAGCCAACTCACGCGAGCCACAGCGGCCCGACGGAGGACGTCCGGCAGGCCACCGGACACCTGCGCCTCGCCATCTCCCCGCCGCGAAGGAGCGCATTGCTCGCCAAACGGAATGGACCTGTGAGCCCTGCGCACGTACTCGAGCCGACCTATCACGCGCTGCGACGGCGTCTTGTGAGCGGTGCGTGGCCTTCGGGCTTTCACCTCGAGGCCGCGAAACTCGCGACCGATCTGTCAGTCAGCATCACCCCTGTACGCGATAGCCTCAACAGACTGTCGGGAGAGCGACTTGTCACGACCAGACCGGGGGCCGGTTTTCAGGTTCCGGTGATCGACGAGGCCGCGTTCCTTGCCCTTGTATCCTGGCATCATACCTTGGCCCAGCTTGCCATCGCGGCCGTTTCGTTGCCGGTGCTGTCCATCGAAAGCCCGCAGAACCGGGAGGGAGAAGCCGACGCGGCAGCGATCCTTTTCGCCTCGATCACGGCAAGAAGCGGCGATCCGGAACTGGACTGGGCACTAGGCAACGCTGCGGCCAGATTGGGGCCTTTTCGCCGATGGGAAAGCGCGATCCTGCCACGTACAGCACAGGAGTTGCGTACACTGCGCACAGCCGTTGGCGGACGCGATCGCGGCAAGGTGTCCGACCTGATCGCAAGATACCACGACAGACGGCGAAAGTTTGCCCGGCAACTGGTTGAAGCCGCGGCATCGGGCCACGCTTAAATCGCGCTTGCACCATGAAGACGGTGCAGCGATGATGCCCGGGCGCGGATCACGTTCTGGCCGCTCCGTGCGCAACCTTGCCAGGCATCATGTACGCCGGTCCTGTCGGGACAGGCGGCCGGACCGGAACGGTGACGCCACAAGGCTTTCTTGGGCGAACCCAACGACGGCGCAGCTATGGAAGCGTGTCCTTCGGTTTTGCCGAGCAGGACGTGCGCCTGTCGCGGACATGCTAGCGTGCCGTCCCTGCCTGCATCGATCGGCGATCCTGCGATCGAGATCGAAGCCACCGAACCTCTCGGCCCGGGCGATGAGACCCATGCCGTCACTCTTGCGCTCGTTTTCCGTCAGGAAGAGCCAAGATTGCTGCGCTATTTTCGTCGCCGTGCCGGGCAGGATCTTGCTCCTGACCTGGTGCAAGATGTCTTCGTCCGCGCGGCCGGAAGCGCCCAGGCGCATTCGCTTTCCAACCCTGCCGCCTTCATCGCACGCATTGCCCGTAATCTCCTGATTGATCGCGCCAGGCGCCACAAGCACGCAGCGGCCATCGATCTTCCGCTCGATGAGGAACGGGATCTTGCCACTGAACCGGTACAGACCCATGCGATCGAGGCCGCCGATCTGTTGCGCGTGTATGAGAATGCCCTCGATCTGCTGCCGGAAAAGACCCGGCGGGTTTTCCTCATGCACCGGGTCGAGGAGTTGACCTATCGCGACATCCATCAAAGACTGGGCATCAGCGTGGCGACCGTGGAATACCATATGATGAAAGCCCTGCGGCACATTGCCCTTCATGTGGATGCGGCCCGATGAACGAGACACCGATCGACAACGCGCCACTTCCTGCTGATCTGCGGGACACAGCCATCGGCTGGTTCGTGCGCCGGCGGGGCGAAAATGCACCGGACCATGAGGATGCGTTCATCGCTTGGCATGGCGCCTCGCCACTCCACCAGCGTGCCTATATCTGGGCCGAAAACCATTTTGCCGAAGCGGCCATCGTGAAACTGTCTTCGCGACATGGCACTATCCAGCCATCGCCACGCCCCCACCACTTTTACGGCAGAGCGGCATTCGCGCTGGCAGCAACGCTCGCTTTGGTCATAGGGGTTGCAGGGTATCTTCTCGTTCCGCGCCAAGTCCTGCCGGCGGCAGCGCCAACCATCGCGCTGGCCAGCCAGGCAGGACAGATCCGCGTATTCACCTTGCCGGATGGATCACGCGTAACTCTCGATGCATACAGCCATGCACTGGTGCATATCGGCGGTCGCGAGCGGCGCTTCACGCTCCAGTCCGGACGCGCGCGGATCGCCATCGCATCCAATTCCACTCCCTTCGTCGCGTCGATCGCATCGGGACGTGTCACGAGCTCGCAAGGCATCCTCGATCTGGATTTCGTTGGCACTTACGGCGCACGCGTTGCCTTGCTCGACGGACACGCCGCACTCTCCGCGGCCCGCGCGAGCACGGCCTACATCAGGCCAAGTCACATGCTGATCAAGGGACAGGCCTTGTCCTATTCGGCAACCCGTTTCGACCCGGCTCCGGCGCCAGCCTCGGATGTGGATGAGCGGGACTGGCCCCAAGGATGGTTGGACTTTCGCGCTGTTCCCTTGAGCGAACTGGTCGCCCGCACAAATCGCTACGGCCCGCCCGTCATCGTCCTGGACAACAGCCGGCTTGGGACACTGCGCATATCGGGCCGCTTCAAGGTTACCGACCCGGCCAGAATCGCCGCCAGGGTGGCAGACGTCTTTTCTCTGGCCGTCACTCATCGACCCGACGGCATCCATCTCGACGAAAAATAAATTCGTACCACGCACTAAGGTCGCGCTTCCCCTCACGTCAAAGCTCCTCGGTAGCGGGAAAATCCCGCCAAAACCAAGGGGGCTTTGATCATGAGGAACAGATTGCTTTTCGCGCTTTCGCTGGGAACCGGCGTTGGCATGCTGTCCATACCGGCATCGGCTCGCACGGAGACGGTCCTGCCATTCGACATGCCGGCACAAGGCCTCGGCGATGCCCTGCGCGACGTCGCCACCCGCGCAGGTTGGGAGCTGTTCGCGCCCGGCGACATCGACAGCCTGCGCGCGCCTGCCCTGCACGAACGATTGAGCGCTCGCGAGGCGATCGTGCGGCTTCTTGCAGGAACGCACCTTCGTGCCCGGTTCTCGGCAGGCGCGGTGACGATCCGGCGCATCACCGACGCCCCCCGGCCGGGGGGCGACCAGCCAACCGGCGCGCAGATCCTCGTGACCGGCAGCCGCATTCATGGCGCGCCACCTTCGGCGCCGGTCCGGACAGTCACCGCTCAGGACATCGATGAAAGCGGACAGGCGGATCTGGGCGAAGTCCTGCGCAGTTCCCCGCTCAATTTCGCAGGCGGCCAGAATCCCGGCGTCGGGACAAGCCAGGGGGATGACGATGGCAACGTCAACGGAGCCAGTTCGGTCGATCTTCTGGGACTGGGGCCCAACGCGACCCTGACCCTACTCAACGGCAACCGGCTAAGCTACTCGGGCATCAATGCCGGCGTCGACATCGATGCCATTCCTGCCGGCGCGGCCGAACGGATCGAGATCGTGGCCGACGGTGCTTCGGCGATCTATGGTGCCGACGCCGTGGCCGGTGTCGTCAATGTCGCCTTGCGCAGCGATTACCAGGGTCTGGAAACCGAGGCGCGCATCGGCGGCTCGACCGATGGCGGCGATTTCCAGCAGCAGTACAGTCTCCTCGCCGGTCACATCTGGGCGCGTGGCGGCATCATGGCCGCTTATACCTATACCGGCAATTCGGGTATCGCCGCATCGCAGCGTGACTATGCAAGTTCGATGGGGACGGATGCCTCGCTGTACCCATCCCTGAAACGACACAACCTGCTGCTCAGTGCGCATCAAGATATCGGCAGCGCCCTCACGGCCCGGATCGACATGCTGTACAAGCAGACCCGGCAGTATTCGGTGTTCGGCGGAACCGCAGGCCAGAGCCACCTGTACGGCGGCCAGGATAGCCGAGGCAAAAACCCCTCTTTCACGGTCGCCCCACGCTCAAGGCTAATCTTGGCCATGGCTGGACCGGCAATCTGCTGACCTCCTATGCCTTCGATAGGACACATTTCATCTCGGGCGTCTATGCGCAGGGCGTCCAGACATCGCAAGGCGACCGCCGCTACGACAACTCGGCCTCTTCCATCGAGATCAATGCCGATGGCCCGGTATTCGCTCTGCCCGCAGGCGCCGTGCGAATTGCCATCGGCGGCGGTCTACGCAGGACCAGCCTGTCCCTGCTGGCGGCATCGGCGGCTTCGACCACTGGCTTCGATACCCATCGATATAACCGCTTCGGCTATATCGAGACGTTCATCCCCCTGCTCGCGCCAGGGCAAGCTTCTGCCCTTGGGCGCTCGCTGTCGATCACCGGCGCGTTTCGATACGAGGCGAACAGCGGCACCGCCTCTGCCGCCGTCCCCAAGGCCGGGATCATCTATGCGCCGGTGGAGGGTGTAACACTCAAGGCCAGTTGGGGCCGCTCTTTCCGACTGCCGACTTTCTATGAGCAATACAACGGCTATGCGCTGGTGCTGCTGCCTGCCTCGAGCTATGCCAGCGGCTATCCCGCAAGCTCGACATTCTTGTACCTTGCAGGTTCCAATGCCAACCTGAAACCCGAGCGCTCAGAAAACTGGACCGTGTCCGGAGAAATAAAACCGCAAGGATTGCCAGGACTTACAGCAACACTGGGCTACTTCCATTTCAACTACCGCAACCGGATCGCGACCCCGATCTCGTCGATCACCGGCGCCTTTTCCAACGACCTTTATGCCAGCTTTCTCGATCCGGATCCGTCGCAGACGTTCCAGGATAGTCTGATTGCCGGAGCCAACAGCCGTGGCCTGCAAAATGGAACGGGGGCTGCATACGATGGCGATACGGTCGTTGCCGTTCTCGACAATCGCTACCAGAATGTGGCGCGGGAAATCTATCGCGGGCTCACCGGCTCGGTGCGCTATACCATGGTCCTTCCTCAGGGCGCGAAGCTAGGCCTCACACTCGATGGCGTTTGGATCGACAGCGACCGGCAGCTCATCGCTGGCGCGTCAATGGTCCAGCTGGCCGGAACGCTGTTCAATCCGCCTCATATCCGTGTCCGTGGCGGTATCAGCTACTCAACGCGGCAATTCTCGCTTTCCGGATTTGCCAACCTTGCCTCGAAGCTGACCGACACCCGCACCAGCACCCGTTACAGCATTCACGGTCCCAGAACGATCGATCTGGCGGCGCTGTTTCACGCAAGCGGCGGCCTTGATCTGGGCATGACAGTGAACAACCTGCTCAATGCCAAACCGCCCACGATCGTCACCAGTTCTGGCTACGACACCCCGTTTGATTCCACCAATTTCTCGGCCATCGGGCGGTTCATCTCGGTCAGGATCCGCAAGTCATGGTAAAAGCCCTGATCAACCGGCTTGCCCTTGCGCTGATCGTTGTTGCCGGCCCGAATACCGCGACCGCCGCGCCGCCAACACAGCCCGCGCGCGTCGCTCGGACATGGACGATCGAGGATATACTGACCATCCCTCAAGTCGAGCAGATCGCCTTGTCGCGCGATGGCAGGAGCGCTGCTTACCTAGTACGTGTGACACGCAGCCAGGATGACGGGCCGGTCTTCGAATTGCATGTCCTGGATCTGCAATCCCGTCGGGACGTGATTCTTGCCCGGTCTGACTGGATGGAACACCTCGAAGCGATGCCCGCAGGGCCGGGCTGGAGTGTGCTTGCAGACTTTGGCGCAGGCGTGCAGCTCTATCGTGTTAGCGGGAACACCCCACCCTCTACCCTTGTCTTCAATCCCCGGCCAGTTCTCGTCGGCAATGTCGATGGCGGCGAGTTTGGTGTGACTTTCACCCGTCCGCTGCGTTTTGGTGTGGCCTTCTACAGCTGGTCGCCTGATGGCAGGAGACTGTTCTATTCGACGCTCGAAGCCTCGAGTGCCCCCCCTGCTATCGTGGCAAACGAGCCCATCGCGCGCGCCAGCCTGCACCACCGGACCGGCCCTCCTGTTTCGGTTCATTTCTTTATGAAGCAGCAGCAGGTCGCACCTGTTCCGGTCATGACCGTGTCCGACCACGACAGAGTCGCGCGCTGGCTCGGTGCCATGCCAGTCTGGCGCGCGGATGCGATCGAGTACGCACGGCAAATAGACACTCGCAGCGATCCGACAGTCCAGCGCTTCGCGTGGGATTTTGCGACCCGGCAGTCGACACCGCTGCCCGCTGCAGCGGGCCTCGCGCGCCCGGCGGTCATCGGACCGCACGGCGGCACGCTGGCAATCGATCGGCTCGACAATGTCCTGCGCCTGCG
This sequence comes from Novosphingobium sp. 9, assembly GCF_025340265.1. Classification (NCBI taxonomy): domain Bacteria; kingdom Pseudomonadati; phylum Pseudomonadota; class Alphaproteobacteria; order Sphingomonadales; family Sphingomonadaceae; genus Novosphingobium; species Novosphingobium sp. 9. The sequence continues at coordinate 289,775 of NZ_CP022708.1, read as the reverse complement.
CGAACATCAGCCCGATGGCCGGGTCTACGACTACGGCGCCAGCGAGGACACCCTGTCCGATCCCCGCTCGCCCGGCAGCTGGCGTGCAAGCGACGGCGCGTTTTCCTTGACGGCCGTGCGCATACCGCGAGAGGCACGCTATGCGCTCCTGAAGATCGACGAGGCAGGCCACAGGCAGCTGATCGATGCGCGCGGGTCGCTGAGGAACTGCGCATTCGATAGCGCGCTGCACCGAGGTATCTGCATCCACGAAGCCCTCGACCGGCCGCCGCAACTGGCATCGGTCGATGCACGCAGCGCTCGTGTCACCGATCTGCATGCGGTCTCGGCGCGGTACGAAACGATCGCGCCCCTGCGGATCACGCCGCGGACTTGGACCAACGCCTATGGTTTCGTTTCCGCCGGCTTCGTCATCTATCCCCGCGGCTACCAACCCACCAAGCGATATCCCGCGATCATCGTCACGCATGGCTCGGATGCGGACCAACGGTTCGGGGCGCCAAGTTTCCAGTGGAACTACCCCGTGCAGGTCCTGGCCGAACGCGGGTATGTCGTCGTGCTTCTCAATGACCCTTTCACGGCGCAGAGCCCGACGATCGAGATGGCGGCTACGACGGAAAACAGCTGTGACGGCAAGACCAGCCCCGCCGAAGTGCGCCAGCTGCTCTGGCTCAACACCGTCGAGAGCATGCGCAGTGCGATCGCCCAACTGGATAGGGACGGGATCATAGATCCGGCACGGGTCGGGGTTGCCGGCTACAGCTTTGGCTCGCAGATCGTCAATGTGGCCGTGACCCAGACCCATCTGTTTCGCGCAGCCTCAAGCGGCGATGGCGGATTTCTTGAACCCAGCGTCTATCTGGCCGCGGCATGTTCCTACAACGCAATCTATGGTGGCGCCCCCGGTGACCCTGCTGCTGCCGGCGCCTATCAGGCTTTTGCGCCCTCCTACCGTGCTTCGTACACGCATACCCCTGTCCTGCAGCAACTCGCCGAACCGCTGGCCATTCCGACGACGGATTTCTACCGTGCCTTGCGCGCGCACGGTGTCCCGGCGGAAATGACGCTCTATCCCGGTGAAAGCGAAGCCTCAGACGAAACCCATATCTTCCACATTCCGGCAAACCGACGTGCCGCGATGCAAGAGAACCTCGAGTGGTTTGACTTCTGGTTGCGCGGGATCGAGCCGTCTTCCGGGCCGGACGGACAAAGGCGCCAGCGCTGGGATGCCCTGCGCGACGAGGCCCGGCGCGACGAGGCTGAGCCCATGTCACCTTGATGACTGCTGCCAAGCCTGTGCCCAGTTCTCGGCGGCAAGCAAAGCCAGCAGGCGGCGCCCGGCGCCAGGTTCGAGCGATAGCCTCTCATCCGGCGCCGGGAGATCGTGGACCACGCCCTCGCGTTTCAGCAGGCCATCGTGAAGGCGTTGCACGATGTGCTGCTGGTGCGCCAGAAACAGCGCTTCGGTAAATCCCGAAGGGCCGCCTTTCGAGCGACGCGCGACGATCTGGGCTGGAAGATCCCCGGCGAAAGCATCCCGTGCCACCGAACGGTCCTGTCCCCTGGTAATCCACCGCCAGCTCGGTATCCGCAGGCACAGTTCCACCACGGGCTGCGCCAGCAGTGGGCAGATCATGGGGGGATGCGTTGTGCGGCTATGGATACCATCGTGGCCATGCGCGCGTCGGATCGAACGGACGTGGGCGGCGCGGCCGGCTGGCGTCGGGGAAGGCGGCTGATTCCATGGGTGTGAGGCGATTTCATCGCGTGCCGCGCGAAAGCGGCCAACGTCGAGAAAACGCAGATCGGCTGTATCTCGCGAGGGACGCCGGGCCAGTCGCCGTGCAAGGTGTAACAGGATCGTGGGCAGGTCGGCATCGTTCAGACGCGCGACATCGGCGATCGTACGCATGATAGCCAAAGGACCTTGCAAATCCAGCATGGCGTCAAGAACAGGCGTGACCGAGCGGATCATACCAAACACGTTGTCGCCGCCGTGCCCGGAGATATAGCCCTCGGGTACCCAAGGACATCGTCTGTCGCGGCCAGCGCCTGAACATGGAACGACAGCTGGGGGCGCGACGTGTCGCGCACGACCGGCGCATCGAGATCCACGTCCGAAAAACGATAGGCGGCTTCCTGCAGATCCACCCCCGCCGATTGCGCGGCCAGCCGGGCCCATGCGCGCTCATCGCCCTCGCCGTCGGGCCAATAGAGCGTCACGCCCCGAACTCTGGTCCGTGAACGGTGCAGCGCGGCGGCCACGATCGAGGAATCGAGACCGCCCGACATGCCCAGAAGCACCGAGGCGAAAACATCGCCCCATGCGGCGACGACATCGGACACGACAGCATGCAGGTCGTCCGCCGTGACCTGCGCGTCCTGCCGGCGGTCGTGAACATGATCCCACGGCGACCAGAGCGCTGTGTTTCGGACACCGTCGTTGCCAAGACACAGCACTTCGCCAGCCAACAGTTCGCTGACACCTGCCAGGCAGGTCGCCGCGCCGGCGTGATGGGCAGCGCCGAGATGAAGGCACAGGGCCTCGTAATCGATACCCACCCCGTCTTGGTAGCGAAATGGGGGTTCCTCGAGGCCGGAGGCCAGTGCAATTCCGGCTGCCAATCGCCGCCAGTAAACAGGGAGTGTTCCCGAGGGGTCGCGCAAGATGTGCCAGCACCCCTGCGCATCGAGAAGGAAAGCGACATAGCCTCCCCAGAACTCGCGCACCAGGCTGGCCCCCTTCGTTGCCACAATACGCTCGATCCGGTCCGGCTCGAGACGCAGAACCCGGCGACTGACCGCTCCTCGTTCGAAAAGATGGCCGATGATCGCACCCTGACCGCATAGCGGGATGACCGGGCCGCTGGCCCTGAGGTCGAGGCCCTTGCCGGAAGGCACCGGGACCAGACCACCGTTACGGTTGGTATGCCATGGCATTGCATGATCGGTGCCGAGCCAGGCCGAAAAACGCGGTGTGGTCATGTCGACCAGATGGGATGGAAGGGCGTTATCGCCTCGAGGCGATCGCTGATCAGTCGATCTTCGCACTGGACCCAGCAATGAGCGGCAATCGGCAGACATACGCCGATCACGATCCGGGGGCGATGGCCATGACGCGCGAGCACCGAGGCCAGCGCAAGGCTATCTGGCACACAACGGCCATCGCCGGCGAGCCACAACCTCGAGCATGCAAAGGCTGTGGCGATCTCCGCTTCGCCATGAGATCGCCGCCAGCGTGCAGGCGATCGTTTGGGCGCGACCGCATCGCGCAGCGCCTGCAACGTTTCACCGAAGGGCCGGCCGCGTAGATGGTGCCGCGCCGCAAGCCGCTTACCGAGAGCGGCCATCACTCTCTTGCCAGGCACGGTTTGTGACAGGTCTTCTCGCCGGGACCTGGTGACGACAGGCGCATCATGCACGCGCACCTGCGCTTTCGCGTCCCAAGCGAGGAGGCCGTGGCAGCGCAGCATGTCCTCCATTGCGGATGGCATCTGGCGCTCGACGGCATCGAGCAGACTGCGGGAAGCATCGCCGCGAAGGGTCAGATAGCGCCCCTTCGCCGTATCAAGGAGCACCGGCTGATGAGCGATGGTACAGCCATGAAGCGTATCCGACAAAGTGTACATCGTGCCCCCGCCCTTTTCGAGATCGGATGCGAAACGGGCGCAGTTCTCCAAGAAAACTGCGCCCGCTCGCAAGGTCAATCGTCCTGGCTGATGCCGCCTGAAGTGCGCGACATGTCGTTTAAGGTATCCTGCGGGCCGAGGAGGGCATCGCCGCGGGTCAAGGCCACGGCATCGCCAAGCTCGACGAGTTCGGCGGTGGTGTCGGAACGATCCATGATCTGTACTCCTTCGTCAGGTGCGGCCACCATGACCGCAACACAAAGGTTTCATGACCATCCGACATCGGCCAGTTTATAATCAATTATAATACGGTCATGCCGCCGAGACCTGGCAATCCATCGGTATGAAAAGTGACCGAGCGGGGAAACGTCCGGCGAACGAACGCACTGGAACCTTTAGCGATAAAGCCTGGACATGCGCACCAGCGACCCGGTCACGATACTGCATCAAAAGGTGCAGCACTGCCAGTATGGTCACCATTCATATTGTTTCAAACGGTATCTCACTGATTTCTTGTCATGCACTTCAACGTGCACGTCTTGCAAATCCGCGATCCGAAGCCATGAAACGCTCGAGCATCGGCGCGATCAGTTTCTCGGGACTTCTGGCCTGCGCCTGTCCGTGCTGCGCAGCATGGGCCTGGGCATAGGCCACGAGATCGCGGTAGGTCGCGGCCGGGATTTCAACGGTAAGCTTGACCGGCCGATCATCCTCGAGCGGCCCGAGTTTCAAAGTGCCCATCATCTACCTCTTGGAAACAGGTGCCAGTACAAGGTCGCGGGTCACAATGACCCGCAAGGGATATCCAGGCCTGACCGACAGGGTTGGCGGCACATCGATCTCGCGTTGCACGAGTTGTCGCCCTGTCTGGCTTACGGTGTCCTGCGTGCCTTCGCGCAACGCGCGCACCAGACGTCCATCGCTGTCAGCCGCCAGATCGCTTCCCACGCTCAGCACGCTCGAGACGAGGGCCGCCTTGAGGACATTGCCCCAGTGGTGGTTGGTGCGGTCGGCAAGCCCTGCCATACCCGATGCATCCGCGCCTGCGAGACGGTCCAGCATAATCGAGCGCCCGCCTGGAAAGATCAGGCGGTCCCATGCAAAAAGAACCCGCGTCTGGCCTGCGGCGATGGCGCTGTCGTATGTGCCGATCAACCGGGCGCCTTGCGGGATAAGCAGGATGGTGCCGGTGGGACTGTCATAGACGTTCTGGGTAACCTGAGCCGTGATCTGGCCGGGGAGATCGGACTGGATACCGGTGATCAGCGCTGCCGGGATGATACTGCCGGCCTGGACGACATTGGCGGATGGAGGCGTCACGATACGGGCATCACTGACGGGGGATGCCTGCTCGCCTTGTCGCAGAAAGGCACGATTGCCAGCCACTCCTGCCGTATCCGCCGAAGTCGTGGCAGCCGGCTGCGACGCGGATGCCGACATCTGCGATGCGAGCGACAGAGGCAACTGCGTCATTGACGTACCTCCTGGGGAACTGCCGCTGTCATCTTCGTTCGCGTGCGCCGCAAACAGCCCACTGGATCTCGCCGCCTCGATACTGGCTGCCCTGCGTTCACGAGCCTGCTGTGTTTTCGTATCTTGATCTGGAGGGGCCGGATTTCGGGCCTGTGCCTGTTCGGCTTCCAGAATCGGGCGCCCCAGATCACCGGGCAGCGGTGGTCCCAGCCGGGGCACCTGCGAATAGTCGCTGGTGCCCCCCGCAAGGCCGAACGCCTTGGTGGCATTCATCGGCTCCACGAGATTGCGCGGCGCAGCGGGCGGCGAGGTGCGCAGCGCATAGATGACAGACCCTGCGACCAGGGCTGCGCTCACCCCGCCCAGAATGGTGAGCGAGTTGCGCGACAGTCGCTTGACCTGCGGCCATGGAACCCCGAGACGAAAGGGATCCGCCCCGGGTTCCGGGCTCGGGTTGAAGTCGGGGAACGGCGCAGGTGCGTCATGAACTTCATGCCCGACATCGCCCCCTTCTCCATTGCCCGGGTTTGAACCGGTGCCGGACTGCGACACGGGGCCCCCGGCTGCATCGGGCACCGCGCGATCGCTTGCCGCAGCCTCTTTCCGATCGAGGCCTTGAACCGGATCGCTTCCCTGTCCGACATGCGGGTCTTGCGTCGCGTTCATGTGCCAGCCTCGCTGCGCCGCGCGCGCGCGACATGCTCTATGATGACGGACTGCTGCGTCTTTGCAGTTCCCAGCCGCAGCTGCGCCTGATCAAACAGGCGATCCACGATCATGTAGCGCCCCTCGACCCGATAGTTCACCAGTTCGCTGGCACCGTGCTCGCCCATCACAAAAAGCGGCGGCATTTCACCGGTGCCGATATCGTCGGGAAACTGGATCAGCACCCGGTGTCCGTCACCGAAGACGCGCAGCGGACGCCAGCGCGGTCGATCGCCCTTGAGGCGATACCCGAAATCGAGAGCGGCAGCATCAATGGCCGGCCCTGAAGGCGACGGCGATGGCGACGGCACCATTCCGGCACCAGCCTGCAGTGCAATCAGCGCATCGGCGGGATAGGTCCAGGACACCGAGGCCATGTAGGTCGAAGGCGTGGCGTGCAGCTCAATGTGGTACGTGCGCCGGTCGGTGTTGATCACCAGATTGGTCGCAATGCCCGCGCGCGCCGGTTTGACCAGCACATGCAAATGCGCGCTCGCCCCTGCCCCGCTTGCAGTATCCCCGATGATCCAGCGGGCCGTATCGCCGGCCGCGACCGGCCCTGATCCTGCAAATTTCTCACCGGCCTCGAGAACGATGTCTGTCACTCGCCCGGGCGCCGTATAGACCTGATATAGTGCGCTTTCACTCCACGCATATTGCACGATCCCGCTGGCATCGCTTTCGGCGTCGGGTCCGATCCGCGCTGCAGCATTCGCTTGGCGGACGCGCGCTGCCGCACCGTTGCGAGCCCGCGCGCGGGCTGTTGGAGCCGGACGGCGGCGTAACCTATGGCGCGCGCCATGGTGCGCCGTGGCGTGAACGGCAACGATGTGCTTGCCGTCTGCGGGGCGGACCGGCACCGTTGGTTGGCTGCGCACCGCAATCCTTGCGCCTGGCAAAGCCGTTGGCACGCCCAGTCCGGCAGCAAAGGACACAGGCGCTGCAAGACCAAGGAAAGCCCCTGTGACAAGGCAGCAAAATCTACGCGCAGTGTGGACCATCAGCCAAGTTCCTTTGACCAGTCGAAAGCATCGACGAAAATTCCCAGCGGATTGCGACGCAGGCCATCGGCCGTGCGCGGCGGTTCGACAGCGATCGTGAGGATCGCAGACCAGCGCGTGGTCTGGGCCAGTGCACCGTCCTCATAGCGCCGCTCGCTCCAGGCGACCCGGAAGCTGGATGGTGATGCCCGGATGACACTCGAGACATCCACGGCGACCTGTGTCTTGCCGATCTTGGCAAAGGGATCATCGCTGCGCGCATAGTCGTTCAGGGCCTGACCACCACGCTCAGAGGTAAAGTCATAGGCTCGCAGCCAGTTCTGACGCAGCACGACCGGGTCGGAAGGGATCGAGCGCACCTGCTCGATGAAGCGCGCAAGGTGATACGCGATCTGAGGATCCGAAGGCCGGTATCCGGCTTGGGCCGGAGCAACGGCACGAGCCTGCCCTAGCCGGTCGATTTCGACGACCCAGGGTATCACGGATCCTCGCGAGGCCTGCCAGACCAGAGCGCTTGCCAGCCCAGCGGTCAGTCCCAGGCAGCAGAAGCAGGCCAGGCGCCAGTTGCGCGCCTGCACCCGCGCGGACCCGATCCGCTCGTCCCAGACCTGCGCTGCGCGCTGGTAGGGCGTAACCGGGACAGGGCTCTTGCCGTAGCGGATCGAGGATCGTCGAAACATGATCTGTGGCCTCCAGTGCTTAGCGTTCAGCTCTTGTCGGAAATATCCGGCGCACCGCCTGCACCATGGCTGTCGCCAGCCTTCAGCGTGTGAGCGGCAACGCTGGCGCCATGACTGAGGGTCTGGCCTCGTTTCATCGCGACCGCCCAGCGCGGTGCGCGGCCTGCTGTCGAAGAGGCGGAGCTTTCGGTTTCGGCATCGGGCGTACCGCCTGCGAAGCGTTGCGCGAGATGGGTGGCCGCCGCGCGCAGCGGAGAGCCTGCTGCCTGTGCGCTTTGCCGGGCAACACCGGAAAGCCCTCCAACCGCGGCACTGGCCCCGCTCCTGCCTGCCGCTCCTGCGGCAAAGGCACGAGAAAGCCCGCCCGCCGCGGCCGCGCCGGAACCGGCAAGGCCGGCGGCAGCTCCGCCGGCGAGACCCACTGCAGCACCTGCGCCACCCACGGCGGCCCCGGCGGCAAGTGCGGTTCCTGCAGCCGCCCCTGCGCCCAGTTGGGGGCCTCCGGCGACGATTCCGTTGGCGATACCGGGCCCGAAGATCGCAAGCCCCAGCAAGCTCAGCGCCGCCAGCACAAGCGCCAGCACCTGTTGCAGGGTCGGCTCGCTGCCGAGCCCGGCCGAGGTGAACTGGCTGAAGAGCGTCGTGCCGATCCCGGTAATGACGGCCAGGACCAGGAGCTTGATGCCCGAGGATACGATATGTCCGAGCACCTTTTCAGCCATGAAGGCCGTGCGCCCGAAAAACGCGAAGGGCAGCAGCACGAAACCGGCCAGCGTCACCAGCTTGAACTCGATGATGGTGATGAAGACCTGGATGGCCATGACGAAGAACGCGAGAACGACGATCAGCCAGCCGATCAGCAGGATCGCGATCTCGACGATATTGGTGAACAGACCGACCGGTCCCAGCAGGTCGGCGGTCGCGTCGAGCAGCGGCATCGCGGCATCGATCCCGGTCGATGCGAGCGTTCCCGGCTTCAGGAAATCACCCAGCGCAAGGGAAGATCCGGTTGCCTTGAGGCCCAGCCCTGCAAAACTGTCAAACAGGATCGTCGCCAGATTACCGAAGTTCCCGATGATCCAGGCGAAGACGCCGATATAGAGCGTTTTGCGCACGAGGCGCTGGAGCACGTCCTCCTCGCTCCCCCAGGCCCAGAACAGTGCCGCAAGGGTCAGATCGATCCCGATCAGGCTCGAGGAGAGAAAGCCGACTTCCCCGCCCAGCAGTCCAAAGCCGCTATCGATGTACCGGCTGAAGACCGAGAGGAAGGTATCGATGACGCTCGTATCGTTCATGGTGCACTTCCTCCTGCGGTCTGCTCCCCGAAGAAATGCCGTCGCCGTGCATCCCAGGCCTGCTCGCAGGAAGCCACCGGCACACTGGCGCTGCGGCAGCCGGACGTATCGCTACTCTGGCCCCTTGCGTCGGCCTGGGTTTCGATATCGGGAGCGAAGCGCTGACCAGGTTCCAGTAAGGCGTCCGGAGCAGGCCCCTCGCCGGCAAACACCAGTGAAATGCCGATCATCATGCAGGCGCCAATGACCGCCACGGCGAGGCGGAAGCGGCGCCGCATCATTCTCCCCTGAACCGCTTGAAGCGCGCGGCGCCTTCGGCCTGGGTGGCACTCGCATTGGCAGCCTCCAGAGCCTGGGCCCGAGCCTGCGCGGCCATCGCTGCGGCCAGATCAGCCAGTTGCTGCGACTGGAGCGCCAGCAGCTGATTACCGACCTGAGCCGCCTGGAGCGCGCCACTGGCCGACTGGCTGGCACCGACCAGTCCGGTCACAGTTTCGCGGGTGTCACTCAGATTGCCGACCAGGGTCGCACCGACTTTCAGCGAATCCTGGAAAGCCGCAACGCTGTCGCTCCAGCGCGCCTGGGCATTCGTCGCCATCTGGCTCGCGCTGCCGGTCAGGGCCGAGCCTGTATAGCGCTGCGTGAACGCACTATCGATGCTGGCAACACTGTAGGAAATCCGTTGTGCCTCGAGCAGTAGCTGTCGTGTCCGGTCGAGCTGCTGCTCCAGACTTGCCAACCGGGTCTCAGGCAGAGACGCCAGGTTCTTCGCCTCGTTGACCAGCGAGGTCGCCTGATTCTCTATCTGGCGGATCTGGTTGTTGATCTGTTCGAGCGCACGCGCGGCCTGCAGGACATTCTGGGCGTAGTTTGTCGGATCATAGACGATGAACGCCTGGGCGCGCCCGCAACAGCTCACCAGCGCAAGGGCCCCGGCGATGATCGAGGCTGGCACCCGGATCTTCATGCCACCCTCTCGTGGCCATCGACATCGTCGATCAGGTCGGCGGCCCATGCCAGACCGCAGGCACACAGCCACGCCCGGGCAAACCCGGTGCGCCCGTGTTTGGCGAGAATTGCATCGATGCGGATCTGATCTTGCGCCGCCGAAGTTGCGGTGAAGGCCAGCGCGACATCGCCCAGCCCAAGTTCGAACAACCGGTTGCCCCGTCGCGACTGGCAGTAGTAATCGCGCTTGGGCGCCGCTTGCCCGAGGATCTCGATCTGGCGGTCGTTGAGCCCGAAGCGCTGATAGATCGCCGCGATCTGGGGTTCGCTCGCGCGCTCGTTGGGCAGGAAGATGCGGGTGGGGCAGCTCTCGATGACCGCCGGTGCAATGCTCGAGGCTTCGATGTCGGCAAGGCTCTGGGTCGCAAAGACCACGCTGGCATTCTTCTTGCGAAGCGTTTTGAGCCATTCGCGCAAGGTCGCCGCGAAAGCCGGGCTGTCGAGCACGAGCCAGCCCTCATCGATGATGATCAGGCTGGGGCGTCCATCGAGCCGCTGCTCGAGGCGATGGAACAGATAGGTGAGAACCGGCGCAGCCGCCGCCGTACCGACCAGCCCCTCGATCTCGAACGCTTGTACCATCGAGCTTGCCAGGTGTTCGACGTCTCCATCGAGCAGGCGCCCCCAGGGACCACCCAGACAATAAGGGGCGAGCGCCTGCTTGAGCCGCTGCGAGGAAAGCAAGACCGCAAGACCGGTCAAGGTCCGCTCCTCGACCGGCGCCGTCGCCAGCGATCCGAGCGCGCTCCACACCGCCTCCTTGATGGCAGGCTCTTGGGCAATGCCCTCGGCCTGGAGCAATGTCGCGAGCCAGTCCGCCGCCCAGGCCCGTTCGGCCGGCTCGTCGATACGTGCGAGCGGCTGGAGAACCGCCACATCGGGTACGGCGCCAGGATCGAGCGCGATGCCCAAGTCCTGCCATTCCCCGCCCATCGCAAGGGTCGCAGCCCGGATCGACTTGCCAAAATCGAAGGCAAAGACCTGTGCAGCATCATAGCGCCGGAACTGCAGTGCCATCAGCGCCAGAAGCACCGACTTGCCGGCACCGGTGGGCCCTACCACCATCGTGTGCCCGACATCGCCGACGTGAAGAGCGAAGCGGAACGGCGTGGCTCCATGGGTCTTGCCGAAGAACAGCGGCGGACCTGCAAGATGATCATCCTCCGCCGGCCCGGCCCAGACGGCCGAAAGCGGGATCAGATGCGCAAGGTTAAGTGTGCTGACAGGCGGCACACGGACATTGGCATAGACATGGCCGGGCAGCGAGCCGAACCAGGCCTCGAGGGCATTGAGCCCTTCTGCGCTGCACGTGAAATCGCGGCTCTGGATCACCTTCTCGACAAGGCGCAGGCGATCGGCGGCAACGCTCGGGTTTTCGTCCCACACTGTCACTGTGGCGGTGACATAGGCGATGCCGGCATGGTCTGCCCCCAGCGCCTGCAGCGCCTGGTCGGCATCGGCGGCCTTGTTCGCGGCATCACTGTCGAGCAGTACCGACTGCTCGTTGGTCATCACTTCCTTGAGGATCGCAGCCACCGACTTGCGCTTGGCAAACCACTGGCGACGGATCCGGGTGAGCAGCCTGGTCGCATCGGTCTTGTCCAGCATGATCGCGCGGGTCGACCAGCGGTAGGCGAACGCCTGACGGTTGAGTTCGTCGAGAAGGCCGGGAAACGTGGCGCTGGGAAAACCCGTAATCGTCAGCGTCCGCAGGTGCGCCTGCCCCAGCCGGGGTTCGAGGCCGCCCGCAAGCCCCTGGTCGGCCAGCAGCGCGTCGAGATAGATCGGTGTCTCGGGGACACGGACCTGCTGGCGCCGTGTCGAGACGCAGCTGTGCAGGTATGTAAGGGTCGCGCCATCGTCGAGCCATTGGGCCTCGGGCATGAAGCCATCGAGCAGATGCAGCACGCGCTCGGTGCGATCGATAAAGGCACGAAGCCATTCTGCTGCATCATGGCCGTGATCGCTGCGCCCTTCGTAGAGCCAGCTTTCCACCCGCGCGGCCTCCTCTGCAGGGGGCAGCCAGACCAGGGTCAGAAAGAAGGCACTTTCGAAATGGCGGCCCGTTTCGCGAAACTGTGCCCGACGTTCGGCATCGACCAGCGCGGAGGCAGGATCGGGAAAGCGGCTGTGGGGATAGGCCTGGGCCTGTGTCCGCTGGGCCTCGACAAACAGTGTCCAACCTGACCCCAGGCGTCGCAGCGCACCATTGAGGCGCGCGGTCACGGCCATCAGCTCGGACGGGGTCGCGCTATCGAGATCGGGCCCGCGAAACCGGGCGGTGCGCTGGAACGAGCCATCCTTGTTGAGCACGATGCCAGGCGCCACCAGAGCGGCCCAAGGCAGGAAATCGGCAAGCCGGTCGGCCTTGCCGCGATATTCGGCAAGGCTCAGCATGGCCCCATCCAGACCGGATAGCGTATGTGTCGGCGCGCGACATCGACAAACTGCGGATCACGCCGGGCCGACCATACCGCCAGCCCATGTCCCAACGCCCAGACCACGAGACCGACGATCCACAGCCTGAGACCGAGCCCCAGGGCGCCCGCCAAGGTGCCATTGACGATGGCAAGCGCGCGCGGAGCACCGCCCAGCAGGATCGGCTCGCTGAGCGCGCGGTAGACCGGGACGTGGAACCCGGCGAGCTCGACCGGCTGCGCCATCAGACGAGTGCCCCGCCGGAAAAGCTGAAGAAGCTGAGGAAGAAGCTCGAAGCTGCAAAGGCGATCGAGAGCCCGAACACGATCTGGATCAGTCGCCGGAAACCGCCCGAGGTATCCCCGAAGGCTAGGCTGAGGCCGGTGGTGATGATGATCATGACGGCGACGATCTTGGCGACGGGCCCCTCGATCGATTCGAGGATCGAGTTGAGCGGGGTTTCCCACGGCATCGAGGAACCGCTGGCATAGGCCGGCGTGGTGACGATCAAAGCGATGGCGAGGGCGCTGGCGACCCGGCCACTGCGGACACGAATGAAGGGCATAGCAGTCATGGCAGTTCATCCAGTTCGGCTAGAAGGGAGACAAGGCGGTAGTCGCCGGTGACAGGATCGAGCCCGTCGAGGCGGATGAGCTCGGCGAGGCGGCGGCCGTGACCGTCACGAACCAGCACCGCGACCAGATCGATGGTCTGGGCGATCAGCGTGCGAGGTACCGAGACCACCGCCTCCAGGATCAACTGCTCGAGGCGATGCAGCGCGCCTGACGCACTGCCGGCATGGATGGTGCCGATACCGCCCGGGTGTCCGGTGCCCCAGGCCTTGAGCAGATCAAGCGCTTCGGGCCCACGCACTTCGCCAATGGGAATACGGTCGGGACGAAGGCGCAAGGAGGAGCGAACCAGATCGCGTAATCCGGCAACGCCATCCCGGGTACGCAGGGCCACAAGATTGGACGAGCTACACTGCAGTTCGCGGGTGTCTTCGATAAGCACGATGCGGTCCGCCGATCGGGCGACTTCGGCCAATAACGCGTTGACGAGCGTGGTCTTGCCGGTCCCTGTCCCTCCGGCCACCAGGATGTTGCAGCGCTCGGCGACAGCCCGGCGCAGCGCAACTGCTGCGCCGGGCGTCATCATGCCGCCCGCGACATAGGCCTCGAGCTCGAAGACGATGCTGGCGGGCTTACGGATAGCGAAAGCCGGTGCGGCCACTACAGGTGGCAGCAGCCCTTCGAAGCGCTCGCCCCCTTCGGGCAGTTCGGCGGAGAGACGCGGCGCGCCTGCGTGCACTTCCACCCCGACATGGTGCGCGATGAGCCGGATGATCCGCTCGCCATCGGCCGCACTGAGCTGCGCGCCGCTGTCAGCCATTCCCGAAGACAGACGATCGACCCACAGGCGCCCATCGGGATTGAGCATGACCTCGATGACACCGGGATCGGACAACCATCGGGCGATGTCGTCGCCCATCGCAGTGCGCAGCATGCGTGCGCTGCGCGCATTCGTATCGCGGTGCAGGCCCGAAGCGGACATTCTCGTTCCTCGCAAGGCGACCGGGATGGCCGCCTGACGGGATCGATCAAGAAAGGCATAAAGCCGTGGCGATCAACATCTGTTTGGGCCGAGCGTAGCCTGGCGTAGAAAGACTTGCGCTGGCGTAGGCCATAGAAGTTCACCTGGCCCGCCAGCGCCTTGCCCTGACATCCTCATGACCGCGGCTAATCGGCTTGTTGCTCACGGTCAGACCCGTCATCCTCCTTCAGGTCAGCCGCGAAATCCTCGCCGATCTCGTTCATGAGATGGCGGCCGGCGGCATAACGACGCGCCAGTGTTTCAAGGAAACCTTCATAGCGCTGACGCCCCTTGACCTGTGCTGCGGCCTGATCCTCATCGGGCAGCGGCGGCGTTACCGACAGCCAGAAACGCACGAACAATGCCAGAGCCTCGGTCGTGAGCCCGGCGTTGCGCTCGAGGCGCTGGACGTGCCGGCTCAGGCGATCGAGCCGGCGGGCGAACGCGGCTTCGAGCCGATCCGAACCGTCTGGCGACATGTAGGATGCCACGGCGGCCTCGATGATCGCCGAACGCGACAGCCGGCGCCTGATCGCAAGCTCGCTGACCTGACGGGCCAGGTCCGGCGCAAAGTAGACGTTGAGACGAACGCGCATCGTCTTTCTCCTTTAGAACCGTCTGGGATCTGACAGCGTGCCCCCATCCCCCGACTTCGCGATATGCTGCGTATTTGTGCGATCTTCCGGGTAATTTTCCCGGTGATTGCAAGGTGCTCTAGAGCTGCATTTTGTCATCGGGATCGAGCGAGGCCTGCCGCGCCACCTTGCGCTGGCGCTTTGCGACGGCTTTCCTGCTTTCTTCGCCCAGCGGAGGATCGTCGGTCACCGAAAACTCGTTGGACGGCTTGGGTGAAGGGGCGCGGCGTACCTTCGCCGGTACCTTCATGGCCACCTCATCCATCCCGCCATCGTCGCCGGTCACCGACGGAGAACGTCGCCGTGGCGCCCCCCCAACGGGCGAGACCTTTGCAGGAGGTGTTGGCAAAAAGGCTTCCCCCTTGCCGGTCCAGTCATCGCCACTGGCCTGACGCGGCGGTGGTAGAATCCGCGCTGCAAACCGCCGGTCCTCGAAATAGCGCACTTTTTTCGCGCGTACCGGACGCGCGCCTGCCAGCATGACGATTTCCTCATCGTCAGCCAATTGCATAACCTCGCCGGGCGTCAGCAACTGTCGTGCCGTTTCCGAACGCGAGACCATCAGATGTCCGAGCCAAGGTGACAACCGATGGCCGGCATAGTTCTTCATGGCCCGCATCTCGGTTGCCGTTCCCAGCGCATCGGACACGCGCTTGGCCGTGCGATCGTCGTTGGTCGCAAAAGCCACGCGGACATGGCAATTGTCGAGGATTGCGTTGTTGGGCCCATAGGCCTTCTCTATCTGGTTGAGCGACTGGGCGATCAGGAAGGCCTTGATGCCGTAGCCGGCCATGAAGGCGAGAGCGCTTTCGAAAAAGTCGAGCCGGCCCAGCGCAGGAAATTCATCGAGCATGAGCAGCATGCGATGGCGCGTCGCGACGGGATCGAGCGTTTCTGTCAGCCGCCGCCCGATCTGGTTGAGGATGAGACGGATCAAAGGCCGGGTCCGGGCGATATCGCTGGGCGGAACCACCAGATACAAGGTGACGGGCTGCGGCCCCTCGACAAGGTCGGCAATGCGCCACGCACACTGGTGGGTGACCTGCGCAATGACCGGGTCGCGATAGAGCCCGAGAAAGGACATCACGGTCGAGAGCACACCCGAGCGCTCGTTTTCCGATTTGTTGAGCAGTTCGCGCGCCGCGCCAGCGATCACCGGGTGGGGACCGCGCTCGCCCAGATGCGGTGTTTCCATCATCAGTTCGAGCGTCTGCTCGATGGGGCGCGACGGATCGGACAGGAATGCCGCGACACCGGCCAGCGTCTTGTCCGCCCCGGCGTGCAACACGTGCAGGATCGTTCCCACCAGCAGCGAATGCGCCGTCTTTTCCCAATGATTGCGCGCCTCGAGCCGACCATCGGGATCGACCAGGATATCCGCGATATTCTGGACATCGCGCACCTCCCATGTTCCGCGGCGGACCTCGAGAAGCGGGTTGTAGGGTGCAGAGGCAACGTTGGTGGGATCAAACAGCAGCACCCGGCCATATCGCGCCCGGAAACCCGAGGTCAGTTGCCAGTTCTCGCCCTTGATATCGTGAACGATGGCCGAGGCAGGCCAGGTCAACAAGGAGGGAATGACCAGCCCGACACCTTTGCCGCTTCGCGTGGGGGCAAAGCACAGAACATGTTCAGGACCATCGTGGCGCAGATAGCGGCGGCCCAGTCGCCCCAGAATGACACCACGGCGTGCGCGCAGCCCGGACCTGCGGACCTGAGGCGGTGATGCCCATCGCGCCGACCCGAAAGTTTCAGCGACCTTGCGTTCACGCGCGCGCCACACCGACATCGTCATGGCAACCACAATTGCGGCCACCCCGCCCGAGGCCGCAATGACCGCACCTATCGCAAAGACACGCGGCGCATAGGCGTCGAACGAAAACCACCACCAGAAAAACGCGAGCGGTTGATAGATCGGGCGATGGGCCAACGTGAACCAGGGTGGCCCAAGCTGCGCCTGATACGAGAGCGCAGCGGCCGTCCACTGTGTGGCAGACCACAGCGCGGCCAGCACGATCGCGAACACGGCGACAATCTGGCACCACAAAATCTTAGTAGCAGCCATGACAGGACCTCCTTTGTAGACGGGGAAAAACGCAAGACACCGAACGTCACCGGCTGAGGCCACGCTGGCGCCCCAGCGACCATTCGATACCGCCACCGGGCCTCGCCAGCCCCGTGACCCGCTGGCCTGCGAGCCCGTCAAGATCGCGAGACCACGGCACCAGAGTGAAGCCCAACCCACCCTCGATCACGGCAAAGCGCCCCGAGCTGAGCGCGAGACGCCGACGATATGTCCCCGCGACCGATTGCCCGGCGCGCGTATCGCGCCAGCTGTGTCCCGAATGCGTGGCAATTTCGCGCGCCACCGCCTCGAGTTCATCGCCGCGCAGCCTCTCGAGCAGCCCCTTGGCAAAGACGACCCGTTCGCCGATGCGCCTCGCCAGTCCCAGATCGACAAGATGATCGCAGCGCGCATCCATGGCGCGCCGCACGTCCTGACCGAAGCCCTGGTCAGCGATACCCTTGCCCCGTTCGATCAGCCGGTGATCGAGCCACGTCGCGCCGGGTGCGGCGACCTGACGTGCCAGATCCCAATCCGAGCGGGTCACGAGGCGTAAACCTGTTCGGCTGCCCGCACCTTCTCTCGCGCTGTGCAGTTCGACAATGCCGCTCGCATCCGACGGCCGATCGATGGCCTCGGCACCGGGCAGGATGACATGATGGGTCTGCCCGTCGACGCCGTCTATCACCGCATAGACGCTGCCGGAGAGTTCATCGTGCAGGCCGCTTGCAAGGAGCCGCCCGACAACCGGTCGCCGTGGCGCGCCGTGGACTATCGCATATCGCTCCAGTCCGCGCTCTTCGCCGGCATCGGCAAGTGCGCGGGCAATCGTGTGAATGATGTCGCGCCGCCTTCCCATATCGCGCAGAGTGCCTTGCGCGCCTTCGGCAAGATGCCAGCGCCCGGGGGCGGTTTCCTGAGCAAGCCCGCCCTTCTCGAGATAGTTCAGGCGCGCGATCATCAGGCGCCGGATGCGCGGATCGCCCGGGCCGGTTTTGCCGGGGCGCATATCGATCTCGCCCCGCTCGCCAGCCGCCCGCACGATCTCGGCATCCAGCCCGGTCCAACGATCCGCCGCGATATCGCGCGCCAGCGCCTTTTCGATCGCGTGCTCGGATCGCGGCCCCAGTTCGGCCATGACCAGATCCTGCGCCCGCGAACGCAGGCCATGCGCGATGTAATCGCGAGAAAGTACCAGATCCTGACCGGCAGCATCGACCCCGCGCACCAACAGGTGGACATGCGGATGCGCGGTGTTCCAATGATCGACCGCAACCCAGTCGAGCGGCGTTTCAAGATCGACCTGCATCTGGACCATGAGATCGCGGGTGAAGGCGCGCAGATCCTCCATCTCGCCCGCATCTTCGGGCGAGATAATGAAACGGAAGTGATGCCGATCCTGCTGGCATCGCGCCGCGAAATCCGCAGCATCGGCGGTGTCTGCGTGCGCGTCGAACAGCCGTGCCTCGGCGCCATCGCGCGTGACGCCCTCACGAACGAGATAGGCGATATGCGCACCAAGCGGCGCGGCGCGCGATCCATTATGCCGATGGCGGACCGGGAGCGCCTTGATCACCACCCGGCGCGCCGATCCGAAAAGCCGGCTGTGCGCAAAGGCTGTCCGCCCCGACCGAATGTCGAGAACCCGCGAGCAGCGCTTGCGCCCGACCGGCGATATGGTCCCGGTGACCGCCCTGCCGTTCCGCGCGCTGCGGCGCGCAGGACATCTGCGACCAGTCCCCCTTCGCGCGGCGAACGCCGGGACCGGCCGGGACGCGGCCGAAAGGTGTCCTCATCCCTCACAACACCAACTCCAAGGGGCCAAACTGCCCAGCAGTGCCATCCGGAAGTCTGAAATCGCTGCCTTTTTTCTTCCGGGCGGCACGCCCGTCGACCAGCGCCCCCTCATCAACCGATTGAAAGACAGCGTCTTTTTCCGGAATTGGGGCGCGCCTTGTATCTTGCCATCGCCCCTTCCCCTCCCGAAAACCTTCAGAACACACCTGATCACTGCTTTTGGCCAGTGCACGTCCCCGATCCGCCGCAGCCTCTTTCTGTGCGCCATTCATGGCTGGTCATGCCAACCGGCAGGCACGAACAGCCCTTCGGTCCAGTAGGGTGCCCCTGACACCAGAGCAGGCGAGGCATCGGTGTTTACAGGAGCGCCTGTCGCAGACGTGGAGGCGCGCAAGAGCTCTCGATCCCGCACCGGGCGAGCGACCGGATCGGCAACGGCGAACAGAACATCGGGCGACCGAAGGTCTCCTCCCCGCGCCGGCAGCCTGTCGCCGTTGTCGATCCCGGCAAGGACATGCGCGACGTAGGCGCTGGTTTCCTCGGGCAGCGCACGTGTCCCCGCCAGCCAGGCATCGACACGTGCAGGGCCTGCATTGTAGGCGGCCAGAGCCACCACCAGACTGCCATATCGCTCGAACATCTCGTGCAGGCAGGCTGCACCGGCCAGAATGTTGGCGCGCGGATCGAAGGGATCGCTTCCCAGCCGATAGCGCGCCGAAAGCGTGCGCCAGGTCGCCGGCATGACCTGCATCAGACCGCGCGCACCGACTGGCGAGACGGCATCTGCGAGGCCCGCACTTTCGGCCTGCATGACGGCCTCTATCCATGACGGCGCAATGTCGAAGCGCTGCACCGCTTCTGCCACGAAAGCGCCATAGCGTGAGCCGCTCAACCGCTGTTCGGAAGACACAATCGCGCGCGGTTCCTGCGCATGGAGACTATCCGCATTGCAGCCCGACAAACCCAGCCCCGCTATGACAAGGGCCCGGACAAACCCGTGCCTTGCACACCGGAGCGTTCCTGCGGGCCACGTGTTCACGAGCTTTCCTTGCCGCGTGCGCGCGGCGACCAGTGCAGCACGTGATCGCCATTGCCATCGCGCGGAGGTAGCAAACGGGCCCGGATTGGGCGTGGGAGCGCCGGGCACTGGAGCTGCACGGCGAGGAACGCGACGCCGGCCGCGCTTGTATTGTTCCAGGCGACGCCGACCTCGACTTCGTCGCGCCCTTCGCCTGCCAGGATCCGCCAGTCCGGCGCCGCCGCTGAGGTCCCGCCCTCCAGCACGACAATGCGCAGTGCCAGGTCCAGCGTCAGGGTCTGCAACCGACCCGCAAACGCCTTGTTACCGGGCGTGAAAGTACCAATCCGCATGATGTCTATCCTTTCGTGAAAGGCAGGGAAGAGGAGGAGACCGACCGCCTGGTCTGCCGCATGCCGATAGCTGCTGCGTCGGCCGCTTCAGTGTCCGGGGCCGTAGCCGGGCTGGCGCCGATGCCGCGCCAGTGAAGCGCCTCGCCCGGTCGGCGACGCGTCAGGAGCGGTATGGCGCGCGCGATGACACTGGCGCGCGGCACGGCTCCGAAATAGCGGCTATCGAAGCTGTCCGGGGCAGCGTTCAGAACGAAGACTTCGTCTGCTCCGAGCCGATGACACCCCTGCCAGGCCGGCAGGGCACGGTGGTGGCTGTCGCGGGCAAGGGCGCGCGCAGCGGTCCGGCCATTGATGGTGATGGCGTCACCAAACCGGCAGACCTTGTCGTCGCCAAGTGCAGCGATCCGTTTCAGCAGCGGTACCGAACGGGGCAGATATCGGCGCCGTGCCATCAGTCCTGCCAGCCTTTCGGGCGCGCGAAGAACGACAAGATCACCGCGCTGTATTGCCCATCGGACAGGCGATAAAGGCCGATCGGCGCACTGGCTGTGGCATTCCAGACAAGCATGGGTCTGGGCTGCACGAGCAGGACAGCCAGGTAGAGCCCGGCGAACAGTTCGGCACATACCAGCGTGACGACGATGTAGCCGAGCCGGCTCACTGACCGGTTGCCTTGCGCTTGAGCCAGGCGGCGTGGCGAAGCGGCGTATAGGCGCGGGCAGGCTGCCCGGCGGCAATCCGATTGCCGAGATGCAGCCAGTGCTCGGGCGCCGTTTCGCAAGGGTCGAGCGCCTGGGCCTCGATCGCATCGATCTGGGCAAGGACCTGCGACACCTTCGGCCAGCCCTGCACCGAGAGCAGCACCTCGCCGCCCGGACGCACGAATGGCACGCTGGTGTATGCCTCCCCGCGACCGACCGCACGCAGGACATCGATACGCGAATGCACCGTGCCCCAGTCGTTGGCCGACCAGCGCACGAACGCGAAAACGGCGTCCGGGCGAAACGAGACGACCCGCGTCCGGCGTGTGAGAATGCGCTCGTGAGCGATCCGGCCGAAGCGGATCCAGTGCTCGAGGCGCTTTTCGATCCACACGAGCTCGACGTCGGTTAGCGCGCGCCGCGGTGCCCCGAACAGGGAGCCCGCGTTCACGTGCCCTGCTCCGCCTGGGCGAGCGACAGAACATACGCCTTGCGCGCTCCGTATGCGCTCCCGCTCGGAGCCGTTAGCAGGAATCCGAAGGATTCCTTTCTATTAGCATCGTTAGAAGGGCACCAATATTCCAAGCATTGGCAGTCCCTTACGCATGATCCCGGTTCCCGATCGGACGAGGTCCAGGTTCCTGATCGGACGAATGGATGGGTTCCTGATTGGACGAGTGACATGATAGTTATCCACAGGGCTTGAGGCGCACACGGCGCATGGCGGCGGCAAGGGTATCGGCGGGCTGCGGCGTGAACTGCAGACGCTCGCGCCCGAACGCCCGCTCCATCGCCAGCGTGTAACCGGGCAACGGTTGGCGCCGGACAATCTCACGAAGTTCGAAGGCGAAGCGCTTGCGAGGCGAGAGGGCCCCGGATTTGAGGTGGAGGTGCGCGACATCGAAGCTCCATCCGCCGCTCTGGCGCCCCCATGCTTGCGCACGAGCCGGTAGAGCCAACGCTCCAGGCCGCCTGTCAGCGCGAAATAGGCCTTGTCGATCGTCAGCACGAGCGCGCGGTCCATGACGCCTGCGTAGAACCATTCGGCCAGCACCAGCTCGATGCCGAGAGGACGCCCTGTGGCATCGAACCGCTCCTGCCATTCGTTGATCCATGAGAAGCGATGGAAACGTCGCTGATGCGGCTGGCGGATGGAGGTCGCCACCGTGGTCGACTGCAGGCGATCGAGCGCGGCCTTGAGGCGCTCGTAATTATCCCGCCCGGTACCGCGTCCGACGAACTTGAGGATTTCGTGGGGTGTGGTCGCTATCAGGCGCGAGGTGGAACGTCCGGCATCTCGGGCCTCGACCAACTGGCTCGCGGCCCAGATCAGCACGTCGGCATCCCAGATCGTCGCCATGCCATGTTCGGAAACGGCTTCGACCTGGATCCACGTCTCGCCCATCCGGAACGAGATCGGCCGGGTGCGCCGGGACTTGGCGAGACTGAAGAACGGCCATGTCATGAGGTCCTGGGCATCGCGCACGGCATGATCGCCCGGTACCGAGCGGAACAGTTCGAGCTGGCCGCGTCCCTCCAGCGATGGCGGAAACAGCGTCATGGCTCAGCGCCGGACCGCGCCGGCGGTACGCCGGGCAGGCCTGCAGGTGCCTTTGCCCGGATCGCTCGTCGAATGGCGCTGACCAAGCGCGGCCCAGGCTTCCAGGGCCTCGATCGCGTATACAACGCGGCCTCCCAGTTTGTGGAAGACCGGCCCGGTTCCGAACACCCGATGCTTTTCAAGCGTGCGGGGCGACAATCCGAGACGCAGGGCTGCATCGGGGGTCGTGAGGTAGCGGCGCACGGGAAAGCGGCCGGCATCATCCATGAAAACCTCCATCGAACGCTGGCGTGCTGCGGGTAGCTGCCGGCTGTTGCGGAGTACGCTGGCGCATCGCCCGCCAGCACGGGGAGCGGCTATTGTGCACTCTGCTTTTTGTCGCCCTCACCCGACCAGCAGATCGCGATATCCGCCGTGCATCAACCCGAGCGCCTCGCGTATGAGGCGCTGGGTGCGGCGACGCTGGGAGGATGTCTTCCACACCGCCCCGCGCCCCAGTGTCATGCCACGATAGACATGGCGGCCTGCAATATCGTGCAGGCTCATCCGGGGACGGTCCGCCGCTCCGATGTCATCAAGAATGCCCAACAGCATCGCAAGACGGGCCCGCTGGAAGGGCGACAACGCTGTGCCGCTCCCGCGCGCTTCTTCTGCCCCTGCCCCGTGATCAGGCGCGAGCTTCAGACGCCGGAGCAGGTGCCGTGCCGCTGCGAAACGTCGATCGGCAAACGCATCGCCGGGAACCGAAACGGCCAGTGCCCGCGCAGGATCGAGCGAGCGCAGCCATATCCGGTGGGGCACGTTGCAGTCCCCCAGCACGAGATGGCGCCCGTCGGCGAGTATCCGGTCAGCCTGTATGTCCGGCCAGGAAAACAGGGCATGCGCAGTGATGCCGTCCATGCCGGGCGGCGCCGGCTCGAGGATCACCACCGCGGGCACAGCCCGGGCCAACCAGAGCGCCGGCCCATCGCTCGCCGAAACATCGGGATCGCACGGGAAACGCCAGGCCCCATCGCCGGGCCATGACCTCGCCTTCCCCTGCATGCGCGAGGCGGGAGGCAAGCGCGCATACTCGGCACGGTAGACCGGATTGCGGCGCAGAAATTCCTGCGCAAACCCGACAGCATCGAGCGCCTGAAACGGATTATCGATTTCGCGCGCGATCGAGGCCATGCGGCGTACCTTCCAGGTGGGAGGCCCAAACCTGCCGCGCCTGTGGCTTTGACGGTATTCCGGGATGCGGGGAGGCCCCTCCCCAAATTTGGGGAGGGGCCTTGGGAAGGGTTACTCGCCCGTGCGACGCGAGCTGCGGGTCCAGACCAGGTCGTGGGTGCCGTCGGGGTTCTCAAACAGCTGGGCGAAGATGGGCGCCACGAGGCTGGGGTCGTCGAGCTTGACCGAGAGATAGGTCCGGTCGTCCTGCGTGCTGCGGGTCCAGGCTGCACCGATTTCTGCCTCGCCCGCGAAGATGCGATGGCCGGGCGCGTTGCCGGTGGCAGTCTCATCGGGGACGATCCTGACCGACTTGGCCTGTACAGCCAGGGTCGTGATGGCGCCGCGAAGTTCGCCCGAGATGATCTTGAATGTGCCGATCTTTGCCATTGTCTACGTTCCTTTTTTGCTCGAGCCGCGCCATTGCGGCCTCGATGCGCAAGGTCAGCCGCCCGCGACCGGCGCCGCAGCCGCAGGCCCGCAGCATCGCGAAGGACGTCTCGATCCGCGTGTTTCCTGTCTCGCGAGGAACGCCCCATCGGGGCGGGGGATGAAACAGGGGGACGAGACGTTGCGGCAAGCCGGGCGAGCACCAGCGACGCGGCGGCCATCAAGCGCATCGAAGGCGAGGCCGTCATGGCCCGGATACCACCTGGAACGTCTGCATGGCATCAGAACCGCACAGATCCCGACGGCAGGACAGCAGGCAGTTCTTACCCCAGGCCAGCCAGGATGGCAGCATCGTCCGGGCTTCGCGAACACCTGCCTGTGTACCGACACGCATACCGGATGCGAGGCCTCTTGCGGCGCCGGGGACGAGGCGGGATCTCTTTTTTGGGCCCGGATCGGCAAGACCGGCTTTACCATTGCCAGACTAAGGTGCGTTCATGACTAACGCTCCCTGCGAACGGGCCCTGCGGACCGGATATCGCCTTGCCTGCGGCTTTGCACTCACTGCGGGCCTGACGGCCCTGCCAACATCCGCACATGCGCAGATCTATTCGGGGCCGGCCACGGTCATCGATGGTGACACTCTGCAAATGACCGGCGAGCGCATGCGTCTGTTCGGCATTGATGCCCCTGAGAAAGCGCAGTCCTGCATGCGCGACGGACAGCCTGGCCCTGCGGCGCCGAAGCGACCCGCAAAATGGAGGAATGGGTCGGCGACCAGACACTCGAATGCACCCAACAGGGCCGCGACGAGTACGGCCGCGTCGTTGCGATCTGTACGGTCAGCGGCGTCGATCTTTCCGAACGGCTCGCGCGAAACGGGCTCGCGATCACCCTGCCCCATTTCACCGACCGCTACCTCACAGCGCAGCAATACGCGCACCAGCACGGCATCGGCATCTGGGCCGGTACATTCGACACGCCGTCTGCCTATCGCGCCGCCCACCCACGCCAGTATAGGCCTGCGCCGCCGCGCCCCCGGCCGGCCACGCCCGCACGGACAGCAGCTACGCCCTCTCGCCCGGATCTGTATTTTCGCAGCTGTCGCGAGGCTCGGGCAGCAGGCTATGCCATGATGCGGCGAGGAGAGCCTGGCTATCGCGTCGGGCTGGATGGCGATCTCGACGGCATCGCCTGCGAACCGCCACCCCATCGACGTTAAAGTGTCCCCCCAAAACAGGCCATACTTCATCAGCCGGCGAATCCTCCCGGCTCATTGAAAGCTCCCCTTCGTTCATCGCTTCTGCGGAATCTCGCACGTCAATATCGCGTCGCTCGAAGCCCAGCGTGAAAAATTGGAAATCCGGCACGCGCTTTACCAATTTTCGTCCCGAGGTGGCTAATCCGAAGCGATGAGAAGGTACGCAGTTGGACGATTCAAGGTGCCGTTCTATTTCCGAAAATCGGTGAGCGCAGGCCCCTTTCGCTTTAATTTCTCATCCGGCGGCGTCGGTATGTCGGTCGGCGTACGGGGTTTGCGCGTCGGTACAGGCCCACGAGGTCACTATGTACAGGCTGGACGGAACGGCTTTTATTACCGTGCTTCCCTCGGAGGCGCACGGAAGTCGGGTTCACCAAGGCGAGCAGGCGTTCATGTGCCAGCAGCAAGGCTTCCCGACAGCCCTGTTGAGATGATCGAAGTGACCTCGGGCAACGTTCTCGCGATGGAAGATGCATCCTTCAGCGACGTCTTGGCAGAGCTCAATGCGAAACACAGGCAACAACGCCTGGTGAGACATTGCCGTCCCCCAGGTATGCAGCACGGCGGTGATCCCGATCCGGGCGCCCAGATGGCGGGGATCGGCGGCGATGGTCAGCATCGTCTGCGCGGCCGCCTTGAACAACAGGTCGTAGACCAGCGCCTTGTTCTGCCACGCGATGTCGGCAACCTCGGCGGGTAGCGTGAAGACGACGTGGAAGTAGTCGACGGGAAGCAGGTCGGCCTCCCGTTCGGCCAGCCAGGTCCGCGCGGCGGCGCCCTGGCATTTTGGGCAATGCCGGTTGCGACAGCTGTTATAGGCGACCCGCCAGTTGCCGCAGTCCTCGCAGGCCTCGACGTGCCCGCCCAGGGCTGCGGTGCGGCAGGTCTCGATCGCGGACATCACCTTGAGCTAAGTAAGGCTCAGGTGCCCGGCATGGGCCGCCCGGTAGGCTGGCCCTGCAGAACGGAAGATGTCCGCGACCTCGAGGTCGGCGCGCACCGGCTCATCCGGCGTCGTCTGGTCTTGTGGGCGCCTTGCCCTCCATCAACGCCATCAGCTGGTCGAGCGGGCTCGAGACGGCGTGGATCGTGCGGGTCGACACCTTGGTGTAGAGCGCGGTGCTCTTCAGCTTTCTGTGGCCCAGCAGGACTTGGAACACGTGGATATCGACATCCTGCTCGAGCAGGTGCGTGGCGAAGGAATGGCGCAGGGTGTGCGGGCTGACGCGCTTGCGGATGCCCGCCACCTCGGCCGCCTCTTGGACCGCGCGGTGCCGTTGCCGGGTCGAGATGGCGTCAGTGACGTTCTGGCCGGGGAACAGCCAGCCATGCGCAATCAGCACCCCGCGCTTGTGCCATTCCTTCGCCACCACATCCGCAGCAGCTCGAGTAGCTGGGGCGAGAGCATCGCATTGCGATCCCTGCCGCCCTTGCCCTGTTCGACGCGGATCAGCATGCGCGTGCTATCGATGTAGCTTCGCTGAACTTCGTTTCGTCGACCTTGAGGTGGGCCACCTCCGACACGCGCAGGCCCGCGCCATAAGCCACACCCAGCGCCGCCTTGTACTTCATGCCGGGCGCGGACTGCAGCAGTTCAAACTGAACCGGCCTGCCCGTCTTTTGCTGCACGACCGTAGCCCGTGTTCGAATTTTCCGATCACAAACGATATCGCTGATCCTGATCTTCACCAGATTACATCCACGAACTTACTGTCGATGGCGAGGTCAAAAAGCGCCCGGTCGCGGACCCGCTCATGCTGATCGAGAAAGAAGCGGATCCCCCATATCTGACGGGGTTTGAGCGCTCGCTTTGCACCAACTTTGCGCCCGGCGTTCCACGACACCCTCTCGCGAGCGGCGGGATCAAATTCGGATAATCCCATGACATATCTCCTGTGGCCCTGACGGCCATCGGTAGAACGCTTCAAAGCAGACGTACCGCCCCTTATCGGGCACTCTGGCTCTGAATCTAGTTGCCCACGTACGGCCCGGCAGCTTTCCCCGTCGGGGCAACCAATAGGGCCCGGCGACCAGCATCAGCGGATTAAACGGCCGATGGGAAGGTTCCCCCCATCCCAAGGGAACCAATTTTCGTTGCGTTTATTTCGAATATGCGCTATTGAATTGCTCTACAACGGAGAGTTTCCATGACGTTGCCTGCGCATTCAGAGCCGTTCGGCGGCCATATGCCGTCGGCTGATGATCGTCAGATCGCTAACCAGCTTCGTCGCATGCTTGCTGCCCAAAAGTCGGGAGAAGCAACCTTGCGTCTCCAAGAGCCGGAATCAAAGAGGCGTGTCGAAATCACTCTCACTCCTGCCATGTCTGACCTGTTTCTGGAATTGCTGCGCCATATCGGCAGCGGCAGCGCGGTAACACTTGTACCGATCCAGGAAATGCTGACGACGCAGCAAGCCGCCGACCTCCTCAATGTGTCACGTCCATACCTGATCAAGCTGCTTGAGCAGGAGGCCATGCCCCACACTCTAATAGGACGACATCGCCGTATTCGGGCCGATGACGTGTTCCGCTATAAGGCGCAGCGCGATGATGAACGTTCGCGGGCCCTCGACGAACTCATCAGCGGCGATGCGGACTTAGCCTGAACCGTGTTCGCAAACCGCTACACTGCCCTCATTGATGCCTGTACGCTCGTCAGTATCTGGCGGCGCAACTTGCTGCTGTCGCTTGCCGAAGCCGAATTTTTCCGCATCCGCTGGTCAGAACCCATCCTGAACGAGACCAAGGCTGCCCTGATCAAGATGGCGCGAGAGCGCGATCTCGATGATCCTGAGGCGCGAGGGATGCGAGCGGTAAAGGCCATGCAGACGGCTTTCCCGGAAGCCATGGTCGAAGACTTCAAACTGATTGGTAGCGCTCAGTTTGGCTTGCCCGACCCTGGTGACGAACACGTCATCGCCGCTGCCGTCAAAACGCAAGCTCAAGCCCTTGTCACCGAGAATCTGAAAGATTTTCCAGCTGCCATCCTCGGCCAGCTCAACATCGAGGCTCGAAGCGCCGACGACTTCATTGCCGACACTATTGCCCTTGAAGAGGGGCGGGCGATCGCAGCTATCCGAAAAATGCGGGAGCGCCTGAAGCGACCTGAAATGTCCCCTGAAGATTTTCTACGGGCATTGGAAGCCAACGGCCTGCTCGAAACAGCTTCTGTCCTTACTCCCCACCTCAGCTCAATCTGAAGGTCAGTTTCCAGCATCTCCGACCCTATGCGGCCGTTGAGCGGGCAATTTTACGCTCCCAGGTGCGGACTGGCAGCTTTCATCGTAATCGCTCCTTACTACAGTGATTGGCAGACTGCTCTGGCTCGCGATGGTTGAGCCGTCATCAGGTCCGCGCACTTTCGCCTCGAATTTCGTCAGAGAGAGCAGAAGGCTCGTGACCCTACTCCACAAATCAGGCACATACGGCTGCGCAACCCGATGGGATTGATGGGTTGGTGAGAAACAAAGTGCAAGCGACGCTTGCAGGAGACATGGAAGTGCAAAACCTGAGCGTGCCCGACGAGCTTAAGACGTTTTTCGAGAATTCGCCGATAGCGCTTGCCCTCGCTCTTCCTGACGGAGACCACCCGCTGGCACTGGTGAATCGCAGGTTCGTGGAACTGACCGGTTACGCGTCTTCGGAATTGATCGGACACAACTGCCGCGTGCTCCAGCGCGATGCCGACGAGAGCGAAGCTCGGGCCAAGCTGCGCGCCTTTCTGGAAGACGACCTGTCTCCCAACGTGCGCACCCCGATCCTCAACTTCCGCAAAGACGGAACGCCTTTCGTCAACTTGCTTTACATGTCCCGGCTCCGATCACTGGCGGGTGAGACACGATATATCTTTGCGTCTCAGTTCGACGTGAGCCGGGCCCAGCCAGAGCGTCTTCAGGGTTATGACCGGGAACTGAGCCAGACGCTGACCCGGCTAAGCCCCGTTGCCGCAGAAAGCGGGATAATCGTCGAGGGCACCTTGACCACAATTGCCAATTCGGCCGCTATAATTGCACAGGCCAAACTGACCCTCGCCAACCTCGACGACAGTTCGATCCTTTGAGCGACGACAACAAACCTGATCATGTGGCGTTGCACTCTGAGGGCACGTCTCCGATAGCGGTACCGGTCGTAGGCATTGGTGCTTCGGCTGGAGGGCTTGAGGCGTTGCGTGAGATGCTGTCGGCCGCGCGCCGCCCCACTAACATGGCGTTCGTGATCGTCCAGCATCTCGATCCCAATTACGAAAGCATGCTCGCGCAGTTACTCGACCGGGCGTGCCCGCTCGATGTGTTGCAGTGTGAGGGTGGCGAATCCTTGTTGCCCGATCGGGTATATATCATCCCACCCGGTCGAGGGCTGGCGCTACAGGATGGCAGGCTGCAACTGACCGAGTTCGCCCAACCGCGCGGGCTGCGTCGGCCGATCGACGACTTCTTTATCTCTTTGGCGTCAGACCAACAGGCGAATGCAGCCTGCGTCATCCTATCGGGAACCGGGGCCGATGGATCCACTGGCCTGCGCGCCATCAAGGAGCATGGCGGCGTCTGCGTCGTCCAGCAGCCTGAAACGGCGCGCTACGACGGCATGCCGGTCTCGGCGGTTGGCACGGGTCTGGTGGATTACGTCAAGCGCCCAGCAGACATCATCGACTGCCTTTCCGCATTCTTCGAACGTCGCAGCGTCGAGCCTCGCGAGCAGCAGGCTGAATTCGTCGCCGATCATGTCGATGACCTGTGTGGTACCCTGCGCTCGGCGGTGGGGCACGACTTCTCGGGCTACAAGCGCTCGACGCTCGTGCGGCGCGTGGAACGGCGGATGCACGTGCTCTCCATTGCGTCAGCGCGATCCTATCTGGACCGGGTACGCAGCGATCCTGCCGAATGCGAGGCGCTGTTTCGCGACCTGCTCATCAACGTAACGCGTTTCTTCCGTGATCCCGAGATGTTCGAGGCGCTGCGAACCAAAGTCATCCTCCCGCTCTTGCGCAACCGCGAGACCGACGAAGAAGTTCGCGTCTGGGTACCAGGCTGCTCCAGCGGCGAGGAAGCCTATACGCTGGCAATTTTGTTCGCAGATGCCGCACGCGAGAACGGGTTCGCCAACCCAGTACAGATTTTCGCGACCGACATTGACGAACAGATGCTGCAGATTGCCCGCGATGGCAGCTATCCTGCTTCCGCGCTTGCCGACATTCCCAGCCCTTTGCGCGAACGATGGACGAACCCGCACGGCGAGCGCTTCTCTATCGCGAACCAGATCCGCGATCTCATTCGGTTTTCCAATCACAGCGTCGTCAAGGATCCGCCATTTTCGCGGATCGATCTAGTATCCTGCCGTAACCTTCTGATCTACTTCGATGACCGCCTTCAGCAGTCGGTCATGCCGATCCTGCATTACGCGATCCGGCCCGGCGGTTACCTGTTCCTTGGTCCGTCAGAGAGCATCGGCCGTTTCGATCATTTGTTCCCTCCCGTCGATCATCACGCCCGCATCTTTGAGCGGGGCGCTGGCAGCCCAAGCTATCCGATCGATCTTCCCGCCAGCGACCGAAATACCCAGCGGCAACGTCAGGTGTCGAGCCGGGCGGAGGGCGGGCGCAGGGCCGCAGAAAATGAGATCGCCATCCAGCGGCTGACGGAACTCTATGCACCGCCCTCAATGGTGTTGAACCAGGACGGCGCGGTACTGGCTGCGTACGGAAAGTTGAGCCGCTACTTCGACTTTCCTGTGACCCGTACCGGCGGCGCCAACGCCATTTCACTCGCGAAGCCTGGTCTTCGCGACGTGCTTGGGCCACTCGTGCGCCAGGCACGTGACGGCAAGAAGCGCACCGTCGCGCGGGAAGTTGAGGTCAAGTCGGACTACGGCCTGCAGCCGATCGAAGCGGTTTGCGAGCCGCTGCCTGATGGCACCCTTCTGCTCGTGTTCCGCGACCGCGCGCCGTTCCGCCCCTTCGATGAGCATGATGCAGCAGAGATCGAGGACGGCGACGATCACATGGAGGCGCTGGAAGAGGAACTGCGCCTTACCCGCCACAAGCTGCGGACGGCGGTCGAGGAGCTGGAGACGGCAAACGAGGAACTGAAGAGTTCGAACGAAGAAATGATGTCGATGAACGAGGAGCTTCAGTCGACAAACGAGGAATTGTCCACCGTCAACGACGAGCTCAAGAGCAAGGTCGACCAGCTTACCGTCGCAAATTCTGACCTACGTAACTTCTTTGAATCTACCGATCTTGCCGTGATTGTTCTCGATCGCAACCTGCGCATCCGGAGCTTCACCGAGGCCGCAACCGGTATCTTTCCGCTGCGCCCCAGCGACCGGGGGCGCCTGCTCGCAGACGTCGCGACGCGGCTCGACGACAACGGCTATCTCGACGATGCGCTGCGGGTTGCCGAAACTGGCGAGGCTCTGCAGCGGCGGGTCCATACGCGCGAAGGGGGACGCACGCTGGCGCTGCGCGTGCTCCCCTATCGTACGCAGCATGGGGGAGTGGACGGCGCCACGCTGGTGCTAACCGATATCACCGTAGCGCTGCTTATGGAAAGCGATCTTGCTGCCGAGCGCGAGCGGCTCGATCTTGCGATCACGGCGGGAGGCATTGGCGTCTGGGAGTACTGCGAGAAAACCGATGAACTCATTCCCGATGGCACCAATCGCATTCAGTTGGGTTTACCGGTCAGAGGCGAAGTGACGGTGGCAGACGTGCTCTCGCGCATCCATAGCGAGGACCGCGCGGCGGTTGAGGAAGGCCTCCGCCGCACTGCATCGGGCGCCGAAGACTTCGCTGTGACGTTCCGCGTGCCCCAGCAGGACAAGGACGGAGTTGTCTCCGACCGCTATCTCAAAAGCTTCGGGCGCACGATCGGAGGTTCGAACCCGCTGCGCATGGTGGGGGCCGCAATCGACATCACTGCCGAATACGCCCTTGCCGATGCGCGCGGCCTGATGCTGCGCGAAATGAACCACCGCGTCAAAAACCTCTTCGCGGTAGTCAGCGGCATGATCGCTGCGGCGAGCCGAACTCACAACGATGTCCAGAGCTTATCACTGGACCTGCGCGAGCGGATTTCAGCCCTTGGCAGCGCGCATTCGCTGGCTGCCCCGGCTGGCGAGCCGCGACCGATATCATTGAGAGACCTGATCGAAACGACCACGGCGCCTTACTCGGGTCAAGCAAATATCAAAATCGATGGCCCTGACGTCACGGTCGCGCGCACGGCCCTGTCCTCGCTCGCGCTGATCCTGCACGAATGGACAACCAATGCGGCAAAATATGGCGTGCTGGGCGCCCGAACCGGCAGCCTTTCGATCACATGGACGTTACGCGAGCGAACCATCTCGATGGAATGGATCGAAGCAGGCGAGAATGAGATCGACGTGACGGAAGGCAAGGGATTTGGGACGTTGCTTGTGGCCACGTCGGCCCGTCAGCTCGGCGCGAGTATCGAGCGCACCGTGGAAAGCGGCAAACTGGTGCAGCGGATGGAATTGCCTGGCTCGGTGATTGCCGGATGACGTGCGCTGTCCTGATTGTTGAAGACGAACTGTTCGTGGCGCTTGATCTGGAAGACACAGTCGAAGCGCTTGGATACTCCGTTGCAGGTACATGCGGAACGCTTGCGGGAACTTTGGCCGCGATCGAGCGGCAACTTCCCACGTGTGCCATTCTCGATGTCCGCTTACCGGATGGCGAGGTGTTTCCTGCCGCCGACGTGCTCAGGGATGCTGGTGTTCCGCTGATCTTCCATTCCGGCCATGCTGACGAAACTCAGCTGAAGACTCGCTATCCCGACGCCCAGGTCTATTCAAAGCCCTGTTCCCCCAGCCGCCTGCGCGAAGCCCTGCTGCGCGCGGCAGCGTGATGATCTTCAGGCTCTATCGGGCGCGGCTCTAAAAGACGTTTCCGTTCTGTGCATGAGCATCGCGCATTACGCGTACAAGGTCGTCAAGCGAATAGGGCTTTTGTAGCAGGGGAAACCCATGCCGCATATCGTCGGCGAGCACGTGGCTGTATCCGCTGGTGAGTACCACTGTCAGGCCAGGCCAGCGTGCACGGATGCGTCGACATAACTCCACCCCATCCATACCGGGCATTACGACGTCGGAGAACACGATGTCGATCTCTTCGTGTTCGGTTTCGAGCACGGCTAGCGCCTCGCGCGCGTTTCCGGCACGCCGTGCCGTGAAGCCCAGGTCAGCCAGCAACTGCGCAGCGAAGTCCCCTACCTGCTGATTGTCTTCGACGATAAGGATTTTCGCATCTGTGACGATGGCAGATCCCCGCAATTCCGGGCAGGTGTCTTCGATTTTTGCCTTCGATCGGGGTAGATATAGGCTGAAGGTTGTTCCGAGGTCGATTTCGCTGGTGACCGCGATCTCGCCGCCCGACTGCTTGGTGAACCCATAAACCTGGCTCAGGCCGAGGCCGGTGCCCTTGCCGACTTCCTTCGTCGTGAAGAATGGTTCGAACACACGGTCGATGTGTTCCTGCGGCATCCCCGATCCGATATCCGTAACCGAGACCTTCACGAAATCGCCTTGCGCCGCTGCATGACCGCGGCAGGCCGGGACCGACCGTGCGGTGTCCACGCAGATGGTGATCCGACCCTCACCGCTCATTGCATCGCGTGCATTCACCGCCATATTCACCAGCGCCGTCTCGAACTGGCTGGCATCCACTTCGACAAAAGTGGGATCACACAAAGAAAGGACATCAATGTCGATGCGCGAGCCGACCACGGTGCGCAGCATCTCCGAGATGCTGGCCACCTTTTCAGCGGGGTCGAAAACTTCCGGCCGCAAGGGCTGACGGCGGGCAAATGCGAGCAGCTGGCTGGTGAGCTTGGCCGCCCTGCCGGCTGTCTCCGAGATAGCGTCGATGTACTTGCGCTGCTTTTCGAGCGGCAACTCCCGCCGTGACAGCAGTTCTGCTGACGAGCGAATGATCGTGAGGAGGTTGTTGAAATCGTGCGCGACCCCGCCGGTCAGCTGGCCGATCGCCTCCATTTTCTGCAGCTGCCTGATCTGGTCCTCGGAAGCCATGAGTTCTCGAGATCTTTCCTCAACCCGGATCTCAAGGGTTTCGTTGAGCTGGCGAAGAGCCTCTTCCGCAATCGTGCGGTCGAGCAAATCCGCGGCCTGTCGCGCGAGAATGTCCAACATCCGCAAATCGCGCTCGCTGGGTTCATGCGGCTGCGCCCAGTGCGTGGAGATCATGCCAAGGAGCTTGCCGCTACGCGAAATGAGGGGCGTGGTCTGAGCCGAGCGAATTCCGGCCTGCCGAAATGCGACCAGATCCTGGGTGCCTGCGATATCGGCCCATTCTTCGAAATCAGGGACGATTGCGCGTTGGCCGAACTTCAGAGCGAGGGTGCAACTGCTGTATGCGGCAGGCTTGACCCATTTCCAGAATTCGATGGCGTGCTCGGGTAGGCCGCGATGAGCAAGCAGTTGCAGTTCGCCGCCATGGCCTGACGTATCTCCGGCAGGGCATAGGAGTTGCATTGTGCCAAACTGAGATCCCGCGATCGCGACCGCAGCCTCGACAATCTTACCGTAAAGTTCGAAGCGGTCCTGTTCACCGATCAATGTGACGCTGATCTGATGGAGCAGCTCGATATCGGATAGGTCTTCCTCTGCTCGCCCGGATATCAGCTCGTTGGTCTGGATCGCCAGATTGCTTTTTGCCGACATCACGAACTTGCCCCCACAGCTTTGCTATCCCACTGCATCAAGGTGCAATACGCGCAAAGGGCTTACTGAGTTCCTAGGTCACACATCTATTACATCCGGTCTTCGGCGCAATGCTGCAGGCAAAATACGCGGCGATAGCATTGCGGCCTTCCTGCCGTCGGTAGAGTCAGGAAGTGGCGCGGTGTCGTGCGGCGCGCCTGTGGGGCTTGCCAGACGGTCCGTTTCCACTCCCTGCTCATCGAACCGGACATGCAGATCTCCCGCATCCGGCTCTCGGACAAGACATCACGCCTTCACCCACGGCGGGCTGCGGCCAAGTCGGCCAGACGCACGAGGCCGAAGCGCTCGTACAGCTCGGGGGTGTGATAGGCTCCCGCTCGCTTTCGTCTGGTCTTGTGCTTGGCGCGTAGCCACCGGCGCAACCGCACCGCTGTGTAGCTGTCGATGGCGCGGTATGCGTTGCTCGCGGTCCCTACCGAGAAGTAATTGGCCCATCCGCGCAGCACCCGGTTCATCTTAGCCACCAGATATGTGGTATCCTGCCATGTACGCGCTCGGTCTGTCAGTTCGTGGATCGTTGCGACCACGCGCTGGATGCTTTTCTTCGACGGCCGGTAGCCTATGCGGGCTCTGCCGGTAATCGGGGAGTACATCCGACCGAACGTGTATCCCAAAAAGTCGAACGTTTCGTCCGGCACCGTACAGATACGTGTCTTTTCCTCATTCACTGTCAGCTTCAGCTTTTCCATGAGCCTGCGCATGTGATCGAGCGCAGCTTCCGCGTTGCCCTTCTCACAGAGGATCACGAGGTCATCAGCATAGGTGACGAGCCGCGAGCCTAGACGTTGCCCAAGGCCGAGCTTCCGCCATCCCAAGACGAACCGGCGCATGTAGAGATTTGCCAGCAGTGGTGAGATGGGTGATCCTTGCGGGATGCCGCGCCGCTGATCGCGGGCCTGCGTCGTTCTTCCTGCCCTTGTCATCCGTTTCTTCGACAGCGCATTCCAGCCAGGATTTGATCAGATGCAGAACGCGCGGATCCACGATCCGGCGCGATATCGATTTCATCAGCTCGAGGTGGGGGATGGCGCCAAAGTAGTCGGCAAGGTCGGCGTCCACGACATCGGGTCGGCCATAGAACAGTTGCTCCTCCACCTCGATCACGGCCTGCTGGGCGTTGCGCCCGGCTCGGTAGGCGTAGATCTCGGGAGGGAGGTCAGCTTCAAAGATCGGTTCAAGCACCAGCATCGCTGCCGTCATGCAGACCCGATCCCGCACGGTGGAAATGCCCAGCGGCCTAAGCTTGCCGTTGGCTTTTGGTATGTAGACCCGTCTGATCGGATTGGGTCGGTACGCCTCCTTCCTGAGCGACAGCGCCAGTTCCGCCAGCCACCGCTCGACGCCATAGTCCTCGATATCCGCAAAGTCCTGTCCATCCACACCCGGCGCGCCCTTATTGGAACGACACTGGGCGTAGGCATGAGCCAGAATGTCATCGCGGCTGATCTTGTCGTACAGCGCGTAAAACCGGTAGCCGACTTCTGCCTTCGCTTTCGCGTGCAACGCCTTCTGCAGTTTCTGGACGCTTATCGGAGTTGATAGGTTACCCAATCTCCTGCCCCTCACCACGTGTTGCGTTCATCTTGAACTGAGGCCCCTTTCCTCCACCGGCATTACCCGGCTTCCTCGGTACTACGGACCTCTCCGCCACCCCATCGCGCCCTTCCCTCCCTCGCGGGCGTCCGGTTGCCGATCACTCGGCACGCCATGGGGCTTCCCGTGTTGCGTGCACTTTCCTTGCGTACATGCTGTCACCACTACCCCGGCGCAGCAGACGGGTTCAAGCGTCGCTCAGACTCGCCCATCCATATCAGCCTTCCCCGTATGGGTTGACGGGTCGGCCTGCACATCGGCATTTTCGAGGATTGCTCAGCGTTCACTCACGTTACGGCCTGTACGCTCGCACGATCACCTACGTGACCGTTATCCGGGGGCTTCAGACATTTCGTCACCTCCATGCCTGCCCCGGTCGCTTCCGGCTGGAGCATCGCCGGGTAGGCCTCTCACCCACTAGAAAGTGCCGCCTTTTCACGGCGCACACCCATTATTGCCGTTCAGGCGCCAAATTTTTGGCGCCTAGGTCCGGCCTTACAGCTATTCTGGCGGGTGTCGACGAGGCACCGTTTTTCCTCATTCGCTAGAAGAACGGTCGGGTTCGCCGTGGCCTGCCGTTTGTTCGCCGACGATAGATCGGATGAACGCCTAGTTTCAGGCCGGTGATGTGTCCTTGGGGAAGGCTATGACGAGGTTATTTCTCGTTGCGCCGAAACTATTTCCAGCCACCGCCTGCGGCCTGATAGAGTCTCACGGTCGCTAGCAATCGCGCACTGCGGGCTTGTATCAGGCCGAGGCGCGCTTGAAGTAAAGTCCTCTGGGCATCGATCACGTCGAAATAGTCGCCTTGTCCTACATCGAAGCGATGCCGCGCGTGATCGTAGACACCGGCGTCGGCATCGCGCGAGGCTACGGCAGCCTTCTCTTCCCGAGCGGTCTGCTTGAGCGCACTGAGCTGATCGTCGACTTCGCGGAAGGCATCGAGCGCAATGGCGCGATAGGCGTAGGCTGCCTCGTCACGCCGGGCGGCTGCAGCATCCTCGTTCGCGCGCAGGCGCCCGCCTTCGAAGAGCGGCGCCAGCACGCTGCCGAACAGCGACCACAGGTTGACCGGTCCCGGATAGACGTCGGCATTGGTGCGGCCCAATGTACCGCCCAGCGAGAAGTCCGGCAGGAACGCCGCCCGCGACGCGCTGAGCGAATGGTCGGCGGCGATCAGCTGCTCCTCCGCTGCCGCGATGTCCGGACGGCGGCGTAACAACCACGATGGCAACTGGCCGACGGCGGGCAGGAGCGGCAGATCCATCAGCGATGCGCCGCGGGGGATCGCCTGCGGATTCTCTCCCAGCAACAGCGCCAGCGCGTTCTCCTGCTCGACCATCTGCTGCGTCATTTGCGCCTGTTGCAGCTCGACCTGATGCAGTGCGGCATCTGCCTGGAGGACCACGTCCTGCCCAATCTGGCCGACGGCGCGCTGATGCTGGCGCATGGCCAGTTCGCGCGCCAGGCTGGCATGGGTATCGTCCAGGACCTGCTGCGTCGCGTCCAGCGCGCGAAGCTGGCAGTAGTCCGCGACGACCGAGGCGACGACGGCAATGCGCACGCCGTCCTGAGTGGCGCGCTGGGCCAGGTATTGCGCCTGCGCGGCGGCGGTCTGGCTGCGCAGCTTGCCGAAGATATCGGCTTCGTAATTCACCGAAGCCTGCGCCTGATACTGCGTCAGATCGACGCCGACGAGCGTGGTCTGGCTGAGGATACGTTCACGCGGGTAGCCGGTTGCACCCGCACTTATTTGCGGCAATTGATAGCTGCGCGTGCCTTTGACTTGCGCTGCGGCCTGCTCGACACGAGCAGCGGCCTGTCCGAGATCGGTATTGTGCGCAAGGGCCTGCGTGACCAGCCCTGACAGTACCGGGTCGCCCAACTGCTTCCACCACTCGGGATCGATATCGACACCTGCCATGTCGGGGTCTGCTCGCCACGCTTGCGGAGCACGGACCTGCGCATCGGCAGGGGGCTGGGGCCGTGGCCCCATGCAGCCACTCAACACCAGCGAAACCGCTGTCGACAAGAGCAATACCGTCCCGCGTGAAGCGAATACGGCCTTCACGAGCCCCGCTCCGCTTGGCGAACCGGGGTGGTCGTGTCGATCCTGGTTTCTACCGACATGCCCGGCCGCAGCCGCGCAGCCAGCGGCTGGTCGATATCGGGAGAGATGCGGATACCAATGCGTTGCGGGATCTTCACGAAGTTGCCCACCGCATTGCTGGGACTGACAGCGGAAAACTCCGCTGCCGTCGCCGGGGCGATCTGCGTTACCCGCCCGCGCAGCTTCGCGCCGCCCAGCGCATCGACGGTGAACCACACCCGCTGCCCCAGCCGCACGTTGGCGATATCCGATTCCTTGTAGTTCGCGATCACCCAGGCGCCGCGCGGGATCAGCGTGAACAACTGGCTTCCGCTGGCAACCAACTGGCCAAGGTGAATGGTGACACGTCCCAACTGGCCATCCTCGGGCGCGACGATGCGGGTACGTGAGAGGTCGATATCGCTGGAAAGCTGGCCAGCCTTCGCGGCGTCAAGCTGGGCTGCCAGTTGGGTGCGATCGACATGCGCCGTCTCAAGGTTCTCCTGC
Organism: Novosphingobium sp. 9; assembly: GCF_025340265.1. Classification (NCBI taxonomy): domain Bacteria; kingdom Pseudomonadati; phylum Pseudomonadota; class Alphaproteobacteria; order Sphingomonadales; family Sphingomonadaceae; genus Novosphingobium; species Novosphingobium sp. 9. The sequence goes on along the minus strand of NZ_CP022708.1, from coordinate 251,035 downwards.
GCGATGCGGATCTGTGCGCGGGTCTCGTTCAAGGCCGAGCGTGCGGCATGATAGGCCATGGCCGCTGCATCCAGATCGGCCTGCGAGACGCTGCCATCACCAACGAGCGCCTTTGCCCGCTGAAAATCCGCTGCTGCCTTGCGTTCGCTGGCCTGCGCCTTTTCCAGCCCTGCCTGCTGGCCTGCCAGTTGCGCCGCAGCACTGGCCTGCTGCTGCACATTATTGGCAAGATTGGCGCGGGCTACTTCGACTTGCGCGGCGGCCTGCCGGGCTTGCGCGCGATACGTACTCGGATCGATCTCCAGCAGGACCTGTCCCTTATGAACCATGGCATAATCGCTCACGTAAACCTTGGTCACATAGCCGGTCGCCTGCGGCGCGATCACTGTCGTGCGCCCCTGGACATAGCTGTTGTCGGTCTGCGGCCCTATCCCACGAAACGGCCAGAGCCCCCAAGCTGCAAGCACGGCCAGCACTGCGACCAGTGCCAGCACCGCGATAATCACCCACGTCAGCGGGTGCTTCTTAGGGGGCGTCCAGTTGACCGGGGCATCGGCGTCATCGTTCGGCGGCGTCATGTCTTCGCTCAAGGTTCCACTCTTTCCCAGCGTGCGATGCCGCGCATCACCAGCATGTAGACAAACAGGCAGGCCGCTCCGCTCGCGGTCAGAACGCCTACGAAGCGAAAGGCGTCCAAATATCCGAAAACGCCCGCGCCGGAGGTTATCGAGGCCGCGCCGGTTGCGGCGGCATCACCGCCCGATGCGGCGAAGGGGCTGGCAAGTGGGCTCCATGACGCCAGCACCGTCAAGGCATCCTGCTGTGCCACGAACTGGTAGCTGCCGATCAGCGCTGAGCCGATCAGCCCCCCCATGTTCTGCGTGAAGGCAAACATCAGGATCATCGTCACCAGATTGTGCGGGCCGCTGCTCATGACCTTGCCGACCATGAACAGCAGGCCGGACGCGACGAAGGCCACGCTCGCACCGCCGATCACGAATTGCGTGACCAAAACGTCCATCGGCGTCACGAAGCCGTTGCGGCCACCGTCGAACCATGCCGCGCCCGCTGTTGCCAGCATGCAGATCAGCATGATCCATCCTGCCCGCTCAGGCTGAAAGAAGCGGGCGAGAAGGACGACACCTGTAACCTGCCCCAGTAGCGAGGCCAGCGACATCAGGTGAAGCTGGTCACTGTCGAAACCCAAGGCCGCCATCAACCCGCGCATGCCGGTGGTCTGCTCGGCGAGGCCGATCCGTTCGAACACAACGACAAAGATCAGCATCAGGAACTGGCGCGAGGTCATCCACTCAATCTGGAGTAGGGGGTGGCCGCGGCGATGCTCGCGGATCATGGCTGCGGCCACCAGAGCGATCCCGCCCGCCAGCATCCAGCCGATCCACGGGGCCTGCGACCACCAGTACGTGCGCCCCTGCGCCAATGCCCCTGCCAGCAACAGAACGCCAGGCACCGCCATAGCAATCGTCACGAAATCGCCTGGCGAAAATACCTTGTAGCGATCCGTTGGGGTCAGCGGGAACAGCAGCGTCAGCGCCAGCATGGCACAGGGTGCAGCGAGGCAGATCAGCCTGCACCCCAGCGCGCCATTTTCGGCGATCGTCTCGACCGGTACGAAGCCCACTAAAGAGGAAGAGGCCAGCAATGCCCGATAGCGGTCATTGGCGCGCGGAAGCGCTTGTCTGCCGGCACGACCACCAGCATGTAATAGACAGCCATGGCAATCGCCATCGAGTAGACCGCACCGTTCGCGGCCCGGTTCAGCAGCAGCGTGACGAAGGTGGGATACAACAAAAACAGCAGCGACGTCGCCGCATAGATGCTGATGACAATATGGAAGAAGCGCGTAGTGCCGAACTGCATCCGTCCCTTAATGACGAAGAGCGCGTTGCTGGCTCCAAAGCCGTAGTAGAGCGCCGTTGCCCAAGTCGCCTGCGCGCTGGTCAGATGAAGCGGGCCTGCCAGATAGGCAATATCGGTCGCAAACAGAAACTCACCGAACGTCGCGAGCGTGGCGATGCTGATGGCGCAGATGACATAGGCTATCTTCAGCTTTGGCCCGATGGGAAAGAGATAAGGCCCGCTCGGCATCGTCGGGCGGAGTGCAGGAGATATCCGGGCATGGCGCAGATCAGATGTCATGCAACCAACCCGTTGCCACTGCTGAGGCGCCGGTGAACTCGCTCGATACTACCCTAAAACCCATGCCCACCATCTGCCATCTCCGGAGATCGGGCACAAAACGCGAGGTCGTCAAATCGCGTGCCCGTCCCCCTATAAATGCGTGCTTCTCTCCTTTCCTGTCATGCTGGCAAGAGCGCGTGACTTTGATCTCGCTGGGCAACGCACCTTTCCAGAGTTTGTTTCATGGGCTGCCCATCTTATTGATGGCGATAGTAACCCGCTTTCTGGCTCCCCGATCATAAAGAGAGACCAGAGGTTAGATACAATGGCCTGCAGGCGTCTGCACAAGAGCGTCGGGCATGGCGACCCGGTCCTGCTCTGACTGAAGCGACCCTTTGCAGCCGCTTAAACGCTGATCTACCGGCCCCAGGTCCGGTCGGTCTGCTTTCCCATGCACAGATTCCCGGATTAGCCGCCATTGCCCGTGCGGGGTTCGCCCGCGCCGATCGCTTTATGCAAATCGGACTAGATGCTTTCCGCAAGGTTCTTGCTCCAGCGTGATAGGCTTGCCAAGAAAACGCTGCGCCAGTTCGATGGCCGTAATGAGGTGGCCTGTCGGCTTCACCGTGGTGAATGCGCCTCTGCTCGCCAGCGCGAAGGGCAGAACCAGCTGGTCGGCAAGGTACGGACCCGCAAAGGCCTGTGACGCGACGTAGCCTTTCAGGCGGCCCGCCGCCGTCTTGGCAAGACGTTCGGCTGGCACGCCCAGCTGGCCGAAGCCGCTGGCAATCTCGGTCACATGCGCCTTGCGTGCCTCGATCATGAGGATGACGCCGGGGCCTTGGTCGGCCGGCAGCTCGCGCACGGCGAAGGCGTCCTCGGGCCACTCGGGCAGTTCCCTGCGCAACCGCGCGATCATGCGCTCGGCGATCTCGAACGGCAGGCCGGTGAACAGCACTTGCGCCGATCCTCCTTCGAAACCGCCGCCGTCGAGGCATTCCAGCGGGGCGAGCGGGGCCGGGATGATGTCCACCTCGATCCGCCCGCCGCCGCGCGGGTAGAAGCCGTGGCGGACGAGGCGTGCCTCCACCTGCGGCCCCATCCGGTTGATGACGGGCAAGAAGGTACGCTCGATGAAGTCGAACGGTGGGGCCAGCATGTTGTGCGTGCCACCTTCCAGGACCAGGCGCGAGGGACGGTCCGCCAGCGCCAGCGGCATCAGCACCGTCTGCAGGACAAGCCCGGTGCTGCCCGCCGTGCCGACGGCGAAGCGGTACTCTCCGGGCTGCACGACGCCAGGGCGGAATTCGAGCGTGCCCGAACCTACCGCAGCGCCCGTCACCTCGGCCCCGCCAATCCGCGCCGCCGCTTCCACGGCAGTGACGTGCTGGCGCATGAGCCCCGGCTTGGAGCGCCCGCCACGGACGTTGGTGATGCGGAAAGGTGTACCGGTGACAAGCGCAAGCGCGCACGAATTGCGCACCACCTGCCCGCCGCCTTCACCTTCCGAACCGTCGATCTGTATCATTTCGTCCTCTTGTCGTACGTCATTGCAGGGACGGCCCGCGGCATCCACCAGAACCACCACGGATCGGCCTTCTTGTCGGCGGACGGCTTCATGCCGAAATCACCGTCGCCGATCTCTACCGACGCGAAAGCCGCGCCGAGTTCGCAGAACGCCGGTCCGCCCGCCGTCATCGTCAGGCGATCACCTTCCACCTCGAGGCGAAGCGCCGTCGCGTCGGGGCGGTACTCGATGCGCAGGCGCAGATGATGGTGATCGATCGGACCGAGGAACCCCGGCACTTCATGCACGGCCTGCGTGACCCGCGCCAGTTCCAAGGTGCGATGGCACGGAGCGCCGCCGACCATGCGGTCGATCAGGTTGCGCATGGAGCGGCATCCCGCCGGATCACCGGTAAAATGCCACCCCGATAAGCCTGTCGAGGCTGGCGGTAGCGCCAAACGAACAGTTGGCCCTGCTGCCTCCACTCGCTCACAAAATCGCGCATCTCGCCCTCCGTGGCGATGGCCCGCGCAAAGGGTGTCACCCCTTCACGCAGACCACCTGCTTCAAGGTGTGGACGATCTCGACGAGATCAGCCTGGGCCGCCATCACCGCCTCGATCGGCTTGTAGGCGCGGGGCGTCTCGTCGATGACGCCTTCGTCCTTGCGGCATTCGACGCCTGCCGTATCGGCCACATGCTCCTCCAGCGAGACGAGCTTCTTCGCCTGCGTCCGGCTCATCACCCGGCCCGCCCCGTGCGAACAGCTGTCGAAGCTCTCCGGGTTGCCGAGTCCGCGCACGATGAACGATTTCGCGCCCATCGAACCCGGAATGATGCCCATCACCCCCTTCGCCGCGCGCACCGCACCCTTGCGGGTGACGAGCACGTTCTCGCCGAAATGGTTCTCCCGGCGAACGTAGTTGTGATGGCAGTTCACCGCCTCCAGCTCCGCCTCGAAGGGCTTGGCGATCTGGGCGCGCAGGGCTCCGATCACGTTACCCATCATCATCCGCCGGTTGAGCGCGGCGAAGTCCTGCGCCCAGCCCACCGCCTCGACGTAATCATCGAAGTGGTCGGTCCCTTCCGGGAAGTAGGCGAGATCCTCGTCGGGCAGGTTGATGTGCCACTTGCGCATGTCCTGCTTGGCCAGTTCGATGAAGAACGAGCCGATGGCGTTGCCCACTCCGCGCGATCCGGAATGCAGCATCACCCACACCCGCGCCTCTTCGTCGAGGCAGAGCTCGATGAAGTGGTTGCCGGTGCCCAGCGTGCCCAGATGCGTGAGGTTGTTGGTGTTCTTGAGGCGGGGGTGCCGCTCGCACAGCCGCTCGAAGCGCACGGCCAGCGTGGCCCAGGCCTCGACCACGCCCGGCGGCGGCGCGCCCCATGACCCATGGTCGCGCTTGCCGCGTCCCACCGAGCGCCCGTGCGGCACCGCCTGCTCGATAGCGGAGCGGATGGCCTCCAGACTGTCGGGCAGGTCATGCGCCATGAGCGAGGTGCGCGCGGCCATCATGCCGCAGCCGATGTCCACGCCCACGGCGGCCGGGATCACCGCGCCCTTCGTCGGGATCACCGAGCCCACGGTCGCGCCGATGCCGACATGGACGTCGGGCATCGCGGCGACGTGGCGGAACACGAAGGGCATCTTCGCCGCGCGGGCGAGCTGGTCGTGCGCCTTGTCGTCCACGGGCACGCCGCGGGTCCACATCTTCACCGGCACGCCGCCCTTGACCTGCCGCAATTCGAAACTGGTGTCGGTCATGGCCGTACTCCTGAAATCCTCTTGCGGCGAAATGGAGGCGGCCGGCCCATTCCGGCCGCCCCGCTTTCGCCTGCTGAGCCGGGCTGTTCGACTGACCCGGCGGAAATAGAATTGCAGGGGGCGTGCCAAACCGACGACGTCTGGCGAAAATTTCTCGGAATCGGCGGAAAACCGGTACGCTCCGGCTGCAACCCTTCAGGATGCCGAGATCGAAAGACTCACAATTTGTATATCACTGTATAAGCGATTATCATATAAGATCATGAAACCACTCACCGTCATCGGCTTTCTCGGCTCCACGCTCGACGCTGCCAAGTTCGGCCCCTCGCGCTGGATGAAATGGCGCCCCACCGTGGCGCTGACGATGCACGAGGATCTGCGGGTCGACCGCTTCGTGCTGATCCACGGCACCGCGCACCGCCGCCTCGCCGAATACGTCAGCCAGGACATCGCCGATGTCTCCCCGGAAACCACGGTCGAGCGCCATGTCATAGACTTCTCCGACGCTTGGGATTTCGAGGAAGTCTATGGCAAGCTGCTGGATTTCACGCGCACCCTGCCGCTCGACCCGGAGACGGAGGACGTGCTGGTCCACATCACCACCGGCACCCACGTCGCGCAGATCTGCCTGTTCCTACTGACCGAGGCGCATTACCTGCCCGGCCGGCTGCTCCAGACCCAGCCGAGCCGCCGTGCCGACGCCACCGCGCCCGGCAGCTGGAGCGCCATCGATCTCGACCTGTCGCGCTACGATTCCATCGCCACCCGCTTTGCGGCCGACCGGCGCGAGGGCACCTCGTTCCTGAAGTCCGGGATAGAGACGCGCAATCCCGCCTTCAACGCCATGATCGACGAGATCGAGCAGGTCGCCTCGCGCACGCGCGCGCCGATCCTGCTGATGGGGCCGACCGGCGCGGGCAAGAGCCAGCTTGCCCGCCGCATCCACGATCTCAAGAAGATGAAGCGGCAGGTTGCGGGGCCATTCGTCGAGGTCAACTGCGCCACCCTGCGCGGCGACGGCGCGATGTCGGCGCTGTTCGGGCATCGCAAGGGCGCCTTCACCGGGGCCGCTGCCGACCGCCCGGGACTGCTGCGCAGCGCCGATGGAGGCATGCTGTTCCTCGACGAGATCGGCGAACTCGGGCTCGACGAGCAGGCGATGATCCTGCGCGCGATCGAGGACCGGCGCTTCCTGCCGATGGGCGCGGACGTGGAAGTGGCCAGCGACTTCCAGCTGATTGCCGGTACCAACCGCGATCTTGGCCGCTGCGTCGCCGAAGGCACCTTCCGCGAAGACCTCTACGCCCGCCTCAACTTGTGGACCTTCGCGCTTCCGGGCCTCGCCGCGCGGCGCGAGGACATCGCCCCCAACCTCGACTACGAACTCGACCGCCATGCCGAGCGCGAGGGGATGCGCGTCTCGTTCAACAAGGAGGCGCGCGCCCGCTTCCTCGACTTCGCCACGTCGCCGCGCGCGAGCTGGAACGGCAATTTCCGCGATCTCGCCGCCAGCGTCACCCGCATGGCGACTTTCGCGCCTAAGGGGCGCATCGACGTTGCCACGGTGGATGGCGAAGTGGCCCGCCTCCAGCGCCTCTGGACCGGCGGCGGCGAGCGTAGCGACGGCCTCGAGGCAATCCTGAGCGCCCGACAACTGGCCGAGATCGACCCCTTCGACCGCGTCCAGCTCGCCTACGTCGCACGGGTCTGCCGTGAGAGCCCCTCCCTATCGGAAGCCGGCCGCCGCCTCTTCGCCGCTTCCCGCGAACGCCGCGCCAGCACCAACGACGCCGACCGCCTGCGCAAGTACCTCACCCGCTTCGGGCTGGAGTTCACAGCGCTCCGGTGACGGTAGAGTCAGGAAGTGGCGCGGTGTCGTGCGGCGCGCCTGTGGGGCTTGCCAGACGGTCCGTTTCCACTCCCTGCTCATCGAACCGGACATGCAGATCTCCCGCATCCGGCTCTCGGACAAGACATCACGCCTTCACCCACGGCGGGCTGCGGCCAAGTCGGCCAGACGCACGAGGCCGAAGCGCTCGTACAGCTCGGGGGTGTGATAGGCTCCCGCTCGCTTTCGTCTGGTCTTGTGCTTGGCGCGTAGCCACCGGCGCAACCGCACCGCTGTGTAGCTGTCGATGGCGCGGTATGCCTTGCTCGTGGTCCCTACCGAGAAGTAATTGGCCCATCCGCGCAGCACCCGGTTCATCTTGGCCACAAGGTATGTGGTATCCTGCCATGTACGCGCTCGGTCTGTCAGCTCGTGGATCGTAGCGATGACGCGCTGGATGTTGATTGCCACTGAGAAGTGACCCGGGGCGCGTATAAATTACCGCTGAGAATTGACCCATGTTTTCCTCCCTTCCGGCTGCCAGTCGGAGGGTCTTGGAGTGATCGACATGGACTTATTCAGTGTGATCCGCCGGTGGCATTTCCGGCAGGGGATTTCCATTCGGGAGATCAAGCGCCGGACCGGCCTGTCCCGCAACACCATCCGCAAGTATCTGCGCTCCGACACGGTTGAACCCAGCTTCAAGGTTCCGTTACGGTCGAGCAAACTCGATCCCTTCGCAGACAAACTGACGGCTTGGCTGCGAGTGGAATCCAAGAAATCCCGCAAGCAGAAGAGGACCGCCAAGCAACTCTACGTTGATCTGGTGAAGCTGGGTTACGATGGTTCCTATAACCGGGTGGCCGCCTTTGCGCGGCGATGGCGGACCGAGCTTCAGTATCAACAGCAGACCAGCGGGCGCGGGACGTTCGTGCCTTTGGTTTTCCAGCCTGGCGAGGCCTTCCAGTTCGACTGGAGTGAGGATTATGCCGTGCTGGACGGCAAGGTGACCAAGCTGCAGGTTGCCCATACCAAGCTGGCACATAGCCGCGCCTTCATCGTGCGAGCCTATCTGCTCCAGACCCATGAGATGCTGTTCGACGCGCTGGCGCAGGCATTCCGGGTGCTTGGCGGCGTGCCGCAGCGTGGCATCTTCGACAATATGCGGACCGCTGTCGACAAGATCGGGACGGGGAAGGCGCGGCAGGTCAATGCCAGGTTCGCCGCCATGGCCAGCCACTATCTGTTCGAGGCCGATTTCTGCAATCCGGCTTCTGGCTGGGAGAAAGGACAGGTCGAGAAGAACGTCCAGGACGCTCGACGCCGGCTGTGGCAACCGATGCCCAGCTTCCGCGATCTGGCTGAGTTGAACACCTGGCTGGAAGAACAATGCATCGCCCAATGGGGCGAGATCCAGCATGGTGTCCTGCCCGGCACCGTGGCCGATGCGCACGCCGAGGAAGTTTCCTGCCTGATGCCGCTGGGCCGGCCCTTCGATGGCTTTGTCGAGCAGATCAAGCGCGTGTCGCCGACCTGCCTCATTGCCTTCGACCGGAACCGCTATTCGGTGCCTGCATCCTTCGCGAACCGACCCGTCAGCCTGAGGGTCTACCCGGATCGTCTGGTCATAGCGGCCGAAGGTCAGATCGTGTGCGAACATCCCCGGCTCATCGACCGTTCCCATCACAAGCCGGGACGCACGATCTATGACTGGCGGCATTATCTGGCGGTGATCCAGCGCAAGCCCGGCGCCTTGCGTAATGGCGCCCCCTTCCTCGAGATGCCCGAAGCCTTCCGGCAGTTACAGGGCCATCTGCTAAAGCGCCCGGGCGGCGACAGGGAGATGGTCGAGATCCTGTCTCTCGTTCTGCATCATGACGAGCGGGCAGTGTTGAGCGCGGTCGAGTTGGCTCTGGAAGCCGGTGTTGCCACCAAGACCCACGTTCTCAACATGTTGCATCGCCTTATCGATGGCAAGGTGCCTCCAGCAGCGCCGATCGATGCGCCTCAGGCCTTGCGTTTGACGCAGGAGCCCGAGGCCAATGTCGTACGCTATGACAGGCTAAGGGAGATCCGCCATGCGTCATGATCCCGCCAGCGCGGCCATCGTCGTCATGCTGCGCAGCCTCAAGATGTTCGGCATGGCGCAAGCCGCTGGCGATCTGATCGAGCAAGGCGCGCCTGCCTTCGACGCTGCCGTGCCGATGCTGTCTGGGCTCCTGAAGGCAGAGATGGCCGAGCGGGAGGTCAGGTCGATCGCCTATCAGATCAAGGCGGCACGCTTCCCGGCCTACAAAGATCTGGCGGGCTTCGATTTTGCCGCCAGCGAGATCACCGAAGCCCTCGTACGCCAGCTTCATCAGGGCGACTTCATGGAAAACGCCGACAACGTCGTGCTGATCGGCGGGCCCGGCACCGGCAAGAGCCATATCGCCACGGCTCTGGGCGTTCAGGCTGTCGAGCATCACCGCAAGAAGGTTCGCTTCTTCTCCACGGTCGATCTGGTCAACGCGCTTGAGCAGGAAAAGACCTTGAACCGGTCCGGCCAGCTGACAGAACGCCTGCTACGCCTCGACCTGCTCATCCTCGATGAACTGGGCTACCTGCCCTTCAGCCCATCGGGCGGTGCCATGCTCTTCCATCTTCTCAGCAAGCTGTACGAGCGCACCAGCGTCGTCATCACCACCAACCTGAGCTTCAGCGAATGGGCTGGCGTGTTCGGCGATGCCAAGATGACCACCGCGCTGCTCGATCGGCTAACCCATCACTGCCACATCCTGGAGACCGGAAACGACAGCTTCCGCTTCCGCGCCAGCACCGCTACGCCCAAAGCCAGAAAGGAGAAGCCCGCACCTTGAACCTGCCCAAAAACGGCAGCACATAAACCATACCCACCCGGGTCAATTCTCAATGGAAATCCCGGGTCACTTCTCAGTGGCAATCAACACCCTGCCCCCCTTGGCCTTCGACCAAGGCGCATGCTCCCAGCTGTAGAAGGTATCGCCTCGATCCATGACGACGACTTCGCTCCAACCGTCTTCGCGAAGAACTTCGGCCCTCCCCTCGACCGCTGCCATCTGCGCACTCCAGAAGGCCTCTGCGCTGGCGAAGTAGCGCTCGTTGCCGAACAGGTCAGACACGATCTCGCCCGGGAACTCGTCGATATCGAAGAGTGCGGCCTCAACCGGAATCGACGCGCCGCCAAACAACCATGACTTAAGCGCAGCACCTGTCGGTGCATACGCAGCTTCGTCATCGTGCAGCGCCAGCCATTCACGCTGTCGCGCTTTCGAAGCCATCGTCAGATGCCGCAGTGAAACGGCATCGATGCCATCGGCGCGATAGAGACTACGCAGGCGAGGGACGAGATTGCCGAGTGCCAGCGTGCGCCTCACCTGCAAGGCGGTAAGCCCGAAGGTTTGGGCGATGGCTTCGACATCGCGGCCTTCGCGTACGAGACGGGTGAAGGTTTCGCATCGGGTCATTTCGTCGGGATCGAGCCTCGCGATGTTCTCGATCAACGATGCTTCCAGAGCGGCAGCATCATCGCCCGGCGCGATAATCGCACAGGGCAGGTCCTTAATACCCCCACCCTCCTCACGCACCGCCATCGCGGCATGATAGCGCCGCTTGCCCGCAAGGATTTCGTAGGCGGGCAGTTGATCGACGGTACTTGCACCAATCACCGCGCCGCCGCCTCCTTCCGGATGCTGATTGGTGCAGACAGGCTCGCGGGCCGTTTCCCGCACGATCAATGGCACCAATACCCCGCGCGTTCGAACGGACGGCAGGATGTTGGCAATGTCGCAGGTCTTCCTTGTGCCGCGCATGTTGAGATTCGAGATTGACAGACGGGTAATGTCGATGTGCTTGAGTTTCATATCCTTCACTCCATTTTCATCGCACACATTGGCCCGCCGCAGGGCGGGGTGGGCGACAGGAGCGAACCGGCAGGCCCGCAGGATAAGGCGGGGCGCACCTGACAAGGCCGTAACGAAGTGGAGGACCTGAGCCCCGGCTCAGGTTGCGCGCCGCCGCGGCGGGCCTAGAGGCTGAGCGACGCCCACCCCGCCTGTCGGCAGGCCAACAAACGAAGCGCCAGCGCGTGGATACCACGCGATGTCCGCCGCCCATCGTTCCATGGATATGTCTCCAGTTTACGCCAGGGTACGCCAGCGCCGCTTTTTCTGCGCCGCCCTACCCCCGTTTCAGAAATCCGGCGCGGCCTTCATATCGAAGGTGATATGTACGGATTGACCCAGCCGCCTTTCGCAGCCCGTGAACAACGATCGCTTTTGATCTGATGTTGCTGCTCAATAAACCTCAAAGGAGGTACCCCATGACCAAGTTCGAACCTCGAAAACTGCCTGCTTGCAGAACGAAAAACTTGGCCGGCACGCTACGAGCCTTTCTCGAGGGTGACCGTGCGTACGCCCGAGCCCGGGCAGCGCAGGAGAGCCGCAACCGGTCGGATCGAGACCGTGGCTAATACAACAGGAGGGCAGGACAAGCTGCTGAGCCTCAAGCAGGCTGCGGATTTCCTGGGCGTCCATCCCAATACATTACGAGCCTATGTTCGCGAAGGCCTCGTTCGCGGCGCCAAGCTGGGACGGGATTGGCGCTTTCAGCAGGCCGACCTTGTCGCCGATGTGCAGGCGCGATATTCTGCCAGTGCACGGATGCGACTGGGTGCCGACCGAAAGGAGGCACAATGGCACTCTGGAAGCGTGCAAACATATACTACGTCAAACTCACAGCACCGGACGGAACGCTCCTTAGACATTCTACTGGAACGACCGACCGGAAAAAGGCCCGGGAATACCACGACAAGCTGAAAGCCCAGCTGTGGGATCTTGCCAAGCTCAAGCAGAAGCCGAAGCGAACATGGGACGAAGCGGCTTTACGGTGGTTGCAGGAAAAGAAGCACAAGAAGTCCTACGCGGACGACGTGTTTCGGATCCGGTTCTTCACCCGTTTCCTGCGCGGCAAGACATTGGACCAGGTGAGCCGGGACATGATCGATGGGATCATCACGCGCCATCTCGCAAAGACTGCGCCGCGAACAAGGGATCTCTATGTGGCGCTCATTCGCGCCATTTTCCGGATCGCGATGCGGGAATGGGAATGGATCGAGACGATGCCTGCGTTCAAGACCTATGTCAGAAACGAGCAGCCTCGTGTACGCTGGTTGACGCATGCACAGGCTGAGCGGCTTCTGGCCGAGTTACCGGAGCACCAGCAGGACATGATGTTGTTCGCGCTCGCAACTGGATTGCGACAAGGCAACATCAGGCGCCTGACCTGGGACCAGGTCGATCTTCGTCGCCGGATCGTGATGATCGCGCACGGCGAGACGAAGAACGGCAATGCGTTGGGCGTCCCGCTCAACGACCTGGCCATGGCGGTTCTGACGAGGCGTAAGGAAAAACAGACGGACCACGTTTTCACCTATCGGGGAATGCCGATCAACCAGGTGAACACCAAGGCGTGGAAGGATGCGCTCAAACGGGCCGGGATCACCAATTTTCGTTGGCACGATCTGCGACACACCTGGGCGAGTTGGCTCCGGCAAAATGATGTCCCCACATGGGTACTTCAGGAGCTGGGAGGTTGGAAATCGGACACGATGGTGCGTCGCTATGCGCACATGTCGGTCAAGCATTTACAACCCTTTGCCGACCAACTGATTTTCGAGGGCACAAAGCCGATTGGCCAAGTGTTTGAAAAGTCAGAAGGGCAAGGTCACAAAAATGGTCACACCGCGAGCCGTCCCCGGCTCTATCTGGTGAAATGACCCAATACAAGTCATTGAAATGACTGGGTTTCCAATGGTGAGCCCTGCTGGGTTCGAACCAGCGACCTACTGATTAAAAGTCAGTTGCTCTACCGACTGAGCTAAGGGCCCCCTCTCGACCGTGGCCGGGTGGAAGGGCGTCACCTAGGCAGCTTGCGGCGCTTGGTCAAGCGGGCATGATGATGTCTGGGGGTAAGTCCGCTCAACGGGTCGCGCCAGTGAGGGGCGATGCGGCGTGCCGGTGCCAGTACGAAATCGCGGCGGCGGTAGAGCGGGTGCGGAATCACGAGGTGATCGCCCGCATAGGCGCCGCCGCTCCACAGCACCACGTCGAGATCGAGCACGCGGCTGCTCCATGCCTGCCCGCGCCGCTTGCGACCGAATTGTGCCTCGATCTCCAGCAGCAGGTCGAGCAGCGGCTCGGGCTCCAGATCGCTGGCGACGACCGCGGCACCATTCGCGTAGCGGCGCAGCGACGGGCCAATGGGCGCACTTTCCAGCAGTGGCGAGGCAGCCTCTATCCGCAGGCCTGCTGTCGACAGCGCGTCGAGCGCCGCAGTCAGCACCCGGCGCGGGAGGCCGTATTGGGGATGCCGCCGGTTCGAGCCGAGCGCGATCAGATAGTGGTGCATCGTTCCCGGCCGGACCGCCCTATTCGCTCAGATATCCTGCGTAATGCGGGTGTAGAGTTGCGGACGCCGGTCGCGGAAAAAGCCCATGCCGGCGCGATGCTTTGCGGCGCGGGCGAGATCGAGCGTCGCGACAAGAACTCCGGTCTCCTCGCGGCCATATTCGGTAACGTAATCGCCCCACTCGTCGGTGATGAACGAGTGACCGTAGAACGTCTGCTCGGTGTTACACTCGCGCTCCACGCCGATGCGGTTCGCGGCGATCACCGGCATGCAGTTCGACACCGAATGGCCCACCATCGCCCGGCGCCACATCCGCGAGGTGTCGAGGCTGGCATCGTAGGGCTCGGAGCCGATCGCGGTGGGATAGAGCAGCAGTTCGGCGCCCATCAAGGCCATCACCCGCGCGCACTCGGGATACCACTGGTCCCAGCATACGCCCACGCCGATACGGGTCACGCCGCCTGCATGGGGCACGTCCCAGGCCTTGAACCCGTCATTGCCGGGGCGGAAATAGTACTTCTCCTCATAGCCCGGACCGTCCGGGATATGGCTCTTGCGATAGGTACCCATGATCTCGCCATCGGGGCCGATCATGGCGAGGGTATTGTAATAGTGGTGCCCGTCGCGCTCGAAGAAGCTGGTGGGGATGGTGATCTTCAGCTTCGCGGCGAGCGCGCGCATTGCGATCACCGAGGGATGTTCGAGCGTCGGGCGTGCCGTCGCGAACAGCTCCTCTTCCTCGGTCTTGCAGAAATAGGGGCCGGAGAACAGCTCGGGCGGCAGCACCAGCGAGGCGCCCTTTGCCGCGGCCTCCTCGACCAGCGCCGAGACGGCCGCGATGTTCTCGCCCTCATCGGCAGAGCCAAGGGCCAGTTGCAGGGCAGCGACGGTAATCTGGGTCATGATCGGGCGGTCTCCTTGCGAGGCCCCTTATCAGTCCCGCCGCCGGAACAGAAGCGTCATGCGGTCACTCTCGCCGATGGCGCGATGCGCGTCCTCGCGCTGGGGATCGCAGGCGAGCGTGGGCAGCAGCGACCACACGCCGCCGGGATGATCGGCACGGTCGTGCGGATTGGCATTGATCTCGCTGGCATCGAGAAAATCGAACCCGTGCGCGGCGACGAAGACGATGGTGAGATCCTGGGGCAGATAGCCGTTCGCGCCATCGGCATGGTCTGGACCGGCGCCGGGCGGCGCGCGGTGCTGTTCGATTCCGAGCAGACCGCCGGGCTTGAGCAGATTGCGCAGGCGCAGCAGTTCGCGGCGCCCCTCCTCGCCCATCAGCAGACGGTGCATGACCCGCAGGACCAGCACATGATCGAAGCGCTCCTCCTCCTCGTGCGGCCAGTCGCGACACAGACGCGATCCCGGATCGAGCGGCAGCACCCGGTGGTGGCCCTGTGCCGCAAGGTAGGGCGCAAGCAGGCGCGAATACCAGCCGTCGCCGGGCGCATATTCGGCCACGCGCATGTCGGGACGAACGCCGAAGAAGGCCAGCGTTTCTGCCGGATGACGATAGCGGTCGCGCGCCCGGTCGGCATGGCGCGAGGGATGCGCGACGGCCAGTTCCAGCAGGGCCTCGAATTCCAGCGCCAGCCCCGAGGTCGATGGTGAGGGGCCGGGCGCCTGGGCATAGACCCCGCGAGGGGTATTGAGACCAAGGCCGAGGCCCAGGCCTACGGAAACCGATTCCAGGAATCGCTGCATGGCATTCTCCGTCTCTACCCCCGTTTGGTTTCGACGAACATCGGATGTCGGCAGTGCCCCCTTCCGCTGACGGGGTCATCTGCTAACGGGTCAAATGTGAACGTAGGCCTGCTGCTCTGGCAACCCGGAAAAGTGTACCTATCTTGTCGCAAGACACAGCGAATTCGAGGAATTTCATTACAATGCAAACGGCCATCATCGCAGGCGGATGCTTCTGGTGCACCGAGGCGGTGTTCCGCGACGTCGTGGGCGTCGACACCGTCGAAAGCGGCTATATCGGCGGCTCCGTGCCGAACCCGACCTACAAACAGGTGTGCGGCGGCGACACCGGCCATGCCGAGGCGATCCGCGTGACGTTCGACGAGACGGCGCTGTCCTACGGCGATCTGCTCGACGTGTTCCTGGGCACGCATGACCCGACGCAGCTCAACCGCCAGGGCAACGACGTAGGCACGCAGTACCGCTCGGCGATCTTCCCGATCGACGATGCGCAGCGAGCCGAATCCGAGGCCGCGATCGGCCGCTGGAACGCGGACAACGGCGCCATGGCCGTCACCACCATCGAGGGCTTCTCGGACGGTTCGCAGGTTGCTCCGTGGTATCCGGCCGAGGACTACCATCAGGAATACTGGGACGGCGAAGGTCAGCGCAATCCCTATTGCCTCGCGGTGATCCCGCCCAAGCTGATGAAGCTGCGCAAGAGCTTCCAGAACAAGGTGAAGGGCTGACGCGAACCCGCCCTACACCAAGCGACGCTTGCACCAGCACGCGGCCCGCGATGTCAGACAGCGACATCGCGGGCCATTTTTATGCGCCGATGATACCGGAGTTTACAAGGCAACGCGTGCAGCTTCACGGGACTTCCGGCATGAAATCCTTGTTCGTTAACCCCTTAGCGTAAAATATGTAATTATTACCTGAAGGTTAAGGCCGATAAGGCCGCAGTACCCCGTCTCGCTTCGAGACAATGGTAAACGCACCCTCGTAACGTTTGCAAAAAATCCGTAATGAAGCGGCACACCACTTCGAGAGTTTCCCCGCAATGTCGTTCCTGAAGTCCGCCACCGCGCGCCGGATGGCTACCTTTTCTGCAACCTGCGCACTGGCTGCCGGCCTGATGAGCGCGCCGCTGTTCGCCGACACCTCCGCCAGCCTGATCTCGGGCACGGACATTCTGCGCACATGGAACCTCGTGGTGCTGGGCGACCTCAATTCGACGTCCGAGGTCGAGGGCAAGACCTTCGTCGGCGGCAACCTCACCGGAAGTTCCTCGAACTACCAGATTGCCTCCAGCGTCGCGAACGACAGCACCACGCCCGGCCTGACGGTGGTGGGCGATGTCACCGGCAGCACCAAGAACCTCAACAACGGTTCCGGCGCGGTGATCGGCGGCAACGTCACCAGCGGCTTCAACCTCAACGGCGCGGCGCAGACCGTCGAGGTCGGCGGCACGATCAGCAACACCAACGTCAACCAGAACACGGTCAACTCCGGGCTGGCCACCAGCAACCCGGACTTCGTGCAGAACCTGCAGCAGCAGTCGAGCCTGATCCAGACCTCGATGACCGACCTGTCGCACCAACTCGGCACGCTGGCGACCAACAGCACTTTCGCGATCAGCGGTAACACCGGCACGTTCACCGCGCAGCCCGATGCCAGCGGCGTCGCGGTGTTCAACATCACCACGGCGGACCTCGACAAGATCGGCGAGATTTCCTTCAATCTCAACGGTGCGGACACCGCGATCGTCAACGTCTCGGGTTCGTCGATCACGCTGAACGACAACTTCCTCGGCGGCACCCAGAACCTGGGCGAGCATGTGATCTGGAACTTCGAGGATGCAACCTCGCTGACCGCCACGACCGCATGGGGCGGCTCGGTACTGGCGCCCGACGCAGCGGCCACGACCTACAACTACATTCAGGGTTCGGCGGTGTTCGCCAGCCTGAACCAGTACGGCGAAATGCATGTCGGCACTTATGCGGGCACGTATGAGACACCCTCGGGCGACAGCACGCCGACCGATCCGGGCAGCACCTCGTCCTCATCGGGCGGTGCGACTGCCGTGCCGGAACCCGGCATGCTGGCGCTGATGGGCCTCGGTTTCAGCGCAGTCGCGCTGCGCTTCCGCCGCCGCCCGCGCAAAATGGCCTGAAGCTAAAAGGGCGCCGGATCGACCGGCGCCCTTGCGATCCTACTTCGGCCTTCTTCTCCTACTTCGTCCAGCGCGCGACGAAGAAGCCGTCCAGCCCGCCCGCTTCGGGCAGCATGCCGGGATCGGTGCGCAGCCAGCCTTCGGAAGTCGGCGCCAGTCCTTCGGGCAGTTCGTCGGCGCGGATCGGCGCAGGCGTCAGCGTCGATTTTGCCGCCACGTCCTCGCCCTCTTCGGGCTCCATCGAACAGACCGCATAGACCAGCGTCCCGCCCGGCTTGAGCCAGCCCGAGGCGCGTTCGAGCAGTTTGCCCTGCAACTCCTGCATCTCGGCGATCTGACGCGCGGTGATACGGTGAAGCACGTCCGGGTGACGCCGACACGTACCGGTCGCCGTGCAGGGCGCATCGAGCAGGATCGCATCGAACGGCGCGTCAGGCTCCCAGCTCAGCGCATCGCCGACCACGACTTCGGCGGTCAGGCCCGTGCGCTCAAGGTTTTCGCGCAGGCGTTCCATGCGACGCTTGGCGATGTCGAGCGCAGTGACGTGCCAGCCCGCCGCCGCCAGTTGCAGCGTCTTGCCGCCCGGTGCAGCGCACAAGTCCAGCACGCGGCGACCTTCGCCAGTACCCAGCAGGCGTGCGGGGATTCCGGCAGCAAGGTCCTGCACCCACCAGCCACCGTCGCGGAAGCCTTCCAGATGCTCCACCGCCGAGCCGCGCGGCAGGCGCACATGCCCCGGCATCAGCGATACACCGCCAAGGCGCTCGGCCCAGCTGCCGGTCTCGGCGGGATCCCGCAGGGCAAGGTCAAGCGGCGGCGGCACCGCAAGGCCTGCCGCGATCTGCGCCCCGCGCGCAATCCAGCGCCCGGAAACCGTCTCAGGCAGCGTCGGCACCTCGGGCAGCTTGGCCTCGCGGCGCGTCAAGGTCGAGAACACGCCGTGCGCCAGACGTCGAGGCCCGCCGGTCAGCAATTCCAGACCCGTGGCGATCACCGCGTGCGGCGGCGTTTCGAGGCGCAGCACTTGTGCCAGCATGATTTCCAGAACCGCGCGCACCTTGGCATCGTCGGCCAGGGGCAGGCGCGTGGCCGAATCGATCAGGGCATCGAGATCGGTCTTCCAGCGCAGCACTTCGCCGGCGATCGCGCGGGCCAGCGCACGGTCGGCATCGCCGCGTACGCGCGAGAGGGCAACGCCTGCCGCCTGGTCGAGCGTCTCGCCCCGGCGCAGCACGGCATCGATAAGGGTCAGCGCGGCACGGCGCGCGGGTAAGCCGGGAATATCCATCCGCCCCCTAACCCCGATTGCGTTTTCGCGCCAGCACCCCCACATGGGACAAATGACCGAGCGCGCAACCTCCCGCTCCACCAGCCGCCCCAGCGACGGCTTCGTGAAGCCCGCCCACTGGACCACCGAACCCGCCCCTGCCCCGCAAACGGGCAGCGCCGTAGCGCCGACTTCGGACGAAGACCCCGACGGCCTCTCCCCCACCCGCTACGGCGACTGGGTACGCAACGGCATCGCCGTCGATTTCTGATACCGGTGCTGGCGCGAGCGCTCCGACAACGGCGGCAACCGCAGGCCCGCTGACGCATTGAGCGTTTCGTGACCGACGAGACGCCCGCCCCTCCCAAGCCAAGCACCCGCGCCACCTCTGCCGAGCGCGAGAACGAAGCGCGCGAGATCGCCTCGGGCGATACGTCGCTCACCCGCCACGAGCGTTCGCAGGTTGACGAGAACAAGGCGTTCTCGGCGCTGACGATGTTCACCATCATCCGCCGTCAGGGCGAGGAGGAATTGCGCCGCCCGTTGCTCTCGCTGTGGTGGTCGGGGATCGCTGCGGGAATAGGGATCTGCGCCTCGGTGTTCGTGCAGGCGCTACTGTGGATCGCCTTTGCGCATAGCCCCTATCGGCTGGAAATCGCCCAGCTTGGCTACACCGTCGGCTTCGTGATCGTGATCCTCTCACGCCTTCAGCTGTTTACCGAAAACACCTTGAGCGTCGTGCTGCCCGCGCTTCACAAGCCGACGCGCGAACGCTTCGTGCAGTGGGCACGGCTCTGGGCCGTGGTACTTGTCGCCAATCTTGTGGGCACGTTCGCGACGGCGCTGGTTGTACCCGCGCTCCAGATCGCCAGCCCGGAGCAGACCGCTGCGATGCTGGAGGTCTCGCGCCATGCCATGGAAGCATCAGGCTGGGAGGCGATGATGCGCGGCGTGCCCGCAGGGTTCTTCATCGCCGCACTGGTCTGGATGCTGCCCAATGCCAAGGGCTTCGAGCTGTTCCTGATCATGCTGATGAGCTGGCTGATCGTGGCGGGCGGCTTCACCCATATCATCGCCGGGTCCGCAGAGGCGTTTCTGCTCATGCTCCATGGCGAGGTCGGCGTAAGTGCCGTATTCACCCAGCACCTTGTGCCGATTCTGGCCGGCAACGTACTGGGCGGAACAGGCCTGTTCGCGCTGCTCGCCTATGGGCAGATTCACGCGGAAATCTGATCCCCAAGGATCAGATCGTATGTGCCGCGGCCCCTTTCGCAGGCGGCAGCGCGAAGTGGACCATCACGCCCACGTGATCGGACAGCATGCGCCCATCCGGGTCCTTGCCGAAGCCCTGCACATCGCCGACGGGAGCGAAGGCCGCATTGCCCGCTGCGCGATAGGCCATCAGCGTCTTGGTGGAGGTCAGCGAAGTGGAGTTCAGATCGTCCATCACCGGTTCGCGGCAATGCGCGCCGCAGGTGTTTTCCTTGGCCGCCATCTGCAACCCTGCTCCGTCGAGCAAGGCCCCGCCCAGCATCGCGCCGCGCTGAGGATAGTGGCCGATGTTGAAATCGCCCCCCAGCACCACCGCCGAGGCATCCGCCTCCAGCCCCTGCACGAACTGCGCGAGAACCGCCACTTCGCCGTCGTAGGCCGCAAGCTGGCGCTTCGCCTTCACGTCGGAATCGCCTGCCGCATTCAGATGCGTGTCGACGACGACGACCGGGCGATCCTGCCCCGGTACGGCCAGCGCCACCGCGAGGGCGCCCTTGTTGGCAAGGCAGTCCCACCCCGCGCAGCGTGACGGCCCGAAGGCGACTTTCTTGGTCCACAGGATCGGATAGTCGGAGAACACGGCAAGCCCGCTGTTCTCGAACTTGCCGATCCCCTCGCCATGCCAGAAATGGCTGTGGCTGAGGTATTCGCGTTCCGCCGCCTCGTCCACGGCGGCACCGTCCATGTGCTTGCCGGGACCGAAGGCGGCATAGTGATAGCCTGCCATCATGCCGATCTGGCGCTGCGCAGTGCCGAAAGCCTCCTGCACCAGCACCACCTGCGGCTGCGTGCCCTCCGCCCGCATCTCGCTCAGACGTTCCGTGATCTCGTGTGCCGCCGCGCCCCGGTTCCACGCGAAGGGCCAGGGCAGACCTTCGACATTGTACGAGAGGATCGCGATCTGCGCGGGGTGCGCATCGGGATCGACAGTCGGCCAGCGCTCGGCCGGATCGCGCGCGATTTCCGCCGACAGGCTGGTCGACATCAGGGCAACAAGGGCAAAGGCAAGCGTAAGCGGCTTCATCGAGAAACTCCGGCGCCCGAATCTTCCGTCGGGACACTCACATGCGACACGGGCCCGATGCACCCGGCCACATGAACGACACGAAAACGTCATGCGACAGTAACGTGACCCCTGCCAACTTACCAGTCCCTCGCCGCTTGTGGAATGTGCATCGCCAGATGCGCGACGAAGGCCCGCGTGCGCGCGGCGGGCCGTCGTGCCGGATGCGTTACGGTGTGGATCGCGCCAAGATCGAGCAACGGCTCGCCGAGGTCGATTTCTTCCAGTGCGCCGCGCTCCAGATGCGCTGCCACGAAAAAGCGCGGGCCGTAGACCAGCCCCTGCCCCGCCAGCGCCGCGCGAACCAGCACTTCGCCGTTGTTGGCATGGAGCGATCCGTTCACCGGCACCTGCCGTTCCCCACGCGGGCCGAAGCCCCAATGCACCGCGCCGGTCAGCGCACCGAGCGTATAGCCCAGGCAGTCATGCGCGGCGAGATCGTCAAGCCCCGCAGGCCGTCCTCGTCGGGAAAGGTAGTCGGGCGAGGCGCAGATGCTCATCCGCACCGGCGCGAGTTTCCGGGCGAGCAGGGTCGATTCGGCAAGATGTCCGATCCGCACCGCCACGTCCCAGCGCTCCGCCAGCAGGTCGACGAAGCGATCGTCGAGCCCCAGTTCGACCGTCACCGCCGGGTGCGCGTGGGCGAACGAGGCGACGAGCGGGGCCATGTGCAGCACGCCGAAGGCGGCGGGCGCAGAAACCCGCAGCAGCCCGCGCACTTCGCCCGAGCGGGCCGCTGCCTCGGCCTCGGCCTCCTCGAAATCGGCCAGCAGGCGCTCGGCCCGGTCGAGATAAGCCTCACCCTCGGCGGTCAGGGACAGTTTGCGGGTGGAGCGATGCAGCAGCGTGACGCCGAGCCGGGCTTCCAGCGCATTGAGATGCTTGGAGGCCATCGCCGGCGACATGCGCAGTTCGCGGGCCGCAGCGGACAGGCCGCCCTTGCGCACCGCCCGCACGAAGACCTCGATTCCGGTCAGCCGATCACTCGTCATTCAACACCCACAGTTGAAGCTTATTCAATATACATCGTGATTATCATACATGAGCGAAAAATCCATATACGGGGCATCAGCCATCGTCCCCATGAGGAAATGCACATGACATCGTCTGCCCCACTCTCTCTTCGGCCCTCACGCCCAACGCCGCCTACGCCCTGACGCTTCAGCGCGTGGTGCTCGGCGGCCTGTTTCTTGCCCACGCCGGACTCAAGCTCTTCGTTTTCACGCCTGCAGGCACGGCCGCCTACTTCCAGAGCATCGGCCTGCCCGGACCGCTCGCTTACGTGACCATGGCAGTCGAAATTCTCGGCGGCCTCGCGCTGATCCTGGGGATCTATGCCCGCATCGTCGCGCTGCCGCTGGCCGTGCTGCTGCTCGGCACCATCGCCACTGTCCATGGCGCCAACGGCTTCTTCTTCAACAACACCGGCGGCGGCTGGGAATACCCGGCATTCTGGGCGCTTTCGCTGATCGTGCTGGCCATCGGCGGCGACGGCGCACTGGCGCTTCGCCCCACGCCGACCAACCGCTAACCAGCCAGCCGCCAGCAAGGACGTCCGCAATGTCCCAAACTTCAGCCACCCTTCCCGCCTTCTATATCCCGCACGGCGGCGGCCCCTGCTTCTTCATGGCAGATCCCGCTGGCGTCTGGACCGGCATGGCGGACTTCCTGCGCTCGCTCCCCGAACGCCTGCCCGAGGCCCCGCGCGCCATTCTGGTCGTCTCGGGGCACTGGGAGACCGACGGCTTCGCCTTCACCGGCGCCGAACGCCCCGGCCTGATCTACGACTACTACGGCTTCCCGGCGCATACCTACGAGATCGCCTATCCTGCGCCGGGCGCTCCCGCGCTGGCCTCGCAAGCGGCAGCGCTGCTCCATGCGGCGGGGCTCAAGGCCGGGGTCGATGCACAGCGCGGCTGGGACCACGGGGTGTTCATCCCGCTCGCCGTGGCCTGGCCCGAGGCGAATGTGCCGGTCGTCGAAATGTCGCTCGACCGCTCGCTCGATCCTGCGCTGCACGCCGCTGCCGGACGCGCACTGGCACCCTTGCGCGATCAGGGCGTGCTGATCCTGGGCTCGGGAATGAGCTTCCACAACATGCGCGCCTATCGCAACCCACAGGCGACCGCACCCTCGCAGGTCTTCGATGCCTGGCTGGGAGAGGCCATCGCGCAGCCCCCGCTCCAGCGCGAGGATTCCCTGTCGCGCTGGGCGGACGCGCCGAACGGCCGCTTCTCGCACCCGCGCGAGGAGCACCTGCTGCCGCTGATGGTCGCTGCTGCCGCCAGCGAGGCACAAGGCGAACCTGTCTACGGTGAACTGGTGATGGAAACCGCGATCTCGGGTTATCAGTTCGCGTGAGGCGCTGGGAACGCGCAGGCGAATTTCAAGAACGTCGCAGACGCGTTCCATGCACCTGATATATCGCTAAATTCGACTGCGCCCCCGGTTTCCAGATACCGCGAAAAGGCGTAGCCCGAAAGTGCGTTGCCGGTCCTTGGCATCCCTCCCCCATCCCTCACGGGGGCCGGCGACGCGCTGTTCCTTCAGATTCGGATCACATCCGGCAACTCACGGCAGGATATCGATCGGCGTGCCATCGGGCACCGCGCGATAGACCGCATCCATCTGCGCATTCGACAGCGCGATGCAGCCGTCGGTCCAGTCCCCCTTCGCCCGCACGCCGCTGTTCGCACCGGGCAGATCGTTGGGCTGGCCATGGACCATGATCATCCCGCCCGCCGAACGTCCCTGCCCTACCGCATAGGCAGTGTCATCCGCGCTCGGGTAGGAGACATGCAGCGAGAGGTGATAGGCGCTGTTCGGGTTACCCCAATCGATGGTGTACTGGCCCTCGGGCGTCTTCTGGTCGCCTTCGAAGTGCTTGGGACCAAGCAGATCGCCACCCAGTTGCAGGCCCTCGATCACATGGACGCGGCCATCGACATCGACCAGTTCCATCCGCCGCTCAGCCTTGTGGACGCGGATCAGGGTGATCGGCGGCAGCGCCTCTACATCACCCGGCGCATCCTGCGCGGATAGCGGCGCCGAGGGCAGCAGCAGCGCGGCGGCCAGCGCCGGAAGCAAAGTTCCAAGCCAGCCGCCGCGTGCCATCGTCATCAATCCTGGAAGGGATCGCGCACAAGGATGGTGTCCTCGCGCTCGGGGCTGGTGGAGACCAGCGCCACCGGGGTCTCGATCAGTTCCTGCACGCGCTGGATGTACTTGATCGCCTGCGCGGGCAGGTCCGCCCACGAGCGGGCGCCCGCGGTGGTGCCCTGCCAGCCGTCCATCTCTTCATAGATCGGCTCGACATTCGCCTGATCGGCGGCATGGCTGGGGAAGTAGTCGAGGATCTTGCCGTTCAGGCGATAGCCGGTGCAGATCTTCACCTTCTCGAACCCGTCGAGCACGTCGAGCTTGGTCAGCGCGATGCCGGTCACGCCCGAGATCGCGCAGGACTGGCGCGTCAGCACCGCGTCGAACCAGCCGCAGCGACGCTTGCGACCGGTGACAGTGCCGAACTCGTGGCCGCGCTCGCCCAGACGCTGGCCGGTCGCATCCTCCAGCTCGGTCGGGAACGGGCCCGAGCCGACGCGGGTGGTGTAGGCCTTGACGATGCCCAGCACGAAGCCGGTGGCCGAGGGGCCAAGGCCCGAACCGCTCGCCGCCGTGCCCGAAACCGTGTTCGAGCTGGTGACGAAAGGATAAGTGCCGTGATCGACGTCGAGCAGCACGCCCTGCGCGCCCTCGAACAGGATGCGGGCGCCTGCCTTCTTCACCTTGTTCAGGCGGCGCCAGACGGGCTGGGCGAACTGCAGCACGAACGGCGCGATCTCGCGCAGGTCGGCGATCAGCTGGGCGCGGTCGATCGGCTCCTGCCCGAAGCCTGCACGCAGCGCATCGTGGTGCGCACACAGACGATCGAGCTGCGGCTCCAGATCGTCAAGGTGCGCCAGATCGCAGACGCGGATCGCGCGGCGACCGACCTTGTCCTCGTAAGCCGGGCCGATACCGCGACCGGTAGTGCCGATCTTGCCCGCACCCGCAGCCGCTTCGCGCAGGCCGTCCAGCTCGCGGTGGACCGGCAGGATCAGCGGACAGTTGTCGGCAATCGCGAAGTTCTCGGGGTTGATCTCGACACCCTGACCGCGCAGCTTCTCGACTTCGGACTTGAGGTGCCAGGGATCGAGCACCACGCCGTTGCCGATGATCGACAGCGTGCCGGTGACGATGCCCGAGGGCAGGAGGCTCAGCTTGTAGACCTGCTCACCCACGACCAGCGTGTGACCGGCATTGTGGCCGCCCTGAAAGCGCACCACGGCATCGGCGCGGCTGGCCAGCCAGTCGACGATCTTGCCTTTGCCTTCGTCACCCCACTGGGCGCCGATCACGGTTACATTGGCCACGGATACACTCCTCCACCTGCCCGGTGATCCAGAAACGCCCTTCGACAGGACTCGGCGTAGCGGAT
The DNA here is from genome assembly GCF_025340265.1 of Novosphingobium sp. 9. Classification (NCBI taxonomy): domain Bacteria; kingdom Pseudomonadati; phylum Pseudomonadota; class Alphaproteobacteria; order Sphingomonadales; family Sphingomonadaceae; genus Novosphingobium; species Novosphingobium sp. 9. The sequence continues at coordinate 225,427 of NZ_CP022708.1, read as the reverse complement.
GGAGCGAAGGGCGCGCAAGAGCGCTCCCGAATGTGCGGTGCGCGCCCTAGCGGATCGGGCGGGTGAGTCAAGGGTGGTTGGGCTTCAAGGAAGGAACTTGCGGGTGGTCGGATCGGGAAGCCCTTCCTGGCAGCGGCCCGGCTCGCCGTCGCAATCGAGCACAGTGTTCATACGATCACGCACCTCTTCGAGATCGCGACACGGCAAGCCCATTTCCGTTTCGAGATAAAAACCGGGCTCGGGATCAAGTTTTCTGGCCTGCTCCAAGAGCTTCGTGAACGCAGCGTCGGAAACGCGATGGTCATTCCAGTAGATGTGCCCAAAGCGGTTCACGGAAATGCGGTTCATCATGGTCCGAAGACCGGGGCCGAGCGATGGTATTTTCCAACTCGCAAGTGGTGGTGTGCAGGCGCGTGTCTCTGGCTTGGCACATGCCGCAAGACTGAATACCGCGAACAAGAATGGCAAAATGAGATGGTTTCTCATCATGCATGCATGACTGGCGAATTTTTGACGCCATTCAAGCACAGAACGCTCGGCCAGCGATCCCAGCTTTCGCTGGGATGACGAAGTAGAGAACGAGGTGACAAACCTCGGAACACGCGCCTCCCCGCCCCACGCATAAACGCCAGCGCCGGGAGACGTAACGGGGTCCGGGACCGATGGCCCCGGAAATCACCTTTACCCTTCAAAAACCCTCAGAGCGCGACGGCACTTCCGCCGTCGAGACGATGCGTGCAGCCGAGCGCCAGCGCATCGTCCCCGTCGCCCAGTGCAGCCACTGTCGTCCAGCCGACCGCGCGCAGGCGGGCGGCGGCATCCGCATCGTGCCCCAGCGGCAGGAACAGGCGGTCCTTGGGCGCGGCATCGGCGGCGAGCGCGTCGATCAGCTTGTCGGGATAGAGCGAGAAGCCGCAGGCTGCTTCACCCTCACCGCCCTCGCTGTCGAGGATGCGATAGGTGCCGCCGCGACCGAGGCTGCCCGGCACGTTCTCGGCATAGATCATGAAGCCGAACCATGACTGGTATTCGAAGCCGTGACGCTCGGACGGGTCGAGTGTGAGGCGCGCCTTGCCGCCAACGCGCGCGGCGATCTCGCGAAGGCCCGCGATGCGACTGGCCAGGACACCGCCGACGTCAAATTTTGCCAGTCGCTCGATCGCGGCGTCGAACGGGCCGACGGCATAGAGCAGCGGCAGATACGCCTGCCCGCCGACATCGACGAGGCCGCCCGCGTCCTTGGAATCGAGCATCTGCCGCACCTTTTCCACGCGCGAAGCGGCCAGTGGCAGCGCCTCGTGAGAGAGAGTGTCGACCAGATCGGGCAACGTGAAGTCCACCGAAATGCCGGTGGCCCCGGCAGCGGCCAGCGCCTCGATGGCGACTTCGACGATTTCGGCAGCGGCGGCCACGCTGTCGGTGCCGACCAGTTCGACGCCCAGTTGCAAGCGTTCGCGCACCGGGTCGAGCCCGTCGCCCTTCACGGTGACGACCTGCCCGCCATAGCACAGGCGCAGCGGGCGCGGCGCGCGCGACAGGCCCGTCGCGGCGATACGGCCGACCTGCACAGTGATGTCCGAGCGCAGCGCCAGCGTGCGCAGCGAGAGCGGATCGACGAAGCGGAACATGCGCCGCACGCTGACATTCGCCATGCGGCTGGCGAGCGACTTCTCGAACTCGATCATCGGCGTCTCGACGCGGGCGTAGCCATGGCGCGCCATAACATCGAGCGCTTCGCGGCGCACACGCTGGGCGGCAGTGGCCTGTGTCGGCAGACGGTCGCCCAGTCCCTCGGGCAGCAGATCGCGGTCGGTGTCGTGCATAATGAGGCGGGCCTTAGCGCCATGTTGCGCGCTTGTCGAACGAGTCTGGGCATTTCCGGCAAGGAAAGCGAAGGCGCCGCACGAGAGCGCGCAACAACCGTTTTCCTACAGATGTGCGATGACGGTATCGGACAGGAATGCCCGCCCAATTCCTATCCTCTCCATCGGCTTCCATCCTGTCACTTTATCTGCTGGTAAAGTGCCACAGGCGTCCTTCAGGATGCCGGGCAGGCAAAGTGACACTTTCCCTCTGGACCGTGTCAACTGTGTCAACTGTGTCAACCAGAGTGTCACCTTGCGTGTAAACACCCCGCCCCCGGACGCGAAAAAGGGCGGCGCCCTGCGGCACCGCCCTTCCCTGTCTCGTTAATCCAACCCGTTGAAGGATCAGGCGAACTTGAGCGCCTTGACCGTCTTCACGCCGGGCAGCGCCGTCGCCGCCTTGAGCACGTCGTCCGACACCGCCGTATCGACCGAGAGGAGCAGCACTGCCTCGCCACCCGCCGCACGGCGACCGAGATTGAACGTGCCGATGTTGATCGCGTTCTCGCCCAGCAGCGTGCCGATCCGGCCGATGAAGCCCGGCGCATCCTCGTTGACGATGTACATCATCGGGCCGGTCAGCTCGGCTTCGACCTTGATGCCGAACATCTCGACAAGGCGCGGCTCGACGTTGTTGAACAGCGTGCCCGCCACCGAGCGCTCGCCCGCCTCGGTCTTCACCGAAACGCGGACCAGCGTGTGATAGTCGCCCTCGCGCTCGGTCTTGACCTCACGCACTTCGAGGCCGCGCTCCTTGGCGAGGTAGGGCGCGTTGACCATGTTCACCGTGTCCGACTGGACGCGCAGGAAGCCTGCGAGAACGGCGGCGACGATGGGCTTGATGTTCAGCTCTGCGGCAGCGCCCTCGACGTGGATCGAAATGCGCGGCACCGAATCCACGGTCAGCTGACCGACCATCGAACCCAGCTCTTCGGCCAGCTTCATGTAGGGCTTGAGCTTGGGCGCTTCCTCGGCGGAGAGCGAGGGCACATTCAGCGCGTTGGTGACGCCGCCCGAGACGAGGTAGTCGGCCATCTGCTCGGCCACCTGCAGCGCCACGTTGACCTGCGCTTCGGTGGTCGAGGCGCCCAGGTGCGGGGTGCAGATGAAGTTCGGGGTGCCGAACAGCGGCGAGTCCTTGGCGGGCTCGGTCTGGAACACGTCGAGCGCGGCACCGGCGATGTGGCCGGAGTCCAGCAGATCCTTGAGCGCGGCCTCGTCGACCAGACCGCCACGCGCGCAGTTGACGATGCGCACGCCCTTCTTGGTCTTGGCGAGGTTCTCTGCCGAGAGAATGTTGCGGGTCTGGTCGGTCAGCGGCGTGTGCAGGGTGATGAAGTCGGCACGGGCGAGCAGCGTGTCGAGGTCGGCCTTCTCGACGCCCATTTCCACGGCGCGCTCGGGCGTCAGGAACGGGTCGAAGGCGACGACCTTCATGCGCAGGCCCAGCGCGCGGCTGGCGACGATCGAGCCGATGTTGCCCGCGCCGATCAGGCCGAGCGTCTTGCCGGTGACTTCGACGCCCATGAAGCCGTTCTTCGGCCACAGGCCCGCCTGGGTCTGGGCATTGGCTTCGGGAAGCTGGCGCGCGAGCGCGAAGATCAGCGCGATGGCGTGCTCGGCGGTGGTGATCGAGTTGCCGAACGGCGTGTTCATCACGACGACGCCCTTGGCCGAAGCCGCCGGGATATCGACGTTGTCGACACCGATACCGGCGCGACCGATGACCTTCAGATTGGTCGCGGCCTCGAGAATGGCAGGCGTCACCTTCGTCGAGGAACGGATGGCAAGGCCATCGTACTCGCCGATGCGGGCGATCAGTTGTTCGGGGGTTTCACCGGTGATGACGTCAACGTCACAGCCCATCTCCTCGAAGATACGGGCGGCGTTGGGATCCATCTTGTCGGAAATGAGAACTTTGGGCTTGGTCATATTCAGTATCCAGTCGTCATCCCAGCGCAGGCTGGGATCGCGGGCCGCAAGCGCGGCGCGTGGAGGAGAGCGGTCCCAGCTTTCGCTGGGACGACGTTGAAAAGTTCAGCCGGCCTTGACGGTGGCGTAGGCCCAGTCGAGCCAGGGGCCGAGCGCCTCGATATCGGCGGTGTCGACCGTGGCGCCGCACCAGATGCGCAGGCCTGCCGGGGCATCGCGGTATCCGGCTACGTCGTAGGCCGCGCCTTCCTTTTCGAGGAGGGCCGCGAACTTCTTGATGAAGTCGGCATCCGCACCTTCGACAGTGAGACAGACCGAGGTCTTCGAGCGGGTGCCCGAATCCACCGCGAGGTGGCCCAGCCAGTCACGCTCAGCGACGATCTTGTCGAGCGCGTGCGCATTGGCGTTCGAGCGGGCCATCAGCCCTTCCAGACCGCCCAGTCCCTTGGCCCATTCAAGCGCGAAGATCGCGTCTTCGACGGCCAGCATCGAGGGGGTGTTGATCGTCTCGCCCTTGAACACGCCCTCGGCCAGCTTGCCCTTCGAAACAAGGCGGAACACCTTGGGAAGCGGCCAGCTGGGGGTGTAGTTCTCAAGCCGTTCGACCGCGCGGGGGCCGAGGATCAGCACGCCATGGCCGCCCTCGCCGCCCAGAACCTTCTGCCACGAGAACGTGGCAACGTCGATCTTGGTCCAGTCGATGTCGTAGGCGAACACCGCCGACGTGGCATCGGCGAAGGCGAGGCCCTCGCGGTCGGCCGGGATCCAGTTGGCATCGGGAACGCGAACGCCCGAAGTGGTGCCGTTCCAGGTGAACAGCACGTCGTCCGACCAGTCGATCTTGTCGAGGTCGGGCAGCTGGCCATAATCGGCGCGCACGACGGTCGGTTCGAGCTGGAGTTGCTTGACGGCATCCGTCACCCAGCCCTCGCCGAAGCTTTCCCAGGCAAGGGCAGTGACGCCGCGGGCACCGAGCATGGTCCACATGGCCATCTCGAAGGCGCCGGTGTCCGAACCGGGGACGATGCCGATGCGGTGCGTATCGGGCAAACGCAGCACTTCGCGCATCAGGTCGATGCAATAGGCGAGGCGCGTCTTGCCGATCTTCGCACGGTGCGAACGACCCAGCGATTCGGTGAAAAGCTTTTCGGGGGAATAGCCGGGCGGCTTGGCGCAGGGACCCGACGAGAAGTGCGGACGCGCAGGCTTGCGCGCCGGAATCATAATATCAGTCATTTCTGACTCTCCTTACAGAGAGCACGCGCGGCGTTGGGACCGCGTGGCCCGGAGCCGCGTTTAAAGTGCGCTGGCGCCATGTCAATCGCACTTTGTCGAAACTGGAGGCCGGGGCGACGAAACGATGTTGTTTTCCACGCGTTGGCAAGCTGGAGTTAGGGTCAGGGCCCCTTACTCGCATCGTCGAGGTTTGAAGCAAAATGGCTCAGCACGAGAAGGGAAGGCGCAGGAATATGTCGATATTTCAAGACTTCCCGACGAAGTGCCGGGCCATTTTGGCCAAATCCCTGCGGGACGCCCGAATGGCTTCCATCTCGAACCAAATCACCCTTGGAAAGGCAAAAAGCCTTCCCGGCGGGCGATTTGCCCCGATATGTTCGCCATTCGGGCGCCTCGACGGTGCGAGTAAGGGGTCCTGACCCTAAGCCTTGGGGGGCACACTCAAGTCCATGCGTATAGACACGAAGATCCTGCTCGGAGGCCTGCCGGTGGTCCTGACACTGGCCTTGCTGAGCGGCTGCATCGGCGGTCAGGGAGCGCGCGATCGCAACGAGTCGCGTCGCCCGCCGGGCCGGATGCAGTCACGCCCCGCGCCGGTTCCGCGCGCGATCAGCGACCAGCAGTGCATCGCTGATCTCAGCGCCCGCAACGTGCAGTTCACGCCCCTGCCGGATCGCTATTACGGATCGGGCTGCACGACGCTGGGCACTGTCCGGCTGGTCAGTCTGGCGAGCGATTCGTCACGGATGGAAGTGACCAACCTTGGCCCCGTCACCTGTTCGATGTCAGAAGGCTTCGCCGGATGGGCGCGATTCGGCGTGGACCGCGCCGCGCGCCAGATCCTCGGCAGCCCGGTGGTGAAGATCGAGACCTTCGGCAGCTACAACTGCCGCAATGTCGCAGGCACCAACCGCCGCTCGGGCCACTCCACGGCCAATGCGATCGACGTCTCCGGCTTTGTGCTGGCGGACGGACGCCGGGTGACGGTGCTGGGCGACTGGAGCAGCGGCACGGCGGACGAGCGCGAGTTCCTGCGCGTGGTGCACGACAGCGCCTGCAAGCGCTTCGGCACCGTGCTTGGCCCCGGTTACAACAGCGCGCACCAGAACCACTTCCATCTGGAGGCCACGCCGGGGCACTTCTGCCGCTAGGCCCTGCCACTAAGCCGCTCGACAGACACAAGGAACACCATCATGAACATCTTTATCGTCGGCGGCGCAGGCAAGGTCGCGCGGCGGCTGATCCCGCTGCTGGCCGCCAAGGGCCACACGCCCCGCGCGCTGCACCGCCACCCCGAGCAGGCCAGCGAATTGCTGGCGCTGGGCGGGGAGCCCGTCGCGGGCGACCTCACGGCGCTGGACGCAGCCGCTCTGGCAGCACTGATGGCAGGCTCTGACGCCGTGGTGTTCAGCGCGGGCGCAGGCGGCGCCGGGATCGAACTGACCAACGCGGTCGATGGAAAAGGCCTCGAAACCGCCGTTGCGGCGGCCCGCATGGCCGGAATTACCCGGTTTCTGCTGGTCTCCGCCTTCCCCGAGGCCGGGCGCGGCACTGCGCCGCGCGAGGGCTTCGAGAACTACATGCGCGTCAAGAAGCTGGCCGATGCCCATCTCGCCGCCAGCGATCTCGACTGGGTGATCCTGCGCCCCGGCACGCTGACGCTGGAGCCCGGCACCGGCAGGGTCGAGATGGGCGTGGCCCTGCCCTACGGCAGCGTCACCCGAGACGATGTTGCAGCCGTGCTGGCCGCGCTCGTGGAAACGCCGCAGATACGCCGCCGCATCATCGAGCTGACCGAAGGTGCGGAACCGGCGTCGGCTGCCGTCCAGCGGCTGGCGCACGAATGGGGCTGACGCGCGCTCAGCGCTTGCCGTCGCGCTCCATCACATAATCGGGCAGGCCATCGAGCGCTTTCTTCAGGGCCTCGCCCCAGCTGTTGGACAGCGTGGCAAAGTACGGATCGTCGCCGTCGATGCGCCGCTCCTGCAAGGGCTCGAAGGTATCGCGCTCGACCACCAGCAGGTCGAGCGGGAGGCCGACCGAGAGATTTGCCTTCAGGGTCGAATCGAAGCTGACGATCATCAGCTTCACCGCCTCCTCGAAGCTCATGTCCTTTTCATAGGCGCGGATCAGGATCGGGCGGCCGTACTTGGTCTCGCCGATCTGGAAGAAGGGCGTATCGAAGCTGGCCTCGATGAAGTTGCCTTCGGGGTAGATCAGGAACAGGCGCGGCTCCATGCCCTTGATCTGGCCCGCCACGATGATCGAGGCATTGAAGGTGCCCGCCGCCGCGTGCTGGCCGTTGTCCTGCGCGGAGTTGGCGATCGTATCGCGCAGCAGTTCACCCACCGCCGTCGCCACCTGGAACATGGTGGGCGCTTCGAGCAGCGAGTTGTGCCGTTCCGCAGGCGCCTTGTTGCGCTCTTCCAGCTGGCTGATCACCGCCTGCGTCGTGGCGAGATTGCCCGCCGTCATCACCGCGATCAGTCGCTCCCCCGGCACCGACCAGTGGAACATCTTGCGGAACGTGGAAATGTTGTCGACGCCGGAGTTGGTGCGCGTGTCGCTCATCAGAACGAGCCCGCGATCCAGCACCATGCCCACACAATAGGTCATGTCGTATCTTAGTCCTGCAACCCTTATGAACGCCCCACCCCGGAAGCGCGGGCGATCAGCCGCCCTGCACCTGCTGCCCCGAAGACGCGGACTGGGATTGGGACTGGCCCGAATCCGACCCGGACTGCTGCTGCGCTTGGCTTCCTAGCATCTTCTCGCCCACCGATAAATGAACGGAGAGGCTGGTATCCCCCGCACCCACGGCAAGCCCGGTGACAGGCGCCGCTTCGGCATAGTCGCATCCGGTGGCGACGCGGATATAGCGCTCGTCCGGGCAGATGGCGTTGGACACGTCGAAGCCGACCCAGCCCAGCCCCGGCACATGCGCCTCGGCCCAGCCATGCCCGGCCTCCTGCTCGTCCTGCCCTTCCATGCGCAGATAGCCGCCGACATAGCGCATCGGGATATCCAGCAGGCGCCCCGCCGCGATCAGCACATGGGCATGATCCTGGCAGACGCCTTCACCGCGCACCAGCGCCTCTTCCGCCGTGGTTGCCGCATCGCTGGCGCCCTTGGTGTAGGCGATCCGCTCCCCCACCGCCTGCGAGAGGTGATGCAGCATGTCGAGCGGATTGGCGCGGTCGAGCGCAGTATCGCTCACCAGATCACGGATCGCCGGGCCGGGGCGTGTCAGCGCGGTGGGGCGCAGGAAACACCACAGCGGCATCAATCCCGAGTGCGAACCCGTCACGCCGTTGTTGTCCACCGTCTCCACCTCACCCCGGCAGGTGATGACGACTTCCTCCACGCCCGGATCAATCGAGACGAGCACGGTGCGATTGTCGTTCTGGTCGACATATTCCGCCTCGGGCTTGGCGCCGAGATAGCCCACCGACCAGTCGATCACGCGCTGGCCGTGGGTGGACTTGGGCCGCAGCCGCAGGCGTTGCAGCCCGTGCGAGACGCCCTGCGAGAAGCCGTAGCGAGTGGTATGGGCAACGCTGAGCAGCATGGTCCCGGCTCCTATTCGACGAAACGGTAATCGGCGGCGATGGCCGTGCCGATGCGGATATTGCGGGCGATGAAGTCCTGCAGGAATTCGTGCAGGCCGTGGTCGAAGATATCGTCGATCGAGGTCTGGTGCAGCCTTGCCCCGGCATCGCGCAGCAGTTCGTGCGCCGCCGTCTCGCGCCCGTACTGCTTGGCGAGCCCGGCCATGTTGCTGCGCACCTTCTCGTAACAGAAGGTCAGGCTGCGCGGGAACTGGCCGTCGAGGATCAGGAAGCGGGCGATGTCGCGCGGGTCCATGGTGCCGGCGTTCAGCCAGGAATAGGCCCGGTTGCCCGCCACCGAGCGCAACAGCGTATCCCACTGCACGTTATCGAGGCTGGAGCCGACCCATGCCACCGAAGGCAGCAGCACGTAGTACTTCACGTCCAGAATGCGCGCGGTGTTGTCCGCCCGTTCGATGAACGTGCCGATCCGTGCGAAGTTGAAGACATCGTTGCGCAGCATCGTGCCTTCCAGCGCGCCGCGAACCAGTGTCCCCTGCCGCCGGATGGTGGTGAGCACATCGCCCAGATCCGCCTCGCGCACGGGGCGCGCCAGCAGCGCGCGGATGGTCATCCAGCTTTCGTTGGTGGCTTCCCAGACCGAGTTGGTGATGCTGGTGCGCACCATGCGCGCGTTGGTGCGCGCATTCTCGATCATCTGCAGAACCGAGCCGGGATTATCCCGGTCGCGCAGCAGGAAGTTGAACACCTGCGGCCCGGAGAAATCATCGTGCCGGGCAGTATATTCGTCGAGCAGGCCGGTGGTGGTGAGCACCGACTTCCACTCCTCGTCCGCCGACTTGCGCGTCAGCGCAAGGTGGAAGCCGACGTCGATCAGCCGCGCGGTATTCTCCGCCCGTTCGAGATAGCGGCTCATCCAGTAGAGCCCGTTGGCAGCGCGTCCCAGCATCTTATTCGTCCAGCACCCAGCTGTCCTTGGTCCCGCCCCCTTGCGAGGAATTGACCACAAGAGAGCCCTTCTTCAGCGCCACGCGGGTCAGGCCGCCGGGCGTAATCTCGATACCGTTCGGGCTGACCAGCACGAAAGGCCGCAGATCGACATGGCGCGGCGCGAGGCCTTCCTTGGCGAAGATCGGCACGGTGGAGAGCGAGAGCGTGGGCTGGGCGATATAGTTCGACGGCTTGGCCCGCAGCTTCGCCTCGAACTCGGCCAGCTCCTTCTTTGAGGAGGTCGGCCCGATCAGCATGCCGTAGCCGCCCGATCCGTGGACCTCCTTGACGACGAGATCGGCCAGATTGTCGAGCACATAGGCCAGCGCCTCCGGCTCGGAACAGCGCCAGGTCGGCACATTGGGCAGCAGGGGCTTCTCGCCCGTGTAGAACTCGACGATCTCGGGCATGTAGCTGTAGATCGCTTTGTCGTCGGCGATGCCCGTGCCCGGCGCATTGGCGATGGTGACGCCGCCCGCACGGTAGACGTCCATGATGCCCGCGATCCCCAGCACCGAGTTCGGGTTGAAGCTGAGCGGATCGAGATAATCGTCGTCCACCCGGCGATAGATCACGTCGATCGCCTTGTAGCCGGTGGTGGTACGCATGCACACGCGCCCGTCGACGACGCGAAGATCGCTGCCCTCGACCAGTTCGGCGCCCATCTGGTCCGCCAGAAAAGCATGCTCGAAATAGGCCGAGTTGTAGATGCCCGGCGTCAGCACCGCCACCACCGGACGATGCCCGCGAAACGCCGGCGGCGCGCAGGCCCGCAGCGAATGCGCCAGACGGCGCGGATAGTCGGAGACGGGCCGCACCGGAACCTTGGTGAACAGCTCGGGGAACATCGACATCATCGTCTCGCGGTTCTCGAGCATGTACGAGACCCCGGACGGCGTACGGGCGTTGTCTTCCAGCACCATGAACTCGTCAGGGCCGGTGCGGACAAGATCGATGCCGACGATATGCGTGAAGACCCCGCCCGGCGGTGTCATCCCGATCATCTGCGTCAGGAACGCCTCGTTGTTGCGCAATGCCTCGATCGGCAGACGGCCCGAGCGGATGATCTCCTGCCGGTGATAGAGATCCTGCAGAAAGGCGTTGAGCGCGCGCACCCGCTGCTCGATGCCCTTGGTCAGCTTGCGCCATTCGGCCGCCGTGATGATCCGGGGGATCATGTCGAAGGGGATCAGGCGCTCCTCGCCCGCATCCTCGCCATAGACATTGAAGGTGATGCCGATGCGGCGGAAGAAATGCTCCGCCTCGGCGTCCTTGCGCTTCAGCCAAGCGCGATCCTGGGCATCGTACCAGTTCCGGAAATCTGCATAGGCAGGGCGGACCGAACCGTCCGCATTCAACATTTCGTCGAAGTTCTGTACCTTGGTGCCGCTCACTCGTGACTCCCGTTTGACCTTGTGATGCAACAAGGAAACGGGCTTGCCAAGCGGTTCCGCCGCGCCTGCGAAATAAAAATGCAGAAATTGCGAAGGCGGAATTACGACTATTTCAGTCGTTAATTGCCTTTAAGACACGTCGTTACCGGCAGGAGCCTCGACAGCCAGCAATCCGCGCGCGGTCAGGTCGGCGCGAAGCCCTTGTGCATCCGCGAAATGATGCACCTGCCAGCCCAGCTTTGCAGCCGACGTGATGTTCGCCGCATTGTCATCGATGAACAGCATGCGCTGCGGGGCATGGCCGAAGCGACGCGCGGCAAGATCGAAGATCGCCGGGTCCGGCTTGGCAAGCTTTTCGTCGCCCGAGACGACGATATCGCCGAACAGGTCGAACAGCGATTCGCTGGCCCGATATTCGCGCCAGAAGGGCGTCGCGAAGTTGGTGATGGCAAACAGCGGCGTGCCGCGCGCGGCCAGTTCGCGCACGATCTCGTGACTGCCGGGCACGTTGCCGGGGATCGTCTCGAGGAACCGGGTGGCGTAGGCGTCGATCGCCAGGTCATTGCCGGGATAGAGCGCCTTGCGCTCGGCCACGAGGTCAGCGAGTTCCTCGCCCGCATCATGGCGCGCGTGCCATTCCTCGGTGATCACCGTCGAGCAGAACCAGTCGAGGTGCGCCGGATCGTCGATCACCCGCGCGAACAGGCGGCGCATGTCCCACTGGACCAGCACCCGGCCCACGTCGAACACCACCGCATCGACTTGAAGGGCCCCGCCCCCGGCAAAATCGGCAACTGCAGACATCACAAGACCCCCGCGGTCAGGCGGGGGCCTCCTGTCGTCGGAACGGAGCCGTCCGCCGAAATGCTCCCGCGTGGTGACGCAGGAGCAGGCAGACTGGATCAGCCCTGACGCGCCTTGAAGCGGCGGTTGGTCTTGTTGATCACGTAAGTACGGCCACGGCGGCGGATCACGCGGTTATCGCGATGGCGGCCCTTGAGCGACTTGAGGCTGTTACGAATCTTCATGGGTCTATCTCGTCTGCGTTGGTCGGGCGGTTACCGACCGCCGGAAAATCGAAGCCGCGCCGTTACCGGTGCCGCCCGGCAAAGTCAAGCACGGCACCGCTTTTCCATCGCGGCTCCGGCACAACTTGCGACAGGCGTTCATTTGTCGGCAAGGCACGCTTGCCCTATATGCACAAACACGCTCGTAACCAAGCCGGTCTTTTTCGCCACAACCAGCAAAGCCTTCCAGCCATGTCCAAAACTGCCTCTTCCAGACTGACGCGCGTGGCCCTGCTGGCCGGTCTTGCCGCCACGATCACCACGATTCCCGTCGCTGCACAGGCGCAGCGGGGGCGTTGGGGCGGTGGCTGGGGCGCCGGTGGCTGGAACGATCCCTGGGGCTATAACGGCTGGGGCGCTGGCCCCTTCGATTCGCCGGGCATTCCCACCCGCAGCTTCGACCCGCGCGAGGGCAAGATTTCGGTCAGCCGCTTCCTGGCCTCGCCCGATGCCGCGCAGGAACTGGGCCACGGCATGGCCACCATCGCCTCGGATGCAGCCAAGGACGGTGCAGGCGGCGAATCGGACAGTGCCAACTTGGTCGCGCAGGACGACCGCCAGACCTTCGAGGCGGCCGTGATCGATTCGCTGGTCGGCGCCGGCTACGACACCACCCATCCGCATGCCGACACCGGCCAGTCGGTGGAAGTGCGCGTCAGCCGCCACGAACTGGCCCTGCCGAGCAGAAGAAGAACCCGATCAGCGGCAGCGCCGCGATGGGCGTGAGCAACTATGGCTCCGCCTATGGCCTTGCGATCAATGTCGATCTCAGCAAGCCGCGCTCCGCCCTCGTCTCCACGCGCCTCGACGTGCGCATTCTCGACAAGGCCACCGGCAAGCCCCTGTGGGAAGGCTATGCCACCATCGCCACCCGCGATGGCGACGACGGCTGGACCGAAACCAAGATCGCCAACCGCCTATCCGAAGCGCTGTTCGACGACTTCCCCAAGGCGGATACGCCCGGCAAGCCGTGAGCCCTATACGCCGGAGACACTGCTTGCCTCCGGCACGCAGACACCCCACATCGGTTGCTCAATTCAGGAGAGGTTCGATGCGGCAAGGCATTCTGGTGGCAACCACGGCAGCACTGGCCGCAACCCTGCTGGCAGGCGGATGCGCGGCGCCCGTCGGGCCGGTTTCGGTCACGCGCTTTCATGTGACGCCCGCGCCGATCGCGCGCGGCGCGATCCGGGTCGTTCCCGGCCCCGGCATGGATGCGCAATCCATCGAGTACCGCGACTATGCCACCGCGCTCGCCCGTGAACTGAACGCTGTCGGCTATACCAGCGGTGACGGTGGACAGGTGGCGATCCTCACACTGGAGCGCGAAACCGCCCTTCCGGCGCCAAGGCGCAGCCCGGTTTCGGTAGGCCTCGGCGGCAGCACCGGCAGCTATGGCTCGGGCATGGGAATGGGCATCGGCATCAACCTTGCCGGACGGCCCAAGCCCGCCGTCGCGACGCGCCTGCACGTCTTCATCCGTCAGAACGCCGACGGCCCCACCGTGTGGGAAGGCCGCGCCAGCTTTGTCGTGCGCGGGGATTCCCCGCTCGCAACGACCTCGCTGGGTGCTGCGAAGATGGCACAGGCCCTGCTCAAGGGGTTCCCCGGCAACTCCGGCGAGACTATCGAGGTCAAATGACCCAGATCCAGATCACCTCCGCTTTCGATTCCGGCAATATCGAAGTCCTCTCCATTGATGGCACCGAGGCGCGCCTTGCGGTTCGCCACGATCACCAGAGCGAGTTCTACCAGTGGTTCCACTTCCGCGTCGCGGGCGCGAAGGGGCAGGATCTGACGCTGCGGATCACCGATCTTGGCAAGTCTGCCTATCCGCTGGGCTGGCCCGCCTACAAGGCGCGCGTTTCGGAAGACCGGCAGTTCTGGGGCCTTGCCGAAACCAGCTATGACGCCACCGTCGAGGGCGGCACGCTGACGATCCGCTATCGCCCGGAAGGCGATCTTGCCTGGTTCGCCTATTTCGCGCCCTATTCGCTGGAGCGCCATGACGACCTGATCGCCGACGTCGTCGCCGCCGCCCCCGGCGTCTCGCATCGCATGCTGGGCACCACGCTTGACGGGCGCGCGATCGACTGCCTCGAAATGGGCGAGGGTCCGACGCAAGTGTGGCTCTATGCCCGCCAGCATCCCGGCGAATCGATGGCCGAATGGTGGATGGAAGGCGCGCTCGACGTGCTGGCCGATCCGGCGAACTCCGTGGGCCGCGAGTTGCGCCGCCGCTGTTCGTTCCATGTCGTGCCCAATGCCAATCCGGACGGCTCGTTCCGCGGCCACTTGCGCACCAACGCCGCGGGCGTGAACCTCAACCGCGAATGGGCCGAGCCCACGCCCGAGCGTTCGCCCGAAGTGCTGGCGATCCGCAATGCGATGGACGCGACCGGCGTCGACTTTGCGATGGACGTCCACGGCGACGAGGCGATTCCGGCGGTGTTCCTGGCAGGGTTCCACGGCATCCCCTCGCACAAGGACACCCAGCAGGCGGGCTATGACCGCTACGCCGAACTGCTCGACCGCCGCACGCCCGATTTCCAGCGCAAGCTCGGCTATCCCGAAGCGCGCGCAGGTGCGGCCAATCTCACCATGTCGACGAACCAGCTGGCGGAACGATTCGGCGCGGTTTCGATGACACTGGAAATGCCCTTCAAGGACAACGACGACGCCCCCGATGCCGCACAGGCGTGGAGCCCGGAGCGCTCGGCGCAGCTGGGTCGCGACTGCATGGCGACGCTGCTGGAATGGCTGGTCGGCTACGAAAACTGAGGTTTCGCGCGGTTCGGCTGTCTATCGGCCGAACCGCGCCTGTCCTTTCGGCGCATCGCCTCTTCGGATCGCCGCAAGGCTATTGTCTACCATATCAGTTATGATAAATTTGCTCTCACTCGGGACGTAAACAGAGTCGACCGGGCCCATTTCCGCACAGCATGTGGAGAGAGCCGATGACGATCTACCGTTACCCTGAAGACCATGCCCACCAACCGCTGATCCTGATGGTGCCGGGCGCCCCGCTCACCGAAGGGCACTGGATGACGCGCTGGAGCCGCTGGAGTGCCGATGCGCAGATCCTCGAACTCGGGCTGTGGGACGAACCGCACCGCAATACCTGGGTGAACAAGCTGAACCTCGCGATCCAGCGGGCCGACCGGCCCGTGGTGATCGTGACCGAGGATATCGCCGCACTGGCGCTGGCCTGGTGGGTGGAATTCGAGGCCGTAGGTCCCGAAAACGCCGTGACCGGCGCCATCATCGTCAACCCGCCGGACCTCGACCTGCCCGGCGCCGACGAACGCCTTGCCCGCTTCGGCGCAGTGCCGCGCCGCGAACTGCCGTTCCGCTCGTTCCTGGTCAGCGATCTCGAAGGTTCAGTCGGCCGCCAGCGCTCCCTCGCTCGCCTCGCGCGGGACTGGGGCGCCTGCCCGGTCTGCGACGACACCCGGCGCGGGTTCACTTCGGGCTGGATGCTGTTGCAGACGGTGTTAGGGCTGGAGACGAAGCAGCCCGCTCCTGATGCGCCCTTCGTGGGCGTGCTGCCGGGCAATGCGCCGGGATCGTCCCTGCGTCAGTGAAATCGGGGGAGGTTTGCCCTCCCCCACACCGTCGTCCCAGCGAAGGCTGGGACCGCTCTCAATGTCGCGCTAAATTCACGACGATCCCAGCTTGCCCGCAGGGCAGTTTATCCTGAGCGCCAGCGAAGGACTGGGATGACGATATGAGGTTATCCCCGCCCCGTAATCCCCAGATGCGCCGGACCGAAGGCGTGGGGCAACATCTCTGACAGGCGCATTTCCAGCGGACCCTCGGCGCCGTCGCTCCACACGACCGGATCGGTCCCGCCCAGTTGGGCAAGTTCGTTCAGCACCTGACGGCAGCGTCCGCACGGCGTCACCGTGTCGCCCGCGCCCGGCGCCCCTGCCAGACCGCCGGTGACGGCAACCGCCTCCAGCTTCGGCGTTTTGCCGGTAGACAGGATCTTGGCGATCGCCACCGTCTCGGCGCAGAGCGAGAGGCCATAGCTGGCATTCTCGACATTCGCGCCGGTGACGACAGTGCCGTCTTCCAGCAGCAGCGCCGCACCGACATGGAACTTCGAATAAGGCGCATAGGCCCCACGCGCGGCCTCGCGGGCGGTGGCCAGCAGGGCGTCGCGTTGCAGGCGGGCCGTCTCTTCGCTCATGATCTCATCCCTCAGGGCTGGACGACGACCCAACGCAAACCGTGCTCGGTCACTTCGTTGAGGTAGTCGGAATTGGCGGTCCACATCGTCCAGGGACGACCGGCATAGTCGGGCTGCACGCGATCGCGCACCAGCCACAGGTTTCGATCGAGCTTTGCGGAGATGTCGTAGCGGGACTGGAAGCGCGGCGTAACCTTCAGGATCACGGGCTTTCCGGTGTGCGTCTCGATCTGGTTGAGGAAGGTCATCAGCTCGCTCTCGACCTTGGCCTCGCTGACGTGCACCGGGCAATCGTCCGCAAGGCGGTCCAGCTCGACCGCAGGCGGCAGCATGGTAAGATCGCGCGGCACGGTGACGACGAAGTTCGCCGCCTGGTTCTGCGCGGGCTGGCACGGGTCGTAAAGATGCACCGCGCCCACCTGCAAGCCGGCTGCGCGCGCGTGCTCCAGATTGGCGACGAAGCGCGGATCGCGCGCAAAGGCGCTGGCGCTCGCATCGATATAGGCGAACTTCACGCCGATGGCCTTGAGCGAATCCCAGGCGATATCGCCATCGGCATCGCTCACTTCCACGCCCTGCATCGGATAGGCGTCATGCGGCGGGGTCCAGTGGCGCAGGTGCCACCAGGCAATGCCGCTGCCGACCGCCGCCAGCAGCGCCAGCACGATGACGACGATCAGGATCAGTCGGGCCTGCCCGACCCGGCGCTTCTTGCGAGCCATCGGTATTCTTCAGCCCCGGATATGAAGGACGCAGATCAGCGTGAACAGCCGCCGCGCAGTGACGAAATCGGTCTCGATCTTGCCGTCGAGACGCTCGATCAGGATTTCCGCCGCCTCGTTGTGGATGGAGCGGCGGGCCATGTCGATCGTCTCGATCTCCTGCGGCGTCGCCTTACGGATGGCCTGATAGTAACTCTCGCAGATCGCGAAATATTCGCGGATCGAGCGCCGGAACCGCGCAAGGCCGAGCAAGAGCGATTCGACTTCCGCGCCCGCCTCGTCGGCGATCTTCATCGACAGCCGCCCGTCGCGGACCGAAAGGTGCAGGCGGTAAGGCCCTTCATGGCCGCTCTCGAACGCACGCAAGGGCTTGAAAACGCTGTCTTCGATCAGGTCGAAAATCGCAATCCGCCGCTCCTGCTCGATATCTGCGTTGCGCCACAGAATGGTCGCCTCGTCGAGTTCGATGTGGGAGATGCGCGGATCGGCCATGATCCTCGAAGCCTTACGCGGTCACAGGGGTATGCGGCAAGGGAGCGGCACCTGAAAAAGCGGCAGGGGCAAATGGCCGCCGGACGGACCTGTCCCTCTCCGTCCACACCCTGTGGAAACAAATCATCCGGGCCGCAGCTTGAAGCCGGGCCGGTTCGCGCGCATGGTTGCAACCCTTATGGCATCCGAAAGCACTCTCGTACGCGCCGTCCCTTCGGCAGCGGCAGCCCCCGGCGATTCCGGCAGTTCCGCGGGCGAGCAGGGACGCACCCTGCCCTCCAACGTCGAGGCCGAGGCCGCCTTCCTGGGTGCAGTGCTGATCGACAACCGGGTGATCGAGGAACTGCAGACGCAGCTGACGCCTGCGCACTTCTTCGAGCCGGTCCATGCCCGCATCTACGAGCGCGTGCTCAACCTGCTCGATCGCAAGGCAGTCGTGACGCCGGTCACGCTGCGTCCCTACTTCGAATCGGACGAGGCGCTGAAGGCGCTGGGCGGCGTGGGCTACCTTGCCCGCCTGACCGCAGACGGACAGGGCCTGCTGGCGCCGCGCGAACTGGCCGACCAGATCTACGACCTCGCCCTGCTGCGCGAGCTGATCTCGGTGGGGCGCAACCTCGTCGAAAGCGCGATGGACACCTCGGAATCGGTCGAGCCGCTGGAGCAGGTCGAACGCGCCGAAGCCGCGCTCTACAAGGTGGCCGAAGGCGCCGCGACGCAGAGCGAGGCGCAGAGCTTCGGCGTTGCCACCCGCACCGCGATCCAGGCGATCGAAAAGGCGTTCAATTCGGGCGGCCACGTCTCGGGCAAGACCACCGGCCTCAATTCGGTAAACGAGAAGATCGGCGGCCTGCACGATTCCGACCTTATCATCCTTGCCGGACGTCCCGGCATGGGCAAGACCTCGCTCGTCACCAACATCGCCTTCAACGCGGCGGATCGCCTTCAGCGCGACCATGCCGACGGCATCACCACCGAGAAGTCGGTCGGCTCGGCCGTCGCCTTCTTCAGCCTCGAAATGAGCGCCGACCAGCTGGCGACGCGTATTCTTGCCGAGCAATCGGGTATCAGTTCCGAAGCGCTGCGCATGGGCAAGATCAGCCGCGAGGACTTCCAGCAGCTCTCGTTCGCCAGCCAGCGCCTTGCCGAGCTGCCGCTCTATATCGACGATACGCCGGGCCTCACCATTGCGGGCCTGCGCACCCGCGCGCGCCGCCTCAAGCGCCGCCACGATATCGGGCTGGTGGTGATCGACTATCTCCAGCTGTTGCAGGGCTCGGGCCGTGCCACCGACAACCGCGTGAACGAAATTTCCGAAATCTCGCGCGGTTTGAAGACGCTGGCCAAGGAACTGCACGTTCCGGTGATCGCGCTCTCGCAGCTTTCGCGTGCGGTGGAACAGCGCGAAGACAAGCGCCCGATGCTGTCCGACCTTCGTGAATCGGGCTCGATCGAGCAGGACGCGGACATGGTCTGGTTCGTGTTCCGCGAAGACTATTACGTGAAGGCGACCGAGCCGAAATTCCCCAGCGATACCGATACGCCCGACGTGAAGGACAAGTGGGAAAGCTGGCGCGCGAAGATGGAGGAAGTCACCGGACTTTCCGAACTCATCATCGCCAAGCAGCGCCACGGCGCCACCGGCAAGGTGCGCCTGCGCTTCGAGGCGCGGATCACCAAGTTCTCGGACCTCGCGCACGACGACCTGCGCGCCAACCAGTACGGCTCGGACGACTGATTGCAATCTTCGGGCTCAGTGCCCCTCATACGAAAAGGCCCGCGTGGAGCGATCCGCGCGGGCCTTTTCGTATGAGGGTGAGCTGTTGCGATCAGCCCGCCGAAGAGGCCGTATCCGCATCGCTGCTGGCGATGGCGGTATCTGCCGCAGGGACATCTGCTTCTTCCGGGCCGTAGATGAAGCCGAAGGCCGCGTTCGGGCGCAGGCCGAGCGAATGCGTCGGGCTGTACCACACGCGCACGTCCGACCAGTCCCCCGCTGCCGAGACGTCCTCTGCCATCGCGTCACGCTCGACCATGCCGGGGCGCGACCAGTTGGCGTGGTTGAGGATGACGTGGCGCGCATCGACGACCTTCTCGATCACCGCGACGTGGCCGTAGGGCATCGAGCCGGTGGCCTTGAACACCAGAACGGCACCGGTGCGCGGATCGTGGCCACGCTCGTAAGTGCCGGCGGCCTGCGTCCACCAGGTGGCGGCATTGCCGTGCAGGTCGACGTCGGAATGTTCGCGGGCATAGGGCGCGCACTGCAGCGGCGAGGCCATAACGGGCGTTGCAAAGAGCGACGCGATCAGAGCTGCTGCGGGAACCCACTTCATGGGAGAAAGTTATAGGCAGGAGAGTGTAACCGGGACACCTGCCGACCCGGAAGGTTGCCGTTCGTCTTGCACGGTTCGTCGCGCGGTGAACGGTGGGCTGTGCATAATTCATCGCCCATACACCGCAATGCAGCATGATCGGGCGCAAGGGCATCCGCCCCTCCACCGCGCGCTCACGCTACTGATTCGAGAACTTTTTCTGTCGCGCGGCTTGCGCAAAGTTGCCGGATGCGATCGCGATCCGCCGGATCGACGGGGTTGTAGACGATCATCGCCAGATCGGTCCGCCCATCCACTGCGAACCCTGAAAACTCCAGCGCCAGCTCGCCCAGTTCGGCATGGCGGATACGCTTGATCCCGCCGCCGAAAGCGCTGACGTCGCGGTCGTGCCACAGGCGGCGAAACTCCGCGCTGGTCTCGCACATCTCGTCGACCAGCGCCTGCGCTCGGTCCTGCGCCCCTGCACGCGCCACATCGGCACGAAACACCGCGACCACCATGCGCGCCACGCTTTCCCAGTTCTCCTGATGGCCGCGCACCCGGTCATCGCGGAACATCATGCGCAGCACATTGCGATCGCGCGGCGGAATGGTGGCGTAATCCGTCAGAACGACGCTCGCCGCGCGGTTCCACGCGATGATATCCCACAGGGCGTTCTTGATCATGGCCGGAGCCGGATCGAGCGCATCGAGCACGCCCTGCAAGCGCTGCGTCACGCCTTGCGGGTCCTCGACCGCTTTTACCCGCACGTCGGGCGCATGCCCCAGCGCGACGAGAAACAGATGCTCGCGCTCGACATCGGTCAGCAGCATCGCGCGCGCCAAACGGTCGAGCACGTCCGCAGACGGCGCCCCGCCGCGTCCCTGCTCAAGCCAAGTGTACCAGGTGGCGCTGATGTTCGCGAGCTGGGCCAGTTCCTCGCGCCGCAGCCCCGGCGTGCGGCGACGGCCCGCCGGAAAGCCGAAATCCTGCGGGTCCATGCGTTCGCGCCGATCGCGCAGGAACGTTCCCAAAGATGTGCTGTCGGGCATGTGCGGCCTTTCAGTTATACCTGTTTAGAAGGTATTCATTACCCCGATACTCCGCAAGACCGGCAGCGGCGGAACAAAACGCCGCGCCGACCGTCTTTTCGGTTGAAAAACGGTCGCCATCTGCCCGACTGACATGAAAGCACCGCAAGGACGGGCGATGTCCGCTTCCGGCCACGGCTGAAGGGAGCAACGATTGGGTCAGCACCCGACCTTGATAGAACGCCTGCCGCTGCTGCCGGACAAGCCAGCTGCCGGATATGCCTTTGCTGTCGTGCTCAGCCTTGTTGCACTTGCTCTGCGTTGGCAACTCGATGCTGCCTTCCCACCGGGTTACCCTTACCTGACCTTTTTCCCTGCCGTGATCCTGACATCGTTCCTGTTTGGGCCGCGCCCCGGCATCGCCGCCGCGCTGGTTTGCGGCATTTTCGCATGGTACTTTTTCATTGCTCCGCGCGGGAGCTTCACGTTCGACGCGCGGACGCAGGTCGCGCTGAGCTTCTACGGCTTCGTCGTGGCAGTCGATATCGCGCTCGTTCACCTGATGCAGGCCGCGAACCGTCGCCTCAGCGCCGCGCGCGAGACCGTACACGACCTTGCGGAAGAGCGCGGACGGCTGGCGACCCGTGCGGAAGTCCTGTTTCAGGAACTCCAGCACCGTGTCGGCAACAATCTGCAGATGATCGGCGCCATGCTATCGCTGCAACAGCGTGGACTGAGCGATCCCGCCGCGCGCGCTGCACTGGACGATGCCGCCCGGCGCCTGCAGGTGATCGGCAACATCCAACGCGAACTCTATCGCCACCACGGCGACGACGTGCCGCTGGACACCTTCATTACCGACCTTGCGACGAAACTTGCCATCGCCACCACTCATGCCGGCGTGACCATCCACGTCGAAGCCCATTCGGGCCGGGCCTTGCGACAAGGTGCCGCAATTCCAGTGGCGCTGATTGTTGCAGAAGCGATCGCCAACGCGGTCGAGCATGGCTGCCCGGATCATGTCGGCACGGTCCACATCCACTGCCTTCATGATGCTGCCTCCGGCGGGATCTCCATCCGTGTGCGGGATCGGGGCCCCGGCCTGCCGTCCGCTTTCGACGGGCAGGCCGCCACCAGCGTCGGCTTGCGCCTGTCTCATGTCATGGCACACCAACTGAGCGCAGAACTGCTGCTCGAAAATGACCGATCCGAAGGCGATGCCCCCTGCGGCGTGGTCTCCACGCTCACCTTGCCGCACGAACACCTGCTTCCGCATACATGAGCCCCGTGCCACTTCCAGACCTCGCTCCTGCCCTGCGCAACACTCTGCTTGATGTCGCCGCGATCATGACCGGAGCGCGCGAGCGCTGGTGGATCATCGCCAGCGCTGCCGCCGCATTGCACGGTGCCGCGCCGATCGAGGTGGCCGATGTCGATGTGCTGCTTTCGGTTCCAGACGCCAACACGATCCTGCCGCGCCTAGGGCTCGCCGTAGGCCCCGGCACGGCGAACGAGCGCTTCCGTTCGGCCCGCTTCGCCACCTGGCAATCTACCGCTCTACCTGTCGATTTCATGGCAGACTTTCACGCGCGGGATTTCCAGCGGCCAGATGGACCGAAATGGAATCGCGTAATGCCGCAAACCCGCGTTTCGATCGATCTTTCCGGCGCAAGGCTCTACATCCCCTCACGTGTTGAACTTCACGCTCTTTTTCTGAGCTTCGGGCGCCCGAAAGACCTTGCGCGGGCACGGCTTCTTGCCGCTCTTCCCGCGCCGGATCAGGGACAAGCGTATCTTGGTGACGCCCGCTAACTTGCAGTTCACTCCAAGGCGCCTACATTGGCGAGGAGAAAGGACGGATTCCCTCCAAGATGAACAACGACGACCAGCCTAACGGCAATCCCTGGGTGAAGAGCCTCTTCGTATGGGGCGGTATCTTCCTGGCCCTGCTTCTGGTGGTATCGATGTTCGGATCACGTGCCGAAAGCGGCCCGCTGATCCCCTATTCGGACTTCCGCGCCAAAGTCGCGCAGGACACCGTCGCCTCCGTCGATATCGGCGACGACCGCATCGACGGCAAGCTGAAGAACGGCGAGAATTTCTCGACCATTCCTGTCGCCAACGACACTTCACTGGTCCAGCTACTTCAGGACCATGACGTGCGCTATGCTGGCAAGTCGCCCGAGCAAGGCAGTATGCTGCTGTATGTGCTCGCCAATTTCCTGCCATTCCTGCTGCTTCTGGGCATTGCCGTGTTCGCACTGCGACAGGTCCAGAAGGGCGGCGGTTCGGGGGCGATGGGCTTCGGAAAATCCAAGGCCAAGCTGCTGACAGAACGCGCCGGTCGCGTCACCTTCGACGACGTTGCCGGTATCGACGAAGCACGCGAGGAACTCGAAGAGATCGTCGAGTTCCTGCGCGATCCGGGCCGCTTCTCCAAGCTCGGCGGCCAGATTCCCAAGGGCGCGCTGCTGGTCGGCTCGCCCGGCACCGGCAAGACCCTGCTCGCCCGCGCCATCGCCGGGGAGGCAGGCGTTCCGTTCTTCACGATCTCGGGTTCGGATTTCGTCGAAATGTTCGTCGGCGTCGGCGCAAGCCGCGTGCGCGACATGTTCGAGCAGGCCAAGAAGAATGCGCCATGCATCGTCTTCATCGACGAGATCGACGCCGTGGGCCGTCATCGCGGCTCGGGCCTCGGCAACTCGAACGACGAACGCGAGCAGACGCTGAACCAGCTGCTCGTCGAGATGGACGGCTTCGAGGCGAACGAGGGCATCATCATCATCGCGGCGACCAACCGCCCCGATGTGCTCGATCCCGCGCTGCTGCGCCCCGGCCGTTTCGACCGTCAGGTCGTGGTGCCGGTGCCCGACATCGATGGTCGCGAGAAGATCCTGGCCGTTCACATGAAGAAGGTGCCGCTGGCGCCCGACGTGAACCCGCGCGTGATCGCACGCGGCACGCCCGGTTTCTCGGGTGCGGACCTCGCCAACCTCGTCAACGAAGCCGCACTGCTGGCCGCGCGCCGCAGCAAGCGCCTCGTCGCGATGCAGGAGTTCGAGGACGCCAAGGACAAGGTGATGATGGGCGCGGAACGCCGCTCGATGGTCATGACCGAGGACGAGAAGAAGATGACCGCCTATCACGAAGCGGGCCACGCGCTCGTCTCGGTGCATGAACCGGCGTCCGATCCGATCCACAAGGCCACGATCATCCCGCGCGGTCGCGCGCTGGGCATGGTCATGCGCCTGCCTGAGCGTGACAGCTATTCGTATCACCGCGACAAGATGCTGGCGAACCTCTCGGTCGCCATGGGTGGCCGTGTCGCCGAAGAACTGATCTTTGGTTACGACAAGGTCTCCTCGGGCGCCTCAGGCGATATCCAGTACGCCACCGGCCTCGCCCGCTCGATGGTCACGAAATGGGGCATGTCCGACAAGCTCGGTCCGCTCCAGTACGAAGACCAGCAGGAAGGCTATCTCGGCATGGGCGCCTCGCAGCGCATCATGGGATCGGACGAGACCAACAAGCTGATCGACAGCGAGATCCGCGAACTGGTCGACAACGCCCACGCCCGCGCGACGCAGATCCTCACCGATCGCAACGAGGAACTCCACACGCTGGCGCTGGCGATGCTGGAATACGAAACGCTGACAGGCGATGACATCAAGCAGTTGCTGGAAACCGGCAAGCTCGACCGCCCCGGCGACATGACGCTGGCTGCGGGCAAGCCCGTGGCCGTGCGTGGCTCGTCGATCCCCAAGGCGGGCAAGCGCTTCTCCGGCGGCCCGGCAGCGCAGGGTATCTGACGGTGAAATTTTCCGGTCCGTTCCACCGAACGGGAACCGGATGAACGAACCACGGTTCTCCTTCATGGAGAATGCAGGAAGGGGCGTTGGACCAAGGGTCCGACGCCCCTTTGCTTTGGGCAATCGGTTCGCGAAAGCGACAGGCGGGTCGGCTTGACCATGGCGGACATGTGCTCTGCCCTGCCGGACGCACCTCTACGCTTCAAACGGTGCCGACACTACTCGCAAGCGGGCGAAAACCGCTCAAAAGCTGGTCTGCGCCATGATCATCACGAAAAACAGCGTCAGGGCCATCGCCGCGAACCACACCAGCATGCCCGTTCGCCAGAGCGCACCCCAGCGGCTGACCAGATAGGCACCGCGCAACTGTCGATACATGTGCAGCGGCGGAAGGAAGACGAGCACACCCACCAGCCCTCCCCAGCCAATGGCCGAGCAGAGCATCGCCACGATCACCAGAAGTGTCATGAAGCACAGTGAATACGTCACGAAAACGGTGTGATCGTACAAGTGGTATCGTCGGGAGAACGGGAAAAGCAGCCAAAGGAAAGGCACCGAAATCGGAATCAGCGCCCAGCTGTATTTGTAGGCATAGGTCTGTATCTTGTAGATCGCGAGGTCGGGATTGCTCTGGAACTTGCGGATCGCGCCGACGATACGCGGGCGCAATGTCTTGTCGAGTTGCGAAATCGACGTCCCGCTGGCCACCAGATTCCCGCCCTTGTCCGACAGGGCATCGCGCGTGCCATGCAGGACATCAAGGCCATCCTGGGCATTGTCGATCTGCTTGTCAATCTGATCGGTATCGCGCCCGGCGGCGATCAGTCGGCCCCGTTCAGCCTTCAACTGGCCAAGTTTCAACTCACTGGTGGATATGGCTTTCTCGATGGCGGAAGGGTCTGATACTGCCGCTGTGGCGTGTCCGCCCTCGTGGTCTTCCACGGCATGGAACACCGCGAACATCACGAAGACGAAGAACAGGAACAGCGCGATCGGCGACACGTAACTCGCCCGTTTACCCGCGATATATTGCCGCGTCAGTCGCCCCGGATGCAAAACCAGTAAGGGCAGCGTGCGCC
This sequence comes from Novosphingobium sp. 9, assembly GCF_025340265.1. NCBI lineage: Bacteria > Pseudomonadati > Pseudomonadota > Alphaproteobacteria > Sphingomonadales > Sphingomonadaceae > Novosphingobium > Novosphingobium sp. 9. Next base: position 199,734 of record NZ_CP022708.1, on the reverse strand, counting down.
AGACCCGCCCCTCGAAATGGAAGACGCCGTGCAGCAGATCGTGGAAGAACGCGCCCAGCGTCCGGTGGACATGCGCCGCCTGCCCGCAGACATGGCAGTGAGAGCCGATCAGCCCCGTCCCGCAGTTGAGGCAGGCCGTTTCATGGGTATGGCCATCGCTTTGCGCACCGTGCGGTTCGACACCACCGCCGTCCACAGCCGCCGAAAGCAACGCCCCCTGCCCCAGTTCCGCCAGTCCTTCCCCTGCACTCATCATCGCCCCCAGCAATCCGCTGGTCGCGAGTGTGCCGTACGGATCGCTGCAGCGCAATGCAGGTCTAGAGTTCGGCGAAGCCTCCGGCACGGCCACCCTGCAACTTGCGCTCGATCGCGGACCAAAGACCGGCAAACGCCTGCGCCGCTGCGCTTTTCGGCGACAATACGCCTACCGGCTGACGCTGCACGGCACCCTGTTCAACCACGCTGGCATAGGGCACCGAGGGCCACTCCGGCTGCGCGGCGCGCACTTCCCGGTGGAGACCGCGACGCAAGTCGAGCATCGAGAGAACAGGCAGGATCGGCGGGTGTCGTTTTCCAGCCCCGGCGATCTCACGGACCACCAGATCAAGCGCCCGCGCCGAAAGCGGCGAAGGCGGCAACGGCACGATCACGAGATCGGCCGCGCGAATGATCTGGGCGGACAGTTCGTTCATCACCGGCGGGCAATCCAGCACTACGCGGGGATAATGCTGCGTCAGTTCCTCGGTCAGCCGCGCCAGTCGCTTGCGCTTGCCGATCTGCAGGAGCCGGGAATCGAGCGCACGGATGCTGTCATCGGCCGGCAGCACATCCAGCCCGGCATAAGAGGTATGCTGGATCAGCTTCGCAACGGCACGGCCGCGCGTGAAGACCTCTTCGACAAGATGCGTCGATTGTGGCTGAAGATCGTAGAGAAATCCCGATCCGCCTGCGGCATCGAGATCCCACAACAAGGTACGGTGCCCGGTCATTGCACTGGAACACCAGGCAAGGTTGGCCGCGAAGGTCGTCTTTCCGACGCCACCTTTGACGCTGTACACGGCGATCGTCGCACCAGCAGGTGCAAGCGCGCCATCAGCGTCCTGCTCACCAGGATGTCTGGCGGCTTCATCCGGCTTTCGCACGCCGCCCATGGCGAACCCTGCGATCCGGGGAAGTTTTCGGTTCTTGTCCTTCACCGGGAAGAGACTTGCGCCTCATCCCGGCAAGGTCAAGTGCCGGGGATCAACCGTCGTAATCGGCGCCCAGCGAGGTGTTGCGCGTCGGCGCCGAAGCCGTGATGCGCAGCGCTTCGGCCGACTGGCTCAGCGAGCCGACATCGTCCATCTCGTCATCGTCTTCCGGCAGGTAACGCTGCATCGAGGTGACCAGCGTTTCCTTGAGAATCTTGGGCGTCACGGTTTCTTCCGCGATCTCGCGAAGGGCGACGACGGGGTTCTTGTCACGATCGCGCTCGAGCGTGAGTTCCGCACCACCCGAGATCTCGCGCGCACGCTGCGCAGCCAGCAGGACCAGGTCGAAACGGTTGGGGATCTTGTCGACGCAATCTTCGACAGTAACGCGCGCCATGGGCACTCCGTGAAAATTCGAGAGTTCGGAAAGGACGGCAACTAGGCATCGGCTGCCGAAAAGTCAAGGAAAGCCGCATCCTTTCCAAAACGCTGTCCTGTCCGATATCGAACGCATGAGGTCGGAAGGAACCTGTAGCCTCTTCAACCGCTTGGCCCAAGGGCATATCCTGCCCGGCCTGTCACTCAAGGGATTTTCATCATGGCCAATATCGCCATTACCGGCGCGGGGCGCGGCATCGCGCTCGAAATCGTGAAGCTCCACCTTGCCAAGGGCGATCGCATCTTCGCCCTGCTCCGCGATCCCGATGGCGCCGCCGAACTCAACGCGCTGGCTGCCGACAGCGAGGGCCTCATCACGCTTCATGCCATGGATGTTTCCGAGGACGAATCGGTGCGGCAAGGTACGGCCGATACCGGAGATACGCCGGTCGATATCCTGTATAATGTGGCTGGCGTTCTGGGCCCGCGCGCATCGCAGGTCGAGCATGCCGATTTCGACGAATGGCTGGGCGTCCTGAACGTCAACGTCATCGGCCCGATGCGCGTGTTTCAGGCGTTCCTTCCCCGGCTCCGCGAAGGCAGCAGGGTCGTCAATTTCGGCAGCCAGATGGGCGCATCGACCTGGACGCATCCGGGCGCGGAAATCTACTGCACGTCCAAGGCCGCAGTGCACAAGCTGACGCAGCAGGTCGCGACCGGCACGACGGATCGCGGCATCATCGCCATCAGCGTCCATCCGGGCTGGGTGCAGACCGACATGGGTGGCCCCGGCGCCGACATTACGCCGCAGGAAAGCGCGTCGGGCATCGTCGCTCTTGCCGGGCGGCTCACGCCGGACATGTCAGGCGGCCTGTACAAGTGGACCGGCGAGCCGCACGCCTGGTAAGAAATGAACGTGCGGACGACGGGAATACCCCTTCGTCCGCACGCTTTATTCCTCAAGCTTGCGCCAAACCCTCGCGCGCAGCAGCGAGCATCCCGCGCAGCCATTCATCATGGCCATTGATCATCGGGTTCGGCACGGCTGCCGCCAGCGCCTTTGCAGGGTTGCCGTTCTGGGTTTCCTGCGTGAGGACGCGCACCCGGCCGCCCTCAATATCTTCGATCAACCAAGCATGATGCACGTCAAGCCGCTCATCGCCCTCACCCGACCAGCCATGCCACGCGACACGGCCCGGCGCTCCAGCCTGCGGAGCAACATATTCGGTCACTTCGCAATCGACAGGAAAGCCGAAGGTGCGGAAAAAGAAACGAGTCCCCTCTGCAAGCACCGGACCATTCCCATCGGGGAAGGCAATGTCAGCGCAATTCGCGTAGTAGCTCGGCCACACTTCAGCGTTGGCCAACAGTGGCCACACCTGGTCGGCGGTGAGTCCAGCCACGATCATCTCGTTCGAGGCAAAATTGTCGGCAAAGCCGGGAATGTAACCTTCCGGCCAGAAAATGGCGTTCATCGTAGGATCTCACTCGATATTTCATGGCGAACACCATCTGTATTCACCTTGCGGCTGTTCATTTGCTCCTCGCTCAGCCATTATTCCAATTATGACTCCGGATGATCGTCATCGCCATGACTGATATCAAGATTTTCGACCTCAATCTCCTCAAAGCGCTCGACGCCCTGCTGGTCGAACGTAGCGTGACGCGGGCCGCCAGTCGGCTCAACTTGTCGCAACCGGCAGTCAGCGGCATGCTCGCACGGCTAAGGGAAGCGTTTGCCGACCCACTGTTCGTTCGGGGGCAGCGCGGCATCGTGCCGACTGAGCGCGCATTGCAATTGGCTGCACCGCTCCGGCAGGCGCTGGACGAATTGGACAGCCTGTTCCAGCCCCCATTTTCGACCCGTCGAGCGCCCGAGGCACATGGCGTATTGCTGCGACCGATTATGCGCTTCACACTCTTGCCTTGCCCTGTCTTTCACGCCTTCGCTCGCTTGCTCCAGGAATACGGGTTTCGGTCCAACCCGTACCCGAGGTCGAACTGGGCGCATGGTTCGACAATGGCGACCTCGATCTGGCGCTGACCACGCCGCAGATGGCACCGGGATCGCTGCGCTCCCGCCACCTGTTCGATGAGCATTACGTTGTCGCGATGCGGGCCGATCATCCGGTCGCCGGAGCATTGCCCGACCTCGACACGTTCTGCGCGCTCGATCATGCGCTGGTTTCCCTGGGCGGCGACGATTTCTCCGGCGTGACCGACACGGCCCTGGCCGCGATCGGTCGCTCGCGACGGGTACAGGCATCTCTCGGCAGCTTTCAGGCGCTCGCTGATCTGCTGCGCACAACCGATCTGGTAACGGTCGCCCCTTCGCGGCTTTTCCGGCATGCTCCGGGCATCGTGGCGTATCCGCCGCCGATCGACGTGCCCGGCTTCAGCAAGATCGCCGTGTGGCATGAGCGAAGCCACCGCGACCCCACGCAAGGCTGGCTGCGCGCACTGCTTTTCCAGCAGGCAGCCGGAGATGCCCCTCCCTCATCCCCACTTGCGGACAACGCATGAAACCTTAACCTCTCCCGAGACTTGCTTGGCCGACCCCAAGGAGTTTCCCGCATGTCCCAGACCGTCGCAGATGTCATCGTTGAAACGCTGGAGCAGGCCGGTGTACGCCGCTGTTACGGCGTTCCGGGTGACACGCTCAACCATGTCACCGACTCGATCCGTCGCTCGCAAATCCGCTGGGTTCACATGCGCCATGAGGAAGCCGGTGGGTTCGCCGCAGGAGCCGACGCCATGGTGACAGGCGACCTCACCGCCTGCGCCGGTTCATGCGGTCCCGGTAGCCTGCACTTTATCAACGGCCTGTTCGACAGTCATCGCAACCGGGCGCCGGTAGTCCTTATCGCCAGCCAGATCGTACGCGACGAACTCGGCTTCGATTTCCCGCAGGAAGTGGACTACAAACCGATCTACCAGAGCTGTTCGGTATTCTGCGAGGAGATCCGCACACCCGGACAGGCCCGCCGCATGACCGCGATGGCCGCACAAGCCGCGATCGCGAAGAAAGGCGTTGCGGTGCTGATCGTTCCTGCCGACGTCTCCAGCGCCAAGGCGCCCGACGAGCCTGCCTTCCGCGTCCATCGCGCGACACCGCGGACGCTTCCTGCGCAGACAGAACTGGAGCAACTGGCAACAGCCCTGAACGCCGGCAGAAAAGTCGCGATCTATGGCGGTTCGGGAACGCATGAAGCCCACGATCAGGTGATCGCGCTGGCCGAAAAGCTGAAGGCGCCGGTGGCGCATACCTCGCGTGCCAAGGATTTTCTGGAACACGACAACCCCTACCTCGTAGGCATGACCGGTGTGTTCGGTTCCGAAGCGGGCTATCACGCGCTGACCGCGTGCGATACGCTGCTGCTGCTCGGCTGTGACTTCGCGTGGCGCCAGTTCTATCCCGAAAAAGCGACGATCCTGCAGATCGATCTTGACGGCACCCACCTTGGTCGCCGCCATCCGGTAGACATCGCCGCAGTCGGCGATGTGCGCTCGACGCTCGATGCGCTGCTGCCGATGATCACCCCAAAGGATGATCGCGCCTTCCTCGACCAGTGCCTGAAGCATCACGCCAAGGCCCAGAGCGAACAGTCCAAGCATGCCGTGGCCAATGACAAGGTGCCGATCCATCCGCAGTATCTGACCGAGACCATCGCCAGACACGCGCAGCCTGACGCCGTGTGGACGGCCGATGGCGGCTCCCCGATGGTGTGGTGCCTGCGCCATGTCCCTGCGACCGGCCGGAACCGCACGGTGATCTCGCTGACGCATGGGACAATGGCCAATGCCATGCCCAATGCACTGGGTGCGCAGGCAGCCTGCCCCGGCCGTCAGGTCATCTCGCTTTCGGGCGACGGCGGCATTGCCATGCTGCTGGGCGACCTGCTGACCGCCATTCAGGAAGACCTGCCGATCAAGGTCTGTGTGTTCGACAACAGTTCGCTGGGCTTCGTGGAGCTTGAACAGAAGGTCGAAGGGCTGCTCGACTCCTACACCAACCTCAAGAATCCCGACTTCGCACGGGTTGCCGAGGCCATCGGCTTCTGGGCACGGCGCGTGGAAAAGGCCAGCGATCTGGACAATGCCGTGCGAGACTGGCTGGCAACGCCCGGCCCCGCACTGCTCGATGTCGTTACCGATCGCATGGAACTGGTGATGCCGCCCAAGGTACAGGCCAGTCAGGTTTTCGGCACCGCGCTCTATTCGGCCAAGGCCGTGCTTGCGGGCCGAGCCGAGGATGTGAAGGGGCTGCTGCGTGGTGCCCTGACCTGATTGCGCCTGTGCCGCGCGAAGAGGAGCCTATCCTGTTTTCTCCCCCTCGCGCGGCGTATCCGCCCAGGGCATCCCGTCAGAACGGGTATGCCGGCGCTTGCTTCCCTCTTGATCGAGACCCACTGCCACTCGGTGAACCCCTCCCTGTTGGCCGGAGCGACGATCGAAGTGCCGTTGCCCTAAGCCCCGACCTCACCTATCATCACAAGCTATCCTGCAGATGACAGTTCTCCGGATCTGGCCGTCATGACAATGACTTACTGCGCAAAAATACAATGATTAAGGATGCTGCGTATCGCCTCCGCTGTTATCGAACTGGTACATACAGTCATCAAGCGACGATGTAGCCGATCCGCTAGTATTGCCATAGTCCCAGCGAAACGGCAGCACAGTTAATTACCTGCCGCTTGGCCCAAGCATGCTAATCACCGTGGGACCAGTGCTGCCCGAAGACCTACAGGCGTTACAACCAGTGCCAGCATGGCACCGAAAACCAGCTTGCCACCCAATGCGCACCACCAGTTCACGTCCTGCCAGCCCAAGGCAGCGAATATCGCCAGCGCGATTGCCGAACAGACCAGCGCCGAGACCAGCGCCATCGCGATCGCACGTACCCATGGCGAATACGGCAGGATCGAGCGCTCCGATAACGCCTCAACCTTGCCTGCCTGCCGCTTTGCGCGCGCTATCAGACCCGGCACCAGTACCCCCATCAGCGTGATCATGAAGCTCTGCGGCAGAGTATCGAAAACGAGGTTGCCAAGGCCCCAGACCGGCACTCGCGCCTCCAGACGAAACACCACGAGAAAAAAGGCCAGACTGAGGACGGTGTTGATCGCCACACTGGTCAACGTCTCGCGGCGGATGAAGTCGGACGCAGAGATCGCGCCCGGCTCGACCGGCAGAACACTCGTCTCGCTCACTTCCCTTCCTCCCACAGGCGCACCGGACCGATAAGGCCGGAGGGTCGCAGCGGCGCATCGGCACGATAAGTCGGCATCGCCGTCCAGGTGATCGCCTTCGCGCCGGGTTGGGCATCACCGATCAGGCGATTGACCCAGGTATCGGCGACCTGCACCTCCAGCGTGTTGGCGCCCGCCTTCACCACCTTGCCGATATCCAGCCGGTAAGGCGCATGCCAGACGGTGCCGACCGCGACACCGTTGACCCGAACCGCAGCCAGATCGCCGACCTGCCCAAGGTCAAGCCACAAGGGCGTGCCGGCCTTGTGTGACGCGGGGACTGTGAAGCGGCGCGAATAGGTCGCCACACCGGAGAAATATTTGATACCCGGATCGGCGCTTTCGCTCAACGAACCCAGCCGGGGCAGGTTCGCTGATACCGGAGCGCCGCGATCCGGCTGGAAGGCGACCTTCCAGCCACTGTCGAGATCACCCGCCAGGGCATGCGAAACCGGCGTGGGCACGGTAAAGCCAGCCTGCGTGGTCGGTTCGCGGAACACCACGAAGACGGCGTCATCGGCGGTGAGCGAGAGCGGCACGATCGTCTCGCCCTCGACGATCCGGTAACTTACCGGCTCGGACGTTCCGGTCTCGGGGTGCCACAGTTCGGGGCGCTTTCCGGTCACGCGGAAATGCGCCTCGATGGTCTGCGCGGTGTCGGCCGGGTTCGAGAGATAATAGATATCGCCCTTGTCGTCGCGGCGATGGACGAAGGGGATGGCCACGCCCGCCGCGGCCCCGGTGAAGCGGAAATCGGGCGCGACGCCCATCCCCGCAAGCGCGCCTTCCACGTCGTGCGAGGCGATAACCCGGCCCTTGCCGATCATGGCCTGCCCGCCACCCGGCCACAGCCGGTCGACAAGGCTCATCCACTGCGCGCCCTCGCCCTGCTCACTGGCGACGAGGCTGGGCGAAAGCTGCGGTTTCTCGCCGATCACCGTCGCCCCGCCCTCAACGAGAGCGGACAGGCGACGCAGCGCCGCCAGCGTCATCCGGCTGGACGAACCGCCGAGATAGATCGCGCGATAACGCGCGCCTGCGGGCGTCACGACATCGGTCCCGTCATTGGTCAGCAGCGTGTTCAGAGCATCGAAGTTCAGGAAATCATAGGCATGGGTAACAGGCGCGTCGGCGACCGGCTTATCGCCATAGAGCGAGGTCAGCGGCGCCTCCTCGCCATGGAAATAGGCCAGATCGGCCACGTTGCGCCCTTGCTGCAACATCAGCGAGGAGCGCGAGATATAATCCACCCACGGCTTCGCCATGCCGGACCAGCTCTCCATCCGGTTGAAGTACTGCCCGAAGATAAACAACGAGAGGCCCGGCTTCTTGTCATCCACCGGGACATGGACCGAGGTATGCACCACCGGGCGGTTGACGCCGGTCACGAACTCCAGATCGATAACGTGCTTCAGATCCTTCGGCGCAAAAGCCCAGGGCGCCATCTGCGAGGTCATCGATTCCGCCGCGACAAGGTTCTGCCCGTAAAGGTGCGCAACCGAGGCAGCGCCCTTGATGTCGGCGACCAGCGACTGGCGCGGCCCCTCGGCCTTGTTGAACGCCCACATCGCCGCCATCGGCACATCGGTGTGGCTGCGCATGGTCATGTCGTCGCCCAGCATCGGGCGATGATCCTCCAGCGCCTCGCCATAGAGCTTGAGGCCGTTGGCATGGGCAACGCGCGCGATAGTGCCGTAGTGCTCGCTGGCCAGCAGGTCTGCCAGTGTGCGGCGATAATCGTAGAGGAAGCGATCGGTATCCTCACGCGAGCCGACGAGAACACCGGTCAGCGCGGGTAGCCAGGGCGTGGGGTCATAGCCGCGCAAGGCCCGGAATTTCGCGATCATCTGCGGCGTCCAGTTCGCCTCGCCCGCCTCGATCGAGTCCGTCAGCAGTGCACGGATGCCGTGCTGGCCGATCAGGCCATCGCCCACCGTCTCGCGATACATGCCCAGATAATGGTCGAGATAGGCCTCCACCGCCTTGCCGTCGTACTTGTCGACTTCCAGACCGGTCGCCTCGGGTGTCGCCGGGTGATTGGTCGTGCCCAGCAGCGACCAGCCGAGCCGCAGGACCTGCCAGTACTGCCCTTTGGGGAGCTTTGGCGCGGTCCAGTCAAGCGTGCCATCCGCTTTCACCCGGTCCGTCAGGTCGATGACCTTCGCGGCATCGATACCACGTACGGCATCGTTCACCGATCCCAGCGCATAATAGTCCGGGCTCATCACGAAACCGGCCTTGGTCTCGAACCGGTCCACCCGCGCTTGCGACGTGAGCGCGAAAGTGCCGACGATCAGGGGCTTCTTCGCCATAGCCGCGCCGATGCCGTCGAACAGCCCCCCCATCGCCACACCCGGTGCCGGAGAGCCCAGCCCGCCATGAAGTGGCGCAGGGTTCAGAACGACACGGAAATGCGCAGCCGTCACCGCCGGAAAGCTGGCCGTCGTGGGTACACCGCTGAGCGTAAGGTCGGTGATCTTGGTCCAGGTCGTGCCATCCTCGCTCGCCTCCACAGCGGCAAGAAATGGTGAACCCGAAAAGGGAATTACGACGTCCGGCAAGAACAGCGTGACGCTGCGCATCGTCACGGCTTTCGGATAGTCCAGCCGCAGCACCGGCGCGGTGCCGTCCTTGCGCGCCAGCGTGACCCCGCGCCGAGATCGCTGTCCGACAGCGCACCGGCGGCGAGCGCGTTGCCCAGCCCGTCGTGCGCCTGAGGCATGGGCAATGCCGCCACCTCGGAGACCGAATAGGCCAGAACCGGGCCACTCCCGGTGAAATGCCCCGCCGCGGGCGCAGGGTGCCCGGAAATCATTTCCTCGATGCCGAGCGCAGGATGCAGGTCCTGAAAGGGGCCGGTCGTGCCAGGCAGCGCGGGCAGCGCACCGGTCAGTCGCTGCCCCGATGCGAGCGAGACGCTCGACCAGACCAGCTTCTTCATGCCATCCTTGGGCGCGACCCACGGCCCGCCGGTCTCCGACCAGCCGGGCGAGGAGGCGATGGCAAACTCCAGCCCCTGCCGGTCCGCTTCCTGCACCGCGAAGCGAAAGGCATCCTTCCACTCAGGCGTCATATAGGCCAGCCGCTTGTCCACGATCTGCGGGGTCTGGAGATTGGCATCGAAATTCTGGACACCGCCGATACCGACGGACTTCATCCACGCCAGATCCTTGGCGATGCCATCCTTGGTGATGTTGCCGTTCATCCAGTGCCACCACACGCGCGGGCGGGCAGAGGCCGGGGGATCGCGGAACTCCTGCGCCAGTACGCTGTCGGTGGCGGCAGGTGCCTGCGCGCTTCCCGAGGTGGCAGGCTCCCCCGCCAGAACGGGCGCGGCGACAAGGCCACTGGCGAGACAAAGCATGATCCGAAAGCGCCTGCGCGACATTTCCAACTCCCGATTTTTCCAGCCCCGCCCGTTGCAGGCTTTGGCCGATATTTTCTTCTGCGATCATCAGGCTGGCGCAACCGCCAGCCCGCGACAAGACCTAGATCGATCCGCGCGCGGCGATCGCCCCCAGCACCCGCGCGCTGGGTTTGGGCGTCCGTACGAAAGTCTCGCGGTCGACACTGCACAGCCCGAAATGCGGCTTGTACCCGAAGATCCACTCGTAGTTGTCGAGCAGCGACCAGTGCACATAGCCCAGCACCGGCACGCCATCGGCCATCACCTGCCGCAAATCGCGCAACGCCGCCGGAATGAAGCGGGCGCGGAGCGTGTCGTCGTCCGTGCCGACGCCATGCTCCGAAACCAGGATCGGCACGCCGGTTGCTTCATGGGCGTACTTCACAGCCCCGGCGAGCGAGGGCGCATAGACCTCGGTTCCCGACCAGTTGCGATCCGCACCGTCCGGTGCCGGAAGACGCCCCTTGTCGTTCCAGACCGCGCGTTCGTAGTTCTGCACGCCGATGAAATCGTCGCCCTTCGCGATCTCCAGCCACATGCCATACAGCTCTTGGCGAACGGCATCGCGCAGCGAGTTCTTGCCCGCCGCCTCCTCGTCGATGATCGAGAGCGTAAAGCCCACCGGCAGATCGCCGCGCACTGCCTTGATCGCCGCGCGCGCCGCCTTGTGCCCGGCGGCAAGGCCATGCTCGATGGCGTCGATATCCTCTGGCCCGGCCACATTGGCGCAGACGAACCTCGCGACGCCCAGACGCTTGGCGGCGGCCTGCACGGTGGCGCGCTGCGCGTCCCATACCGGCGGCGGCAGGATCTTGCGCAGCAGCAGCAGGATGTTCGGCTCGTTCAGCGTCATCGCCATGCCGATATCGGCGCCGATCGCGCGGGCGACCTTGTCGCAGTAGTTCGCGAAAAGCGCAGGCGCGTCGGGATTGGTCCAGCCGCCCATTGCGCTGAACCACCGCGGCGCGGTGAAATGATTGAACGTCACCAGTGGCGCGATCCCGCGATCCCGGCACCCGGCCACCATCGCCTTGTAGTGATCGAGCATCCCGCGCGAGATCAGGCCCTTCTCCGGCTCGATCCGTGCCCACTCGATGCCGAAGCGATAGCTGTTGAGGCCCAGCCCCTTCACGATATCGAGATCGGTCGGCCACAATTCCAGACTGTTCACCGCATCGCCCGAAGGCTCGGCAAAGACGGTCGGTTGCTGATGTTCGAGGAACCACAGGTCCGAGGCGATGTTGTTCCCCTCGACCTGATGCGGTGCCGTCGCGGCGCCCCAGAAGAAGCCTTTGGGAAATGGCGTGGATGCTTTCGCTACAGCCGCCTTTGCCGCAGCCCTTGCGCTCAAAGGCGCAAGCCCTGCAAGCGCCCCTGCTCCTGCGCCGACGGCCAGCAACGCACGGCGGTCCATCCGGAAATTCTCGGTCATATCGGCCTCTTTCACAGGGTGTCAGAAAGGAAGGTGAGAAGCTCATCGGACAGGCGCGTGTCCGAAGTGCCAAGATGCATCGGCAGTGTGTAGTGGGTGTGCCCGCTGGCGAGATAGCCGCGCGGCAGAGTGCCGTGGCGCTCCAAACGCGCCTGCATCAGCCCGGCCCACTCCCGCTGGAAGCGCGGCGGATCGTACTGCGCCCCGGCGAGGTAGAGCGGTAGACCGGTCGCAACGACAGCCCCCAGCGGCATGCGGGATGCGTAATCCGCCTGAGGCCCGTAATAGCGCTCGTCCCGGTCATCGAGAGGGGTGAATCCGTAGAGCCCGGACAGCAGGATCGCCGCTTTCACGAGATCGGCATGGTGCGGATCGTCGCGCAGGAAGCCCGCGACATGCACCGCCCCCGCCGACGTGCCCATCACCACGATCCGCGCCGGATCGCCGCCATGCTGCGCAGCATTTTCGCGCAGCCATGCCACTGCGGCGCCGACGTCCTGCGCCCCGGCTGGCCATTGGTGATCGGGCGCAAGGCGATAGTTCATCACTGCGCCCAGCATGCCGTTGGCTGCGGCCCAGCGCCCGATATGGGCGCTCGACCAGCCGCTCTGCGAGCCCTCGCCCCCCTTGTCACCCATCAGGAAACCGCCGCCATGGACGAACAGCAGGACGGGAAGGCCCTCATGCTCACTATCGCGATAGAGGTCGAGCCGATGGCGCGCATCATCGCCATAGGCGCAATCGAGCGCCACCGGAGCGATCTTCTCGGCCAGCCCCTGCTGTTCGGCGGCGAACAGGTCGCGGCACGCCGCCACGACCTGCGGCCCCATCCCGCTGCCCATCGCCATGATGGCCCTGCGGATTTCGGCGGGTTGGGGTCCGGTCATCGTCGGTTTCTCTCCGGTCGTTTCAGGCAGTCGCTTCAGAACCTGGGGCTTCAGAACTTGGCATCGAGGCTGATGCCGACGTTGCGGAACGACTGCGGGCCATAGATCGCCCCGACATTCGCCTCGCCGCTGTCCGTCGTATAGGGGAAGCTGCTCTGCATCAGCGACGGCTCATGCACGTTGAACAGGTTTCGCACGAAGACCGAGACCTGATAACGCTGGTCCTGCGTTCGCAGCCCCATCCGGCCGCCGACCATCCAGTGCGGGCGGAAAGTCGTGCCCGAATAGGAATTCTCCTCATAGCGGATGCGCGACTTCCACACGGTATCCGCTGCCAGGAAAGCGCCCAGACGCTCGCCGATCGGAACGGTGTATTCACCCGAAAGCGTGAACTTGTAGCGGGGCGAATAGGCCAGCTGGCTGCCGCCGATGTCCGTGCCGTCGGTGCCGAGATAGCCCTTGGGATAGGTCGCCTTGGCATAGATGAAGCCGGTGTTGAGCGAGAGGTTCGGGGTGATGTTGCCGAAGAAATTCACCTCGACGCCGCGCGTCTTCACGCCGTTCACGTTCTTCTGGTCGCACGAGATCACGCCGGTTCCATCCACGGTGCAGCTCTGCGCCTGGAAGTTGTCGATCTTCATGTAGAACGCACTGACATCGGCCACCCAGCCGCCGAACAGCGTGGACTTGAAGCCCACTTCGTAGCTGGTCGGGATTTCCGGCAGGACGACATAGGGCGTGCGGCCATCGGTCGGCACCGCGATCTGGCCACCCTTGAAGCCGCGCGAAACGGTGGCATAGGCCATCGTGTTGCGCGCCAGATCGTATTGCGCGCCCAGACGCCACGACCATTCCTCGGCATTGAGCACGGTATCGGCAGTGCTCGGCATCTGCAGCGACAAACGATCGGTGGTGTAGCGCGTGCCGGTGATGAGGCGCAGAGAATCCCCGATGTGCGTGGTCGCCTGCCCGAAGAACGCCAGCGATTCATCGCGGATCGTCAGCGCGGGAACCGTCGTAGAGGCGATCGGGATCACAACATTTTCCGCCGGAACCAGCGTGACGTTCACCGTCTCGGGATCGCGATTCTGCTTCTGGTTCGAATAGAACGCCCCCACGGTATATTCGATAGTGTTGGTGGCTGCCGAACTGACGCGGAATTCCTGCGTAAAGAGGTTCAGGTTGCGATCAACCGGTTCGTTTTCCACCTGCAATTCCAGCGGATCGCCACGGAAGACGTTGGAAGAGGCGCCAGAGCCCAGTTCGCCCGACTTGCGATAGGCGGTGATTGAGGTCAGTGTGAAGGGATCGGCGGCATAGTCCACCTGCACCGACCCGCCGTAGTTGCTCGTCGTGCCCTTGTAGTGCGAACTGGTGCAGTAGTCGCGGTTGCCCTCCTTCACGGTCACACCGCAGCTGGCGAGGCGATCGGTGATGCCCACCGCGTCATAGCCCGCGCCGCCGAAGAACGAGCCGGGGCCACTGGTCTTGATGAAGGTGAAGAAGTCGCCGCCGTTCTCCGCGCTGGAATGCGCATAGTCGCCGATCAGGTTCACGGTCAGGCGATCGGTCGGCTCCCACAGCAGGCGGCCGCGCACCGAATAGCGGTTGTTGTCGTTGAGATCGCCAGTCGTGGCATTGCGGTCCACGCCCTGACGCAAGTTGGCAACGCCGGAAATGCGCGCGGCCATGTTGGACGAGATCGGAATATTGACGACGCCCTGCACCACCTGATTGCCGTACTTGGCACCGGCGGTTCCCGCGTTCGACAGTTCGGTGCGCACGCGGGCGGAAAACTCGCCGAACTTGGGCGCGTTGGTGGTGATGTTGATGACGCCCGCAGAAGTGGTCAGGCCGAACAGGGTGCCCTGCGGGCCTTTCAGCACCTCGACACGGGCAACGTCGAACAGATCGGAAATATTGGCGTTGCCCTGGCTGACCTGATCGACGACCACGCCCACCGAAGCCACCGCGCCTGGCGAAAAGGTCATCGTGCCGATGCCGCGGATCGAACCGCCGCCACCGGTGTTCTGGCCCGGCGCCGCCTGAATCTCGAGGCTCGGCGCAATGCGGGCCAGATCGTTCACGGTATTCACCTGCTGGCGCTCAAGCTGCGCGGCGCTGGCGACGGTGATCGAGATCGGAACTTCCGTCACCTTTTCGGCGCGGCGCTGCGCGGTGACGATGATTTCCGACGGCGGCGGTGCAGCAGCGGCGGGTTCGGCGCTGGTGGCGTCCTGCGCCATGGCCGGAACGCCGAAAGCCGAAACCGCGACGCCGCACAGCAGAGCGAATTGCCTGGTCTTTTGCCCAGTCTTTTGCATGGTCTGTTCTCCCTGACAGGTATTTGGTTTGTTTTTTGAGTTTTGAGTATTGAAGGGCGAAAATTCAGATTTCGTCGATTACCGGATTGGTCAAAGTCCCGATCGGCCCGACCGATATTTCCACGGTGTCACCCGCCTTCATGTAGAGCGGCGGCTTGCGCTTGTCGCCGACACCGCCCGGTGTACCGGTGGCGATTACGTCACCGGGATTGAGGGTGGTGAAAGTGGAGCAGTATTCGATCACCGTCGGAATATCCCAGATCAGGTCCGAGATCGGCTGGTCCTGCAGCAGTTCGCCGTTGAGGCGCGTCTGCACCCGCAGCGAAGTGAGATCGGACACCTCGTGCGCCGGGATCATCGCCGGACCGAAGGCGCCGGTGCCGGGCCAGGTCTTGCCCGGCGTGAACTGGATGTTGTGGCGCTGCCAGTCGCGGATCGAGCCGTCGTTGAACACCGCATAACCGGCGATGTGATCCATCGCATCAGCCTTGGAAATGCGACGCCCCGGCTTGCCGATCACGATGGCGAGTTCACCCTCGTAGTCGAAACGCTCGCTTTCGGGCGGACGGACCATCGGCTCACCATCGGCGATCAGGCTGTCGGCCCAGCGGGTGAAGATCGCGGGATGATCCTTCTGCTCGCGCCCGGTCTCGGCAACGTGGGTGGCATAGTTCAGGCCCACGCACAGGATCTTCTCGGGGTTGGGCACCGCCGGCAGCAGCGTAACCTCGGCGCGCGCATACTCGCCGGTGACAGCCAGAGCCGCCAGATCGCCGCCGAGCGCATCCTTCAACCATGCATCGCCACCGGGCGCGCCCAGATCGTGCACCGTCCCGCCTTCAAGGCGGCCGAAGCTGGCGGTGCCGTCAGGGCGCTTGAAGCTGATGTACTGCGTCATGTCCGTCTCTTTCTTCGCAAATGCTGCATTCAGGCGCCCAGCGGCGCAGGCTCCCAGTCGCGCCGGAAGCGGAAGCGCTCCTCGGCGCGGCGCAAGCCCTCGAAATCCTTGTCCGACATGCCCCACTGGTCGATCCGGCCTTCAGGCCAGGTCCAGTCATCCGGCGCACCGACCCGATAGTCCTCGGCCACCTTCTCGACCGCCGTGGAGAACTCGATCACCGGGCCGAACGGCGCGATGTAATAGGCATAGACATTGGCACCCGGCCCATGGCGGCCCGGTCCCCAGGCAGGCACCTGCGCATGATCGCGCAAGCGGCCGATGCCGCGCATCACCGCGTCGATATCCTCCATCTCGAAAGCGACGTGGTTGAGCGAGGTGAACCCAGCGCGAGCAAAGGCGGTGGAATGGTGGCTGTCGTTGCAGCGCACGAAAACCATACCCTTGGTACGGTCCGACACGCGGAAGCCGAGCACCTGCTCCACGGCATCGCCGCACCCTTCCGCATCCGCTGCGTTGAACACCACATGCGTGAGCTTGACCGGCAGGTCCTTGCCCGCGATCGGCGCAACTTCCGCTGCGTCGACGAGAAAGCGCAGCAGCACGCCCTCGGGCAGCTCGACCAGCAGGCCATGGCCACCGCCCGGATCGGACGAGGTAACAGGCGCCGCCGTCCACCCCGCCTCGCTCACCCGCGCTGACAGCGCGGCAAGGTCAGCCGCATCGCACACGAAGGTCGTCGTGCGCACAAACTCGCTTTCCGAAGGCTCCAGCGCGACGAGGTAGGGGAACGGGCCGGAACCGCGCAGATAGCGCGTGCCGCCCTGCTCTCCGGCCTCGGCCATGCCCCAGATGCCGGTCATGAACGCCGCTGCCGCTGCCGGATCGGGCAGCGCCAGTTCGATGCTGCGCAGACGGATGGTCACGAGCAGATTCCCTTCCTGATAAAGGCGGCCGCGATCCCCGCTGCCGCGCATTCGGCATCGCATTCTCCAGTGTCGCCGCTGACGCCCACCGCGCCGATAACGGTGCCGCTCTCGTCGCGCACGAGCACACCGCCGGGCGAGAACGCCATCTGGCCGCCGACCGCCGTGGCCAGGCTCTGGAAGAACACCGGATTGCCCCTGGCCCGCTCTGCCAGCACCGCCGTATCCGCACCCATGCCAAGCGCGCCTGCGGCCTTGGCGCGGGCAATGTCGAAACGGAACAGACTGGCCCCGTCCTCCCGCGCGAAAGCCATCGGATGCGCGCCTTCGTCGAGGACGATCACGGCAAGCGGCTGTGCGCCCCTGTCGCGCGCGGCGGCAAGCGTATCGTCGACGATCACCCGCGCATTCTTCAGCGTCAGTTTCATGCGGCCTGCTCCTGATGTTCTGTTGCGTTCCCGAAGAGCATCTTGCGCCGGGCGGCCAGCAGTGCGGCACCGCGCCCTTTCTCGGTGCCGAAAACGTAGTGGTCGGGGCGTATGAGCACCGCGTCGGCTTCGTGATCGTCAAGCCAGCGTGTTACCGCGCCGCCATCCGGCAGGTGCGCAGCGCCGATCACCGCGACCCCGCACGCAGGCAGCCCACCGCCCGATCCGCGTACGAACAACCGCCAGCCGCCCCCGGCCAGATCGTCGAGCCGACCGCCGTTCTGCAACAGCGGCTGGACAAAGCGCGCGCCTGCGCCCTTGCTGGGCATGACCAGTCCGGCGCCGATGGCGGGGATCAGGTCGTGCGCGGTTTCGCCGCTCCTGGCCCGCTCGCGAATTTCCGCATCGCGCACTGCCGCCTTTGCGGGATCGAGTTCGCAGATGTAGCGTCCGGCGTTCACCGCAGCGCCGATCACCGCGCGAACATGCGGGTCCCGCTCGGGCTGGTAGGTGTCCAGGATCGCCTCGTCAGCCCCCTCATTGGCGATCGCGGCCATCTTCCAGGCTAGGTTCGCCACATCGCGCAGGCCATGGCACATGCCCTGCCCGAAGAACGGCGGCGTCTGGTGCGCGGCATCGCCCGCCAGAAACGCCCGGCCCATCTGCCAGCGCTCGGCGACAAGGCCATGGAAGCGATAGGTCGCCGCGCGCAAGATAGTGTGCGGCACGTCCTTCATCCACGCGCCGACCAGTTCGCGCACCTTTTCCGGGCGCATCATCTCGGCATCGTCCTCGCCGGGCAGCAGCATGAACTCCCAGCGACGATGGTCGCGGCGTCCCGGAACAACCGTCGCCGGGCGCGCGGGATCACACATCATTACGGACAGGCGCTGCAAATCGGCATCGGCAGGCACGCCCGAGATCGGCGGGAAGCTGACGCCGCCCTCGACCTCGGCATCGACCACCAGCCACGGCTCCTCGAAGCGCAAATCGTCGAGTGCGACGCCCATCGCCTTGCGCACCGTGCTGCGCGCGCCGTCACAGGCAATCACCCAGCGGGTGCGCACCGCATGTTCGTGCCCGTCCTGCCGATAGCGCACCGTGGCGCCGCCCGCATCCTGATCCAGCCCGAGGAACGTCGCGCCCAGCTGGAGCGAAACGCTATCCAGCCGCGCCATGCCTTCGCGCAGATGCGTTTCCAGTTCGGGCTGGTAAAAGAAGTAATCGTTCGCCCAGCCGAACGGACGCGGACGGCCAACCGTCCCCATGTAGCGGATGACGCCATGATCGGCACCAATGTGCAGGTGGCCGTCAGTGGCCACCATGTCCGGCTCCACCGCATCGATAACGCCGGCGGACTGGAACAGGCGCATCATCTCGTGATCGAGGTGCACCGCGCGCGGCAGCGGATAATGTTCCAGCTCCTTTTCCAGCACCAGAACGGTCAGTCCGTTCAGGCCGAGGAGGTTCGCGGCCAGCGCACCGACAGGTCCGCAGCCAATGATGACCACATCATGTTGCATCGGGTCAGCTCGCGGTTTCGGGCTCGGTCAGCGCTTTGTGGAGCGCGCCGTCCTTCATGATCATGCGGATATTGGCAGGGTTCTGGAGGATGGTGACATCCTGCGTCGGATCGCCATCGACCAGCAGCAGGTCGGCAAGATAGCCCTGCTTCACCAGCCCGGTCTCAATCCCCATCAGTTCGCCGCCGTACTGGGTTGCGGCGCGGAGCGCCTCTGCCGGCGTGAAGCCGTAATAGGTCACGAAATGCTCAAGATCGCGGGCATTGCGGCCATGCGGATTGAACGGGAAACCGTAATCGCCACCGATCAGGATGCGCACGCCGCGCTTCTTCAGTTCGGGCACCAGCTTGGCCTCGATATCGAGGCGCATCCGCGCGCTGGCCTTCATGTGCGTCATGTCGACATGCGGCGGCGGATTGGCTTCGAGCGCGGCAACCGACACACCCGGCCCCGGCGCGTAGAAGAAGGTGTCCCTGTCAGCCGCCATGCGATCGATCGCGGCTTCGTCTGCGAATGAGCAGTGATAGAGGATGCGCGCGCCTGCATCGAGCGCCAGGCCGATCGCCTCGCCCGAATAGACGTGGCAGGCGATCCACAGGCCCGCCTCGCGGGTTGCCTCGCCCGCCGCCATCATCTCGTCGCGGGTATAAAGCACGTCCATCGCCGAATTGGGCTTGAGCGCATCCTCGCCCGAAACCACCAGCTTGATCGACTTCACCCCTTCGTCCGCACAGTAACCGACGAAAGCGCGCATCGCATCGGGTCCGCGACCGTTGAACACGTCGCCAGTCTCGACCCCTTCGCCGCCTTCCGGGCTGCGCTCCAGCGTGGAGGGCACCAGACGCGGCCCCGGCGTCTCGCCCCGCTCGATCGCGCGGGCCAGCTCCGGCTCGATGCCGTCCCCCAGCGCACCGGCGGAATAGAGGCTGGTATAGCCATGGTCGAGCAGCACGCGCGCGTTGCGCCAGGCCGCGACCTTCAATTCGTCCGGCGGCAGAATGAACTGGTGATAGACCTTCTCGGTCGAGGATGCCCAGGTCAGGTGCGTATGCGCATCGATCAGGCCGGGCATCAGCGTCATCCCGCGCCCGTCGATCACGATATCCGCCGCAAGGTCCGGCATGGCGCTCTCGCCCAGCGAGACATCGGCGATGCGCTCATCCTCGATCAATACCCGGCCGCGCTGCAGCGGTGCTCCCGTGCCGTCGAAGATGGTGATGTTACGGATCAGTGTCCGCATGGTTCCTCTACCCCAATCGTTTGTGTTCTGGGTTCTGATCCGGTGTAAAACCTCGCGGATACCATGTAAAATAATGAATATTTCGATCTCCATAGTCTGTAACTATGGAATGCAGGCCCGGATCACTCCAGCCTTGGCAGGGCCTCGAACAGCACTTGCGCGAGCGGTGAAAGTGGCTGGTTCGCGAGGTGTAACACACCGACATTCCTGTCGAATTCCGCCTCGCGGATAGTGATCGCGCGCAACGAACCATTGGCGATATCCTCGCCCACCACGGTACGCGGCAGCACCGTCACCCGGTCCGTCTCGCGAACGATGGCACGGGTGGTCAGCAGCGAATCGCAGCGGATCGCCGTCAGTGGCACGCTCACCCCCGCCGAAAGGAACAGCGCATCGACCTGCCTGCGAAAGGCGCCGCGTGCCTCGGGCAGAACCCAGTTCCATGCCGCAGCATCTTGCAGGGATATCTCGTTGCCCAGATCAAAGTGCTGCGCGCCTACAACCAGCGAAAACGGATCGCTCGCGCATGTGACTTCCGCCATGTCATCCGGGCGCTGCTCAATCCGAGTGGTGACAAATGCCAACTCGATCACCCCCTTTCGCAGCATGTCCAGCAATTGAGCATCATCACGCTCCAGCACACTGAGGGAAAATTTTCCGACTTGCGCTTCCACCTCAGGAATCACGCCAGGCAACAGTGTCAGCAGTGCACCGGGCGTTCCTGCAACGCGTAACGGCCCCGCGATGCCGAGACGTGCATTATCAATATCAAGAGCAGCGTCGACCAGCAGTGTTGCCAAGGCCTCTGCCCGACGTTGCAGCGCTTCGCCCTCTGATGTCAGCGTAATTCCTCCGCGCCCACGCGCAAAAAGGCTGGCGCCGAGACTGCGTTCAAGCAAAGCAATGGTGTTCGAGACCGACGGCTGAGAAATATTGAGATCCCGTGCAGCTCCGCTGATCGAGCCCGCCTGACAAACTGCGCGAAAGGTCATCAGTGCCCGCGGATCAATCGCGAGACGCCGTCCGTTCACCACATTGTTCAGCCTTTCCTTCATAAATGCGTTCCGTTCGCTCACACCTAACCTCATTGCTTGCGTCGACATCATCGCCTAGCGGTCCCACAAGATTCTTCCTGCAGTGAGACCGGCTTCTTCTACAAAAGCCATAACGCACGGCACCGGCAGAAGCTGACACCCTTGTATGCCAATGCGGACGGGGCACTGCACAATTATAAAGACCTGTCGGATCGGCATTATCGACCGGATAGTTTGCGACAGCCGCAACCACGCGACCGACCAGAGGACACCGCCTGCACCGCCCGTGCTCACGCATGAGGCACGCCAGCGTGCAGGCTCCGTCATGCCGTCACGATTTCAACACACCGCGAACCTTTGCCGGTCGCCCCCTCGGGCACTTCGCCGACCTCGCGCCGCGCATTGCTCGGTGGTTTCGTCATCGCGCCGATCGCGCTGCCCGTTCTCACCCGTCCGGGCGCGGCGCGGGCGTCATCGGTGGAGAGCGTTTCGGAGATGCCGGTGGTACTGCGCCAGACCCGGGCCGGGCGCGATCTCACCCGCGCCCGCCACCGCACGGTCGAGGAGTTCTTCACCGGGCTCGAGGCGGGGATCGTCCCGCCCGGTGCAGGGCTGCTCTACCATGCCGGCATCGTCAGCTAGAGCGGATTTCGACCGGTATGAATCGGTAGGGATTCCCTACGATAGCGTTTTGTGATTCATAATCCGTGCTGGTGAAGGAGGCTGGCATGGATGGGTCATCCGCTTTCGATGGATTTGCGCTCGCGGCTTTTGGCAGCGATCGATAACGGATTGAGTTGCCGGGCGGCGGCGGCGCGATTTGGTGTTGCCCCCTCGACGGCGATCCGCTGGCATGCACTTCGGCGCGACACGGGCGCCTTTGCCGCCAAACCGCAAGGCGGTGATGTGCGTTCGCGCCGGATCGAGGAACGAGCGGCGGAAGTCCTCGCTGTCTGGGAGGCGCGGAAGGACATTTCGCTGGAAGAACTACGGGTGGATCTGGCCGCAGCCGGACTGATCGTCTCGGTAGCGGGACTTCATCGGTTTTTTGTACGTCGGGGCATGACGCGCAAAAAAAGACTGGCCATGCAATCGAGCAGGACCGTCCCGACGTCCTGAAGCAGCGGCATGATTGGTTCGAGGGGCAGGTCGACCTCGAACCAGGACGCCTGGTCTTCATCGATGAAACCTGGACCGCCACCAACATGACCCGCAGCCATGGCCGCTGTGCCAAAGGCGAGCGACTGCGGATGGGTTTCCCTCACGGGCACCGCAAGACCACTACGCTGGTCGCGGCTCTGCGCATGACGGGCATGGTCGCACCGATGGTACTGGACGGTCCCATCAACGGCGATTGGTTCGAGGCCTACGTGGCCCAGGTTCTCGTACCTGAACTGCGGCCAGGTGACATCGTCATAATGGACAATCTGTCGAGCCATAAGCGTCCGGCTGTCCGGGATCGGATCGAAGCAGCAGGTGCGACACTGCGCTTCCTTCCGCCCTACAGCCCGGACTTCAATCCGATCGAGAAGGCTTTCTCCCGCCTCAAGGCCCTCCTAAGGAAAATCGGGGAGCGAACAGTCAGCGGTCTGTGGAGCCTCATCGGAAAGCTCGTCGACATCTTCCAACCCGCCGAATGCGCCAATTACTTCAGCTCTTGCGGATATGATCCAGACTGATCGAAATCCGCTCTAGGCTCTCCTCCCCCTACACGCGCCATATGCCGCACGCGTCGCTTGGGCTGGAGCAGGTCGGTAAGATGCTCGGCCGGATCCTTGTCCGCCCAGCCCTGCGGGATCGCAAAGCGATAGATCTGACTTACATGCTGCTTGAGGCGGCGACTGACGTCGAGCGCGCCTCGACGCTGTGCAGGGCGAGCTTGGCCTCCGCGCGGCGCAGTCGCGCATCTGCCGGACTGACCTCGGGATAGGGGCCGAAGGATAGGAGCTTCTCCTTGTCGGCAAAGCGGTACTTCATCCGCCACAGCTTGGTGCCGTTGGGCCGCACCAGCAGGTGCAGGCCGCCACCATCGGTGAGCATGTAATCACGCGCACGCTTGGGGGCGTACCTGGCTTCGAGATCGGTGATCGACATGATTGGGGGTATCCATTCTGGGCGAGTGGATAATACCCCCATCGGCACCCCAAAATGCAAATCGCTGTCCTGGGATGTGGCGGGTTTGCGTGGGATGCCGCAGCGCTCTGATTTCGGGCGTAAACTGCTAAAATAAAATACAAGAAAGCCGCCCTCGGCTTAACCGGGACGGCGTGTGTGTATTCAGAATGGTTGCGGGGCAGGATATTTTTTGGATTAAAATTCAATATAAATTTTTGATTTTAATATATAATTCAATAAAGCTGATTGATCAGCACCCCCATTAATACCCCATTTTATCGAATATACGGCAGAGTGTTTTTTAAACATGACGAAATGCTTTAGAGTCAGCTTTCCGCTTCTTTGAACCACGCCCTGCTCGCGGCCAAGTTAGCTGCATACCTTGAAAAACTCGTAGCGCCTACCGAGTTGAAGTGATCCACTGCCTTTACCCGACAGCCGGGGGTGATGAAGACAGGACCCGCGGGCCGCTTGAGCCTTCGAACCGACATTTTGCATTGCGCGCAGCGCACGACCCGTCGAGGTGCTTGGGGATAGTCGTAGATTCGAGGTTTTCCGCGAACCGCTGGCGGCGGCGCTGCGCCATAGTTTTCATGATAAAGCTGGCAGTCCGCTGTTCGACCCGGTGCCCATGTTCAAAATCCTTGATGCTGCAGCCGCTGTACTGGCTCCGCGATACCTGCTGGAGTGTGAAGCACACTAAAGCGAAGGCGAAAGAGGGTGTGGTTTCCAAGGTGTTCAAGCCGGCCAATCTAGCTATTCCGATGTTCGGCTGCAAAAACTGAATGATTGACTGGCTGACGCCGGTAGACGCGAAATCGATCTGCGCGTGGGCGGGAGAGAGCTTATGCACAGCACCGATTTCGACCATATCTTATCAGACAATTGATCGAGGCGCTCCAGGCCTGCACAGCCTGAGAACAAAAATACCGCGCCCAACGATGCGACGACAATCGGCGGATAAGCGCCTACCCCAGGAAAGACCGTTTGCAACGATCCCTCCAAGGCATGGGTTGACGGCAAACGGCCAGAATTTATACTCCTACAAATCAACGATGTCCGTTCTTCAAGGCGGATTATACCGCTGCGCCGGCAAGCCCGTGCGAGCAGCTCTATAAACCAGCGCAGCGAGCGCCCTTCCAGGCCATCGCAGTCCGCAAGGAACCCCGCTGCGCCAGATGGATCCTTTGGAGAGGAAGCCGATGCCTGCCGTTCGTGGAGAAATGCGCTCTGCCAATGATGCGCTCTATCGCAAGATTTTGCTGCGCATCATGCCTTTGCTGCTGGTGTGCTACATCGTTGCCTACATCGACAGGGTAAATATCAGCCTCGCCAAGTTGCAGATGCTCGGGGACCTTGGCCTTACCGATACGGTTTTTGGACTTGGTGCAGGCATATTCTTCATCGGATATTTCCTGTGCGAAGTTCCCAGCAACCTGGTCCTTCACAAGGTCGGCGCACGCTTCTGGATTGCCCGGATTATGATCACCTGGGGAGTGGTGGCAGCCATGCTGGCAGCTATTGCCCCGATAGCGCATCTCATCGGGCCGCACACGGAGCAGTGGGTGTTCCTGGCCCTGCGATTCCTGCTGGGGGCGGCAGAAGCAGGCTTCTTTCCGGGGCTTGTGCTTTACTTCAATTACTGGCTTCCGCCCGAGCGACAAGGCCGCGTCTTTTCCATTCTCATGGCGGCTCAGCCGATTTCCTTCGTCGTCGGATTGCCCCTATCCGGCTGGCTGCTGTCGACGCTCGACGGGGCGCTTGGTTTTGCCGGATGGCGCTGGATGATCGTGATCGAGGCCGTGCCGGCAATCGTGCTGGGCCTCATTGTCGCACGCACGCTCATAGATGGACCACGACAGGCGTCTTGGCTTTCGTCCGAGGAAATCGAGGCGGTGGTCGATGCCGTCGAACGACAGGACCAAAAGCGCACGGATATGCCGCTGGGGCAGGTCATACGCCTCCCCCTGCTGTGGGCGCTGATGGCGATCTGGTTCCTGATGGTGATCGGGGTCTATGGCATCAATTTCTGGTTGCCGACACTGGTCAGCGCCAGCGGCGTGAAGAGCAGTTTCGCCATCGGGCTCTATTCCGCCGTGCCCTATATCGGTTGTGCCGTCGGCATGATTGTAGCGTCCAGCCATGCGGAACGGACCGGGACCAAGAAAGCGATGATGGTCGGCTCGGCAATCCTTGGCGGCCTTGCTCTGATTGCCGGCGCGCGTTGGGGCGCGGGGCACCTATCGGTCACGCTGATCACGATGACCCTCGCCATGGCCGGCGCCATGACAGCATCGGCGCTGTTCTGGAGCCTGCCGGGAGAGCGCCTGTCAGGTCGCGCCGTTGCTGCAGCGGCCGCCGCCATCAATTCACTGGGCAACATCGGCGGCTTTGCCGGTCCGTCCATTCTGGGGATCGCGCGCGACCATTTCGGATCGGACGAGATCGGTCTGGCCACACTCGGCCTATGCCTGGTCGCGGCTGGTGGGCTGGTCCTGCTGACCTTCCGGAAGCGGGGCGGAACACCACCATCCACCACACACTGCCTGCCCGAAGGAGTATGATCGAATGAGCAACGAACTGGTTTTGAACAGGCGATCTGCCATGGGTCTGCTGAGTGCCGTGGCATGCCTGCCTTCCTCGGCCATGGCCCAGGGCGTGCTGACAAGGCCCCAGCCACGCAGTGTCATCACCGATCCGCCCCGCGCCTGGGGCGCGAATGCCGACCCGGTGATCTATCCCGATCCCGATATCCTGGTCATCGACCCTGCCTTCAACGACCTGCTACTGGGCATCACGCAAATCCGCCGGATCTGGGACAAGGGGCTCTGGCTCGAAGGACCGGCATGGTCCGCACAGGGCCAGTATCTGGTCTTCAGCGACGTGCAGGCGGACAAGCAGTACCGCTATATCTGGGAGACCGGAGAAATCACGGCGTTTCGCTCTCCGTCGTTCAATTCGAACGGTAATGCCTTCGATGCGCAAGGGCGGCAGATCGTATGCGAGGATCTCTTCCGCCGGATCGTGCGGCACGAGCATGACGGAACGATCACCGTTCTGGCTGATGGCTTCGAGGGCAAGGGGCTCAATTCCCCCAACGACATCGCCGTTCATGCCGATGGCAGTATCTGGTTCACGGACCCCGGATATGGCGACACACTGTCCGAAGGCCATCCCGATTTCGTAGGAGGTCCAAGCAATGCCGCAGGCCGCCTCAACCCGCGCATCGGCTCGGAACTGGCGGGCCTTGCAGGCGGCCGGGTGCGCGGCCCGGGCAACTGCTATCGCATCAATGCGGACGGCGCGATCAGCAAGGTCATCGACGAAAAGGATCTGCCGGATCCCAACGGCATCGCCTTTTCCCCGGATTACAAGACGCTCTACGTTGCCAGCACAGGGCGGGCGCCGGGCGACACACATCAAGGCGGCAAGTCCGTGATCTATGCCTTCGATGTGAACGGCAAGACGGTCAGCCGCCAGCGCCTGTTCAGCGACATGACGGTGGATGGGGTGAAGTGCAGCCCGGACGGGTTCCGGGTCGACGTAAACGGCAATCTGTGGTGCGGCGTGAACGGCCCGATGGGATATGGCGGCGTACAGGTATTGTCACCGACCGGAAAGCTGCTCGGCCGCATTCGTTTGCCACAATTATGCGCCAACCTCACCTTCGCCGGACCCAAGCGGAACATGCTCATGATGTGCTGCGGTCAATCGCTTTATACCCTTCAGGTCCAGACACAGGGCGCCGCCTTCAGTTGACGAAGGAATAAGCATGGACGCGCCCATGATCTGAAGCCTGCCCTCAGGCGCATGACGGCGCCAGATTCCTAAGGGAAGATGTTTTCCGCAGCTTCCCCATCGCATCCCAAGCAACTTAGCACCAATGAACCGGAGATCATCAGCCTGCTACGGCATAGCGGGCGTTACGCGACGCACCGCGGGTCGCGATGTCGCGTGCGGGCCGGTTTGCTCGCCTCTATCCCTTAACGAACTGGATTTATCAAAGGCCTTCCCCGCTTTCTCGAACAACGAAGGCGACATCACCCAAATAGACAAAACAATTTGTCTTTTTTCGAGATAAATGTTTCTCTGCTCATACTTGTGAGAAGCAGAACATAAAACAGGGATAGGATAGGAATGGGCAAACCGGCGAAAGCTTGGCACACCTGTCTTGGCGCAGGCACACTGGCGAGCATGTTGCTGCTTCCATGGGAAGCGCAATCACAAGTGGCGGGGCCTTTCAATCTGGCCACCATATCGGCGGGACCGGAATGGTCACAGCAAGTCGATCTTCCTGCAGGCACCTGGTCGATAACCTTCTGGGCGGACCTGCCGGATGTCTCGTCCGGCACGCTCATCGCCTTGAAATCCGCTCCCAAACAAACGGACACGGTTTCATCGTCCGCAGACACGCAAGACCCTTCGCAGACGCTGCTGTCGCTTCAGCTTGAGCAGGGGCGCCCGATGCTGCGCGCAGGCCATCGCACCATCTCCGGCAAAACCCCTCGAACGCCAACGGGATGGCACCGCTATGCCCTGGTATCGCTGAACGGACGCCAGACATTCTACGTTGACGGACAAGCAGTTGGGCAAGTCGCCGCATCGCTGCCTGCCGGACCGATCTCACTCGTAGCCGTGCCTACCGATCGCCCCTCTGGGGGCATGACGGCCCGTATCGCTGGCCTGCGCCTCGATACAGGCGCAGGTACTCCGGCGGCCGCAGCGACAACGGCTCCCCCGATGCAAGCCTTCTGCCTTTTCTCCAGACCAGCCCGCACTGGCCGCTCCAGACGCACCAGATGGAAGGCCAGATCGTTGCACAGGACCCCGCCACGCTGCCGACCAGCGCAACGCCGCCCGATGCGCCTGTTTCCCGGCCGCTGGGAAGCAGGCAGGCGCTTTCGTCCGACAGTGAAGGACACTGGACGCTTGGCAACTGGTATCTCGCGCAGGCCCCCGATATCGCCGCAGCCGGCAGCGTCCTCTCGCGCGCGGACTACCGCCCCGACATGCGCGTCGGCATCTGGTACCCGGCGACCGTTCCGGGCACTGTCCTCACCACCTTCATCGACCGGGGGGTCTATCCCGATCCCGCACACGGGCTGAACAATCTCGCCATCCCCGAGAAGCTCGCCCACCAGGACTACTGGTATCGCACCAGCTTCGATCTCCCCCCGGAGGCGGTCGGCAAGTCTCTGGAGCTGCTGCTGAACGGTGCCAACTACCATGCGAAGTTATGGGTCAACGGCACCGAGGTGGGCGACACCACCGGCGCCTTCATCCGCGGCCGTTTCGATGTGAGCGGATTGCTCAGGCCCGGCCGCAACGCCATCGCGATCCGCATTTCTCCCCCACCACACCCTGGCCATGCGCAGGAGGAATCGCTGACCTCGGGGGTAGGCGAGAACGGCGGCGCGATGATGCTTGACGGCCCCACGTTCGGCTCGTCCGAAGGGTGGGACTGGATTCCCACCATTCGCGACCGGGAGACCGGCCTGTGGCAGAGCGTGCAACTCGTCGCCACAGACAAGCTGCGGCTGGGTGATCCGCAAGTCGTCACCACGCTGCCGCGTCCGGACAATTCCATCGCCAATGTCGAAATTACCGTACCGGTAGCCAACACGTCCGATCGGCCGGTCAGTGCCACCGTTCGCGCGGCGTTCGACGATGTGGCCGTGCAGCGTACGATTACCGTTCCGGCACGCGCCACCGTGCAGGTGCGTTTCTCCCCCGCCACCGATTCCGCGCTTGCCGTGCAGCATCCCCGCCTGTGGTGGCCCAACGGCTACGGCGATCCGGCACTTCACACGCTGCATCTGACGACCGCCATCGACGGGCGAACCTCGGATACGAAGACGCTGCGCTTCGGCATGCGGCAGGTCACGTACGAGCTCTCGCTGGTGGACGACAAGGGCGGCCTCGACCGCGCGCTGCTCGATTTCGACAAGGCGCGCACCGAGGGGCAAACGCTCATGGATGTCCGCCACGAGGCGATCCGCAAGGTGCCCAACGGCTGGGCCTACTCCTTTACGCCCGGCGCGCAAAAGTCACCCGCCGTCACGCCGATTGCGGGTGACGATGGCCTTTCTCCGTTCCTGGTGATCCGCGTGAACGGCGTGCGCATTGCCGCACGCGGCGGCTCGGTGGGCATGGACGATTTCCTCAAGCGCGTCGACCGGGCTCATCTGGAGCCCTATTTCAAGCTGCACCGCGATGCTCACGTCAACATCATCCGCAACTGGGTGGGCCAGAACACCGAAGAGAGCTTCTTCGATCTCGCCGACGAATATGGCCTGATGGTCATGAGCGATTTCTGGGAATCGACGCAGAACTACAATATCGAGGCACAGGACCCGGCACTCTACATGGCCAATGCCGAGGATGTGGTGAAGCGCTTCCGCAACCATCCCTCGATCGTGCTGTGGTTCGGGCGCAACGAAGGCGTACCCCAGCCGATCCTCAACGAAGGGCTGGCCGCGATGCTTCAGAAGGATGACGGCACCCGGCTGTACATGCCCTCGTCCAACACCATCAACCTGCACGATTCCGGGCCTTACAACTGGCGCGAACCCGAAAAGTACTTCACCGAATATTCCAAGGGCTTCGCGGTCGAGGTGGGCACCCCCTCGTTCCCGACGCTGGAATCCTGGGAGCGCACGGTTCCGGCAAGCGAGCGCTGGCCGATCAGCGACACCTGGGCCTATCACGACTGGCACCAGACCGGGAACGGCGCGGTCAAGAGCTTCACCGATGCCATGGACCGCGAATTCGGCAAACCCGACAGCCTGCCCGACTTTGCACGCAAGGCGCAGATGCTGGAGTACGAAAGCTACCGCGCCATTTTCGAGGGCATGAACGCCGGACTGTGGCGCACCAATTCCGGGCGGATGCTGTGGATGACCCAGCCTGCCTGGCCGAGTTCCGCCTGGCAGGTCTTTTCATCCGACTACGACACCCACGGCGCGTTCTACGGCATGAAGAAGGCTTCGGAGCCGGTCCATGTCCAGATGAACCTGCCCGATCACAAGGTGATCCTGGTCAACAACCGGCAATCGCCGCTTGCAGGCGTGCATGTCACCGCCATCGTACAGGGTCTCGACGGGCATGAACTGGCCCGGCGCGAGGCAACGCTGCAAAGCGCAGCGGGCGCCACTGTCGATGCCTTCACACTGGATCTGGCGCCGCTGATGGCCAGCGGCCCCGTATTCGTCCGGCTGGAAGCGCGCAATAACGCAGGCCTGCGCCTGTCCGACAATTTCTACTGGCAGGCTGGCAGTGACGCGGAACTTCGGGCGCTGAGTACGATGGCGCCGGTTGCCCTCACCGCGCATGCCCGCACGGCTGGTACGGACGACAAGGACGGCGGAAGCGATACGCGTATCGTCGTCACCCTGTCGAACCCGGGCACGCATGCCGCGCTGCAAGCCAAGCTCACGCTCTTCGACAGGTCCGGCAAGCAGGTGTTGCCCGCCTACTTCACCGACAACTACATCTCGCTGCTGCCGGGCGAGAGCCGTGACGTGACGATCACCGCTCCCGCCGCACTGGCGGGCGATGCGCCCACCGTGCACTTGCGCGGCTTCAATGTCGCCCCCCAGACGATCGCTGTTGGAGACAGACCATGATGCGCGCCCTGTCGGTTCTCGCCGCCGCGCTGATCGGCGCGTCGGCCTCCTTCGCAGCGCCGGTACAGGCCCAAACCGCAGCCCCGCCCAGTTTCAGCGCCGACGGGACGACCATCGCGCTGAATGCGGATCAGGCGGCACAGGTCCGCCTTCAGGTCGACTGGGCCTGGACTGCCCGGTATCGCGCCGACGATGCCGCCATCGTCGCGTCCGGCACCCGGCCCAGGATCGTGCTGATCGGCGATTCCATCACACAGGGCTGGTTCGATCTCGATCGCGCGTTCTTCACGCCGGGCCGGATCGGGCGCGGGATTGGTGGCCAGACCACCTCGCAGATGCTCGTCCGCTTCCGGCAGGACGTGATCGATCTGAGGCCCGAGGCCGTGCAGATCATGGCGGGCACCAACGATATCGCCGCCAACACCGGCCCGATGACCGACGAGCAG
The DNA here is from genome assembly GCF_025340265.1 of Novosphingobium sp. 9. Classification (NCBI taxonomy): domain Bacteria; kingdom Pseudomonadati; phylum Pseudomonadota; class Alphaproteobacteria; order Sphingomonadales; family Sphingomonadaceae; genus Novosphingobium; species Novosphingobium sp. 9. The sequence goes on along the minus strand of NZ_CP022708.1, from coordinate 168,633 downwards.
ATCGAGGGCAACCTGCGCAGCATGACCGAAATGGCACAGGCACACGGCATCCGCGTGATCCTGGCCTCGATCCCGCCCGCGGACCAGTTTCCCTGGCGCCCCGGACTTGATACCGGCCCGCGCATTCAGCGCCTCAACGCATGGATACAGGCCTATGCCAAGGCCGCAGGCGCGACGTATGCCGACTACTGGAGCGCCCTCAAAGGCGACGGGCTTGGCGCGCGCGAGGGCCTGACGAAGGATCACGTCCACCCGACGCCCGACGGCTATGCCGTGATGGACCAGGTCGCCGAAGCGGTGTTTGCCAAAGCCCTCGCCTCCCCGCTCCGAAGGCTCTCGCGGCAGCGCAAGTCCCATGAACCGTGCGGTAAGCGTAGCCATCGCCGCTCTTGTCGTGACGATGGCAGGAATGACAGGGAGGCTGGCAGCCGAGCCATCATCCTCAACTGCTCCGCCAGCGGTGCCATCGTCGCCCCCCGAACCGCTCGTATCTCTTCCCGAAGGCACGATACGCGGCGAGCGGATGCCCGATGGTCGCGCCCTGTTCCGGGGCATTCCCTTTGCCGCACCGCCCATTGGACGCCTGCGCTGGCATGCGCCGGTTCCGCCCGCCAGATGGCAGGGCATTCGCGATGCGTCCCGCAGCGCCCCGGCGTGCCTGCAGATCGACTATGGCTGGAACCACACTGCGGCTGCGAACCAGTCGGAGGACTGTCTCTACCTCGATGTCGGCACCCCGTCGGTGGCGCCCTCCGCCCCCTTGCCGGTGATGGTGTGGATCCACGGCGGCGGCAATCGGGGCGGCAGCGGCGCGGGCACGGTGGAATCGCGTATCGTGCAGCGCGGCATCGTGCTCGTCAGCATCCAGTACAGGCTATCCGCGCTGGGGTTCCTGTCCCACCCGGCGCTGGGCACGCATTCGGGCAACTATGCGCTGATGGACCAGCAGGCCGCGTTGCGCTGGGTCCGGGAGAATATCGCGAAGTTCGGCGGCGATCCCGACAACGTCACGCTGTTCGGAGAGTCCGCGGGCGCGCAGGATGTCGGCCTGCAGATGCTGCTGCCCGGCGCAAGAAGCCTTTTTGCCAAAGCCATCGAGGAAAGCGGCACGCCGGGCTTCGGCCTTCCCCCCGCACGCTGAAACAGAACGAGGCGCTGGGAGAAACCATCGTTCGTACGGCAGGCGCACCGCCGCATCCCACGGCAGCCCAGTTGCGCGCCCTTCCCGGGAACGCCCTGATCGAAGCCGCCGAACATACCGACGTTCCCGGACTGGACGACGACAGCTTCATCTGGTTGCAGGCGGTCGTCGATGGCAGCGTGCTGACGCGAACGCCGCAGGATGACCTGCTGCACGGCGCGGGGCGGAGATCCCGCTCATCATCGGCAACAATCGCCACGAACTGGGCCTTTACGGCAGTCCCGAACGTGCCATCGCGCAAGGCTTCGGCAAGACTGCGGCGCAGGCTATGGCCGCATACGGGCTGGCACCGGGCGCGACACCGCCGGACGATCTTGCCCTGCGGCTGGCGAACGATTTGACCTTCCGCTGCCCTTCGCTGCATGTCGCGGCCCTGCGCGAGAACGCAGGCGGCTCGACGTGGCATTACCAGTTCGACCTCGACGGGCCGAACGGCACGCCTGTCACCCACGGATCGGAAATCCGCTTCGTGCTGGGACAGACGGGGGCTGCACCGGATGCAACCGCGCCGCTGGCTGCATACTGGGCCAGCTTTGCCCGCAGCGGCATACCTGCCGGGCCGATGGTTCCGATCTGGCCGCGCTTTGGCAACGCAGGGCAGACGCTGGAATTCACGGCGGCAGGTCCGCAGGTGGTCACGGGCCTGTCGCACGAAACCTGTGCCCTGCGCGACGCGCCCTGACTCGGCTCCCGACCGGTCGCGCTGGCCGATTGGCCATGCCGCGCTCAGGCGAGACTTCGCGCCTGCGCGCGAGCTTCCTCGATCTCCCAGAGGAACGCCGCGCCGCGCACCCCCGAACTGTCACCCCAACGCGCAGGGACAACCGACCCCGCCCAGGCTCCCGAAAAGCTGCGCGCCCGGATCGCTTCTGCAAGGCCGTCATAAATAGCTTCGACATTGGACATGCCTCCGCCCAGCACGAACACGTCGGGGTCGACCATGTTCGCGACCAGCGCCAGTGCCCGCGCGAGGCGATCACGAAAACCGTCAAGCGCTGCACGGGCGGGGCCATCGCCCTGCCCCGCCGCAGCAACGATCTCCGGCGCCGTCATGTCGCGCCCTGTTGCGACAGTATGCGAACGCTGGAAACCCGTACCGGATATCCACGATTCAAGGCATCCACGCTGCCCGCACCAGCACGGCGGCAGAGGTAGCTCCTCACCTTGCGGGTCCGGCAGGGGCACATGCCCCAATTCGCCTGCCAGACCATGCGGGCCGTTCAGAACCTTGCCGCCCAACACCAATCCGCCACCGCATCCGGTGCCGATGATCAGGCCGAAAACGCTTTCGCTTCCCGCCGCCGCACCGTCGATCGCCTCGGACAGGGCAAAACAGTTGGCATCGTTGGCCAGTCGCACATCGCGGCCCAGAGCCTCATGCAGGTCGTGCAGGAACGGTTGCTCGTTGAGATAGGTGACATTGGCGTTGCGCATGCGCCCCGTCGCAGCGACCAGAGAGCCGGGCGTGCCGATCCCGACCGTTGCCCCGCTTCCCAGTTGGGCCTCAATATCCATGACCACGTCTCGGACTGCCGTAAGCGCAGCATCATATGCCGCAGGCGTGGGCAAGCGCTTGCGCAGCAATATGTTACCGGCAGCATCGAGCGCCGCGCCCTCGATCTTGGTTCCGCCGAAATCGATGCCAATCCTGACCGGCCCACGGTCTTCTACGGTCAGTTTGCCGCGCATAATGTCCTGCCTCTCCCTGTTCGCCTGCCCTGCTTGGGGGCGCCCTCTTATCGGAATTGAAGAGGCAACATGCGCAATTCCCAATAATAAGACAATTGATTTATTTTATATGTATCGAGCGAGATACCTAACCCTGAGCGAGGCCCCGGATTCACGCCATTGCAAACGTAATCATCACCTTAACTAAAACAAATCAAAATATTTAAGTTGACGGACAGGCAGATTGCAGAGATTTCTGGATTGTTGCGAATCTTAACATGATGCCGTGACGAAACGGGGCAGAAGCGACAAGTCAAAGATCGCCGGGTATCGCGCCCTTCCCGCTAAAAAAACGCGTTGTCAGCGCGTTAGGAGAGGAGTGTTGAGGGAATGAGCCATCTTGGTCTTAGGCTGCGTGGTGCCCTGCTCACAGCCAGTTCGCTTACCGTCATGGGCATGGCGCAACAGGCACAGGCACAAAACGCGGTAGCCCCCATGGGCAATCCGGCGATAACCGCCCTTCAGGCAGCGCCCGCCGCCGTGCAGGCCGGCACCGCCACGGCGCAGACCGATGTGCCAACTGCCACATCAAGCGACCAGCAGAGCGCAGCGGATATCGTCGTGACCGGCATCCGCGGATCGCAGGAACGCGCCATCGCCACCAAGCGCGATGCGACGTCGGTCGTCGATTCGATCTCGGCCGAAGACATCGGCAAGCTTCCTGACGTGACGATTTCGGACTCGCTGCAACGCATTCCCGGCGTTCAGATCCTGCGCAGTGCCGGTGAAGGCTCGACCATCAACATCCGCGGCCTTCCCCAGGTCACGACGCTGCTGAATGGCGAAGCCTATCTCGGCGCCCAGTCGATCACCACGATCCAGCCCAATTTCAACGACATCCCCTCGCAGCTGTTCGCAGGGGCCGACGTCATCAAGTCCAGCACCGCCAGCCTGCTGAATGCAGGCATCACAGGCACCGTGGACCTGCGCACCCGTCGCCCGTTCGATCTCAAGTCAGGCTTCACCTTCGCCGCTGCTGCCGAAGGCGCCTATGGCGACAAGACCAAGCATGAGTTCGACCCCAACTTCAACGGCCTGATCGCCTGGCATAATGATCGCTTCGGCTTCCTCGTCAGCGCGGCCTATTCCGATGTGCGCCTGTCGAACTCGCACAACGGCATTCAGGAAGGTTACGGCGCCACGCTGCATAACGAAGGCACGGCAGATGCGACCTCCAGCGGCGGGTTCTCGCCCGCGACCCGCGCACGCGGCACACCTGTGGCTGGCGGCGTGGACGTCAACGGCGACGGCGATTCCAACGATGCCTTCATCGTGCCGCAGGGTTTCACCGGCTGGAACAAGATCAACCAGCGCCAGCGCCTGGGCATCAACGCCTCGGCCCAGTGGATCATCAGCGATGCACTGACGCTCAACCTCGACGGCTTCTACACCAAGCAGGACGAGCATGACCGCACCGCCGGTTTCCAGATGCAGGACGTCAACTGGCAGGCCGCCGAATTCGTGCCCGGCCAGTCCCGCGATACCGGCGCCACTTATGTCGGCAGCGATGGGCGCACGTACAACATCAATACCACGCAGGTTTACAACTACGATCTCGGCAACTTCGATTCCTATGCGCAGAACGACCGCTATCAGTCGGAATCGCAGAACTACAACGCCGAGCTGAAGTTCGACAACGGAGGCCCCTTCAAGGCTTCCGTTCGCGGCATCTACGGCAAGGCCCATCAATATTACGACCAAAGCTATATGCAGTTCAGCATGAGCGACGGCTCGCAATGGCAACCCGGCGGGATCGGCCACTATCCCACGGGCGATATCGCGTTCAATCCCGACGGCTATCAGGTCAACACCGTCGCCGGGCTCAATTCCCTGCCTGCCACCGTCGACTTCACCGGCAACCAGCCGGTCTTCACCCTGCCCTCGCAGTTGCTGAACGAACTGGGCAACATCAACGACTATGCCCTCAAGACGACATCGTCCGAAGGCAACTATCGCCGCAAGGGCGATCTCAAGGTGCTGCGCGCCGATGCCAGCTACGAGGCTTCCCCCGAACTGACCATCAGCTTCGGCGGGCGTTACTCCGAACGTTCGATTAACGATTACGAGTTTGATCGGGCCGCGCCGCTCTACGCCGGGGAGGCCAGCGATCCGAACGGATGCCTCGTCAAATGGAAGGCTTTCGACGTGCCGATGAGCGATGCCTCGTGCAGCGCCGGTGACGCTTCGGGCTATTACACCGCCGGGCTGACCCGCAAGGCGAACGACCCCACGCTGAACGGGCAGGTCAAGCTGTTCAATCCCGGCGTCGCCGGTGTTCCGAGCATGTACGTGCTCGATCCCGCGGCGATGGACAATGCGCTTGCCTTCCAGAACTCGTTCTATCCGGGCAACGTCGAGGTGATGAACCCCGGCGCCTCGTTCCGGGTCGGCGTGAAGCAGCTGTCCGGTTACGCGCAGATGGACTTCCACGGCAACTTCTTCGGCGTGCCGTTCAGCGGCAACGGCGGCGTCAAGGTGATCAATACCCGGCTCGACATCACCCAGTATGTCACCGGCTCGCCGCAGCCTTACGGCATGGCCAATACGCTCGCCGGAAGCGTTGAGACCAAGCGCAACTTCACCGACATCCTGCCCGCAATCAATCTGGCTTTCGACTTTTCGCACAACCTGAAGTTCCGCGTGGCCTTCACCAAGACCATGACCCTGCTCGATCTGGCGCAGTGGGGCGGCGGCCTGACACCTAACTATGCGATCGACACCAGCGATCCGGGCAACCCGGTGTTCCGCGTCACCGGCGGCAGCCAGAGCGGCAACCCGCAACTCGATCCGTGGCGTGCGACCAACCTCGATGCCTCGCTGGAATGGTATCTGGGCCGCGCCAGCCTGCTCAGCCTCGGTGCCTTCCACATCGCCGTCGACAGCTTCATCCAGAGCGGCAACGTCATCCGCACGGACCTTCCCGACAACGATGGCGTGGTCCGCAATCGCACTGTGTCGATCAGCACGCCGGTACAAGGCACTGGCGGCACGCTTCAGGGTATCGAAGCGGGTGCCAAGCTGTCGTTCGGCGATCTCGGCTTCATGCCGAACATCGTGCGCAACTTCGGCATCGACACAAACTTCACCTGGTCGCCCTCGGACTCCGGGCAGAAGGATCTGGCCGGGAACAAGGTGCCCTTCCAGGACAACTCGGAATTCCAGACCAACGCCGCGCTGTTCTATCAGGACTCGCGTTTCCAGGCCCGCGTCGCCTGGAACTTCCGGTCGAAGCGCGCCGTGCAATCGGACTTTGGCGGCATCAGCGGGCTGGAACTGTATCAGGCTCCGACCAACTACGTCGACGCCTCGCTCAGCTATGACGTGACGCCCAACGTCACCGTCTATGCACAGGGCTCGAACCTCACCGGCGAGTACGAGCACTACTATCTCACCTGGAAGGACGAGAGCGCCTACAACAACATCTTCGAGCGGCGATACACCGCAGGTGTGCGCGTGAAGTTCTGATCCCTGCCGACCTTCCCTCGTCGCGCCTTTTTTCAGGTCTGCGGCGAGGGAAAGCCTGCCAGACGCTGCTTCATGGAGCGTTGCCGATGTCCGAACATGCGATCCGATCCATCCTTATCGTCGGTGGCGGCACGGCCGGATGGATGGCCGCCAATCTGCTGGCGGTCCGCCTCAAGGGCCTGCCGATTGCCATAACCCTTGTCGAAAGTCCCGAGATCGGAACGGTCGGCGTGGGGGAAGCCACCGTGCCCGCAATCCGCGATTACCTGCGCGCGATAGATGCCGATATCTTCGACGTCATGCATCAGACCCAGGGCACCGTGAAGCTGGGGATCGAATTCCGCGACTGGTCGGGCCGGGGGGAGAGCTTCTTCCACCCGTTCGGTCGCTACGGCGCCGATGCCTTCGGCGTCCCCTTTCACCAGTACTGGCTCAAGCGCCGCGCGGCTGGCGACAGGACGCCGCTGGCACACTACTGCCTGCCCACCCGGCTGGCGATGGCAGGGCAGGTCCTGCTTCCCGCCGAGCCAGTGCCCAACGATCTGGGCAACTTCGACTGGGCGATCCACTTCGACGCGGGTCTGTTCGCCGCCTACCTTTCCCGCCGCGCGCGCGACGAGCTGAACGTCCGGCATGTGCAAGGCAAAGTACGTGACGTGACGCTTCACCCAGAAAGCGGCGACATTACCCATGTCGTGCTGGAGGACGAGCAGGTTCTGGAGGCAGACCTGTTCGTCGATTGCTCGGGATTTCGCAGCCTGCTGCTGGGTAGTGCGCTTGGCGTGCCGTTCGAGGACTGGGGCGATCTGCTGCCCTGCAATCGCGCGGTCGCCATGGCATGCGTCCACGGCGATGCCATCACCCCCTATACCCGCGCGACGGCACGGACGGCAGGCTGGCAGTGGCGCATCCCGCTCCAGCACCGGGTCGGCAATGGCTATGTCTACGACGGCAGCCTGATCAGCGATGACGAGGCGACGGCGGTGCTGCTGGGCTCGCTCGAAGGCGAGGCGCTCAGCCAGCCCAACCTGCTGCGTTTCCGCGCCGGACACCGCGTGCGGATATGGGAACGCAACTGCGTGGGCATCGGACTGGCGGCAGGTTTTCTGGAACCTCTGGAATCGACCAGCATCACCCTGATCCAGAGCGGCATCGAGCGCCTGCTGAACCATTTCCCCGACCGCGGCTTCGCCCCCGCCCTCGCTGCCGAGTTCAACCGGATCACGACGCTGGAATACGCGCGCATCCGCGATTTCCTGCTGCTGCACTACTGGGCCAACCGTCGCGATGGCGAAACGCTGTGGGATCGCGCCCGTGGGCTCGATCTGCCGGATACACTGCAAGCGCGGATCGCGGCATTCACCCAGGCGGGCAAGCTGCCGCGTCTCGAATGGGATACGTTCCAGCCGCCGAGCTGGCTGTCGATGTTCGCAGGGTTCGACCTGCTGCCTGTGCGCCACGATCCGCTGGCCGACCGGATGGCCGACACCGATCTCGCCACCGCCTTTACCCGCATGGACGAGGCCCTGACGCAGGCCAGCGCTGCCGCGCCATCCCATGCCGACTTTCTGACCGGGACCGGCGCCGCAACAGCAGCGCCCTCCCCCGTCCATCGCCCTCAACAGGTTGCCCAGGAACAGACATGACGAAATCCCGCTCGCCCCTCTCTCATCGCCGCCTGTCGGCCGCCGGCCTGATGGCCGCCTCGGCGCTGACCTGCGCCTCGGTTGCGCTGGCGGAGAGTGCAGCACCGGACGCCTCCCCTCCTCCGGCATCCGGTGCTGCACTCTCCGCCGGAGCGCCCGCGAATGCGGCCACGGCGCATCCGGCACTCTGGCCCAGAGCGCACAGCGTGGGTCTGGTCGATCCCGAGACCGAGGCGAAAATCACCGCGCTGATGGCGCGCATGACGCTGCACGAGAAGGTCGGCCAGATGATCCAGGGCTCCATCGCCTCGGTGAAGCCCGAAGACTTGCGCGAATACCCGCTCGGCTCGGTGCTGGGCGGAGGCAACGATCCCCCGCTCAGCGGCAACGATCGCGGGCCGGTGGGTGACTGGATCGCGACTGCCGATGCCTTTCGCAAGGTCTCGCTGGAGCAGCGCCCCGGCCATGTGCCCATTCCCACGATCTTCGGAATGGATTCCGTCCACGGCAATTCCAACGTGTTCGGCGCCACGATCTTTCCGCACAACGTCGGACTCGGCGCGATGCGCGATCCCGCGCTGATCGAGAAGATCGGCGAAGTGACCGCCGCCGAGAGCGCCGCTTCGGGCTTCGACTGGGCCTTTGCGCCGACCGTCACCGTACCGCAGGACGACCGCTGGGGCCGCGCCTTCGAGGGCTATAGCGAACGCCCCGAAATCACCCGCGAATATGCCGCCGCCATGGTGCGCGGGCTTCAGGGGGCACCGGGAAAAGGGCGCATCCAGAACGGACAGGTCGCGGCCTCGATCAAGCACTTCCTCGCCGATGGCGGCACGCACGACGGGATCGATCAGGGCGATGCGCAAGTGTCCGAGGAAACGCTCATCAAGGTCCATGCTCCCGGCTACATCGGCGGGATCGATGCAGGCGCGATGACGGTCATGGCGAGCTTCTCGTCATGGAACGGCGTGAAGAACCACGGCAACACCTCGCTGCTGACCGGCGTGCTGAAAGGCGCGTTCGGGTTCCAGGGCTTCGTGGTGGGCGACTGGAACGCACACGGCCAGATTCCCGGCTGCACCAATGCCGATTGCGCACAGACCTTCAACGCCGGTCTCGACATGGCCATGGTCCCGCAGGACTGGAAAGCGCTTTACGAGAATACCGAGCATGAAGTGCGCGAGGGCAAGATCCCGATGTCGCGCATCGACGATGCCGTGCGCCGTATCCTGCGGGTGAAGTTGAAGCTCGGCCTGTTCGATCCGGCGCGGCCCTTCGAACACCAGTCGCAGCTAGGCATTCCGGCGCATCGTGCGGTGGCGCGGCAGGCGGTGGCGGAATCGCTGGTGCTGCTCAAGAACAACGGCGGCCTGCTGCCGATCCGGCCCGGCCAGCGCGTGCTCGTGACCGGCTCCCATGCCGATGACATCGGCCTGCAATCGGGCGGCTGGACCCTTTCGTGGCAGGGCACCGGCAACACCAATGCCGATTTCCCCGGTGCGACCACGATCTGGGCAGGCCTCAAGTCCGCCATCGAGAAGGCAGGCGGCAGCGCCACGCTCAGCACCGACGGCACGGTCCACGGCCCGCGCCCGGATGTTGCCGTGGTGGTGTTTGGCGAGACACCTTATGCGGAAATGGTCGGCGACATCTCGACGCTGGAATTCCAGCCGGGAGACAAGCAGGCGCTGGCGCAGTTGAAGGCCCTGAAGGCGCAAGGCATTCCCACCGTCTCGGTGTTTCTGTCCGGCCGTGCCTTGTGGGTGAACCCGGAGATCAACGCCTCCGATGCCTTCGTCGCCGCCTTCCTTCCCGGCTCGGAAGGAGAAGGCATCGCCGATGTGCTGGTGGCCGGACGCGACGGCAAGCCCTCTCACGATTTTCGCGGCAAGCTCAGCTACTCGTGGCCAAAGACGGCGGCACAGTTCGCGAACAACGTCGGCCAGCCGGGCTACGATCCGCAGTTCGCTTACGGCTACGGCCTGACCTACGCCGATCATGTGACGGTTTCCCGCCTCAGCGAAGAGGCCGGTCTCGACGCCTCGCTGGCCAACATCTCGCTCTATTACCGGCCCGGACGTTTCGTGCCTCCCTGGAAACTGGAGACGCAAGGCGCCGTCGAGGTTCGCAATGTCGACGGCGCGGGGAAACAGGAGGGCGCACGGCAGTTCGCGTTCACCGGCCCGGGGCAGGCTCGCATCGCAGGTCCGCAAGTCGATCTGGGGCGCCAGACCAACGCGCAACTGACGCTGCGCGTGAACTATCGCCTCGACAGCGGTTCGCTCAAGGGCGCAACTCTGGGCCTTGGCAAGGCCCGGCTGGACGCCGCGCAAGTGTTCACGGCCCCACCCGGCCAGTGGGGCAGCGTGAAAGTGCTTCTCGCGTGCTTCCAGCAAGCGGGCGCCGACATGAACCGCGTTTCGCAACCTTTCGTGCTCGATGGTGACAGCGGCCTGACTTTCTCGATCGCCGATGTCGAACTGGATGCGGACCCCACTGGCGCCGTCTGCCCCAAATGAGAGCCCCGATGTCCCTGAAATCACGCATGCCCCTGCTTCGCGCCGCGCTGTTGACGCTCTTGCTGGCGCTGATCGCCCGTCCCGCACTGGCGGACGACATCGACCCCAACCGGCTTCCGCCTTCGCTCGATCCCGCGCGCCACGCCAACGGGCTGGCACTCACCCCGCCGATGGGCTGGAACAGCTGGAACCGGTTCGCCTGCAACATCTCCGAACAGACCATTCGCGATACTGCCGATGCCATGGTTTCATCGGGCATGAAAGCGGCGGGCTATCAGTATGTGGTGATCGACGACTGCTGGCACGGGGCGCGGGACGACAAGGGCTTCATCACCGCCAATGCCAAGGCGTTTCCCCACGGTATCAAGGCGCTGGCCGACTATATCCACACCAGAGGCCTGAAGTTCGGTATCTATTCCGATGCCGGAAGCAAGACCTGCGGCGGCCGCCCCGGCAGCCAGGGGCACGAGTTTCAGGATGCCCAGACGTATGCCGGATGGGGCGTCGATTACCTGAAGTACGACTGGTGCTCCACCGGATCGCGCGATTCCCAGGAAGCCTATGCACTGATGGCGGATGCCTTGCGTGCCACCGGGCGCGACATCGTATTCTCGCTGTGCGAATGGGGCAGCACGCGTCCCTGGCTGTGGGCGGCGAAGATCGGCAATCTGTGGCGCACGACGCCCGACATCACCGACAAGTGGAGCGGCAAGCATGGTTATGCCCTGGGCATGACCGACATCGTCGATCTCAACGAACCGCTCTGGCCCTTCGCCGGGCCCGGCCACTGGAACGACCCCGACATGCTCGAAGTGGGCAACGGCGGCATGACCGACACCGAGTACCGCAGCCATTTCTCGCTCTGGGCGATGATGGCAGCACCGCTGATCGCGGGCAACGATATCGCCGCCATGACACCCGGAACCGCTGCAATTCTGATGAACCGCGAAGTCATCGCGGTCGATCAGGACGCGCTGGGCCGTCAGGGGCGGCGCATCTCGCGACAGGGGGACGGCGAAGTCTGGGTCCGCACGCTGACGGACGGGCGACGGGCAGTGCTGCTGTTCAATCGCGGCGATGCGCCGATGCGTCTGTCGGTCGACTGGTCTCAGTTGGACTACAAACCGGCCGCCGTGCTGTCGGTCCGCGATCTCTGGGGCCATCGCGATCTGGGCAAGATGTCGAAATCGTGGTCGGCGCAAGTTCCCGCACACGGCGTATCGATGGTGGTTCTCACCCCTTGAATGCGCAGGACTCTTCGATTGCTATGATTGAGGAACTCTTGAAGCGGCTTCGCGACGAACCACCTTAACGGGGCACGTCACCGCCCTGCCCGTCTTCAGCGCCCGTTTGGCACACTCCTTGAGCGTAGTCTCATTCCCCTTCACCGCTCCCGCCATCTGCAGCACCTCCCACCGCTCCGGATCTCCCTCCTGCAGCAACCGCATCCCTGCATCGGCCACGCTCATGCCCAGATCGCTGGCCGTCCTCCTCCCGCGAGGCGGCTGCCGCGCGGGCCATCTGCTGCGCAAAGACCTCCGACGTCATCACCGGCACCTCCATCCCAAAGGTACGCGCCACCATCTATCGGGTGCATGCCATGAAGCGGGCAACGACCAGGCGATGACGCCGGGAAGGAAGGACCACAGGACGATTCCTGCCAGCAGCCCTGCGATACCGGCTTGAACGAAGCGCAGATGTTGACGATCGCGACTCGCAGATTGCAGCACGTCGGCGCCCCTACAATCCGAGCCCCTGCCCCGTCCCAGCCCCAGGCTGCTCGCAAGATCGTCGCCCAACGAGCGCCCGGTGGTGAACCTGATGCCGAGTTGCTGCTTGCGTTGGGCCAGCACCGATTCGAGCTGAGGATCGCGATGGAGGTTGTGGGCAAGGTCTGCCATCACCGCCCGGGTTTCCCGGCGGGCGCTCATATGGCCTGCCACATACTGCTGCTCGCTCTTCGTCCTGAGCGCCGTCCAGTTGGCGACGAACCGGTCGGCACGCAGTTCGGGATCGGTGCGCAGTTGCGTCTCCAGCTGCAGCGCACGCACTGCCCGGTTGATCCGCCCCTATGCCGCTTCATGGGCCAGCTCGGGCTCCTTCACGTAGGCTTTCTCGGCATCGTGTGCGCCGTAGGGGCGCAGCGCCTCGAAGTGGGTGCGCGAGGCTTCGAGCTCGGACCATTGCTCCGGGCTTGCCCGCTGCCCGGCCTCGCGGGCCTCGAAGACGGCAGCAACAGCGCGGGCATGGCGCTTCAAGGCCTCGGTCCGCTCTTCGCGCAACTGCATGGCGCGCGCCTCGGCTTGTGCCTCTGCCGAGAGTTGCGGGGCAGATGCCGAGGCCGGATTGGGCTCTGGCTCCAGCGTGCGCCGCACATGATCGGGGAGCTTCAGCACCAGACCATCGAAGCGCCCCTTGCGCGGGGCCCCGGTGTCCGGTGTCCTGGCCGCCGACTCTCTCTTGGCCGGCGGCGCATGGACGGGGCCTGCCTTGCCCGGATCGATGAGCGGACCACTGGGCAGGCGTAGCCCATCGAAGCGGCTGCGGGATGTACGGCCCGCCGGTTCGACCTGCCGAACGTGCGCCTCCTCCTCTGGCGTCTTGCCATAATCCGTCGCCATGTCCTTGCCGCGATCCCGGCTGAGCGCGCGCGCCAGCCTGGTGTGATCGGCAAAGTCGTCCTGCCCATAGTGCAGCTCGACCCCGGCCCGGTGCCGGGTCAGGGCCACATAGGCACTGTGACGATCGAGACCTGGCGTGGCCAGGACATGGACGCGGTCAACGGTCATGCCCTGTGCCTTGTGAAGGGTGGCGGCATAGCCGTGATCGAGCCGGTCATAGTCCTTGAGGTCGAAGGCTACGCAGGTGCCATCGTCGAGGGTCACGCCCATGGCCAGTGCATTGACGCTGCGCACAGTGCCGAGCGTTCCATTCTTCACCCCCAGACTGCGCTCGTTCTTCAGGAACATCACCCGGTCTCCCGTGGCAAAGTCGCGGGTGCCGCGCTCAACCTGCACGCGCACGTCCTCGCCCAGATCGCCGGCCTCGCGAAGACGCTGGCGGGCCTCGTCGTTCAGCCCCGCCGGCCAAGGCGGGACGCACCTGCAAGGCTGCAACGAAGTGGAAGACCCGGTCCGCCCAAGCGGCCGGGTTGCGCCCCGGCGAGGCGGGGCTATCGGGTAGCGACGCCCCCGTCACCTGGAGCCGCCAAGCCCAACGCCCAACGCCCCCGCGTGCCCTCACGCGGCGACCGCAGGGCGCGCCTGCACCGCGGGGCGCTCCCAAGCGTCGGGCGATCGTTACGGCTATGCCGACGAGACCCTTCCGGGGGCTCGGCCGAAGCGCAAGCGGAGGTAGAGCGCGGCCAGGGCCGCAAGGGCCCGGGACGCCCGGACTGTTCCTGATGTGTCGGCGCTGATGATTGCCAGCCTTCCGACACTCACAGCGCTTGAAGGATCACAAGGCGCAAACCGCTGCAGGTGTCAGTGGATCGTCGCCCAACCCTCGGCATCATCGTCGAGGAACGTATCCATGCCTTCCAGTTCGCCTGTACAATTCTCCAAGCTGCAGCCTCCCCCTTTCCGCCAACGAGATGCACGTTGTCATCGACGATCTCCGGCACCCCCGAAGTATGGGAAAATCGTGACCGAAGCTTGGCGGTGGCATTACAACAAAGTCAGGCCACATAGCTCATTGGGCTATCGGCCGCCGGCCCCGGAAATGCAACGCCGCCATGGCCGCCCTCCGGTTCCGCTTCGCCCCACCCAAGGGCGGCAATAGCGTCGGAGGCGATCATGCACTAACAATCAACCCGGACCACTCGCTGAGCGCCGATCAGGCCTTTATCGGCCCTCTTGAGTCTAGCTTTGAGCTGTTGCCCTAAAAAATGCATCCTGATGCAACCCAGACGTAATCAAAGGCATTATAGCTGATGCCATTGATTATCTTGCTAAATGCAAGGCCGACCCGGCTACGCTGAGAGTTCGCCCCAACCCCTTAACCAAAGGAGCCAGCACCCATGGAATATCGCCTGCTCGGCCGATCCGGCCTCAAGATTTCCATGCTGACCCTGGGCACCATGACGTTCGGTGGACAGGGTGCTTTCGCCAAGACTGGTAACACCGATATGCAAGGCGCCCAACGCCAGATCGACATGTGCCTCGATGCCGGCGTCAACAGCATCGATACCGCAGATATCTATTCCGCCGGCATGTCGGAAGAAATTATCGGCGAGGCGCTGACTGAAGGCCGCCGGGAGAAGTTGATCCTCGGCACCAAGGTGCGCTTTCCAACCGGCTCCAAAGGCCCGAACGAGCGCGGTCTTTCACGCCATCACATCGTGCGCGCCTGCGAAGACAGCCTCAAGCGCCTGCGTACCGATCATATCGATCTGTACTGGTGCCACGAATGGGATGGCCTGACCCCGTTGGAAGAAACCCTGGCGGCATTCGATGATCTGACCCGGTCGGGTAAGATTGGCTATGTGGCCGTTTCCAATTTCTCCGGCTGGCATGTAATGAAAATGATCGCGACGGCCGAGAGAGAAGGATTGATCCGACCCGTCGCCCAGCAAATCCACTATACCTTGCAGGCCCGTGAAGCAGAGTACGAGCTTCTGCCCATCGGCGTCGATCAGGGGCTGGGCAGCGTGATCTGGTCCCCACTGGCAGGCGGTCTGCTGTCGGGCAAGTACCGGCGCGGCAAACCCGAACCCGAAGGCACCCGCAAGGCGGCAAACTGGAATGAGCCGCCCGTCCGCGACGTAGAGGCGCTTTACAACATCGTCGAAGCACTGGTCGAAATTGCAGAGAACCGCGAGAACACTTCGCCTGCGCAGGTCGCTCTGGCCTGGTTGCTGACCCGCCCTTCCGTTTCCAGTCTCGTGATCGGCGCCCGCAACGAAGAACAGCTGGCCGCCAACCTCGATGCGGCACAGACTATCCTCAGCACCGAAGAGGTGAGCAAACTGGAGGCGGTCAGTCGTCCGCCGCTGCTCTATCCCTACTGGCACCAGCTGGACAGCGCCTCTGACCGGCTGTCCGCCGCTGACCTGGCGCTTATCGGGCCGCATCTGGGATGAGGCTGTTACGCGCTTCTGCATCGCACATCGTGGTTTCGTTCGCTGCACTGGGAATGACATCGTTTGCCCACGCCCAGACGCCATCTTCTATCCCTGCGGTGCTGGACAACACCGATCCGGGCTTCGCCGCAAGCGGCGAGGTCGAGATCGTCGCCGAGGTTCAGGCGCCCGATCCATCGGGTATCGCGGTGGTGAACGGGCGATTGTTCCTGACCTTTCCCAAGCATGACGGCGACCATCCGGGCCCGGTTCTGGCCGAATGGAAAGACGGCAAGCTTAGCCCCTACCCTTCGGTCGCGCTGTCGGCAGCCACCACGGGCAAGGCTGCCGACCGTCTGATCTCGCCCCATGGTCTGACCACCGACACGCGCGGACGGCTGTGGGTGATCGACGACGGCAAGATCAAGGGGCAGCCAATCCCTCCGGGCGGCGCCAAATTGCTGGGCATCGATCCCGCCACCGGCAAGGTCTTTGCCAAAGTGCTGCTCGATGACGCGACGCTGCCGGGCAGCCATCTCAACGATCTGCGCGTGGACCTCACCCACGGCGCTGCGGGTACTGCCTATATCTCGGACTCCTCGTTCGACGGGCATCCCGCGCTCGTGGTGGTGGACATCGCCAGCGGCCGCCAGCGCCGCGTGTTGAGCGGGGACAAGTCAGTGATGGCCGATCCCGGCTTCCTCACGTTCCTGGGGGGCAAGCCCCTGCGCGCCGACCCTGCGAACCCGAGCTTTCCGGGTGGCGGCGTGGACGGTGTAACGCTGAGCCGCAACAGCGACCGGCTCTACTATGCGCCGCTCAGCAGCCACCGTCTCTATAGCCTGCCTACCGCCCTTCTCGCCGATTTCTCGGTGGGCGATGCAGCCCTTGCCAAGGCGATTGTCGACGAAGGCGAAAAAGGCTCGGCCGACGGCCTTGCCTCCGACCCCTGGGGACGCATCTACACCACCGCAGGCGAGCATGATGCGATCTTCCGGCGCAACCTTGATGGCAGCTTTGACCTGATTACCCGCGATCCACGCTTCGTCTGGCCCGATGGTATCTTCGCGGACGGCCATTATGTTTACGTCACGCTTGGACAGTGGACACGGCTTCCCCGGCTCAATAACGGGCAGGACATGCGCAAACCACCATTTCTGGTGGCTCGGGTGCCTATCAATCCACCTGACTGACAAGCGCACTTACACGGTACATTGACCTGCCGGGCATCGAGCGCTGCCGGAATATCTCGAAGTTAATTAAAAAAGCTAGTCCTACCAGCGGATCGCCTGCTGGCAACAAACCGTTGTATTTCTGGACACCTTTTATCTTGATTTTAAGGACAAGAGGCGACGCGACAGTTGTTTCTCTGCCGAGCGTATTGGGCGGGGACGTGAAGCCGTGACCATGTTGCTAGCACAATCTGCATTCTTTGATCAGCGCATGAGATCCACCTGATCGTAACAGGCCATTGTGTAGACAGTCTTTCTACATTGACCCGCCCGAAAGGTTTGCAGTCTCGCTGCTTTGAAAGGCCAGATGCGGATCTTGTAGCCTTCGCGGAACACAGGCCTTACCGGCAGAATTCAAGTCCTCTCTTCCTTAAAGGGCCCGAAGAGCGAAAAATGCATCACGCATTTCAGCATTAATCCGATCATTCGGCGTCTTGCCTTCCAGCTGAATATTCCGCGGGAAACATTCCCGGCGGAATATTCATCGTCTGCGCTTGCAGGGTGGCAGGCTGATGAAATTAACGCTCGCTATGTTTGATTAGTTGCATTTGCACATGGCGGCAAAGCGCATAAGTGCACTTTGAATTGCGATGCAAGATGCGGTCGGGCTTGCTGTCCTTGGCCAACGCTCACTTCGCGAGCCGCAAAGCGGCACGCGCAAGCTGTTGCGCTTACAAAAAACAATATACAATTCGGGTGCAAATATAATGGGCAAATCGTCTCAGAGACATAAATGCGGGCGGCGGGGATTGCGTCGGCTTGTCATTTCTACCGCAGCTATCCTTTCCTTCAGCCCCGAAGGCTTCGCGGGTGTGGCGCAAGCCCAAGACGCGGACGATGTCGCAATACCTGCCAGCAAGTGGGGAGATACTATCGGCGGGGACTGGGGCGGTGTCCGCTCTGATCTCGATGACAAGGGCATCGATCTCAATCTTTCCTACGGCAACGAGTTCGCGGCAAACGCCAGCGGCGGCACGAACAAGGATGCCACCGCCATCGGCCAGGTCACAGCGGGCGTCACATTGGATATGGACAAGATCGCGGGGTTCCGGGGTGGATCGCTCCATGGTACGATCACCTATCGGCACGGCCCCAGTCTGGTTGACAAGGCAGGGCTTGATACCTTGCAGCTTGTGCAGGAAGCTTGGGGACGCGGCCAGACCTGGCGCCTGACCGAGTTCTACTGGGACCAGCAAGTCGCCCCCGGCGTGGATATCAAGGCGGGCCGCCTGACGATGGGCTCGGACTTTGAATCGCTGGGCTGCGACGCCCAGAACCTGACGTTCTGCGGCGCCGCCGTCGGCAACCTGGTCGGCGATTACTGGTACAACTGGCCGGTCAGCCAGTGGGGCGCGGTCGGAAAGGTCACACGTCGCAACTGGTATGCGATGGCAGGGGTCTATGAGGCCAATACCCACAATCTGGACAACAATTTCGCCCTGAACCACGCCGGCGCGGACGGCGTGACCGTACCGGTCGAATTCGGCTGGATTGCGCACTTGGGGGCACACGGCCTTCCCGGCGTCTACAAGATCGGTGGTTGGTACAACACGCAACATGCCGATGACCTGCAGTTGGCGGTTGATCACCAACTGGTGGGTGACCGTGATATCGACCCACTGCGTCGTAAGGGACGCTACGGCGCCTATATCGCGATCCGCCAGCAGTTGACCGGCACATATGTCGACGATCCGGTCAAAGGCCCTACGACAACCAGCGGCCTGAGCATCCAGCTCAACTACACGCAGGCCGACCGCCGCACCGCGCGGACCGACGATCAGGTGACTGCCGCAGCGATCTGGACCGCGCCTTTCGCCGGCCGACCCGAGGATGACGTGGCACTCTTCGTGGGCCGTACCAACGTGAACGCCCGCGCGGCCTATGCCGAACAACTGGCCGATCCGCGCAGCGAGCGAGCGCATGCCGAATATGTCGGCGAGTTCTATTATTCGCTGCACCTGATGCCCGGCGTCATGCTGCGCCCCAACGTGCAGTACATCGTCGATCCGGGCGGTTACCGCTCACGCACGGACGAGGTCATTCTTGGCCTGAAGAGCGCCTTTACACTTTGAGATTTGTCGTCGTGCCTCCCCCTTCCGGCGGGAAGCACCGACTTTGTTGATGTTCAACAGGAACTGAAAACCATGGAAATACTCAGCGCGCCGGGAAGCGCCCCCCGTTCCCGGACCGGCCTGTGGCTGAAAATCACATCAGTGCTCGTACTGCTGATCGCTGTCGTCCTTGTGGTGGCAGGTGGCTGGCTGGCAGCACTCGGAGGCTCGGTCTATTACGTCATCGCGGGTGCCGCGATGGCGGTCACGGCATTGCTGCTGTGGCGCGGGCATCGCTTCGCCTATCCGCTTTATGCCCTTATCATCGCCGCAACGATGGTCTGGGCCGTGAGCGAGGCAGGGTTCGATTTCTGGCGTCTGGCGGCGCGGGGTGACGTCCTCGTTCCGCTCGGCATCTGGCTGCTGCTGCCCTGGGTGGTGCGCGCGCATCCGGCAGGGACGCGTCCCTTACGCTGGCCGCTGGGTGCGGTTCTGGCGATCGCGGTGTGCATCGTCGGCTTCTCCCTGACGCGTGACAGCGTGGCAACGGTCGGAAATCTTCCCGGCGTTTCCGGTCCGGTGAACCTGGCCGATGGCATGTCTCCCGATGACTGGCAGGCCTATGGCCGCGACAATGCCGGGAAGCGGTTCTCGCCGTTGACGCAGATCACGCCGGAAAACGCGGATAAGCTACAGGTCGCCTGGACGTTCCGCACCGGCGACATGCCCGCGCTGGGCAAAGCCGATCCGGTGGAGAGCACTTTCGAGGTGACCCCGATCAAGATCGGCAACCTTGTCTATCTGTGCTCGCCCCACCAGATCGTCTTCGCGCTTGATGCCGCCACCGGCAAGCAGGTGTGGAAGTATGATCCCAAGTTGCAGGCGAACAACACTTTCCAGCACCTGACCTGCCGTGGCCTGGCATACCATGCCGCGCCCGCCAATGCGGTTGATACGCAGGGCAAGCCGGTTCCCGCACAGTGTCGCCAGAGCGTCTTCCTGCCGACCAACGATGGTCGCATGATCGCGCTGGACGCACTGACGGGGCGCCCTTGCGAAGACTTCGGCGCACACGGCACGCTCAACCTCAACCAGTCGATGAACGTCACCGAAAAGGGCTTCCTCGAAGGCACCTCGCCGCCGGTGGCGACGAAGCAGATCCTGATCGTCACCGGGGCGGTGACGGACAACTATTCCACGAACGAACCTTCGGGTGCGGTGCGTGGCTATGACATCTATACCGGCCGCCTCGTCTGGGCCTGGGATCCGGGCGCGAAGAACGAAAACCAGCTGCCTTCGGCTACGCACCACTTCACGCCCAACTCGCCCAACTCGTGGATCGTATCCTCGGCGGACGAGAAGCTGGGTCTGGTCTATATCCCGACCGGCGTGGAGACGCCCGACATCTTCGGCGGCAACCGCAAGCCCGATAACGAGCGCTATGCCAGCTCGATCGTCGCGCTGGACATCGCCACGGGCAAGCGCGTGTGGTCCTACCAGACCGTGCACCATGACCTGTGGGACATGGACGTGCCTTCGCAGCCGACGCTGATGGACGTCCAGACCGCACACGGCATGGTCCCGGCGATCTATGCCCCCGCCAAGACCGGCAATATCTTCGTGCTGGACCGCCGCACCGGCAAGCCCATCGTGCCCGCGCCTGAAAAGGCCGTGCCGCAGGGCGCTGTCGCCGGAGACTGGCTCTCCAAGACGCAGCCGTTCTCCGAACTGTCGCTGCGTCCCAAGGATAACCTGACCGATGCAAACATGTGGGGCGCGACGATGTTCGACCAACTCGCCTGCCGCATCATGTTCAAGCGTCTGCGCTACGAAGGTCCGTTCACGCCGCCCTCGCTGCAGGGAACGCTGGTGTTCCCCGGCAATCTGGGCATGTTCGAATGGGGCGGCATCTC
Organism: Novosphingobium sp. 9; assembly: GCF_025340265.1. Lineage (NCBI taxonomy): Bacteria > Pseudomonadati > Pseudomonadota > Alphaproteobacteria > Sphingomonadales > Sphingomonadaceae > Novosphingobium > Novosphingobium sp. 9. Next base: position 147,819 of record NZ_CP022708.1, on the reverse strand, counting down.
GGTCGATCCGCAGCGCCAGATCGCGATCACCAACCCGATGACGGTTCCCTTCGTCTCGAAGCTGATGAAGCGCGGTCCGGACAACCCTTCGCATCCCACCAAGGACCACCCGGCGGGTAGCGAAACCGGCGTGCAGCCGATGTACGGCACGCCTTATGGTGTGAACCTGAGCGCCTTCCTTTCCCCGCTGGGCATGCCGTGCATGCAGCCGCCATGGGGCTATGTCGCCGGAATTGACCTCAAGACCAACAAGGTCATCTGGCAGCATCGTGTCGGGACGACACAGGACGCAGGCCTGCCGCTGCCACTCAAGATCGGC